>QTVU01000024.1 GCA_003460745.1 Firmicutes bacterium AM55-24TS
CAAATGTTTGACATAAAACCTGCACTATTTATCTTTCAATGTACATGCTCTCTTGCGACAGCTTGTTTATTCTATCACATCGTTTTCAGTTTGTCAAGACTTTTTTAAAAGTTTTTTGAAAAAGTTTTTAACTTTTTCTCAACCCGAACACTTCTCTTCTTCGTGTTCTTTAGCCCTCTCAACTGACGACTTGATTATTATACACTCTATTACCCCTTTTGTCAACACTTTTTTTCATTTTTTTTGAACTTTTTTTCATTGTACTATATATTGTGGATTATTTCTTATTATATACACTATTTGCGTCGATTACAACAAAAAAGAACTGTAACAAATCATTACAGTTCCTTTATCAGCCTATTTTAAACCACATTTAATTTTTTCTTTAGTTTTCAAACAAACCTCTATAAATTTATCAATACCCAAAGTTCCGCAAATAAATATTACAGGTGCGAAATTTGAAAAATATCTTCGGTTTGTTTCCCAGCAAAGCAAAAACAAATATACTCCAAATATCGTCAAATACAATGAAAACATCTTTTTACGTTTTTCATCATCAGAGCATACAAATCCCCATGCAGCAGTTAACATCAAAATTAATATTGCAATATGCATTGATGTTGCATATGTTGCATACTTTTTATAATTCTTCCCCTCGGGCAAAATCCAATCATGCAACTTTGTATTGGTTTGAGGATTACAATTATAAAAATCTTCAGCACCATATGTTCCGTTTCCGAAATCTGCTGTTGATTTTGTCATTGCCAAATCAAATACACCACAAAAGCCCAATTTTTTTATTCTATCGAAAATCTCTTTATTTATCTTACTGTTTCTGTTTTCATCGTAATCATATTTCCTTGTAAACTCATAATCCTCAGGATTATATACACCATCACCTTTAAGCCCCATCATGACCCAATGATTATACGGTGTATTTTCACCCTTGGCCGTTTGTCTGTCCAAATGAGAAGAATACATATATAAATTAAATGTTACATTAAATATCATCATAATACTCACTACGCTGACAAGAATTTTCGTAAACTCCTTGAATTTTCTGTTTATGAGCAAATCAATGCCTACTGCTATAGCAATTATTATTACAGTGAATTTATTCAAACTTCCTATTGTAATTGTCAGTCCCATTAATATATATGTAATTATTTTTCTTTTTCCCGATTGTTCTTTAGAGTTCAGATATAAATAGAAAAATAATACCGGAAACATAACAGAAAGCATATCAGTATACACAGCACCGCCCAAAAAATAGAATTGCACACTGAATCCAAACAGTACCAATGCAAAAACGGCATGTTTTACGTCAGCTATTTTCTTGCAAATCAGTGATACTATTACTGTTGTACAGCTTACCATAATACTGTTTATTACGACAGAAACCGCAAAATAGTCTTTAATTCCAAATATTGATGCAATTTTGAAAAATAAATGCAAAAACGCCATTGCCGCAAGATTGTTAGGAAATCTATAGAAATATTCATAATAATTTTCAAACGTCCCTGTTTCAACCCATTCAATAGCACCTTTATGTATCGCGCCAACATCCCACAACGGATCATATCTTAATGCAATTCCCAATACAATCTCTATTATAAACATACCTATACCAAATGAGATAAGTATCTTATTATAATTTTTCTCAATGAATTTCTCGTTTTTGGAAAGGTTTTTATATATTATTGTCAACCCGACTAAGCATATTGTTGTAACACAAATCAAGTGCAATGCTTTATAATATGTATTATGCAATATTATATTTATTGCAGTAAAAGTAAAACATATTGCAAACAACAAATAAAATAACCATATGATTTTTTTCTTCATATGTACTTCTCCTTAAACATTAATTAACACCTGCAAACATACTGATAATACCTATACAAATAGGTACAACCATAGCTATTGCGGTAACAAGACAAATAATTCTGATTGTTTTTTTGCTAAACATTTCTTACACCTCTATTCCGTTTTATCAAGTAATCTGCTTATAATAGACGCAGCCTGCGCACGAGTTGCGGTTTGCTGCGGTCTGAACGTATCATCGTCCATACCCGATATTAAGCCGTTTGTATACGCATATCTGACGCCGTCCAATGCCCATTGCGATATTTGGCTTACATCATCAAACTGTAAATCGACAGGAGTAAGTATATTATAGGACTCCTCCTCATCACAACTGTATTGATACAGCATATAAACCATATATGCCATTTCTTCACGTTTTATCGGCTTATCGCCGTCAAAAAAGCCACTGTAAATAGCCTTGCCGTCTGTTATCTTTGCGGCATAGTTGCCAATCATATTTTCAGGTATCAAGCCTTTGTCGAGCGCACTTTGCACACAACCGCCGTACCAATCGGACGCGGTAACATCAAGACATTCGCCGCTCCTGTACGGCACATCGGCAATACCGACTGTACCCAAAGCCATCTTCAAAAACTCTGCACGCGTTACAGTTCCGTCTGGATTAAATTCTGTATCCGAAACACCGTGTATAATATCTTTGTTGGCAAGCTCATTGATAACATCTTCCGCCCAATGACCTTTGATATCGTTAAATTCAGCCGCACTTGCCGATACCGCCGTCATTGACGACAATATCAATGCCGCTGCGACTACTTTCTTTATATTCATTCCTATTTCTCCTATTTTAAATTATTCATTACAACCGCCGCCTGTGCACGCGTCAAATTCTCTTTCGGTGCAAAGCGACCGTCCTCCATACCGTCTATATAGTTCAGATTATAAGCTTCTACTACATCACTTATATATTTTTCGTCAATTTCATCACTGTCCTTAAACGAAAAAATAGGATAACGTCTTTCATTGTCCCAGTCTGTCAATCTTCTCATTTTATAATTTTTGCAACGAACCGCAATCGCAGCCATTTCTTCACGAGTAATCGGCTTATCTCCGTCAAACTTACCTGTATAAACGTTTACGTCAGTCGTAACCGCCTCTTTATCATCTGTTGCTTCTGCAAGAGTTTTAGTAACTTTTGTAACGTTGCAGTTCTCAATCATTTCTTTAGGAATAATATCCTTATCCAACGCCCCCTGCAAATAGTAGCAATACCAATCATCATTTGTTGCGTCAAGGCACTCGCCGTCACGATATGCGTGACCGACTATGCCCAACGAATCCATCGCCATTTTCAAAAATTCCGCACGCGTTACAGTTCCGTCAGGGTTAAACTTGCCGTCACCGACTCCCGATACTTTGTCATTCTCTGCAAGTGTTTTTATAACATCTTCCGCCCAATGACCTTGTATATCCGTAAATGTTTCGTCACCCTTTAAATACTTTGCCAGTTCAGGCACATTTTCCGGAATTGCATCCGCAATAAGCTTTGCAACTCTCTTTGCGCCTTTGGCTTTCATATGAGTGGTGTCGTTTGTACCTGACGGATAAGCCTTGCTTTCAAGCGGCTCACATATAAAATAGCCCGACAAAACACGATTCTTACTCATACTGTTCCACGCATCTGTCACGATTTTATTTTCATCAATAAATTTGCAACCTGTTTCTTCCGCGATTTCACGCGTAGGGTCTGCGTAATCTTTTCGCGACTCCATAAAACAGTTGTTTTCTTCGTCCCACCAAGCAGCCGCATTTGCAGTCATAAGCACCGGTGTTCCGCCGCGTTTTTCAACTTCACCGATATACTTGTCTGTAATTAACTTTTTGTAGTCCTCAACACTTATGTATCTTTCCGGTTTATTTTCAGCTCCGTCATTTATACCGAACTGAATAAACACATAGTCACCCGGGTGCATTTCTGTAAGTATTCTGTCAAGTCTGCCGTCGTTGTCATAACTCTTTGAACTTCTTCCGCCCATTGCACGGTTTTCAATAATTATATCGTCATTAAAATAATCGGCAAAAACTTGTCCCCAACCTGTTTGAGGGTATACCTTTGTATAGTTGTAAGTTTGTGCCGTTGAATCACCTGCAATATATATAGTAGGTTTTTCGGCTTTTTCCCGTGTCGGTAACTGTTCTATTTCTATTTCCGTCACGTTAGGGTTGTCACCCTTAACCTGTACAGTGATTTTTCCGTTTTTCGGCACAACAGGCTGTTCATTTTCCTGTGTTTCGCCTGCCTCAAGCGTGTACGCTCTTACACGTTCACCGCCGTTTATATAAATATTCGCATTTGTTTCTGTTTTTCCGCCGGTTGTTACCGTTACAGTGTAGTCACCGTCAGGCACTTCCACTTCTTTCGTAACACCGTCCGTCTTGTCTGCTTTTACTTTCGTCATATCGAATTTTTCCGAATACAATCCGTCCGCTTCTGCAATAGGTATTATGCAAGCCGACATAACAGACATAGTAAGTATAGCTGATATAATTTTTCTTATTTTCATTAAAAATCACCCCTTAAAATTTATTATATTACATCTGTAAATAAATTGCAATATAAAAAACAGTCTATTTCTTTTTTCTTAACTCTCTAAAAAATTCAGTCAATATGCTTGCACATTTATCTTCCGTTATACCGCCTGTCACATTGACATTGTGATTGAACATACCGCTTTCAAATAAATTGATAACCGAACCGGCACAACCGGACTTTTTGTCATACGCACCGAAATACAAATTTTCAATGCGTGAATTAATAATCGCCCCTGCGCACATCGGACAAGGCTCAAGCGTAACATACATTTCACATCGCGGTAATCTCCAACCGCCGAGTTTTTTGCAAGCCTTGTTTATCGCTATAATTTCGGCGTGAAGTAATGCGTTTTTCTTGGTTTCACGCTTGTTGTATCCTCTTGCTATAATCTCACCGTCACGCACTATAACCGCACCGATTGGAGTTTCACCGATTGACGCGGCTTTTTTTGCTTGCTTCAGTGCCTCTTTCATAAATTTTTCTTCCATACAATTCTCCATTCAGTAGATATAACCTTATTTTATCACACCTCTTGACATATGTCAAAAATAGTAGTAAAATGTGATAAGCAACCGCGTTGGTTGTTGCTTGCCGATATACAATCGTCGGTAAGATGTAGTATGGTAGAAAAGGAGATATGAAAAATGATTGTAATTCTAAAACAAAACGCAGAACAAAACGAGGTAAACGCACTTTTAAAGCAACTGGAGGAGATGGGCTTTGACCATCATTACAGTAAGGGCGAAAATTCCGCAATAGTTGGTATTATCGGTGATACTTCAACTCTTGACACAGACGATTTAAAGACTATCGACGTAGTCGCAGACGTTAAGAGAGTTTCCGAGCCGTTCAAGCTTGCAAACCGCAAGTTCCACCCGGATAATAGTATTTTCAACATTGCCGGCAGAACAGTAGGTGAAGGTCATTTCAGCGTCATTGCAGGTCCTTGTTCGGTAGAAACAGTTCCGCAAATGACAGAAACAGCCGAAGCAGTTAAAAAGAGCGGTGCTTCATTTTTAAGAGGCGGTGCATTCAAGCCGAGAACATCACCTTATTCATTCCAAGGACTTCATGACGAAGGTCTTAAAATTCTTCTTGAGGCAAAGAAGGCAACAGGACTTCCGATAGTTACAGAAATTATGAATCAGGCACATCTTGATTTGTTTGAAGATGTTGATATAATTCAAGTCGGTGCAAGAAATATGCAGAACTTTGAACTTTTAAAGGAACTTGGTAAATGCAATAAGCCTATACTTTTAAAGCGTGGTCTTTCAAGCACAATCGAAGAATGGGTTATGAGTGCGGAATACATTATGGCAGGCGGTAACGAACAGGTTATTTTCTGCGAAAGAGGTATCAGAACTTACGAAACATTCACAAGAAATACTCTTGACCTTTCGGCAATACCGGCACTAAAGTCAATTTCACACTTGCCTGTAATCGTTGACCCAAGTCACGCAACAGGTTTGCCGTGGATGGTTGAATCGCTTACAAAAGCGGCTATCGCAGTAGGTGCAGACGGTATTATGATTGAAGTTCATAATAATCCAAAGAAAGCATTGTGCGACGGTGCTCAATCACTTACTCCGCAGCAGTTTGACAATGTTATGCAGACAGTTAAGAAGCGTGTTGAGTTTGAAGGTAAAATTTTAGGTTAATTTAAAGGCAGTCGATTGACTGCCTTTTTGTTTGCAAATTTTCAGATAACAGCACCACCGCATTTGTTTGCAATTTTGTATGTAGCCATATTTTATTTTTGATTTTGCAAGTAGCCACCCCTCCGTCACTCGTTCCTCGTGCCACCTCCCCTCAATGGGAGGCTTTTTATTTTCCGCCACATTCCGTAAGGCTCCCCTTGAGGGGAGCTGTCGACACTGTCGACTGAGGGGGTGGCTTTCTATTGAATTTCAATCACACAAATAGGCGACCAATGGTCGCCCATAAACACGTTCCACTCAAGCAACAGCGAACTCCAATCACGCAAACGGGCGACCACCGGTCGCCACTCCGAAATTCTCATAAACGATAGCAAACTTAATCACACAAAAAGGGCGACCAACTGTCGCCCCTACTACACAACTATTCGTCTTTATGAAAGTGTCTGTAAATCGCATAAACCAAAGCACCGACTGACAAAACAGCTATGTATATCGCAAAAGCAACAAACACAATACTACCTGCTTTTGTGGGCGGTGTATATATATATCTGCGATAACCAATCACATCTTTATTCACTGCCAAAGTTACCGTTGCAAAAGCAATCGTAACCAAAGTCAGCAGCCCGCCTATATAATACTTTTTCATAAATCCCCCTTATCTTACCAACAAATACACCGTATATGCCACATACATAAAAATCATAACTACACCGCAAGGGCGATTAATCTTTTTATTAGCAAGTGCAAAAATATAAGTAAACAAGCATATTCCAATCAACACACAACCGTCAATTACCACATTAAAGTCAGTACCTATTTTACCGATCGTCGCCGATATTCCGAGAATGAACAACAAATTAAATATATTCGAGCCGATTACGTTACCTACCGCAATATCATTTTGTTGTTTTCTTGCGGCAACAATCGAAGTCACAAGTTCAGGAAGTGATGTACCTATTGCCACAACGGTAAGACCGACAACTCTTTCACTCATTCCCGCCATAAGTGCAAGTTCCCTTGCGCCTTTAACAGTAAGCTGACCGCCGACCACAACACCGACAAAGCCGATTATTATAAACAATAGGCATTTCCACATTGGCAAATCTGCCTTTTTGCTATCCTCCGCACTTTCAATTAATTTACTTTCTTTCTTACCCATCACAACAGAACCGACCATAAACACCGCAAACAATGCAAGAAGTATAATACCGTCCAATCTTGTCAATGCAATATCACCATGATTTAATGTCATTAAAAGCACAATCATTACAGCGGTTATACCGATACAGAATGGAAAATCACGTTTTAGGATATTTCCTTTTACAGCAACAGGTGCGAACAAAGCACTTGCACCAAGTACGACAAGCGTATTAAACATATTTGATCCGATTATATTACCGATTGCAATTTCATTACTGCCTTGCAGTGACGCAGTTATGCTAACCGCCGCCTCGGGCAAACTTGTTCCGAACGCCACTACCGTAAGTCCGACTATATATGCCGGAATTCTCAACTTTGCCGACAAATCACACGCACCGTCAACAAACAAATCCGCACCTTTAACCAAAAGCACAAACCCTATCACCAAAAATAAAATCATTAAAACCATTAAATATAAGCTCCTTTTCCTCTGTAATTCCTCATAAAAGCAAAGTAGACAAAACCCATATGGTTTTGTCTACAATTAAATTGTCTAATCGAATTAGTGAACGATAGCCATTTCTGTATCCTTATCAAAGATATGAATTTTGTTTGTTTCAAATGCAACCTTGATTGTATCACCAATCTTAGCTGTTGAACGTTGATTAACTCTTGCTGTGAACTGTTCACCTGCAAGTTCAAGATACAAATATGTTTCAGCACCCATCATTTCAGTAACTTCAACGTATGCATTACATACAGCCTCAGGTCTGCTTGAAATGAATGCCTCGTCATCGTGAATATCTTCAGGTCTGATACCAACGATTACTTCCTTACCGATATAACCTTCAAGTCAGGTGTAACCTTACCGTTAGGAATCATAATCTTGTTATCGCCAAATGATGCGTATACGCTGCCGTTTTCCTTTGATAGTGTAGCAGTAACGAAGTTCATTTGCGGTGAACCGATAAATCCTGCAACGAATACGTTATCAGGCTTTGTATAAAGGTTAGCAGGTGTATCAACTTGTTGAATAACACCGTCCTTCATAACAACGATACGAGTACCCATTGTCATAGCCTCTGTCTGGTCATGAGTAACGTACATAAATGTTGTTTGAAGTTTGTTATGTAACTTCTTAATTTCAGTTCTCATTGCAACTCTTAGCTTTGCATCAAGGTTTGATAGAGGTTCGTCCATAAGGAATACCTTAGGATTACGAACGATTGCACGTCCCATAGCAACACGCTGTCTTTGACCGCCTGAAAGAGCCTTTGGCTTTCTGTCGAGTAGATGCTCAATGTCAAGAATCTTTGCAGCTTCTGTAACACGCTTCTTGATTTCGTCCTTTGGAGTTTTTCTAAGCTTTAGACCAAATGCCATATTTTCAAATACTGTCATATGAGGATATAGAGCGTAGTTTTGGAAAACCATTGCAATATCTCTGTCTTTAGGAGCAACGTCGTTTACAAGACGTCCGCCTATATAAAGTTCACCTTCTGAAATTTCTTCAAGACCGGCAACCATTCTTAGAGTTGTTGACTTACCACAACCTGAAGGACCTACAAGGATGATGAATTCCTTATCGTCAATGTCAAGTGTAAAGTCACTTACAGCAGTAACGCCGCCTGCATATCTTTTGTAAATGTGTTTTAATTGTAAATCTGCCATAATTAATTGTTCCCCTCTCGTCCAAGAAAAATTTTTATACAAAATAAACCAGATTTCATTTATTCTGCTTGTTTAAGTGTATTGTTATCTTTATAATACATCTTTTTGATATATATATGATAACATATTTAAATACAAATTGTTAGTCGTATAATTCACAAAAATACTTTTTATTCTTTAGTAAAATTAACTAAACATATTTTAATCATATGACAAAAAGGAGTTTTTTGCTTGATTACTCTTTATTTTTTGAGCTTTGTATAACTTTTTCGGCAACATTTGACGGAGCTTGCTCGTAACGGGTAAATTCAAACGAGAACATACCTCTGCCCTGACTCATAGAACGCAAGTCGGTCGCATAACGGAACATTTCGGACATAGGCACTTCAGCCTCAACCATATTAAGTCCCTCTTTATCGCTTTCGCCCATACCCATAATCTGGCCGCGGCGTTTATTAATATCACCGATAATATCGCCCATAATATTTTCAGGAATATATACTTTCAAGTAGCCGATAGGCTCAAGCAAGACAGGGTTAGCCTGTTTCAAACCCTCTTTGTACGCAATAGCCGCCGCCGTCTTAAATGCCATTTCCGATGAATCTACAGGGTGATACGAACCGTCAAGTAATGTGGCTTTCAAGTTCACAACGGGATAACCTGCAAGCACACCTTTCCGGCACGAATCACGCAAGCCTTTTTCAACGGCAGGGAAATAGTTTTTAGGCACAGAACCGCCGAATACTTTTTCTTCAAAAATCATATCTTCCGACACACCCGGTTCAAATTCAATCTTAACATGACCGTACTGACCGTGACCGCCCGATTGTTTCTTGTGCTTGCCTTCAACGGTAGCCTTGCCCTTGATTGTTTCGCGATACGGAACAATAGGGTCTTCCAAAACTGCGCCGACGCCGTATTTTGATTTTAATTTGCTTATAATAACATCAATATGCTGTTCGCCCTGACCGTTTATAAGAGTCTGTTTTGTTTCGGTATTGTTCGTAATTGTGAATGTCGGATCCTCCTCCATAAGCTTGTTAAGACCGCTTATAATCTTTTCTTCATCACCCTTTGTCTGCGGTTTAATCGCCATAGACAAAACAGGCTGCGGAAATTCAATACCGGTAAGTATGATATTCTTACCCTTTTCACATAATGTATCACCTGTTTTTGTGCTTTCAAGTTTTGCAACCGCGCCGATGTCACCGGCTTTTATCGACTTTGCGTCAAGCTGTTTTTTACCGCAAAGATTAAATACCTTGCCTATCTTTTCGTTTACGTCCTTGTTCGGATTGTAAAGCGTGCTGTCACCCTTTACCTCACCGGAATAAACTCTGAACAACGACATCTTACCAACATAAGGGTCTGCGATTGTTTTAAATACAACCGCCGCCGTTGTTTCCGTTTCACTCTGTACAAGCTCAACAGGCTCACCTGTATCGGCAACTCTCGCTATTTCCTCAATTTCCGACGGAGCAGGCAAATACTTACCCATACCGTCCATAAGCGAACGCACACCGATATTATCCTGACCGCTGCCACAGTATACAGGATAAATAACACCGTCCTTAACACCTTTTCTTATAGCTTGCTTAATTTCGTCAAAAGTAAATTCTTCACCGTTGAAATACTTAACCATAAGTGCCTCATCGGTTTCGGCAACAGCCTCCATAATCATTTCTCTAAGCGGTGCGACAATTTCCGCCATACCGTCGGGTACAGGAATATCCACTCTGTCCTGTCCTTCGTATCTTCTTGCCGTCATATCGACAATATCGACAAAGCCTTTGAATTCGTCACCCTCTCTTATCGGATAAACGAACGGAGTTACTGATTTTCCGAACTTTTCTTTCATTTCCTCAAGAGTTTTTTGATAATCCGCTCTGTCATCATCAATTTTGTTGACAAAGAACATAATCGGCACACCTCTTTGTTTTGCGTATCTGAACACGTTCTCCGTACCGACGCTTACACCGCTTCTTCCGCTCAATACAATAAGTGCCGAATCCGCCGCACGGATACCCTCTTTAACGTCACCGACAAAATCAAAAAAGCCCGGTGTGTCTATCATATTATATTTCATATCTTTCCACTCTACCGTTGCAAGAGCGGTTGAAATACTGAATTGTCTTTTGATTTCTTCACCGTCATAGTCCGTTACAGTGTTGCCGTCAGCTACTTTGCCCATTCTGTCAGTCATTTTCGCATTGAACAGCATTGCCTCTGTAAGCGTTGTCTTACCGCATTTACCGTGTCCCATAACAGCGATGTTCCGAATTGCGTCCATTGAATACGTTTTCATTTGATTGACCCTCCTAATATAATATTTTTCGTTCATTTTATTTGGCTACTAATCAATTTGTATGTCCTTTGCTATAGCCTCGTATATTACATATATACCACATTATCATATAAAGATAACAAAAAAAGTACCGTCAGATTATAAAAATCAAACGATACTTTTTTGTACATATTCACTAACTTTTATTTTGTTATTTCAACAGTTCTTGTGTCACCGTTCCAATCAACAGTAACATTAAATGCTTCCATGACAAATCTAAGCGGAACCATTGTTCTGTTGTTCATAAGCGTTGCGGGTGCATCAAGCGTTATCGGTGTATCATTTATGTACGCAACATCACTGTCAAGATACATCACGACTTTGTCGCCGCCCTTTTTAACCGTAATCTCCTGCTTGTCACCGTCCCAATCTACTTTTGCATTGAGAGCCTCTGATATACCTCTTACGGGTATCATTGTATACGTTTCACCGTCAATGGTTTCAAGCAACGGATACTGGTCGTCAAACGCAAGCAATTTACCGTCTATTCTTACCTTTGCACCTATGTAATCAATATCATTATGATAATATCTCATAACGTGTTCTATGTACTGCGCGTCACCGTAAGTATTGTACGGCCAATTTGTCGCATACTGCGCGGCATTGACGCGTTCCGAAAGCCAATCGTCACCCTTCGCCGCAATTATTCTGTCAAGCACGGTTTGTCCGAAGTTATAAGACTGAATCATTTTCATATAATCACAATCATATCTGATAAGCGACTGTGAAATTAAATATGCCGCAAACGGCACTGCCTTAGTCGGATCAAGTCTGTCTTGAAGCGTCCATTTTTCTCCCGTAGTGTCCTCACCGAACTTGGCGAATGATTTTTCCAAAGTATTTTCAATCTGCATTATACCCCATGCCGGATATTCACTTCCGTCATCACGGTAACTCAAATTTCTTCCCGATGATTCTTGCATACATATTGCCGCAAGCAAGTTTGGGTCTACACCGTATTGGTCACCTGCCTGCTCGAATAAATCATAATAACTTTTTACCGCCGAATTAAGCTGAGCCGTACCGATTTCAATACCGTCCATACTTGTGCCTTGATGGTCGGGTATAGCCCCCGCCGCAAGTGCCGTAAATGACGATGCCGAAATCACCGCCGCAAGTGCCATTCCTATAAATTTCTTCATAATCAACTCTCCTTTTATGATAACTTGATATGTACACTCCCATTATACACTTATCATATTAATCCGTCAATGGCTGTTATTTCCTACGAATTTCATATTATATGTGTTCGTTTTGAATAATACAGTGATTATTTGGTAATACTCTATTATGAACTAAATCAAAGGAGGATATATCTATGAAACAGTACATTGAAATAGTCGACATTTTCGGACGTGAAGTTATGGATTCACGCGGTAATCCGACAGTCGAAGTTGAGGTGCATACAGAATGTGCGTCGGGCAGAGCAATCGTTCCGTCAGGTGCGTCAACAGGTGTTTTTGAGGCTGTGGAACTTAGGGATAATGACAAAAAGCGTTACGGCGGTAAAGGCGTAAAAAATGCTGTGGCAAATGTAAATGAAAAAATTGCAGATGTGTTAATCGGTATGAATGTACTTGACCAACGTTCGATAGATATGAAAATGTGCGAGCTTGACGGTACAGACAATAAATCAAATCTCGGTGCAAACGCAATACTCGGTGTATCGTTAGCCGTTGCAAGAGCGGCTGCGGCAAGCCTTGAAATACCGCTTTTTCAATATATAGGCGGTATAAATTCTTATGTACTTCCGGTACCTATGATGAACATATTAAACGGCGGTGCACACGCAAATAACAACGTCGATATACAGGAATTTATGATAATGCCGTACGGCGCAAAGTCATTTAAACAAGGCTTGCGTTGGTGCAGTGAAGTATTTCACGAATTGAAAAAGGTACTTTCAGAAATGGGTAATACCACCGCAGTCGGTGACGAAGGCGGTTTTGCACCGAATCTTGAAACAGACGAAAAAGCACTTGAAGTTATAATGAGTGCAATCGGACGTGCAGGCTACAAGGCAGGTGAAGATTTTAAAATCGCCATAGATGCCGCGTCTTCGGAATGGGTACAAGATGACGGAACATATTTGTTGCCGAAATCCGGTATAAAAAAGACTGCTTCGGAACTTGTTGAATACTGGCAGACCCTATGCGAAAAATATCCGATTTTCTCTATTGAAGACGCACTCGGAGAAGATGACTGGGACGGTTGGAAAATCCTTACCGATAAGCTCGGCGATAAAATTCAGCTTGTCGGTGATGACTTGTTCGTCACAAACCCAAAACGACTGGAAAAGGGTATTTTGTCAGATGTAGCAAACTCAATTCTTATCAAGGTTAATCAAATCGGTACACTTTCCGAAACACTTGACGCTGTTGAAATGGCACATAAAAACGGCTATACCGCCGTTATATCACACCGCAGCGGTGAAACGGAAGATACCACAATCGCCGATATTGCCGTTGCTGTAAACGCAGGACAAATAAAAACAGGTGCACCGAGCCGAACAGACAGAGTTGCAAAATATAATCAGCTTTTGAGAATAGAAGAAGAACTCTGCGGTATCGCACAATACGGAAAATTTTAATCACACAAAAAGGCACTTACTTATGTAAGTGCCTTTATTTTATTGTTTATGTGCCTCCATATTTTTCGGCAACACCAAATTCAAAATTATCGAAACCAAGAACACAACCGCAACGCAGTTTTCAGCGAACACGTTTTGAATGATTTGCGGAAAGATTGAAAAAATTTCGGGAACTTGTGTAAAGCCAAGTCCGATACTCAATGACAATGCGGCGATAATAATATTTCTTTGTGAAAAACCGCATTTTGCAATCATCTGCAAACCGCTTATAACAATATTACCGAACATCATAAGCGTACAGCCGCCAAGCACAGCCTCAGGCAATGTTGCAAGTAATGTTCCGAACATAGGGAACAATCCTGCCAAAACCATAATAACGCAGCCTGTGAAAATCGTAAATCTGTTTACGACTTTTGTCATTGAAACAAGTCCCACGTTTTGGCTGAACGACGTAATCGGCAAACAACCGAAAAGTCCCGACAATGCACTGACAAAGCCGTCTGCGGCGATTGAGCCTGTAAGCTCCTTCTTTGAAACCTCACGATTTAATCCCGATGACGCAAGTGCCGATGTATCTCCTATTGTTTCCGTTGCGGACACAAGGAAAATCACAAGCACGGAAATAATCGCGCCTATATTGAATGTCGGTTTAATCGGAAGTATCTGCGGAAGTGATACGATTTGTGCCGTACTCAATCCCGAAAAATCAACCATACCCATACACACCGCAACGATATAACCTACGATAAGTCCGAACAATACGGACAACTGTTTCCAATATGATTTAGCGAAAATATTAAATCCGATACAACAAACCAACGTAATTGTTCCGAGAATTAAATTTTTAGCCGAGCCGAAGTCCTCCGCACCCGAGCCGCCGCCGAACGATGTTGCGCCGACCGACAAAAGCGAAAAGCCGATAGCCGTTACAACCGAAGCCGCCACAATCGGCGAAATCAGTTTTACCCAATATTTTGCGAAAAGTCCGAGTATGCCTTCAATAATTCCGCCTATAATAACCGCTCCGACAATGGCTCCGTATCCGTATGTAGGACCGACAAAACAGAACACAGATACAAACGTAAAACTTATTCCCATTACAATCGGCAATCCCGAACCTACTTTCCATATAGGATACAACTGAATTACAGAACCTATTCCCGCAACAATCATAGCTGTTTGAATAAGTCTTGCGGTTTCGGTTGTGTCTAAACCGCAAGCACTTGAAACAATAATAATCGGTGCGATATTCGCAACGAACATAGCCAAAATATGTTGCAGACCAAACGGAATAGCTTTTGAAACAGGCACTTTTCCGTCTAACTGATAAATGTTATTAATATCACTGTTTTTCATTTTATTGTTCCTCTCTGAATTTAATCATACCTGTTTTGCTGTCCATATCGTCAACTATTGCCAAAGATTCTAATTGAAAACCTAAGTTACGAATAATTCTTCCGCCTGCTTGGAAGCCTTTTTCAACAGCTATTCCTATTCCCTCAACCGTTGCACCGGCTGACTTGACTATCTGAATTAATCCCTGCAGTGCACAACCGTTTGCCAAGAAATCATCGATAATCAATACACGGTCGTTTTCATTCAAAAACTTTTTCGCAACAATAACCTGATTTTTGCATTTGTGCGTGAATGACTCAACCTCCGCAACGTACATTTCACCCTCAAGATTTACGCTCTTTGATTTTTTCGCAAAAACAACAGGCACACCGAAATGTTGTGCGGCGATACAGGCAATACCTATACCCGATGCTCGATAGTCAAAATTTTATTTATATTCGCACCCTCAAAGCGTTTTTTCCATTCCTTGCCCATCTCATTAAACAAATCAATGTCCATTTGATGATTTAAAAAGCTGTCCACTTTAAGCACGTTACCCTCTTTAACTATTCCGTCCTTTAAAATTCTTTCCTCTAAACAGTTCATCTTTACTCTCCTCAAATAATAAAATATATACGATTATACCACACCTACACCCATAATACAATTAATATCGACATCAAATTGCAAAAAAATATGAGGACTTTTTAAGTCCCCATATTTGTGTTGTTTTCATTTTTCAAATCACTGTGAATACGATGATATTCCGGACTTTCCATCATCATTACCTGATGAACTCCGATACCTTTCAGAAGCGGTAATTTAAGTCTGTACTTAACCCAAATGAATGCGTATATAAACAATGCCGCAAACAGAACAAAGCACAAAATATATATATTTCTTCTTTGTACAGAGTCAGTTGATATACTTGTCTTTTACGTCCGTGTCAAAGCCGATAAAATATGACTGTTCTTTTCTTATCTTTCGGTCATCGTCTAAAATGATAAACCAACCTTTCGTGTACGGAATAAGCATTCGTATCATTTTCATTATTTTGCTCGTAAATACATCAAGTTCATCAATCGTGTATAGCTCAAGCAGCATATTATTAATAGTATTCCATTCATTTTCCGTAAGCATAATTTCTCCTCCGATTTCCAGCGAAAATAAACAGTTTTCGATAATATTCAAGCTTTTTCTATTATAACATACTTATAACAAAAAACAAGAATATTATACATTTTTCGCATAAAAAAAGCTACTGTATGAAAGTAGCTTTTTTGTCTGTTATCCCTGTTTTTCTTTTGTTCTTTTAATGATTTTCAAACGAGTATGCTCCTCACGTTCTTTTTCTTCAAGAGCATTCTGAATATCCTTAGACAGTTTATCATAAAGAGGTATCGTAATATTTTCAAGAGCATTTGCTCTCTTTTGCGTTTTCTTTATGTTCATAGCCAAACGGTAAACCGCATTTTCAATTTCCGTAAGCTTAACCGTCATCACTTTAACTTCGTTAAATTTAACGCTTGCCTCGTCAAGTGCCGAGGACGTTCCGTTAAATCCGTAAACAGGTCTGCCGTCAGGCTTATCAGCCGTAACAACAGGTATTTCAACGCCCATAACACTGCGTAAATCAACTTTTACGCTGTTTTCAAGCACTGCCGAATGAGCAAGGTTCTGCACCTTGCTCACACCCATTATTACGTTTGCCGATTCCAAAGCCTTATATGCAGCGGCAAAGGTTTCTTCGATTTTCGCCTCGACTTCCTTTGCCTCCTCTATCAAAAGCATCATTTCTCTGATTAGGATATTTCGTTTTTTATCAAGCATTTCATAGCCTTGCTTTGAAAGACGCAATGTGTTTTTTGCCATCATCAAGTTACCTTTTGTAGGTGCTAACGTCTTTGCCATCTGAAATTCCCCCTCTCAGGATTATACTTCTTCGTCCTCCACAGGACGATAATATTTTTCAAGAGTCTTATCGCTGACTCTGTCAAGTTCACTCTTAGGCAGCATACCCAAAAGCTCCCAACCAAGATTTAAAGTATCGTCAATAGTTCTGTTTTCATTCTTACCTTGTGTAAGGAACTTTTCCTCAAACGCTCTGCCGAACTTGATATACTTCTTATCCATATCGGAAAGTTCATCTTCACCGATAACTGACGCCAAACTCTTTGCGTCCTCAACCTTTGAATATGCCGCAAAAAGCTGGTTTGAAAGTTCAGGGTGGTCGGCTCTTGTAAAGCCTTCACCGATACCGTCCTTCATCAAACGCGAAAGTGACGGAAGAATTGAAACAGGCGGATATACGCCTTTAAGGCTAAGCTCTCTGCCCAAAACTATCTGTCCCTCTGTAATGTAACCGGTAAGGTCAGGGATTGGGTGAGTAATATCATCGTTAGGCATTGTCAAAATCGGCACTTGTGTAACCGATCCCTTTGCGTCCTTGATAATACCTGCACGTTCATAAAGTGAAGCCAAATCTGAATACAGATAACCAGGGAAACCCTTTCTTGACGGAATTTCACCCTTTGAAGATGAAACCTCACGAAGTGCCTCCGCGTATGACGTCATATCGGTAAGTATTACAAGTACGTGCATATCGTGCTTAAATGCAAGATATTCTGCCGCTGTAAGCGCACATCTCGGTGTAATAATTCTTTCAACGACAGGGTCATTTGAAAGATTTAAGAACATTACAACCTTACCCAAAACACCGCTTTCTTCAAATGACTTTTTAAAGTAGTTTGCAACGTCATGCTTAACGCCCATTGCCGCGAATACGATAGCGAACTTTTCTCCGTTTTCGTCATCAGGGTCAACAACCTTTGCCTGTCTTGCAATCTGTACGGCAAGGTCGTCATGCGGAAGACCGTCGCCTGAGAATATAGGAAGCTTTTGACCTCTTATAAGTGTGGCAAGACAGTCTATTGACGAAATACCTGTCTGAATAAAGTTGTTCGGGTATTCACGCGAAACGGGATTGATAGGCTGACCGTTTACGTCACGAACTTCGTCCGCAAAGTAATCGCCCAAACCGTCAATCGGTCTGCCGATACCGTCAAGCGTTCTGCCAAGCATTTCTTTTGAAAGCGGCAAACGCATCGGCTCGCCCATAAATTTTGTTTTAGTGTTGGTAAGTGACAGATTTGAAGTACCCTCAAAAACCTGTATTACCGCTTTATCACCGGAAATCTCAATAACTCGTCCTATTCTTTTCTCGCCGTTGTCAAGAGTAACTGTAACCATTTCTTCATAGAATGTATCGTCTACTCCCTCGATAACTGCCAAAGGACCCTGAATATTATTAAGACCCATATATTCTATTGCCATATGCTCATATCCTTTCCTTTAGCTTTCATGGTTATAAATCAACTTGTCAAATGTTTCGTTGATTTTTCTCTGTAAATCATGGAACGGACCATCAATATTGTCATTTCCAATCGTGTATTTAATTCTGATAATGTCCTCGGCAATTCCGCTTTCGCTCACCTTTGAAAGCACAACGCCCTTTTCGACACATTCTTTAATTCTCTTATCAAAAAGAAGAATTGTATCCATCATCTTATTTTGCTTTTCAAGCGGTACATATGTATCGTCCGCATGGAAAGCATTTTGTTGCAAGAAACCTACTCTGATTGTCTTTGCAACCTCCAAAGTAGCCTTTTGACTGTCAGGAAGAACGTCTGCACCGATTAGCTTAACGATTTCCATAAGACTGCTTTCTTCTTGCAAAATTGCCATCATCTTATTTCTCTTTTCCATAAAGTCCGGAGAAACATTTTGAGCATACCAATCAGTAACTTCACCGATATATTCACTGTAACTGTTAAGCCACTGAATAGCCGGATAGTGTCTTGCATATGCAAGCGACTTGTCAAGTGCCCAGAAACATCTGATAAAACGCTTTGTATTCTGTGTTACCGGTTCTGAGAAGTCACCGCCCTGTGGTGATACCGCACCGATAATTGATACAGAACCCTCACTGCCGTTAAGATTTGTAACATATCCCGCTCTTTCATAGAAAGCCGAAAGTCTTGACGCAAGATATGCAGGGAAACCTTCTTCCGCAGGCATTTCTTCAAGACGACCCGATATTTCACGAAGTGCCTCTGCCCAACGAGATGTTGAGTCAGCCATAAGTGCAACGTCATAACCCATATCTCTGTAATATTCCGCGATTGTAACACCAGTGTAAATACTTGCTTCACGCGCTGCAACCGGCATATTTGAAGTATTAGCAATAAGCATTGTTCTGTCCAAAAGCGGTCTGTTTGACTTAGGGTCGATAAGTTCAGAGAACTCGTCAAGTACCTGTGTCATTTCGTTACCACGTTCACCGCAGCCGATATATACGATAATATCCGCATCACACCACTTTGCAAGCTGGTGCTGTGTCATAGTTTTACCGGTACCGAAACCGCCCGGAACAGCCGCCGCACCGCCTTTTGCAAGCGGGAACATTGTATCGATTACTCTCTGACCCGTTACAAGCGGTCTTGAAATAGGCTGACGCTGTGTATAAGGTCTTGCCTTTTTGATAGGCCATTTTTGTTTCATTGTTATGTCGATAATTTCGTCATCGCTTTTTACCTTTGCGATAATATCAACAATAGTGTAGTTGCCGTTCGGAGCAATCCATTCGATTTTACCTTTGATATTCGGCGGAATCATAATTCTGTGCTCGATAAGACTTGTTTCCTGTGTTACGGCAATGATGTCACCGCCTGTAACATAGTCGCCTTGTTTCGCAACCATTTCCACATTCCAAGTTTTTCTTTCGTCAAGGTTAGTAACCTTTAAACCTCTGCCGATGAATGAGCCTGACATATTTCTTATTTCTTTCAACGGTCTTTCAATACCGTCAAAAATATCAGACAATATACCCGGAGCAAGAGTTATTGACAAAGGACCGCCCGTACCGACTACAGGTTCACCCTTTTTAAGACCTGTCGTTTCCTCGTAAACCTGTACAATAGTAGTATCGGAAGTTACGCCGATAACTTCGCCGATAAGTTCTTCATTACCGACATATACCATTTCCTGCATTTCAAAGGAATCTGAACCCTTTACTTTTACGACCGGTCCGTTTATACCGAATATCTGACCTTTTGTATTAGCCATTTACCTTCATTCCTTTCCGTTTGTATGCCGTTTAACCCAGTGCCAATCCACTGCTTTGAAGGAATTTCTGCTTTTCTTCTGACAGCATTTCCTTGAATGAATAGTCAACAGCAACCTTTCTGTCTGTATTTAAAACCTTTGTACCGCCAAGAAAATCTTTTTCACCCGATGCCTCAACCGTAATTCTTGACGTGTCGGGAATCTGTTCAATTTTTTCTTTAAGCTTTATATCGTCTGATGAGATATAAATTGTCTTTGAACCTTTTCCGACTTCAAATAAAGCCTTTTCAATCTTGCTTAAAAGCCATTCTTCGTATTTATCGCTCTCGATAAATTCAACGATTTTTGCTCTCGAAAGTTTCATTACGTCATCAATAATTTCTTCACGACGCATGATAAGTTTTTTCTTTGAATCAAGCTCTGCGTGAAGAACTCTCTCATTTGCACTTTTTTGAGCGGATTGAATATTCTGTTGAATATTCTCATATGCACCCTGCAAAAGCTCATTTTCCTTTGCATCTATTCTCTCTGAATATTCCTTTTGAACATTCTCAAGTAATTTTTCTCTTTTCTGTTCCGCATCTTTGAGAACAAGCGATGTAAAGGTATTGAGTTTTTCTGTTAAGTTATTGCTTTCCATATTCCTTACCTCCCCTGTTTAAAGTTTAAGACCGATTGACTCTTGAACCATATTGTTGATACTGTTAGCAATATCACGACTGCCGTGTCTGTCCGGTATTTCTATGATAAGCGGAGTGTGCAATGTAATTTTAAGATGGTTAAGATATTCTTTAACCATTGCCGCCGCTTTTTCCGTAAATATCAAAATACCAAGTTCCGGGTCGTTTACAGCCTTTTTAATTTCTGCAGTAATAGTTTCGCTGTCGTGAGCAACACATCCGTCTATACCCACAAGTCGCATACCGATTTGTGTATCAATATTGTCACTGATTAAATACATTTTCATAAAACATACGTCCTTTCAGACTTGTAATAATAAAATCCATTCTCCGTCCACTCCGTAACGGACTACACTCGTCGTCCATCGCTCCCCTTGAGGGGAGGTGTCATCGCAGATGACGGTGGGGGTGGCTCGCTCGCCCGATTTACCGAAGGCTGAAAGAAAATTGTTCACAGTGCTGCTTTGCAGCTTGCGGTGCCGTACACTCGTACTGCCCCCGGTTGCATGGGCGAGCAGCAGACTATCAGTCTGCGACCAGCCCAAGTAAAAAGTAGTGCTGTGGGCAATTTTACTCAGCCTATTATGAATTAAGAATCAATATAGATATTACAAGACCGTATAGTGCGATACCTTCTGCAAGGGCAACGAAGATAAGAGTTTTACCCATAATCTTTTCATTTTCACTCATTGCACCGATAGCAGCTGATGCAGCTGATGCAACGGCGATACCACCGCCGACACCGCTAAGACCTGTTGAAAGAGCCGCACCGATGAACTTTAGACCTTCACCGACTGTAAGACCGGCTTCAGCACCTGTACCTGCCGCAAGAGCGCTAACTCCGCCGCCAAGTGTGCAGATAACGCCGACACCAAGAATACTGAAGAATGAGATTGCGTTCATCAAAAGGCATTCCTTACCTTTTGTCTTGCCTGACTTATAATACAAAGCAACAGGAACGATTACTGTAAGTGCGATTAAAGCGAATAAAATTTTCATTAACATAGTGATTACCTCCAAAATATATTAAAACCGATTTATATTATTTATCACGAAGTGACATAAATTCTTTACCTCTGCCTGAGAAGTATCTTGAGAACATTTCGTAATACTCCAGACGAAGTACCTGTATTCCGACGATAAGACCTTCAAGAACCATAACAAGTACGTTACCGATTACTTGTACAATAACTCCGCCTACACCGCCGCTTTGAGAAAGAATTGCAACAACCATCATCATACCTACATGGACTATTGCAAAAGCGCCTATTCTTAGGAATGAGATTGTGTTTGTGAAGAAACTCAAAATTACTTCAAACATTTCAAACAAGTTTTCCACAAAGAACATTCCGTTTCTCGGCAGCCAGTCCTTTTTACCCTCTACAAGCTTGCCAAGCGGCTCGCATAGGTACATACAAAGCACTGCCAAAATAATAATTGCCACAAATACGAATGTCGGTATACCCCACTTTAAGAACAAGTTACCGGCAAGAAGAAGTGCGCCTATATAGAACACCAAGCCCGCAACACCGTTATGTCCGAACAGTGCTTCGCCAAGTTCCTTACTTTTCAGTGCGTTTATAACATTCAATACCATACCGAATATAATTATCAGCACACCCATACCAATCGTACCGCCCAGCATTAATGCTATTTCATTCATAGGGTTTAACGCTGTTGTATGGAACAATTCAGGGATTATTTCTTCATTTCCGAAGAAACTTCCGTATATAAATCCGAATATCACACCGGATATTCCGACCATTCCGACAATACCGCCCAAGTCCCATTTCTTGACTTTGTAAACTATAAAGCCTGCTATCGCAAGCACAAGGCTCTGACCTACGTCACCGAACATTATACCGAAGAACAGTATATACGTTACGGCAAGTATGCCTGTCGGATCAATTTCCGTATAACTCGGAAGTCCATACATTTTAACGAACATTTCAAACGGTTTAAATACAGGATTATTTTTCAGCTTTGTAGGCGGCTGAATATCCTTGACGTCCTCTGCGTCCTCCATATAGAACATCACAACGTCATCTGAACCGTTAATCTCTTTTTCAAGCGACTTTGCACTCTTTTCATCCATCCAACCTACTATATAGAAGAACATATCGCCGTGAATGGCATTTCTTCTTACTTCGGAGAATTGATGACGTTTCTTCGCAAGATTGTAAATTCCGCAAAGTTTATCCGCACTGCTTGAAATCATCTCGGCGGTCTTTGCACTGAGTTCTTCAATCTGCTGTTTTAATTTTTGATTTTGGTTTAATAATCCACGCTTTATTTCAAGCGGAGTACCAACGTAATCCTCTGATATGTCCATAGGTTCAAAATACAGAGAATTAAATACTTCTTCAATCTTTCTCTCTTTCAAAAGCGGTGCGAAGTAAAAGCCCCATACATCTGTTGCGTCCTCCGCAGTCTTGATGAAGAAAGTTTCAAGATTGTCAAGGTAAGTTATAAGCGTTTTATAACCTGTTTTCGGAATATGTCCGAATCTGCATCTTATAAATTCAAACTTGAAAATTTTCGACAAATCTACGTCCATACTGAGCATTAGATTAAGCTGCTCAACCGCCGCTTCATTTGCCTTTATTCTCTCTGAAAGCTCGTCGCTTTGGTTACGCTCTTCTTCGATACGCTCGTTTATTCCGTCAATAAAATTTTGCATATCGCCGAGCTTTACACTTTCGGGAGCAATCAATTTCTTGTTCACTGTGTAGTTAGCAAGATTCATAATGCTTAACGCATTTTTTGCAACTATGTCGTATTCATTGTTTTCCTCAAAGTTTTTCAGCTTGCCTCTGTTTGAAATTACCGACATAGCATTTTCAAGATGAATATCTCTGCCGTAAACGTACTTTTCAACGACCGTATCAAATTCACTGATTTGAGCGGCAATAGTTACGGCTTTCATCTTTACGATTGCCATTTTCCCCCTCCTCTACTCAAGACCAATATGTGTGCGGATAAAATCAGGATTTAAGTTGTATCTTATCCCCTCGATAATGGTCGTAATGTTATTAAGTTCAACTTCCTTTAGGTTCATATAGGCATATACCGCAACCATCGACTCGGGATGAGTTACAAATATACTTTTTGATAACCGGTTATAAATATACCTGTAATTGCCTTCGGGAAATCTTCCCTTATCATAATCTTCAAACAACTTTCCGTATGCGGTCGATTGATTTACAATATCAATAAACCTTTCAACAGAATCTGCATTTACAAGCTGTTTGATTACCTCTTCCGTCAATCTGTATCTGACAGGCAGAAGATAGGTGAAAATTATTTCATTTGTAAATTCAAAATATTTTTTGCCCCTGTAAATCCACATAAGATTCAGCATATCTATTTTTGTTCCAATAAGCCTTTTAAATAAATTCTCCTGTGTCTTATCAAGAGCGACCGATGCTGTATGCCATATTGACTTATAGTAATATGTGTCCAGCACCATACCCATCGAAAATGAATCCGCGCCTATATTTTCCGCTCGTTGCAGCGGCTCGCTGTAAGGAGTGTTTTTACAAGCCTCGATACAATCCGACAGGGATTTTGCATTATGCATTATCTCACGATTTATTTTCGTGTGTGTTTCAAAGAAAGCGTCAAATTTGCTTTGGTTTACCTCATCATTACTTCTTTCCTCGTGAGTATAGATATATCTTATCTCACGTTTCAAAAATGCAATCTCTCTGCGCATAAACCAAAATTCCATAACGGTTCTCTTTGAATTGTCCATGAAATTATATAGTCTGACGTATTCGTCAACCATTTCCTGTTCAAGCAGGATTTCCATCTGACCTCTGTGAATATCTCTCTCATTCACCTGTTCAAGAACTTCACCGTAGCCGGGTGTACTTTTAAGATAACTGCATATGTCATTTACGCTTTTTCTTTCAAGGAGCTGTTCATAGTCATCTCTTGTCAGAAATTTTGAATACATCGCCTTTAATTTAGCGGCGATTGCACTGTATTCCACGCTCATTTTGCTGCCACCTCACTTATCTGCCGATAATATTCTGTACAATTTCATTAACCCATTTGTCTTTATTGTCGTTGTACTTCTTTTCGAGTTCGGAAAGATGTCTTTCCATATTTACTCTTATGGCCTCTACTTTTTTATCGGCATCTTCTTCCTCTATCTGCTTTAGAGTGACGTTTTTAGCCTCCATTCTTCTCGTAATGTCATCACGCATTTTACGAGATTCGTCCTTAATTCGCTCTTCAAGCTCTCTGTCGGCTTTCTTAGCGTCCTTAATGACTTCCTGTGCTCTGTCCTCGATGTCGATAATCTTCATAATTAGATCTTCCATTTTCCCAACCTCTCTTTCCTCTGCAGATTAATCTGCATTATTTCAGACTATATTCAAAAATCATTACGATTTTGTCTGCATTAATTTTTCAAACTTTGAAGCGGTGCAGGAATTCTGCCGCCTCTGTTTATAAATTCGGCACTTGAATACTTTTTAACCGGCATTACGGGACCTGTTCCCAAAAGTCCGCCGAATTCAACAACGTCACCCTCAACCTTACCCGGTGCAGGGATAACTCTTACTGCTGTTGTCTTTGTGTTGACCATTCCGATTGCCGCTTCATCGGCTATAATCGCCGAAATAGTTTCGGCAGTTGTGTCGCCCGGTATAACAATCATATCCAAACCTACGGAACATACGCAAGTCATTGCCTCAAGTTTTTCAAGAGTAAGTACGCCGTCTGTTGCCGCCGCAATCATACCTGCGTCCTCACTTACAGGGATAAATGCACCCGAAAGTCCACCGACATAACCTGACGCCATAATACCGCCTTTTTTAACTGCATCGTTAAGCAGTGCAAGTGCGGCTGTTGTACCGTGAGTACCGCACATTTCAAGTCCCATTTCCTCCAAAATATAAGCCACACTGTCGCCAACGGCAGGTGTCGGAGCAAGTGACAAATCTACGATACCGAAAGGTACATTAAGACGTTTTGACGCTTCTTGTGCAACAAGCTGTCCCATTCTTGTAATCTTAAATGCAGTCTTTTTAATAGTTTCGGCAACAACACCGAAGTCCTCGCCTTTAACCTTTTCAAGTGCACATTTAACAACACCCGGACCGCTTACGCCGACATTTATAACACATTCACCCTCGCCTTCGCCAAGGAACGCGCCCGCCATAAACGGATTATCCTCAACCGCGTTGCAGAATACAACAAGCTTTGCACACGCAAATCCTTGTGTATCGGCTGTAAGTTCAGCCGCTCTCTTAACAATCTGACCCATCTGTTTAACAGCGTCCATATTGATACCGGCTCTTGTCGAACCCACATTAACGCTTGAACATACAAGATCTGTTGCGGCAAGCGCTTCAGGAATCGACTCAATAAGTATTCTCTCACCGTTCGTATAATCTTTATGCACAAGTGCCGTATAGCCGCCTATAAAGTTTACGCCTGTCTTTTTAGCGGCTTTATCAAGAGTTTTTGCGATTTTAACACATTTTTCAACAGTCGGTTCTTCCAATGCGTCCACCAAAGTAGCTATCGGAGTTACCGAAATTCTCTTGTTGATAATCGGAATACCGAATTGAGCCTCAATGTCCTCACCGGTTTTTACAAGGTCTTTTGCGTAAGTTGTGATTTTTTCATACACCTTTTCGCAAACTGTATCAACGTCAGGACCGGCACAGCTTTTTAGAGAAATACCCATTGTTATAGTTCTTATATCAAGGTTTTCCTCGTCAACCATTTTTATAGTTTCTATTACTTCAAAGGGATTAATCATTTATTTGTACCTCCCTTATATTCTGTGCATTGATGTGAAGATTTCTTCTCTCTGCACATGGATTGAAAGCCCCATATCCTTTTCGGCCTGTTCAAATTTTTCACTGATTTGCTTTACTGTAACATTATCATTTTCAAAATTCACAAGCATTATCATTGTGAACATATCCTGCATTATTGTTTGAGAAATATCAAGAATATTTACTCCGTTTTCAAATAATATATTACTGATTTTAGCAATTATGCCCTTTTGGTCCTTGCCTATTACGGTAACTACTGCTTTCATTTATTTATCTCCAATCTTTCATATTTTCATTGTTTATCTTTAATTGAATTATAGCACTTTCGTTTTAAAAAAGTAAGTGGTTTTTTTAAAGTTTGTCCACTGTAACAGTTTAATAACCCGAATTTTATTGCAATTTGTTTATTTTTTCACAAGCCGTTTTTTGTCTTGATATTTGCGACAAATAAGCCGTTTTTCAAGGCTGTTTTTTGTTCAAAAATACAATAAAACTTGCGGTTAATAAACGCTTTACTTTCTCCTTTGTCTTAACGCCTCATACATCAAAACACCTGCCGCAACCGACGCATTAAGTGAATTAATTTCGCCTGCCATAGGTATGCTTGCTATGAAGTCGCATTTTTCTCTTACAAGTCTGCTGATACCCTCGCCCTCACTGCCTATAACAAGACCAAGCGAGCCTTTAAGGTCAATATCATACATTTCCTGACCGTCCATATCAGCCGCCGCAATCCACAAGCCTTCATCTTTCAGGCTGTCAATCGTGTTAGCGATATTTGTAACCTTTGCAACAGGTGTATATTCAACCGCACCTGCCGAAGTTTTTGCGACAACACTGTTAAGACCGACTGAATTTCTTTTCGGAATAATAACACCGTGTGCACCGACACAATTTGCAGTTCTCAATATTGCACCCAAATTATGCGGATCGGTTATTTTATCACAAATAATAACGAAAGGCGGCTCATTTTTTTCACGAGCTTTATCAAGAATATCCTTCACGCTCACATAGTCGTATGCACTCACATATGCAATAACGCCCTGATGGTTTTCACCCTCTGCGATTTGGTCAAGCTTAGCTCTTTCAACCTCTTGAATTATAATTCCGGCGTCCTTTGCTTTCTTGATAATCGGAACAATAGAGCCCTCGTACTTACCCTTTTTAACAAGGATTTTATCCACGCTGCGACCTGAACGAATTGCCTCCAAAACAGGATTTCTTCCTATAATCTTATCATTCACTGAACTTTCTCCTCTATATTTACTCTATATTATAGCACGAAACCACAAGTTCGTGTAACTAAAAGACATATAAAATCCGTCAGTCGCCACGCCCTTGTGGTTTATTTTCTATTTATTTTTAATTATTTCAACAAAAATTTATCATGAATTGCAACAACAGCCGCTTCAGCATCTTTTCTGTCAACAAGAACAGAAATCTTGATTTCCGATGTAGCAATCATATTGATGTTGATGTGTGCATCGTAAAGAGCCTCAAACATTGTAGCGGCAACGCCTGAGTTATTAACCATTCCCGCACCGACAATAGAAACCTTTGAAACGTCCTTTGTCCATTTAACTTCGTCAGCCTTAACGATTGCCTTGTTTTCTTCAAGAAGGTCAAGTACAGGCTGTAAATCTTCTTCCGTAACAGTAAAGCTAATGTCTTTCTTTTCACCGTTACCGATTGACTGAATTATTAGGTCAACACTGATTCCGTGCTTAGCAAGCATACGGAATACTGAGAAAGCCTTTCCCGGAGTATCCTCTACACCGCAAAGTGCGATTCTCGCAACATCATTATCTCTTGTTACACCTCTAACGAGCATCTTTTCCACTTGTTCTACCTCCTTAACATATGTGCCTTCATTGTTATTCAGACTTGATCTGACTGAAAGCTTAACCCCGTACTTCTTTGCCATTTCAACACTTCTGTTGTGAAGTACGTTTGCACCAAGTGACGCAAGCTCAAGCATTTCATCATATGAAATATCATCAAGCTTATACGCATTCTTTACAAATCTCGGATCTGCCGTATATACACCGTCAACGTCTGTGTATATTTCGCAGACATCTGCGTGAAGTGCGGCAGCCAATGCAACGGCTGATGTATCACTTCCGCCGCGTCCCAAAGTTGTTATATCGTCATACTTGTTTATACCTTGGAAACCTGCAACGATTACAATGTTCTTCTTATCAAGCTCAGCTTGTAATCTTTCTGTATCTATTGTGCTGATTCTTGCAGCACCGTATTTAGCGTCAGTCTTAACGCCTGCCTGCCAACCTGTAAGAGAAATAACCGGACAACCGATTTTTTCTATTGCCATTGCAAGCAAAGAAATTGAAATTTGCTCACCTGTTGAAAGCAACATATCCATTTCACGCTTCGAAGCATTTGGGTTGATTTCCTTAGCCTTTTCGATAAGGTCATCGGTTGTATCACCCTGTGCCGAAACTGCAACAACCACATTGTTACCTGCTTTATACGCGTCTGTAATACGTCTTGCGACGTTCATTACTCTTTCAGCGTCTTTAACGGAAGTACCGCCATACTTTTGAACAATAAGTCCCATTTTTGTTTATCCTTCCTTTTTTATATTCATATCTCAGAAACTACCGCACCGACATTGTCAATCGGCAGTATCATACATTTCCATTCAAGACCGTTAGTCTTAAAATATTCTTCCATACCTGCTTTAAATTCATCATAGTTGCCGTCAAGTATTGAAAGTATTGTAGGTCCGGAGCCGCTCAAATATGTTGCGTGCGAACCCAAGTGATATGTTTTTTCAAATATATCCTCCATACCGTCAACGTAACTTTTACGATACTGTTGATGAAGTTTATCCTTAACGCCGATTTCAAGTGCTTTCATATCGCACGTAAGCATAGCCGCCTGAAACATTGACGCATGACCGACATTAAAGACTGCGTCTTTAAAATCAATCTTTGACGGAAGAACTCCTCTTGATTTCTTTGTTGCAACAAAGAAATCCGGAATTATAACCGCGAACTTAATATGACTTTTCAGCTTTGTGCTTTTGATTATAGTCTTGTCATCATCCATAAGTGACACGCAGAAACCGCCGAAAAGTGCCGGTCCCACATTGTCGGGATGACCTTCCATCGTTGCCGCAAGATGAATTATTTCCTGATACGAAAGCTGTCTGCCGGAAATAATATTTGCCGCCAACATTCCGCCTATAATACACGCACTGCTGCTGCCCAAACCTCTCGTCATAGGTATCTGACTGTCTTGAGTTATTCTGTAACCCTTTTGCTCATAACCTACATAGTCGAAAAGTTCCGCCATTGCGCGGTAAATCAAATTGCTTGTATCCTGTGGGATAAGGCTTTGAGTATTTTTGTTGATTACTTCAAGTCCCTCGGGAATTTCCTCAATCATCATTCGGTTATACAAACCAACAGCCACACCGAGAGTATCAAAACCTGCACCCATATTTGCACTGGTTGCAGGCACTCTTAATTTAATCATTAATCCATTACACGAATGTTTGCCACAACATCAGACAGCTTAGCAAGTTTTTCTTCAACCTCAGATTTAGTAAGCGGTGAAGTCACAAACGCTGACTCATTGTCTATAATATTATCGACAAATTCGCACTTTCCGAATATTTTCTGAACATTTTCTGCAGAATCAGTTGTTCTTACAAAGTATTCAAACTTCTTTGAATCAATATCAGCCATAATATTTTCAGCCGGCTTTTCCCAGAAAATCTTCTTACTTCTGTCGCTGTGCTTAACCGCGTCAACAACGTCGGCAACAACAGCACTTGCAGTAGGAAGTTTACCTGCACCCTTACCGTAGAACATTACATCGCCTACGCAATCGCCTGTAACCATAATGGCATTGAATACACCGTCAACACCGGCAAGAGGACTGCTGTTTTTTATCACCATAGGTGATACGATTGAGTAAACCTTGCCGTTTTCGTCAAACTGTGCATATCCGATAAGTTTTATAACTGAATCCATAGCAGCGGCATATTTAACATCGTCAAGAGTGATGTTTGTTATACCATCTGTATCAATATCATTGTAATCAATCATTTTGCCCGACGCAAGTGACGCCAAAATCGCAATCTTTCTGCAAGCGTCGTGACCTTCAATATCGGCGGCAGGATTTCTCTCTGCGAAACCGTTATTTTGTGCGTCTTTTAGGGCTGTTTCAAAAGTCTTGCCCTTTCTTATCATCTGGTCAAGAATATAGTTTGTTGTACCGTTTAAAATACCGGCAATCTTCAATATATTGTTAGCCGTTAGACATTGATGCATAGGTCTTATAATCGGAATACCGCCGCCTACACTTGCCTCAAAGAAGTAGTTTACATTTTTCCCTCGGGCAATCTCCAAAAGCTCTGTCCCGTATGTGGCAACAAGCTCCTTGTTAGACGTTACAACGCTCTTTCCCGCTTCAAGAAGACTTTTTGTAAATTCATATGCAGGGTGAAGTCCTCCCATAACTTCCGCAACAACGCTTACTTCGTCATCGTTAAGTATGTCATTGAATTCTTTTGTAAAAAGTTCTTTTTCGGGATGGTCGTCAAAATCGCGAATGTCAAGAATGTACTTTATATCCACGCTTTCACCATTCGCACTGCGGCTGAGCTTGTCACTGTTGGTCTTAATTATGTCGTATACACCACTTCCAACAGTACCGTAGCCCATTATTGCAACCTTTGCCATTCTTATGCCTCCCTTATTTTTCTTTCATTATAATATGTATTTTATTATAGAAATATCTATAATAAAATATATTACCATATCACTGTGATAAAGTCAATGTTTTCAAACGCCAAATATGACCTTTTTAATCAAAGTTCTTTTGTGTAAATTAACACTAACATTTTTATCGTCTGTTATTTTTCTTTATCTCTCTGTTAATCTTCGCATTCATTCCGCTGCCTTTTAAATACGGCAGAATACTCATACATTTGCCGTCTGCCACGATTATATGGTCAAGCATTTTTATACCGGCGAAAAAAAGCGTATGCTCCAAAGCCTGTGTCGTAACCAAATCGGCATTTGACGGTTTTAAAATTCCGCTTGGGTGATTGTGCGTAAATACAACCTGTGACGCGTCACTTTTAACCGCACTTCTAAGCACCTTCGCAACGTCAAGTTCAACGCTTTCAAAACTGCCCTCGAAAAGCATTTCCTGATTAATAATTCTGTTTTTCGGATCAAGACAAATCATATAGCAACATTCGCGGCTTTTGCCGTCAAACAGATTGCACAAATAATTTTCACTCGTTTCACTGTTTAAAACAAACACGTCCGTATTATATTTTTCCGTATTGTAATACTGTATAAATTCACCGAGAGAACATATGTAATCGGCGGTTTTTTCACCTACACCGTCTATGCTCATAAGACGTTTTTTAGAAGTGTGGAACACATTCACAAATCCACCGCACTCTTTAATCAAATTATGTGCTATATCATTCGTATCCGCCACCGGAATTACGTTGTAGAGAAGATACTCCAAAACCTTATGTTTCTGCCACGTTTTGAAACCGCCTTTTTCAAAATCCTCACGCATTCTTTTTCTGTGACCTTTGTGATTGTTTGTGTCCATTATTTCACCGCCATTACTTCATTCTACGGCTTATTATACACTATTTTACTATAATTTGTCTACAAAATTCGACAAATTATTTACACAAAAAAAACGGAGCATACCGTTTGGATATGCTCCGTCTGAATATTTAATTACTTGCCTTCAACCAATCTCTTAGTGTCAATAGCAATCATAAGTTCTTCGTTTGTAGGGATAACAAGAGTTTTAACTGTTGCATCGTCAGCTGAAATATCAACTGTACCTCTTGCAGCGTTCTTGTCCTCGTTAATCTTGATACCCATAAAGCCAAGACCCTCAACAACTGCTGATCTTGTAGCCGCATCATTTTCACCTACGCCGGCAGTGAATACAACTGCGTCAACACCGCCCATAGCGGCAGCATAAGCACCGATGTCTTTCTTAACTTGGTATGAGAACATATCAAGAGCAAGCTGTGCTCTGTCATTTCCTTCTTTAGCGGCAGCAGACAAATCTCTGAAGTCAGATGATACGCCCGAAACACCCGAAACTCCGCTTTCCTTGTTCATAAGAGCGTCAACGTCTTTAGCTGACATACCTTTTTGGTTGATAAGATATGTAACGACAGCAGGGTCCATTGAACCTGTTCTTGTACCCATCGGCACACCGTCAAGAGGAGTGAATCCCATTGATGTATCTACACACTTACCGCCGTCAACAGCTGTAATTGATGAGCCGTTGCCAAGGTGGCAAGTAACAATCTTAAGGTCTTCTGCCGGCTTGCCTAAAAATTCAGCAGCCTTTTGTGAAACATACTTGTGGCTTGTACCGTGGAAACCATACTTTCTGATACCGTAGTTTTTGTAGTATTCATATGGCAAAGCATACATATATGCCTTTGGAGGCATTGTCTGGTGGAATGCTGTATCAAATACGCCAACCATAGGAGTGTTAGGCATAATCTTTTGGCAAGCCTTGATACCGATAATGTTCGGTGGGTTATGTAGAGGAGCAAGCGGTGTACACTTTTCAAGTGCTTTCATAACTGCTTCTGTAATTACGCATGAACCTGCAAATTCTTCACCGCCGTGTACAACTCTGTGACCGACTGCACCGATTTCGTCCATTGACTTGATAACACCGATTTTTTCATCAACAAGTGCGTCAATAACCATCTGAATTGCGTCACCGTGATCCTTCATCGGCTTTTCAATCTTAGTCTTTTCGTCCTTTGCAACATTTGTGTGTTGAAGATTTGAACCTTCAATACCGATTCTTTCGCAAAGACCCTTTGCCATAACTTGTTCGTTGTCCATATCTATAAGCTGGTACTTCAATGATGAACTACCCGCATTTATAACTAATATTTTCATATTAAAATTCCTTTCATTTTTTGATTAATTATTTTGAGCCTGTATAGCTGTAATTGCTACAACACCTGCAATGTCCTCTGCACTGCAGCCTCTTGAAAGGTCGTTTACAGGCTTTGCGATACCTTGAAGAATAGGTCCGTAAGCTTCGGCCTTAGCAAGTCTTTGAGTAAGTTTGTAACCGATGTTACCTGCGTCAAGGTTAGGGAAAATAAGTACATTCGCACTGCCTGCAACGTCTGATGAAGGAGCTTTCGACTTAGCAACGCTGTCAACGATAGCGGCGTCAAGCTGAAGTTCACCGTCAAGCTTTAATTCAGGAGCCTTTTCCTTTGCAAGCTTTGTAGCCTCTTGCATTTTGTCAACAAGGGCACTCTTTGCACTGCCGTATGTAGAATATGAAAGCATTGCAACTCTCGGTTCGTCTTGGATAAGCTGTTTGTATGATGCAGCTGATGAAATAGCGATTTCACTTACTTCGTCAGCAGTCGGATCTTGGTTAAGACCACAGTCACCGAAAATAAATGTACCGTTGTGACCGTATTCGCAGTTAGGAACATTCATAATAAAGAATGCAGATACAAGCTTTGTACCCGGTGCAGTCTTTAGAATTTGAAGTGACGGACGAATTGTGTCGGCTGATGAGTGAATAGCACCCGATACCATACCATCAGCATCGCCTTGTTTAACCATCATTACCGCATAATATGACGGATCTTTGATTGTTTCGGCAGCCTGTTCAGGTGTAATGCCCTTTTTCTTTCTCAATTCATAGAATACGTTTGCGTATTCTTCGTTCTTTTCACTGTTTTCGCTGTCAACAATTTTGATACCGTCAATATCAAGGTTTTCAGCGGCAGCCATTGCCTTTATTTTGTCAGGGTTACCTACAAGAATGATCTTTGCATAGCCCTCTTTTTTTACCATTTCAGCAGCCTTCAAAGTTCTGATTTCTTCGCCCTCTGCAAGAACGATAGTTTTGATGTCCTTTTTGGCTCTTTCCTTTAATTGTTCTATGAATGTACTCATTACACAAAACTCCTTTTTCTCTTTATAATTTTTTACCTCTTTTTATTATATACCTTTTTTTCGTCTTTTTCAAGTAAATATCTTAAAAAATTGCTTTATTTTGGCTTGTGAATTTTCTAACAATTTCACTCAGCTATTTACCCACGCAAAAACTGCGGAATATCGCCGTAACAATATCGTCCGACACGGTTTCGCCCGTAATTTCACCAAGTGCGTCAATGGCGATATTAATATCAATAGATGCAATATCGGACGGCATATTCATATCAATAGCCTCAACAACCCGTCCGAGTGCTTCGCCTGCTTTTATAAGTGCCGTCTTGTGACGCATATTTGTTACAACGGCACTGTCCTCTCTTGCAAGCTCGCCGAAATTATAAACCTTGCGGATTTCATCGGCAAGAATATCAAGTCCCATACCCGTTTTCGCACTCACTTCAATAACAACACTGCCGTTTGCCTTTGCCTTAACCGCCTCAACATATTTGCTTTGACCCAGGTCGGTTTTGTTGATAAGAACAATTCGTTTTTTGTTTTTGGTCGCGTGCAGAACTTCCACGTCCTCATCACCGAAAAATCCGCTGCCGTCTATCATAACGACAACAAGGTCAGCCTTTTCAATAGATTTAATCGACTTTTCAACGCCGATTTTTTCAACCGTATCATCGGTATTTCTTATACCTGCCGTATCGATAAGCATAAGAGGTATTCCGTCAAGGTTGATATATTCCTCTATAACATCACGTGTTGTTCCCGCAATGTCGGTAACAATCGCTCTTTCCTCTCTTGCAAGCGAATTTAAAAGTGACGATTTACCAACGTTCGGTTTGCCTACTATAACCGTCTTTATACCGTCACGCAATATTTTACCGCTGTCGGCGGTTGACAAAAGTTTATTCACTCGGTTTTTGCAGTCATGCGCAACATTTCTTATATCGTCAGTCGTAATATCCTCCAAATCTTCATCCGGATAATCTATTGTGACTTGCATTTGTGCGGCAAGGTGAACAAGCTCATTTCTTACATTTTCGATTTCTTTTGAAAGTGAACCCTCAAGCTGCGAAAGTGCGTTTCGCTGTGCAAGTTCGTTTGTTGAATTTATAATATCAATTACCGCCTCTGCCTGTGACAAATCTATACGTCCGTTCAAAAATGCACGTTTCGTAAACTCACCGGGCTCTGCCATATACGCGCCTGCTCTTATAATCGTATCAAGTACCGCTCTTGACGCTGTACTTCCTCCGTGAGTGCTGATTTCCACAACATCTTCACGCGTAAAAGTTTTCGGTGCAAGCATAACCGTTGCAAGCACTTCGTCAACCTTTTCGCCCTTTTCGTTTTTTATAAAACCGTAATGAACGGTATGTGTATCGCAATCGGCAAGTTTTTTACTTCCGAAGAAAACCTTGTCCGCAACCTTAACAGCGTCATTACCGCTTATTCTTATAACGCTATACCGCCGTTACCCTGCGGAGTGGAAATTGCCGCAATAGTTCGTTCCATTTTATCAAGTCCTTTCTTACAAATAAAGAGGTCTATTACATTAGACCCCTTTGTTCTTTCATATTCAGCAAAAATTCATAAGGCACATAATCGCCCGAAACTTTTCCAAGCTCCACATCAGGCTTATTACCGCCGTGAAAATCACTTCCGCCGGACTTTACAAGTCCTAATTTATCGCATATATCAAAACACATTTTTGAAAATTCTTCGGAATAGCAGTTATATAGACATTCCGTACCGTCAAGTCCGTATTCCTTTAATTGTTTCAAAAGCGAATACAATTTGTCGTAATCTTCCGTAATATAAACAGGGTGTGCCAAAATCGCCAAACCGCCTGCATTTTTAATCATTTCAATACTTTCTTTAGGCGAATACGTTTTTCGCGGAACATAACAGCTCATACCCTTGCCGAGATACTTTTTGAATGCCTCGTCTACTGACGCAACATATCCCTTCTTCACCATAGCATGGGCAATATGTGCTCTGCCTGTATTCAAAAGTGTTGCACCGTCTTTTTGCGACAGTATATCGTCAACCGATATTTCCATACCTTGCCTGTTCACAAGTTCAAGTACTTTTTTGTTACGCACTTCTCTTGCATTTTTTAGTTCGTCAAGTTTTTCGGCAAGTTCCGTATCGTTTTCATCAATAAACAAGCCGACTATGTGCATTTCTTTTTCGTACTTTGCACTTATTTCAACGCCGGATATACCCTCAATTCCGTATTCACCGCAAGCACGTTTGAACTCGGCAAGTCCGTTTATCGTATCGTGGTCTGTAAGTGCGACGGCACTGAGTCCTGTTTTATGTGCTTTATGCGCAACCTCCGACGGAGCAAACGTACCGTCGGACGCAGTTGAATGCGTATGCAAATCAATATTTTTTATCATCAATAAGTCCCTGCAATTCTGCCATAAACGTATCTATGTCATCAAAACTTTTGTATACAGACGCAAAACGTACATAAGCAACTTCATCAAGTTTTTTAAGCTTTTCCATAACCTTTTCACCGATAGCGGTGCTTTCGATTTCACGCGTCATTGACTGATACAATTCGCTTTCAATATCGTCCGCAATCTGTTCCATTTGCGATAGAGATATAGGACGTTTTTCACAAGCCGTAATTATTCCTTTTAACACTTTTCCTCTGTCATACTGCTGACGTGACTGATCTTTCTTTATAACCGCAAGCGAAATCGCCTCAAGCTTTTCGTATGTAGTGAAACGCTTTTGACATTTTAAGCACTCACGTCTTCTTCTGATGGAATTGCTTTCTTCGGTAGGTCTTGAATCAATGACCTTACTTTCGGCAAATCCGCAATATGGACATCTCATTTGTGTTTCTCCTTTATGTATAGTATTTATGGTATTATTATATACTATTCGATAATTTTTTTCAAGATAATTTTTCATTATCAATATCAAAAAATCGCACAAGAACCAAATCTTCTCCGACCACCTCAATAGCGCTCCACGGAATGACAAGTTCACCCCCTCCGAAAAGCCTTGCCAAACAGCACCCTTTTCGCGGAACTATTATAGCTTCGATGTTCCCCGTACTCTCGCTTATCTCCACGTCACTGATGCGTCCAAGCCGCTCCGCCGTCTTTATATTCACAACTTCTTTTTGTTTTAAATTGTACCCTCGAAACATAATATATTCATATCCTTTCTGTATTTCATTGTGTGTTATATTTATGATTTTATTGACTTAATTATTATAATCAGTTATAATCTTAATTATAAAAGGTAGGTGGAAAATATGAAATTGATAAGCGTTATAGTGCCTGTATACAACACTGAAAAATATATCGAAAAATGCGTTATGAGCATACTTAACCAAACATATAAAAATCTTGAAATAATACTTATTGATGACGGCTCAACGGATAATTCACCGCAAATATGCGACAGTCTTGCCGAAAAAGACAACAGAATTGCGGTAATCCACCAGCCTAACGGAGGTGTGTCTTCCGCACGAAACATCGGTCTTGACAATACGCACGGCGATTATATAACGTTTGTCGATTCCGATGATTATATCGCACCGAATATGATTGAGTTTCTTTCAGAAAATATCGGTGATACCAATATAGCAATGTGCGGTTACACCAGTGTAGACGAAAACGGCAATCTCTCTCCGCAGGAAAACGTAACTGTCACAGACGGAATTATATCAACCGATACATTTTGGAATTATTTTTACACCGACACAAGAATTTATTACGTCACCTTGTGGGCAAAGTTATATAAAAGTCATCTTTGGAATACTGTTCGTTTTCCGCTTAATACGTTGCATGAGGACGAATTTGCCGTACATCAAATCATAAGTCAATGCAGTAAAATCGCAGTTTCAAAAAAACCTCTTTATTTTTATCTTCAGCGTGAGGGCAGTATTATGCACACGCAGTTTAAAACCGAAAACCTAAACGCCGCCGAAGGTATGCTTGACCGTTGTCAATTTTTCTTTAACAAAAAAGAATACACCCTCGCCGAAAAGGCTCTTTCTATGGCAATGTACAGTATCATTAAAGGTTACGGCATTTTAGGAGAAAACGATAAAATCAAAGAGCTTTATAAACAATTTCGTTTGATGTACCGAAAACTTGTTTTTAAAAATACAAGTATGAAATTCAAATATAAATGCGGAATTTTCGCACTAAATAAACAAATATTCATCAAATTAAAAAAGTGACGACTGCTCGGTCGTCATTTGAGATTATAGACAAAACCATTATGGTTTTGTCTACTTTATTCTTTGGAGTTTGAGGTGCTAACCTCATTAAAAATCATTTCTGACGACATGCGCGGCAGAAATGACTTAAAATCTAAAGTTTCGACTTTGGAGAAACTTTATGATTTTTTCTCTAAAAATACTCAAAAATTACATCGCGAGATGTGATTTTTGGAGCTGGCGACATTTTGTCGCCAGGCTCGTTATTTGTTGTATATCCATATACGGGTTCATTTTATCGTTCCATATATAAACCGATATTTCTGCATTTTTCAGTTCATTCGGTATTGTAAATTCTGCCGTAAAATCATCATTTACGTTCACCGTTTCAACTCGTTTCAAAACATCATTTTCTTTGTATACAACATACATTTTTATATTTTCCGCCGACACTGGCTTATCTAATATAATTTTCGCATTAACCCTGTCACCGTCTTTTGTAAACTCAACTTTGTTGCTTACAGTCGGTGCCGCCGTCGGTTCGGCGGTCGGCTTAACTGTCGGTGTTGCCGTTGGCTCGGCTGTTGGCTTTATTGTCGGTGTTGCCGTTGGTTCAACTGTTGGTGTTGGTTCAACTGTTGGTTCGACTGTTGCTGTCGGTGTTGCCATTGGTTCGGCGGTTGGTGTTGCTGTCGGTGTCACATCTCCGATAATCAGTCTAAAGCTACGTTCAACATTTCCGTTTGCGGTCGGTGCAGTAACTGTCACATAATACACGCCCTCTGCAATATCATCCATGAATCCAATCGTTGACGAATATTTCGAAACGCTTATATTGCCCGTTATAGGTGCAAAGCACATATTAAGTTTCTTAAAATCAGCCTCATAATTTCCGTCATCTGTCAACGTTGAATTTCTCGGGCCGTACGTTTTACCATTATATGAAACAGTATAAACAAGCGGTACCATACTTATATCATAAAAACCGCTGCCCTCAAATTCCGTTTCAATCGGAATATCAAAATAACCTTGATTAACTTCAAGCGAAGTGTCATTAAATTCACTCCCTGTTATCCCAAAACTTTTCAAAACAACAGCTTCTTTCGTTTTAGTGCTCGTCTTAAAGCCGCCCACCGTCTTGTCAAGCGTCATATCAGATTGAGTGGCATACGGATTGAAAGTAAAACTTCCGTCACCCTTTGATGTCTTAATATATAACCTGTCATACTCGGCAATACCCGAAGAATTTACTCCGCCCGAAGTTTGAAATTCTGTCACACCGCTTAGTGTACCGTTTACCGTAAGCAATCCGTCCTTTGCCAAAACAAGTGTACCTCCGCCGTAAAAATCATTTACACTGCATTCACCCAAGTTTGACATATCCAAAATTCCGTTTGAATTAATCTTTACGTTGACATCGTCATTAATCTCGGTAAGCTCAATCATTCCGCTGTCAACCGTAAGCAAACCTATATTTTTCATTACACTGCTGTACTGATATTCCGTTACCACACTGACGTTTGCTCTGCCGCTCCCGCAGTCGCCGTCTATCTCGCATAACGGACTGTTGCTCAAATTAATATTCACATTACCCGTCACACCGTACACTGTCGAACCGGCAGTCGGTGCGGTCGGCTCATTATTCGGATCAAGGAAATTATCGGAATTATAATAACCTTCTTTCGCTCCGCACGAATACACCTTACCGATATTTTTACCCGTCACACCGTTTATATCAATTTCAACATCTTTATCAAAGGTACCGTTGATACTTCCTGCATAGATATTTCCGAAATGCGTTTTATTACCGCTTAAAACTATCTTGCTTTTTTATCCGACCGTCGGACTCAGGCTCACACCGTTTTTGTCGTACAACGTACCGCCTACAATATGTACTTCCCTTGTATTTTGAAAATATGTAACATTGTCAAGCGTAAGTGTATATCCGTTTGCCGCAATCAGTGCGTGATTGCCGTTTACAAGCGACAAAACCACATTTTTAAAACTCACGTTTCCGCCCAAAACCACACCCGCTTTGCGTATTGAAATCTCCGGTGCGGTATCGCTTTTTGAAGTGATTGTAACATTTTTGTTTATTACAAGTGGTTTATCGTCACTGCTGTTTACAAATGCGCCTTTTTCGCCGACACATATTGTACCGCCGTCCTCAACGGCATTTAATGCGTCCTCAAACAGATTATAAGGTGATTGTTCTGTTCCGTTTCCTGTACTCGAACTGTTTCCGCCGGTAAATTCGGTGTACACCGTATTGTCACTTACCGCCATTACTATCGGCGGACAAAGCACTATACAAAGTATTAAAATCAATATATTTTTCAGCTTCATTAATTCGCTCCTTTTTTTCTTTTTAGTAACATTATACTATTAAATCCGTCTTTATACAAGTTTAAATCTGATAATTATAATTATCCGGCAACCTGTACTGTGACGGAACAATGCCGTATTGCTTTTTGAAAAGTTGCGAAAAATATCCGACGTCCTTATAATCAAGTCTTAATGCGATTTCGGTAATTTTCATTTCCGTATTTTTCAGTAACCACCCTGCACGTTTTAAGCGTACAGTTGTGATATAATCCACAAAGCGCATACCTGTCTGTGTTGCGAACACCGTACTTAAATACGAACTGTTCATATACAGCTTAGACGCAATAGTCTTTTGTTTCAGGTCACTTTCCGGATTGTTCAATATGTATAATATAACATCCTGCATTTGCGGATTTTGAACTTTGGGATATAATTCCCACACTTCGTTTGCAGTTTCGATAACCGCCCTTTCGGCGTCCTCGGTTCTCTCTATCCCCACATACTCCTTGACATCAATATGCGGAATATACAAATCAAGCCATTCGTTTTGCTTGAAAAGTTCGTTTACAACATTGTCGTATGTGCTGATAACCGCATTTTCCGCAAGCACGTTATCTGTAGCCATATTATATATATCAGTGCGTGTATCGGCAAGCTGTTTTTCAAGATTGCCGCCGTGCTGTTCTATACAACTGAGTATTTCTTCGGAATGATAAACTTCTTCCTTCTTGTCAGTTCTGTTCTCTATACGGTCGAAAATCGAACAGAACGACTTTTCAGTCAAAGGCTCTGTAAGATAATCAAACGCACCGTAAATTATACCTTGTCTTGCGTTTTCAAAATTCGGCTCAGTGCTGAAAAGCACCACGCACGAACACAGCCTTTCACCTCTGATGTGCCTTAAAAGCTGAAGTCCGTCCATTCCGTCAATATCCGTTTGCATGACTGCCAAATCATAGTGCTGTTTTCTAACCTCATCATAAGCCGCCGCACCGTCTTTTGCGACCGCCGATATTTCAAATTCCGAATTTTCGCCCCAAATATTCATTCTTTTTATCTTTTTAGAAATATTTTCATCCTTAAAAACAAGCAATACCTTGTACATATAATCCCCTTCTCACACCGTATTTTATATCATACTTATCCGATAGGTTTAATCATAACATATATTTTTTTTATTGTCATTTAATATAGGAAATTTTTTAATTTTTTGTA
>QTVU01000025.1 GCA_003460745.1 Firmicutes bacterium AM55-24TS
ATAAGCCTATATTCAATAATCTTTTTGGTTGAATATTAAAAATTTTTCTATATGAGATAAAATTTTTACACGTTGAAAAATTGGTGGAGATACAGTATTATAGAATTAAGAAAAATAAAGAGAAAGGGGTGCAGACTTTGAAAAAGTTAACAGCATTTTTTACGGCATGCATTATAACAATTTTAGTATCAGCTTCTGTAATTCCAGTACAGGGAAGTGCGGCGGTGAACGGATATCAATGCAGTACAGAAGCTTCATATGGAATGATTACAGATGGCGAAAACTTTAAGGTTACTTCGCTTGAAGACGGAGCGGGAATGATTGTTAATGCACCGGTATCGGGAAGCTATAAGATAAACTTTCGCGGAAAAGGTGACGGACTGACGATAGATGCCGGAGATAATATATATGAAATGACTCTCAACGGAGAAAATCAAATTTCAGATATTTATTTGGATAAAGGCAGGCATGAAGTACAGTTGTCTGGAAAAGGAAAGCTTGATTTTCTGAAGGTGGAAATAGAGCAGACAGTATATGAAGCAGAGGGTGGCAGACTTGGCGGATACGCTGTGAGAAACAGTAGTAGCGGTGCTTCGGGTGGAGCGGTTGTATCCAATATAGGTGCTCCGAAAACAGATTTTGGAAATATATTGCTTGACGTATACGCACCGTATGACGGTGTATATGGAATTATAGTGGATTATACATCATCAGGTAACATACCGTTTTATATTAAATCCGGTGACAGTAGCGTTGAGGTTACCTCGGCAAAGGATATGCAGTTTTCAAAAGAGGGACGAAAATATGTTGAACTTCCCCTAAATGCCGGTTCAAATGACGTAAAGATATACGGCGAAGCAGGAAATATGGGCTCGGTGGATTGTATTACGGTATTTGCTCCCGAGGAGGTTATGGATAACTGTTATGAAGAAACAGAAGCTAAGCTTTTTGGAAGTGCAGAGATAAGAAATAATCTTTATACTGCGAAAAACAGCAGCGGAATAACAGGAATAGGCCCTGACGGCAGTGCGGAATTTAATGTAAATACAGATTCGGGTACATATGAAATGACAATATGGTATTCATCTCCCGAATATCGCGGAATGGAAATATATATTGACGGAAAATATCATGACAGATTATATTGTCCGATTACCGCAGAGGATTACAATACTGAAACAATAAGCACAAAAATCAATTTGTCAGCAGGTAAACATAAAATCAAATTTACAAATTCTTATTCCGATGCACCGGATATTGATAAAATACAATTGACAAAATCATCGGAAAGCAAAACAAGGTATAAGTCGTTAGGAACGAGAAATTTTGACAACGGAACAGTATCGATTAAATATAATATGGAGAATGGAACAGGTGATTTTTACTGCGGCGATACACTTAGAGTAAAGGGTATAGAGGCTGTGGCTAAGCTTGAGGGTGACGATACAAATACTGCTGTTAAATCTTCCGATTATTCTTATAGAACGGTATCGAAGGAAGACGTTGAAGACGGCTATGGAAAGGGAACTCTTTATACGGTAACTTCATATGAACCCGGACTTCCGATAATGCGTCAGAGATATTGGTTGTATAACGGACTTGAATACATTATAACCAATATGGAAATTGAATCTGATAAAAGTATTTCTTCTAATTTTCTTGCTCCGATTACTGCTATGGGTAGCGGGATTGTAAATATTGGAGAGATTGACGATGGAAGAACACTTTTTGTTCCGTATGATAATGACGGATGGGTAAGATACCGTGGAGATGAGATTAACGGTAGACATATCAGCTATTGGGCTACTTCATTATATGACAATACTTCAAGAGCATCGATAGTTACAGGATCAATTGATCATGACACATTTAAGACGGGAACAAGCGAGTATTCACGCGAAAACAGTATAAACTTCTTTGGCGGATTTGGAGGAATATGGTCCGCAAAGGATACTTATGATTATGTCCCGCATGGAAGTATAGACGGAAACATACTGACATCACCGAGATTTTTCCTTGGATATTTCGACGATTGGCGCGATGGCATGGAGGCTTACGGAGATGCAAATACAAGAAATATCCCAATGCTGGAATGGAAAGATGGCGTACCGTTTGGTTATAACAGTTGGTATGGACAAGGATCAAAAGTAAATTATAACGAGTCCATTGATGTATCTAACTTTATAAAAGAACTTGGAGATAATGATTTTAAGGGCGATAATGATGTGGCATATATTAACCTTGATTCATATTGGGATTCTTTTTCAGATGATCAACTCAAGCAATTTGTTGAGCATTGTCACGTTAATGGTCAGAGAGCAGGTATATATTGGTCTCACTTTGTATTCTGGTCTACTGAGGCTTGGTGGAATATGGGAGTGCCTGGGTATGATTACACATACCGAGATGCTGTGCTTGAGGAACCGAATGGTGGAGTTGCGGCAATTCAGAAGGATTCCGGCTCACTGCCTATGGATCCGACAAGCGATGCTATGAAAGCAAGGCTTGATTATATAATGAATAAGTTTATAGACTGCGGCTTTGAGTTTCTGAAAATAGATTTTCTCAACTATGCCGCTTTGGAGGGAAATCATCGTGATCCTGATGTAAAGACGGGTATGCAGGCATATAATCAAGCACTAAAAATGTTTACTGACTATGTTGATACAGATAAGTTTTTCCTAAGCTATTCGATAGCACCACTGTTCCCGTATCAGTATGCACATGCGAGAAGAATATCGTGTGATACTGCAGACGATATAGGTGAAACGTCATATATGCTAAATTCTCTGAATTATGGTTGGTGGGAAGACAATACTTTGTATCAGTTTACCGATCCGGATCATATTAGTTTTGCAGCTTCGGCAACAGAAGCGAGGACAAGATATAATTCAGCAGTTATATGCGGAACTATGATGCTTTTAAGTGACTCATATAAAAATAAGGGAATGCGGGAGCTTACAAAAGAATTGACATCAAATGAGGATATTAATGCTCTTGCGAGAAAAGGAAAAGCATTTAGACCTGTTGAAGGTAATACAGGACAGTGGACAAACGATCTGTTCACGCTGGATGATGAAGACGGCTTTTATCTGGCGGTGTTCAACTATGAGCGAACAATGAACAAAAAATACAATATAGATTTGGAACGCATAGGGTTGGAAAAAGATACTGAATATTCTGTGACCGATATGTGGAGCGGAAAAAATATGCAGGTCAAAGACATAATGAGTATTGAACTTCATCCTGAGGAATCATGTATATATAAAATAAAAAGGGGGAATAACCGGTGAAATCAGCAACGCAAAAAAATTTGAATGCTATGCCGACTGCAAAAAAAATGAATCTTAAGACGAGATTGTATCGGCAGCGTTATTTATACATAATGCTTATTCCGGCGATAATATGGGTAATTCTGATGTGCTATCTTCCTATGTTCGGATTGTATATGGCATTTACAAATTATGTTCCTGACGGAACGCCGTTTTTTCAGTCATTTTTCGGAAGTGAATTTGTAGGACTGCAATGGATAAAATATTTTATATTTGATAGCGGTGACTTTTACAAGGTAATGAGAAATACACTTGCAACAAGTCTTTTGACAATTATATTCTCAATTCCGGCACCGATAATAATAGCACTTGCTCTTAATGAAATAAGAATGAGAAGATTTAAACGAGTAGTACAGACAGTATCATATTTGCCGTACTTTATTTCGTGGGTTGTTGTTGCAAATATATTTATAACGCTTTTGTCACAAGACGGTGTTATAAATGCAATTTGTTTAAAACTACATCTTATAGATGAGCCTATACAATATTTCCAAAACGGAAAGTATTTCTGGTGGATTATAGCGATTGCTAATACATGGAAAGGCATGGGTTATAACTCAATAATATATCTGTCGGCAATATCGGGAATAGACGCTGCAATATATGAAGCAGCAGAGGTTGACGGTGCAGGCAGACTTCAAAAAATATGGTATATAACGCTGCCGTGTTTGAAGGACACGATAGTTATTATGCTTATACTTGCCGTAGGAGGCATACTGAACGCGGGCTTTGAACAGCAACTACTTATGCAGAATAATCAAATTATGGATTATGCACTTGTTATAGATTTGTATTCTTATAAGTTTGGTATTCAGCAGTCTATGTATTCATACGGTGCGGCTGTGGGATTGTTTAAGTCAGTAATATCGTTTGTGCTGTTGGTTATTGTAAATAATATATCGCGTAAATTTGACAGTGCACACATAATGTAAAGGAGGTGCTGAAATGAAGAAATACGGAATTAAAAGGACTAAAAGTGATATTGCAATGGATACCATATGCGTAATATTTTTAACAATCTTATTCATTATAACATTTTATCCGTTTTGGTATGTATTTATAGCATCTATAAACGATCCTATGGATACAATGAAAGGCGGACTGTCGCTATTGCCTCGAGTATTGAATTTCAGTGCATACGGTGTTATTATGAAAGATAAGGAGTTTTTAAACTCTATGGCTGTAAGCGTGTTAAGAGTAATAGTAGGAACACCTCTTTCGGTATTGTTTACTTCAATGCTTGCATATGTGCTTACAAAAAAAGAACTTGTGGCATATAAGTTTTGGAGAAAAATATTTGTCTTTACAATGTATTTTGGAGGCGGAATAATTCCAACATATATGGTATATAAAAGCTTGGGACTTATAGATAATTTTGCGGTGTATATAGTTCCTTCAATTATAAGTGTATATTATATGATACTTATTAACAGTTATATGTCACAGCTTCCGAAAGAGTTGGAAGAATCGGCAACTATTGACGGGGCAAATGATATAGTAATATTTTTCAGGATTATTATGCCGGTGTCGGTGCCGATAATAGCGACAATCGCATTGTTTGTAGCTATAAATCACTGGAATTCATTCTTTGATTCATATTTATACACAAGTAAGCAAAACTTGAAAACGTTACAGGCAGTAATGATGAACATACTGAATCAATATCAGACAGCAAGTCTGACTGATACTGCGGGAGCAGCTGCTAATGCGGCAAGACGTCAGGCGACATCTTCAGACAGTATAAGAATGACGGCTACAATAGTATCTACTATACCGATAATTATGGTATATCCGTTTGTACAAAAATATTTTGTTTCCGGAATTATGATGGGAGCAGTAAAAGGATAATTATAAAAAGAAAGGAATGACAAAAATGAAAACAAAGAAAATAATTGCAATAGCATCTGCTGTAATTTTGGCAGTTTCCTCTCTTGCAGGATGCGGGGGTAATAATAAAAAGGTTGAGGAGGGAAATATTACTCTTACGGCTTACGATAAAAATGTAACTACATCATTCGGAAACGATGACGTTTCGAGTGAAATTATCAAAAAAACCGGTGTGACTCTTGATTATAATCAGGCATCGGGAGATGCAAAAGAAAAATTAAATCTTATGCTTGCATCAAATGACTATCCGGATTTGATATTAATTGATAGAAGTTCCGGTATGATTGATAAGTTCATATCCGCAAAAGCACTAATTCCGCTTGAAGATCTTATTGAGGAATATGCACCTAATATAAAGGAGCAGTACGGGGAATATCTTAATCGCTCAAAGAGTGAAGACGGTCATATTTATGGACTTCCAAACTGGTACGGCATAGACGAAGAGCCTGTTCTTGCATTTATGATCAGAAAGGATTATTTGAGTGAAGTTGCTCCCGAGGAGGTTGTAAACGGGGACAGACCTATAACACAGTCTGAATTTATTGAATACCTTAAGGCATTTAAGAAAAAGCATCCTGATATTGACGGAAAAACAAGTATTCCGCTTACAATGTGGTCGGAAAATTGGGGAAGTGCTATTGGAAGCTTTAAGGGTATGTTTGGTATGAAAACATATGCGGAAAAAGATGGAGCATTGCAGCTTGATTTTAAAGATGAAAATTACAAACCTATGATGAAGTACATAAACCAAATAAAACGCGAAGGACTACTGGATGTGGAATGGGCGACCAACAAGGAACAACTTTGGAAGCAAAAGCTTACATCAGGTGTGGTATTTGCTACGCCTGAGGCATATTGGAATACCGGTGAGGCAAGCACAATTTTGAGCGAAAGCAATGAAGATGCAGTATATTTGCCTTATAAGGTTGTTGCAGATGGAGTAGATCCGTCAAAGACAACGTATAGTTCAAGAAATCCTATGGGTTGGGATATTGTAGGTATTACTTCAACAAATCCTTATCCTGAAAGAACAATTGAATTTCTTGATTTTATTGCAAGTGATGAAGGTCAGAAACTGATAATGAGCGGTATTGATGGAGTTAATTATACTGTTAAGGATGGAGTAAGAACAATTGATGAGGCTACACTTGATGAAATGAATACAGACATATCGGCATATTCCAAAAAGACAGGTGTGAGATATTGGACAATTTGTGTTAAGAATGGCGATGCTAAGGACGGTTTGCCGTATTATCTATACAATGCTTATAATTCTGATGAAACGACTGCTTTTGCAAAAAAGACGATGGGTGATACTGTTTGGGATTGCTCACCTTACGAGGATTTGACTCCGGTCGGCGGAACTGTTGAGGCACTAAATTATAAAAAGCTTAGTGATTTGTCACTTGAATACAGCACAAAACTTATCAATGCTTCAAGTGAAGAAGAATTTAATACCGTATGGGATAGCTTTATGTCTGAGGCGGAGAGCCTTGATGAGGCTAATGTTGAGAAGATTATAACTGAAAATTATCAGAAAAAGCTAAAACTATGGGGAATGAAATAAGAAGATAAATGTTACTTAACGCCTTATCTGCCATAGATAAGGCGTTAATTTTTCAAACAGTTTTTAAGTAGAAAGGTTACGGTGATTATTATGCCAATTGAATTTAATAATAATATATTTCATATTTATAACGATAGCATAAGCTATTGTATTGAATTATCAAAGTACAAAGACTTGCTTCATATATATTATGGAAAACGAATAGACAGTAATAATATATATATTCTTAAGCGTGACAGAGCGTCATTTTCAGCTTATGAGGGCAAGGATTATAAATATTCTCTTGATGTATTGCCGCAGGAATATCCAATGTTCGGAGCACAGGACATGCGTTCTCCGGCACTGGAATTTGAATATGAAGACGGAAGATATGATATGTGCAATATGCGATATAAGTCGCATAAGATTATTCAAGGAAAACCGGATATTGAGGGTTTGCCGCATATATATGAAAATAGCAGTGGAGAATTTACAACGCTGATAATAACGGTTGGAGATGATATAAGCGGAGTCAGTGTTGAACTGTATTACTCCATAAGCGAAACTATGCCGATAATCTGCCGTCACAGTAGAGTATTAAGCGGCAAAACGGCAGTGTACCTAACAAATGCTGCAAGTGCAAGTATAGATTTTTCGGACAGTGATTTTAAATATATGCATTTGCACGGTGCGTGGATTCGTGAAAAACACATAGAAACGGCAGAGGTAAAAAAAGGTTTTCAAGGCATTGAAAGCAGACGTGGGGCGAGCAGCCCGAATGAAAATCCTTTTATGGCTATTATGAGAAAAGATGCGGGAGAGGATTTCGGTGAAGTATACGGATTTTCTCTTGTTTACAGCGGAAACTTCAAAATGCTTTTGGAAGCGGAAACTTACGGAACAATGCGTTTTCAGGCAGGAGTAAATCCGCATAATTTCAAATGGAAACTTAATAAGGGAGAACAATTTATTACGCCGGAGTTGGTAATGGTATATTCAGAGAACGGATTGGGCGAAATGTCGCGTACATTTCATAGACTGTATCGCAGAAATTTATGCAGAGGCATTTGGCGTGATAAGGTACGACCTATACTTATAAACAATTGGGAAGCAACATATTTTGATTTTAACGAAGATAAACTTATTAACATATGTAAAAAAGCATCGGAACTTGGAATCGAACTTTTCGTTCTTGACGACGGTTGGTTCGGAAAACGTAATAATGATAAATCGTCATTGGGAGATTGGTTTGTCAACACAGACAAACTTCCCGGTTCTCTTAAAGGTTTGTCTGAAAAGGTTGACAAATTGGGGATGAGTTTCGGACTTTGGGTTGAGCCTGAAATGATATCGGAAGACAGTGATTTGTTCAGAAAACATCCCGATTGGGCATTGAGAATACAGGGTAGAGAAATGCATGAAGGCAGAAATCAATATGTGCTTGATATGGGCAGAGATGATGTTGTGGCATATCTTACCGATGTATTTACAGCCGTTCTTGGCAGTGCAGATATTAAATATATAAAATGGGATATGAACAGGAACATAAGTGATGCTAATTCGGCGGCACTTCCACCGAACAGACAAGGCGAAGTTATGCACAGATATATACTTGGCGTATACAAACTCATGGAAAATCTTGTTTCAACATTCCCGAATATTCTGTTTGAGGGCTGCAGCGGCGGTGCAGGAAGAAACGATCCCGGAATATTGTATTATATGCCGCAGAATTGGGGAAGCGATAATACAGATGCAGTGGAAAGAATGTATATACAGTACGGAGCCGGAATGGTTTATCCGTCAAGTACAATATGCGCACATGTATCGGACGTACCGAATCATCAAGTAGGACGTACAACACCTATGAAACTGCGTTCGGAAGTGGCTATGAGTGCTGTTATGGGTTATGAATTTGATTTGTCAAAACTTACAGATGATGAATGTTATGATATTTCGGAGCAGATTAAACAGTATAAACGTATACGCAGTATAGTTTGTTTCGGAGATTTATATCGACTTATTAACCCATTTGAAAACAGAAGCGCATCATGGATGTATGTGTCTGAGGATAAGACTAAGGCGGTTGTATTCTATTATAATAAACTTGCAAAACCGAATTCAGAAATCAGACGACTTAAATTAAAAGGACTTGACGAAGGAAAAACATATATAGTGGATAACAAAGAATATACAGGACGTACCCTTATGAATTTCGGATTGTATCTGCCGGAATATGAGAAGGATTTTGAGAGCAGAGCGTGGGAAATAGAAGAAAAGAAATAAAAATATTGCATATAAAAAACACCGCATAATACAAAATGCGGTGTTTTTATATGCTGAACATTTTTGGATAATAATATGTACCCGCCAGCCTGTTTAGACAGGTAAAGCGGGTACATATCATATACAAGGGGTATTTACTTGATGTGTGCTAATTGAAAAGATGTGTCAATATTTCTCTATTTTACTGTAATACTTTTTGAATATACATTGCTTACAGGTGTTTGAGTGGATGTCCATGAGAAAACCTTGAGCAGATAAGTTCCTTTTTCCTCAGGCATTTTTACTTTGCATACAACTCTGTCGGTTTCGCTGTCACTGAATTCAGGAGCGGAACTTAGCGCTGTCGATTGAAGAACACCATCTGAGTTGTAAATTGCGCAGTATACGTTGGCATCTTCAACATTATTATGCTCTGTGATTTTTACAGTTAGATTGCCTTCTCCACCGGCAACGTTTGTTCCGCTTTTGAATATAGCTGATAGAATTGACCAGTTGTTTACAGGTGCGCCTTTGACTTGTATTTCCCAAATGCTGGCTCCCCACTCGTTATTATTTACGGTAAATTTCAAATAACGAGCATTTATATTTCCGCTGTCAATTACTTTTCTGGTTTCTGTTGATTGTGACAGCTTGTCGACAAATGTCTGATAGTTGTTGCCGTCAATAGAATACTCTATTTTATAATTGTATCCGGCACTGTCAAGTTCAAAATCAATAGAAGTTTTTGTTATATTATAAATGCCCTCTAAATCTAAGTCAATTGTTGACGTTTGACCGGCTGTTCCTTGTTGCTGTGCCCAACGTGTTGAAGAATCACCATCTACAAGATAGGAAGCGTATCGGTTTTCATCAGTATTATATGAAGACGCATAAACAGGTTTGCCGAGAGCGATATTTGTAATTTCGTCGTTTTCTGAAACGTTAATAGTAATGTTTTTTGGTTGACTGTGGTCAAAATCAGCTTGAATTATATTTATACCTTCGGTAAGCGTGTCAAGATATGATGTGTTTAATGTTATACTGTTCCAATGCTTTTCGTAATCCTTATCTGCAATAAGTGTATAGTCGCCGTTTCTGAGTGAAGTCAGCGAACTTCCGTTTTCTAATGAAGTAAGTTGTATTGCCTGTTTCCATACCGGATTTTTATCATATGAAACCGAGTCAGGAGTAATATTCGCAGAAGCAGGTACATTGTCACTGTTGCTGTATATGTATATTTCATATACACCGGCACCCCAGCCTTCGGTGTTCATGGTAAGTTTTACATATCTTCCTCTGACGTTTGATTTTGTTTCATATACGGATGATGAGGAAGAAGGTGATTCATATAGCTTATCAACATATGTATCCCATGAATTGCCGTCTGAGGAATATTCTATTTTATAGCGTGAGCGGTTTCCGTATTGGAAAGAAATCATAATTTCATCAATAGAATATTCGTTTTCCAAATCGATCGTGAGAGACGTGATAGCCTTTGACGAATCAGGTCTGTTTACAATGTTTTGCTCCCATAATGTTGATGGATTGCCGTCTGTGGCATTTGAAGCCGGACTTATGTCATCATTTTCAGAAGAAAAAACGGGTTTACCAAATGCGAGGTTGACTCTTGAAGATGGATTTTCAAGTGGTTCTTTGTCAATGCCGGCATGATCAATTATTCTTTGTGCCGCTTCAGGAACAGAGTCTGAGGTGAACGGACGATTATCAATGCTTGCAGAAGATCCTATGCTACTGATACCGCCGGGGCAGTTATAAAAATTACCATCAAAAATATTGTCGTGGTTTGGTGGGTTAGATGCCTGAAATGAGTATACTGTATTGTCAAATACATTTGATTGAGCTTTTTTATAGCAACTGCCGTTATCAAAATATATACCCATCAGATTGTTATGAGGAGCCCATTCGCTCATTTCTATATCTGTAATGTAATTATAATAGAAATTTGAGTCGCCGTTCATACGACCGAGTGAATAAATGCCGCCGCCATCCTGTAAAAGCATACAAGTATTATGTATGTAATTCTGATATACCTTGTTTGCGGTCATTCCATGATCGGTGTCAAGCCAATTCCAGCCTATGTTTATGCCAGTATATGGGAGATAACCGATTTCGTTGTTGGCGATAGTCATGTGCTGAGGAAGCATTGCGCCTATACCAACCATATCTTGATATTCGCATGCAACATGGTCGATATAATTATTGGTAATGGTGTCATAGCGGCTTTGCCCATCCGTATCGGTATATGTACGCGGCTGCTCATTCTCGGTTTGATCGTCCCATTCTCTGCCTGCCATGCCCATAGTAACACCTCCACCGGCATTTTTAGTGAAAACATTATGATCTATAAATGTATTCTCGGTATCTTCATATCCCATAATTCCCCAACTGCCGGAAAAAGAAAATTCACTGTTTATAAGGCTGATATTCTTTGTGTGTCTAAGCTGTACCATTGATTTTGGTGCGTCATAGCGTGCGCTTCCGCGTATGGCACTGTTGTCTTTGCCGCCTTCACTTTGATAGCGGAACCCACCTTGCACGCTACAGTATCCGTAACTGTCCGGGGCGAGCCAATTGGAATGAAGAAATTGTATGCCATCAAATGTAATGTTTTCTGTCTTATTTTCATCGGTGCCATTTATATCAATAATTGTTTCAAGTTTTGGAGCTATAATTTCGGTTTTATTCATAATCTCGCCTTCGCGCGGCTTATAATAAAGTGTGGAAGTGTCTTTATCAAGATACCATTCTCCCTCTGAGTCCAGATAGGCGAGAGAGTTTTCAAGATAAAAAGGTGTATCTCCCTGTGTGTGGTGATTCCATGCAAAACTGTTGTCAGGTGCTTTGAAAGTAACACGTCCGGTAGAAGAATTGTATGATTCTATTCTTGCACGGAATTGACTCCAACTTTAATTCCATATTATTTCAGCATCATTTCCAGCCTTTTGAGCATATTCGTTGTTTGTGCCTATAAACAACGGATATGAGCCATCCCCTCCTGAAGCACGGAAGTAAGGACCTCCGGTTTCCTTGTTTTCCAGATTAGGAACTCTTGCGCGTATGGCGCGGTCATTGTTAGTATACAATTGTCTGAAAGACCAATCAATATTTTCATGCTTATAAATATTAAGCGATTCATCATAAAGTTCCCAATTGTCGGAAATATCAACACCTCCGCTGACTATTGGACTGTTTCCGTTCTCGTCGGTAATGCCACGATAAATTACACTAAAACCGTTAGTTCCGGAATCTGCTTGGGTGAATTCAAGAGTGTTATCCATATAATAAACACCGGATGCAATATTGACGATAATATTGCCGGACATATTGCTGTTATGCACTCTAACTTCGGCCTTAGCTCGTTCAAGAGTTTTAAAAGGTGATTCGGAACTGCCGGAATTTGAGTCGTTACCGTCGGGAGATACATAAATCTCCGTATCAGTATCAACGGCGGATGCACTTACCGGTAAAGCTGCTATTCCGCAGTTGACGAGAAGGGAAAGACTAATGATACTGCATACAAGTTTTTTGACGTTCATGGTCAAGCCTCCTTAAATATTATTTCTATAATAATATTATATAGAAAAGGCTAATTAAGAGCAATATAGACGAATACGGAATACAGGTGAATAATTTGTTATTTGTAGTTTTAGATATTTTTTTCACATACAAAATAATATTTTTCGTCTTGTTTTTTGGGGAGCGATAATTTAAAATTATAAGCGAAGAGAAAAAACTCTTTAAACACATTTTCATAAAAATGGCGGACTCTCCCTGAATTATAAGGGTTCAAAATAATATTCTCTCTCATTTCCAACCCCTTAACCGCCGGATAATAAAAAAATCTCTTGCTAATGTAGCCCCTATTGAACAGCAAGAGATTTTTTTATTCCGATATAATCGATGTGTTATTTATAATTTGCGAATAGTATCTCTTATTCTCTCTGTGAAAATAATATTAAAAACTTCTATATATAATTAAAGTTTTCTCTATTGAATGAGCACAATTTGACCGATATAATATAGCTGTAACATTAGCTGTGGACACTTTGATTTTTCAGCAGATGACGGTATAATTAAAGTCTTTATAGAAGAAAGGAACAGAAATTATTATGATTACAAGGGAAAGCGGCATATGCCGGATAAATATCAGTTAAAACAAATTGAACGCAGGTTTGGAATGTTTATACATTTTGGAATAAATACTTTTGCAAACTGTGAATGGTCGGACGGTCAATTAGACAAAATGCTATATAATCCATCATCACTTGATTGTGACGGATGGGTGAAAACGGCAGCTGAAAACGGTATGAAATATGTGATAATAACAGCCAAACATCATGATGGGTTTTGCATATGGAATACCGATACAACGGAATATTGTGTGAAAAATACGGCTTGTATGACAGATGTTATCGCAGAGGTTTCAAAAGCATGTAAAAAGTACGGAATTTCATTGGGAATATATTATTCACTATGGGATAGAAATTCAATTTTGTATAAAGAGAATTTTAGAGAAGGATATTTACCGTATATGAGAACGCAGATATATGAGCTACTAACCCATTATGGTGATATATGCGAATTATGGCTCGACGGAAGTTGGGATAAACCCGGAAACGCATGGGAATTTGATATTCTCTATGATATGGTAAAAAATATAAATCCGTCATGTCAGATAGGAATAAATCATACTATCGGAAGAAATACACTCGAGCCTGAAGAACGCTATATGCCGGAACGTTGTATTGAAGGTGATCCGATAAGAATGTTTCCGTCTGATTTTCGTTTATGGGATCCGTATCCGTGTTCAGAGAACGATCCGAAAATATATACATATAAAGGAGAAAAATATTATTTACCGTTTGAAATGACAATATGCTCACGCGAAGGATTTTCATGGTTCAACTCTGATGAATATGAAAAGAAAGAATTTACGGATATTTCTCAAACTGTGCAAAATTGTATCAGGGCATTTTCTCAAAAAAATAATGTAGTCATTAATTTGCCGCCTGATAAAAACGGAAAGCTGTCAGAGGGAGATATAGAACATCTTGAGAAAATTGTGAAAGGAATAAATTCATATGTTAAATAAGGGTTTTTGCGTAAATAACGGTGAGATTAAAATAGATAACGGAATATTACGCGTGATTATCGATTATCAACGTGGAGGAAATATATCATCGCTGTATTTCAATAATAAAAATTTTGAACTGCTTTTTCAACCCAAACACAGTAATTTAGATATTCCTCAAAAAGGTGATAGCTTTGAAAAGTATGCGGCAACCGGATTTGATGATACCTTTCCCAATATTGATGCTGAAAAAATTATATATTCGGGCAGAGAGATTACTTATAATGATCATGGTGACATTTGGACGTCAAGAATGAATATGCTTATTGATAATGAGGATATTGTATTATATTCAGAAAATGATGTGTATTTCTTTGAAAAACGAATAAGCTTGAATAAAAACAGTCTTATATTGAAGTACAGAATAAAAAATATATCAGAGAATATATATCCGTGTTTCTATACAATGCACTGTTTGTTTGATTTATATGAAGACATGCATATTATATTTCCAAAAGGAACTGATTTAATTGAAAATGCTTTGTGTGATGAAAAATTAAACAACAAAAGAGAAATGCATAAATTTTTCGGCGATAGATACAGTATAGGAACTGATGAAATTTGTTCGAATGGATATGAAAAATTTTATATATGCGGAGCGGTAAGTGAGGGTAAATGTGGCATCGATTATAGGGGAAAGGATGTACAGGCAGATATAGAATGGGATAATAATGTACTCCCGTATCTCGGCTTTTGGATAACTGCTGGCGGTTTCAGAGGCGATTATAATTGTGCATGGGAACCGTCGTCAGGCTATTATGACTCAGTTTCACGTGCACTTCGGAACAATGCAGTATGGGAGTTGCTCCCTCAGGAGGAAAAACAGTTTGACATAACAATAACGGTACATGAAAATTCGCAACGAAAATGAAATATGCACCGATACTGACGTTTCTGTAATGTGAGTAGCTAACAGAATAAAAGAACAATATCAAATATAATTGATATTATTCCGAATGGCTGATATAATATTCTTACAAAAAGTTTTGTTCTTTTATATGTCGGTTAATATTGCACAAATGAGATAAAACGGTTTTGTGCAATATTAACGAAATTCAATTTTTTTATAAAAAATCGCCGATTTTGAGTGAAAATCGTTATTTTTGAGAAAAGTCAAGAATCTGTATTACAATTTGTATTACAATTTATTCGAAAAATAGTGCTAAAAAGTGAAAAATAGTGACAAAGTGAAAATAAATTTAAAAAGCAAAAAAGTCTTGAGACCCGCATAAACACTGGGTTTTCAAGACTTTTCTTTGGCAGGGGTACAAGGACTCGAACCTTGGGCACGCGGTTTTGGAGACCGCTGCTCTACCAACTGAGCTACACCCCTATCAGTAAACTGCCTTATTATTCTACTACACAATCGACTATATGTCAATAGTTTTTTATGAATTTACTTTAAATATTTCAAAAATAATCACATTATGTCGATTTGCAATTCTGAAATTATATCAAAACACCGTTACAGTGGTCGATTTCATGTTGGACGATTTGAGCTGTCCAGCCTTCAAAAGTTTTTGTTCTTATTTTAAAATCAAGTGTCTGATACTGCACGCGTATTTTCTTATACCTTTTTATTTTACGAGGGCCGCCGAGCAGGGAAAGACAACTTTCTTCCGTTTCGTATGGGTCAGACCTTTTAATTATTTCGGGATTTAGCATTATCATATATTTTCCGTCATTATCAAAGCATATAATGCTTTTATTTACGCCTATCATATTTGCCGCCATACCTACACATATTTCTTTATGTGCGGTTAAGGTTTCAAGCAAGTCTTGGGCTGTTTGTAAATCGGCGGCTGTTGCCGGTTCTGATTTTAATGCCAAAAATATTGGGTCATGTACAAGTTCTTTAATCATTTTAAAACCTCACAGTGATATTGATTATATTTGAATTATAGCACAATAGTAACATAAGTCAAGTGTAGAGTAATTTTATTTTTACAGTGAAATATATTGACAAAATAATACAATATAGGATAAAATATTTATGAAATAAATAAAATTGGTGATGAAGAAAATGATGAAATTAAATATAGCGATTTGCGATGACAATAAATTAGTATTGGAAAATGAGAAAACACTGATTGAAGAAACGTTGAAAGAGATGGGAATGCCGTACAAGATGGACAAGTATCAAAATCCTGAAAATCTTATCAAAAATGCATGGCAATACGATTTAGTATTTTTAGATGTGGAAATGGATGAAGTCAACGGAATTGTGGCGGCGGAAAGCATTCACAATGTCAACAAAGGATGTCTGTTATTTTTCGTAACCAATCACGAGGTTATATGGACTATGCTATGAACGAGTATGCATTCAGATTTTGGGTAAAGCCTATGTCGAAAGAAAAACTGAAATTTGGGTTAGATCGGCATTGAAACGGTTGGAGAGCGATAACAAATGCATAGAATTCAACACCGACAGAAATGTTGTGAATATACCGATAAATAAAATTATTTTTATATGTGCCGAGAACAAAAAGACGACTATTGTTACGGTAGATGAACAATTTGTAATTGACCGTCCGTATAAAATGGTCAAAGATATGATAAATTCATATTTCTTCTATGAGTCACACGCAAGTTACTATGTAAACTTAAATTATGTAAAAGCATATTCGCCGTCACACGTAAAATGTGGAATAGGAAATCATGAATATGAAATTCATATGTCGCGAAGAAAATATACGGAATTTAATAAATATTTTATAGATTGGATGGGTGAACAAAAATGAGAATAGATGCAGGATTAATTAGTGGAGTAATGCTTGAATTTGTGATAATGCTATATTACGCAAATACAACTCTAAAACCGAAAAGAAATTATTATATAAGTGCTGCTATCGGTTTTGTGGGATATTTAATTATTTTTGGCTTATCACTATTCAATCGGGTATTAATTAATATTTCGACTTTTTTAGTAGTCAACTCTTTGATTTTTATAATGGGTTACAAGATAGATTATGCTGTTGCGGTATTCAAAGTATTTGTTATGACTACGTTTATGTTCTTAGGTGAAACTGTGATAACTTTTGTTTTGGGATTAGGATTGGATGCGTATACTTCAGAGAGTTTAACACCTGAAAAGTCAATGCTTGTAACTGCCGGAGGAAAGTTTCTTTATTTTATTGCAATACTTATAATAAAGAAAGTAGAAAATCGAATTGCAAAAAAATATGATTATAAAGGTATAGCTGCCTCAGAAAATTCGTCGCTGATATTAGTTGCTATGCCAATAGTAACTTTTGTATGTATAGCAATAGTATATCCTTTAAATCTTGATGGACGCATATTTTTCTCTATTTTTATTTTAGCAGTTACGGTTAATATTGTTGTATTTGCGGTTAATGAAATTATGCTGTCAAAAAATATGAAGATAAGAATACTCGAGAAAGAAAATTATCAAAATCGTGTTGAATTAGAGGAATATAAAACCATAGGTGAAAAGTATGAACATAGCAGAATAATGAATCATGATTTCAGAGAACATCTAAATGTTTTGAAAACTTTAATTTCGGAAGATATCCAAAAAGCTCAAGAATATGTGGGAAAGATTGAAAAAGAGTGTGAGGATTCAAAAATAGAAAAATACAGTGACAATAATATTCTTAATATATTACTTATTCGCAAGAAAAAAGAATGTGAAGAAAACGGAATTAAGCTAAACATAACTTCAACCAATCCTAAACTTGATTTTATCGACGGAATGGACACTGTTGCTATATTTTCTAATTTGATTAACAATGCAATAGAGGCTTGCTCAAACTCGGCAAGAAAAGATATATTTATTGATTTATATACAGTTAATAACGCATTTAGCGTTATTAAAGTTGAAAATTATGCCGATAAAGAGCCGATAGTTGTCGAAGGTATGCTTAGAAGCGGAAAAGATGACGGTAATTCTCACGGAATCGGTATTAAGAGTATAAATAATTCATTAAGCAAATATGATGGTAAAATGAGTTGGTCGTATGATAAAGCCAAAGGTATGTTTAGAACCGTTATTTCCATAAACAATTCACAAATTAACATTTGAAAATTATATTGACATTGTTGACATTTAATGTTATAATGTGATTGTAGGAATATAGGCAAACGTAAAGATAAGAAAGGATGTTTTATTATGAAAAAGTTCCTAAACAAAGTAGTTCCAACACTAATTAAGCTTGTGCCTGTTTGCTCGGCTTTGATGCTTGTAATTAACAGTAATTCAACATCAACATCATTTAACGGTCAAGCAAAGCCACCAAAGGCATTAAAGAAATATCGTAAGTTCTGATTATGTTTCGTAAATTTTCGGAATGGGCTATGGAGTATGCCATTAAATTGGGATATATAAAAAAAGATGAACAGGAAGAATATACATATGGACTTGACCTTATAATGAGCATTATATGTACAGATATAATAATGCTTGCAATAGGTCTGATAATGAAAATGATACCGCAGGTAATTATTTTTGGTTTTATGTATAAGTTCATTCGTAAATATGTGGGCGGATACCATTGTGACTCGGCTTTGACGTGCCTTATATCATCAAGCACGATGTGTTTATGCGTTTTGCTTGCTATTAAATATCTTCCGTATAACCTTGGCGTATACATAGTCGCAACCGTTTTATCTATTGGGGTACTCTTTGCAATTTCGCCAATCGAGGCTATAAACAAACCTTTGGAAGAAATTGAAGTTAAAGTTTTCGGAAAAAGGGCGAGAATTGTACTTTGTATTACACTTGTAATATTTGGTGTAATTTGTGCGTTTGGTTTGACGGAAATGGTAAAAACAATGGCAATAAGCGTCGTTGATATTTTGCTTTTTGCGGTTATGGGTAAGATAAAATTGTTGAACTACAAAAGGAAAAAAATTGAACAGAATTAACTCGAAAAATGTGACATTTTTACAAATGTCACATTTTTTGCTACCAAGTTTCCGGATTAAGCTACCACTTAGTCGTAAACTGTTTACTTTTTTAAATTTTTGAGATAATATTACTGTATCAGATTTTATTAAAATTTTATATATTTCAATCGAAAAAACATCGGTTTTGCATATCTCCAAAGCAAAAACGATGTTTTTTTATTTTTACAGGGATATATTGGAATTATCCGATTAATTTATTTTAGAATGGATTGACGGTAAAATGACAGTGTGATATAATTTTAGTAGTTTATGAGATTAGAGGAGAATGAGAATGAGTTATATAAGAAATGTTGAATTATCCGACGCGGAAGTGTTGGTTGAAATATACCGTCCGTATGTCGAAAACACAACAATATCATTTGAATGTGAAACGCCGTCTGTAGACGAGTTTAGGAGTCGTATTGAAAATATTTCAAAAAAGTATCCTTACATTGTTATGGTGGAAGACGATGAAATTGTCGGTTATGCATATGCGGGAAGATTTAAAGGACGTAAAGCGTATGATTGGTGCGTTGAAACGACTATATATGTAAGAGAGGACAAAAAAGGCGGCGGATACGGTAAAAAGTTGTATCTTGAACTTGAAAAAAGATTGAAGAAACAAAACATTCTTAATATGTATGCTTGTATTGCGTATACGGACAATGAAGATGAGCATTTGACAAACAACAGTATGCAGTTCCACGGGCATATGGGGTTTAGGCTTATCGGTACATTTAAAAAGTGCGGTTACAAGTTCGACAAGTGGTATGATATGATTTGGATGGAGAAATTTATCGGTGAACATAAGGTCAATCCCGACGCGGTGACAAGACCGGAAATTTAGTTTACAATTTTCGATATGTGTGATAGACTATAGGAACAGTGCATAAAATAGTACATAAGGAGGTTTACATATGGCGAATAAAGTAGAAGATTTAGTCAATGTGATTTTAGACAGCTACAAGGAATGTGACATTACAGCAAGAATTGACGAAGAGAATATGCTTAACAAGGATATTCTTATAGAAATTATAGATGAAATAAGAAAAGTGCTTTTTCCGGGCTTTTTTGACAACAACAAGGTCAGAAGTGAATACTTAAAGTTTCTTGTCGGTGAAAGACTGGAATTTATACAGTATCATTTGAAGAAACAGGTATCAAACGCGTTTGCAAATCAAGATGTATGCAGAGAGTGCAGTAAGGCACAGGCAGAGGAAAAAGCGGAAGAAGTTGTTTTTGAATTTTTAAAGAGAATACCGAAAATAAGAGAATACTTAAATACAGACATTCAAGCTGCGTATGACGGTGACCCTGCGGCATACAGCACAGATGAAATAATTTTCTGTTATCCGGGAGTGTTTGCAATCACTGTTTACAGAATTGCTCACGAATTGTGGCTTTTGGGCGTGCCTATGATTCCGAGAATAATGACGGAATATGCTCACAGCACAACAGGTATAGATATTCACCCGGGTGCGACTGTCGGCAAATATTTCTTTATAGACCACGGTACAGGTATTGTTATAGGTGAAACTACCGAAATCGGCGATAATGTAAAAATATATCAAGGCGTTACTTTAGGCGCACTTTCGACAAGAAAAGGTCAGCAGTTAAAGGGCGTTAAACGTCATCCGACTATCAGTGACAACGTTACGATATATTCGGGTACGACTATTCTCGGCGGTGAAACGGTTGTCGGTAAGGGTACGACTATCGGCGGTAATGCGTTTATCGTTAATTCCGTTTCGGAGGGTATGAAAGTCAGCGTGAAAAATCCCGAACTTGAGTACAGTGTCGGAAATGCGTCTATGAAGGACGGTTATTGGGATTGGTGTATATAAAAAATTTGCGAGCCTGTCGACAGCTCCAAAAATCACATCTTGCGATGTAATTTTTGAGTATTTTCAAAGAAAAAATCATAAAGTTCCTCCAAAGTCGAAACTTTAGATTTTAAGTCATTTCTGCCGCACATGTCGCCAGAAATGATTTTTAATGAGGCTGCACCTCAAACTCCCCAAAGAATACAGTAGACAAAACCATAACGGTTTTGTCAGCAATCTGAACATATACAATATGATTTTTGATAATATTTCAGAGGTAAATATCCGCATAAAATCGAAGAATTTTAGCGGATATTTATTTTTTATAAAAAATTTTTCAAAAAGGTATTGACAAATCGGAAAAATGTGCTATAATACAAATCATAGTAATTCCATAGGAAAAGAGAAGAAAGGAAAATGCGATATGATAACACAAAATCTAAAGTATGTACAGAACGGACGAATGTGTTGCTGTTGCTGTAACTAATTTAATAGGAAAGAACAATACACATAAATATAAAAATTGAGAAAGAAAGAGGTACAAAATTATGTCAAACAAGAATTGGAGATTTGAAACAAAGCAATTACACGTTGGTCAGGAACAAGCAGATCCTGTTACAGATTCAAGAGCTGTTCCGATTTATGCATCAACATCATTCGTATTCCACAACTCACAGCACGCAGCTGACCGTTTCGGTTTGAGAGATGCAGGTAACATCTACGGCAGACTTACAAACCCTACAGAAGATATTTTTGAACAGAGAATAGCAGCCCTTGAAGGCGGTGTTGCAGCATTGGCAGTTGCATCGGGTGCGGCAGCTCTTGCTTATACATTCCAAACACTTGCTAAGCAAGGCGATCACATCGTAGCCGCAAAGACAATTTACGGCGGAACATACAACTATCTTGAACATACATTCCCTGAATTCGGTGTTACAACAACATTCGTTGACCCTGAAGTTGACGGTGCATTTGAAGCAGCTATTCAGGATAACACAAAGGCAATCTTCATTGAAACACTTGGTAACCCAAATTCAAACCTAATTGATATTGAAGAAATTGCAAAGATTGCTCACGCACATAACATTCCGCTTGTAGTTGACTCAACATTCGCTACACCTTATCTTGTAAGACCAATCGAATACGGTGCAGACATCGTTGTTCACAGTGCAACTAAGTTTATCGGCGGTCACGGTACTGCAATCGGCGGTGTAATCGTTGACAGCGGTAACTTTGACTGGGCTAAGTCGGGTAAGTTCCCTCACCTTGTAGAGCCTAACGCATCATATCACGGTATCAGCTTTGCAAATGATGTAGGAGCTGCCGCATTTGTAACATATATCAGAGCTATCCTGCTTCGTGACACAGGTGCTACACTTTCACCGTTCCACGCATTCATCTTCTTACAGGGTCTTGAAACTCTATCACTAAGAGTTGAACGTCACGTTGAAAACGCTCTAAAGATTGTTGATTACCTAAACAAGCATCCAAAGGTAGAGGCTGTTCATCATCCGTCACTACCTACAGAGCCAAGCCACGAACTATACAAGAAGTATCTTCCAAACGGCGGCGGAAGTATCTTCACATTTGAAATCAAGGGCGGAGTTGAAGAGGCTCACAAGTTTATCGATAACCTTGAAATTTTCTCGCTTCTTGCAAATGTTGCAGACTCTAAGTCACTTGTAATTCACCCGGCTACAACTACTCATTCACAGTGCAATGAACAGGAACTTGCAGAACAGGGTATTAAGCCAAATACAATAAGACTATCAATCGGTACAGAAAATATTGATGACCTTATTGCAGCTCTTGACGACGCATTCAACGCCGTTGACTAATTTTAAGTAAATTGTGTTAAAAGTCAGAAAGAAGGAATTAAAATGTCAAAGATATATCAGAAAATTACAGATCTTATCGGTGGTACACCGCTATTGGAACTTGCAAACTATGAAAAGAAGAATAACCTTGAAGCAACCGTTCTTGGTAAACTTGAATACTTTAACCCTGCCGGTTCGGTAAAAGACAGAATAGCAAAGGCAATGGTTGATGAGGCTGAACAAGAGGGTAAGTTAAAGGAAGGTTCTGTTATCATCGAGCCAACATCAGGTAATACAGGTATCGGTCTTGCGTCGGTTGCCGCTGCAAGAGGTTATAAAATTATAATCACAATGCCTGAAACAATGAGTATTGAAAGACGTAATCTATTAAAAGCATATGGCGCCGAACTTGTTTTGACAGACGGTGCAAAGGGTATGAAAGGTGCTATCGAAAAGGCTAAGGAACTTGCTGAAACAACAGAAAACAGCTTTATCCCAAGCCAGTTCACAAACCCTGCAAACCCTGCTTATCACAGAGCAACAACAGGCCCTGAAATCTGGGCAGATACAGACGGTAAAGTTGATATATTTGTTGCCGGCGTAGGTACAGGCGGTACAGTTACCGGTGTAGGTCAGTATCTAAAGTCACAAAACCCTGACGTTAAGGTTGTTGCAGTTGAGCCTGCAGGCTCACCGGTATTGTCACAAGGCAAAGCAGGTGCGCACAAAATTCAAGGTATCGGTGCAGGTTTCGTTCCTGAAACTCTTGATACAAAGGTTTATGACGAAATCATTACTGTTGAAAACGAGGACGCATTCAAGACAGGCAGAGATATTGCCCGCAGTGAAGGTGTACTTGTAGGTATTTCATCAGGTGCGGCTGTTTGGGCGGCTACAGAGCTTGCCAAACGCCCTGAAAACAAGGGTAAAACAATCGTAGCTCTTTTGCCTGATACAGGTGAAAGATATTTGTCAACTCCTATGTTTGCTGAATAATTCAGTATTTAAAATTTGTTCACTATACCAAAGATGGCATGAAAATGCCATCTTTTTGTGTACGGTTTTTTGGACATTGTAGTTGTTATAATATAATCATAATAAAGCTAAATTGTCAAAGTGAAGTTGTGGTCTTGAGGGTAAAAAACGAGAAATTTTCTAAGATCACCTTGACAAAAACGGAGGTAAATATTATGGTTATAGTGGGAACAATACTTATAAGTGTAGGAGCGTCAATACTTTTTGTATTAAAGGTTAATTCGGTAAAGGATATATAAGTTTTGGCGTTGTCTGCATATTGTGTGAGGAGATGAGAATATGCAGATAAATGAACTTGTGACATTTGCGGCGGATGTCGGCAGAGGTTTGCTTGAAAGCGGTGCGGAAACGAGTCGTGTCGAAGATACGGTTGAGAGGATAATACGGCACTTTTATGACGGTAAAAGTGAGGTTTTGGTCGTAATGACAGGACTGTTTGTCACTGTCGGCGATGTTACAAAAACGGTCAGAGTTCGCAGACGGACTATAAACCTTGATAAAGTATCGAAAATTAATATGATGTCACGAGATATTACTGATGATAAAATCGACTTTGAAGAGGCTTTAAAACGCTTTGAATATATAATGGTGCAGAAACCTTATCCGTTATGGGTGAAAACTGTTGCGGTAGCGTTTTGCTGTGGATTTTTTACGTTGTTGTTTGGCGGTAATGCGTTTGACGGACTTAATTCGTTTGTGGTCGGTGCGGTTATCAATGTTTTTATATGGTTTTTGAGAAAACATCATACGGCGGAGTTTATTATAACATTTTCGGGCGGAGTTGTTATTGCGTTGCTGATATTACTCTTTTATGCAATAGGTTTGGGAAAAAATATTAATCCTATGATAACGGGAGCTATTATGCCGCTTGTACCAGGTTTGGCAATAACTAATGCAATTCGTGATATTATTGCCGGAGATTACCTTTCGGGCGGTGCGAGATTGTTTGATGCGGTAGTTGTGGCGATTGCACTTGCCACAGGTGCGGGCAGTGTTATGTACATTTTCGGTCATATGACGGGAGGTATTATGGGATGATTTTTCTTGAAATGTTTGTCGCTTTTGCGGCGACAATGGCTTTTGCAGTGATATTTAACGTGAGCCGAAGTGAATTGATATTTTGCGGAATCGCAGGTTTAGTCGCAGAGGGGGTGTATTTGTTTACACTTAGAATAAGCGACGAAACGGCACTTGCTATATTTGTTGCGTCGATTGCCGTGACGGTATTGTCGCGGATTTTGGCGAACGTAAGACGTATGCCCGTTACGGTTTATTTGATTTCGGGAATAATATCGCTTGTACCCGGTGCGGGTATGTATAACACTGTTTATAACATCATATCGTCGGACTATATGAAAGCAATGTACACAGGTGTTGATACAATAAAAGTTGCCGTGGCGATTGCGGTGGGGATTGTACTTGTGTTTGCATTGCCGAATAAAATGTTTTTCAAGAGAAAATAATGCCAATTTAGATTTTTTCTCTGAAAATACTCAAAAAATACATTGCAAGATGTGATTTTATGAGCTGTCGACAAAATATCGACAGCTCATATACTTTGGCTTGACAGAAACGATGTTGTATAGTACAATAGGCAAGATAGAAGTAAAAATTATACACCGCATTTTTACGGTGCAGGAGGAAAGGATTTTACGATAGTAATGAAAAAGATAATTGCCGTTATGGCGGTGCTTATAACGCTTTTTTCAATGGGTAACGTGTCGGCAAGTGCGGCGGCAAAGGTTGCGGCACTTATGTATCACAGTGTGACAACTGATTCGTCACGTTGGAATGACTATACAATATCACCCGAGCAGCTTGATGCGGATATACAATACTTTAAAAGCTGCGGATATATACCGATGACCGCGACAGAACTCGCAACGGCGAATATGGCTGATATTGACAACAGAAAAATATTGCTTTTGACATTTGATGACGGATACTCAAACTTCTATACAGAGGTATTTCCGATATTAAAGAAAAATGACGCAAAGGCTACAATGTTTTTGATTGGCTCATACATAGACCGTTACGGTTATTTGACTGCTGACGAAACATATGAAATGGCGAACAGCGGACTTGTCGAAATAGGCAATCACACAAACGGTATTCACAGTATGCCTAAGGAACAGTTAAAGGCGATTTACAACAATACAAACGCTTACGGCGATATACTCGCTGATATTCAGAGTAACGGAGAAATTTTGAAAGAAGTTACCGGAAAAGATGTGACAAGTATTTCGTGGCCGTACGGATATTATACGACAACACTCGATAATGCGGTTAAAAGTCAGCTTGGTTATAAGATTTCATTCAGTACGGTGTACGGTGTGAATTTCTTTACCGGCAATACATACAGTCCGTTAAAACGTATGAACAGAGAATACTCTGCCGGAACTCAACAGGTGTTTGACAGGGCAAACGGTAAATTTTATTAATCATCAGCGGTACGGTGAAAAGTACCGCTGTTTTTATAAATGAGGGGTAGTATGATATGAATAGAATAGAGATTAAAGATTTTTCGATAAAAATAGATAAAGATAAAGTATTAAAAACTTTGGGGTGTTTTGAGGGGAGCAGTGTGTATGAAACTGTTTCTTCTTATTTTGACGAGCTTGAAGAAACGGTGATGGATTTACTGTCCCCGCGTGCAGTTGCCGTAACGGAGGATATGAAAGCATATTGCATACTTACGGTCGGTGAAAAAATTAGCGGAATATCAAAAAGCTTTTTTGATAACGGTGAGGGTATGAAAGGTATACTTGTTGACGCAATGGCGGACGAGTATCTTTTTATGATGGATGATGTGCTTGCCGAAAATATAAAGCTTTTGTGTGCAAAAAAGTCTTGGGGTGTTAAAAAACGTCTTGATGCACCGAAAGATTTTCCACTTTCTCAACAATCTGTTATTGTCGCAAAAACAGGCGTTGACGGAATAAAAATGACAAGCGGTTTTATGTTTGAACCCGTAAAAACTTTTGGCTACATACTTGAATTTACGACTGATGAAAAGGTATTTAATGCACAGCACGATTGTTCAAAATGTTCTAATTTCGACTGCCCGAGAAGAAGTAATATAAAAAACGGCAGATTTGAAGTGCTGTCGAGTTATGAGTATAAACCGAATTTTAAAGAGGGTGACAGTGCAGTCTGTATTGATATAGGTACAACTACTGTTGCTTTTGAACTTGTGACGGATAAGGGGACACTAAAAACATACAGAACAATTAATCCTCAAAGACGTTTCGGACTGGATGTTCTTTCAAGAATCGAGTCGGCAAACAGAGGAAGGTTGGACGAGCTTTCGGCTGTTATGCGTTATACGATTATAAGCGGATATAAAAAATTGACTGAAGAATTTGGGGACACTAAAAAAGTTGTTATCGCGGGCAATACAACAATGGTACATCTGCTTATGGGATATTCTTGCGGTACACTCGGTGAATATCCTTTTAAATCAAAACACTTGGGGACACTAAAAACTACGCTTGATAAAGTTACAAAAAGTAAGGTTTCGCCGATTGAAACAATTGTATACGGCGGTATATCTGCGTTTGTGGGCGGCGATATAGTGAGCGGACTTTATATGAGTGATTTTGATAAATCGGATAAGGTTAATATGTTTATTGACCTGGGTACAAACGGTGAAATGGCGTTGGGCAATAAGGATAAAATGATTGTTACGTCTACTGCCGCAGGACCTGCTTTTGAGGGCGGAAGAATTTCGTGCGGAATAGGTTCGGTTGACGGTGCGGTATGCGGTGTTGATTTAAAAATGGGGACACTAAAAACTATCGCGGATAAACCGCCTGTCGGTCTTTGCGGAACGGGTATAATTGAGTTGGTTTCGGAATTGCTTGACGAAAAAATAATTGATAAAACGGGTCTTTTAAATGACGACTATTTTATAAACGGTTATAAGGTCGCGGAGGACGTTGTGTTTACGCAAAATGATATTCGTCAGGTGCAAATGGCAAAATCGGCGGTTAGAGCCGGTATTGATGTGCTTGCGAAGTCGTGGGGAACAGAGCTTTCACAAATTGATACGGTGTATCTTGCCGGCGGTTTCGGTTACGGTCTTTCGATTGAAAAGGCTTGCAATATCGGAATATTGCCGCGTGAGTTTTTGGGTAAGACGAAAGTTATCGGTAACAGCTCGCTCGGCGGTTGCGTCAAGTATGCCGAAAGGCAGGACGGCGATGAAAGAATCGGTCGTATAAAGGAAATCAGTTCCGAAATTTCACTCGGAAACAGTGAAGATTTTGAAAAATTGTATATCGAATATATGAATTTTTGAAAGAAATAAAAAGTTACGCAAAACTAACAACGGCATAGTTAAGCCATATTCGAAAAACATCAATATTTTTTTGAAAAAAATTCAAATTTTTTGTTGCATAATCATAAAAATAATGCTAAAATATATGTTAGATTGGCACAACAGAGTGAACCATAGCAAACATTGTACACTCTGATGAGAAAAAAATTTAATTTTTAGAGGAGGTTTAACTATGTCATACGCACAAGACGTACTAGCAAAGTTAAAAGAGAAAAACGCAAGCGAGCCTGAATTTATACAGGCGGCAACAGAGGTTCTAACATCACTTGAACCTGTATTTGAGAAGCATCCTGAATTCGAGAAGGCTTCATTGCTTGAGAGAATAGTAGAGCCTGAGAGACAGATTATGTTCCGTGTTCCTTGGGTTGACGACAACGGTAAGGTACAGGTAAACAGAGGTTTCAGAGTACAGTTCAACAGTGCTATTGGTCCATACAAGGGCGGTCTAAGACTTCACCCATCAGTAAACCTTGGTATTATCAAGTTCCTTGGTTTTGAACAGATTTTCAAGAACTCACTTACAACACTTCCAATCGGCGGTGGTAAAGGCGGTAGTGACTTCGATCCTAAGGGTAAGTCAGACAGAGAAGTTATGGCATTCTGCCAGAGCTTTATGACAGAGCTTTTCAGACATATCGGTGCTGATACAGACGTTCCTGCCGGTGACATCGGTACAGGTGCAAGAGAAATCGGATTTATGTTCGGTCAATATAAGAGATTAAAGGACGTATATGAAGGCGTTCTTACAGGTAAAGGTTTAACTTGGGGCGGTTCACTTGCAAGAACTCAGGCTACAGGCTACGGTCTTGTATACTACGCTCAGGAAATGCTTAAGGATTTGGGTACTGACTTTAACGGTAAGACAGTTGCTATTTCAGGTGCAGGTAACGTTGCTATTTACGCTTGTGAAAAGGCACAGCAGCTTGGTGCAAAGGTTATCACTGTTTCTGACTCAAACGGTTACGTTGTTGATGAAGAAGGTATCGACCTTGCAGCAGTTAAGGAAATCAAGGAAGTTAAGAGAGGCAGAATTAAGGATTATCTTAACTACAGACCAAATGCTAAGTATGTTGAAGGTGCAGGTCTATGGCAAGCAGTTAAGGTTGATGTTGCTCTTCCATGTGCTACACAAAACGAATTGCTTATTGACGACGCTAAGGCTCTTGTTGCAAACGGTACAATGATCGTTGCAGAAGGTGCTAATATGCCTACAACTCTTGAGGCTACACAATATCTACAAGAAAACGGCGTTTACTTTGCTCCTGGTAAAGCATCAAATGCCGGTGGTGTTGCTACTTCAGCTCTTGAAATGAGCCAGAACTCACAAAGACTTTCATGGACATTTGAAGAAGTTGATGAAAAGCTACATAACATTATGATTACAATTTACAAGAATTCTGTTGCTGCAGCTAAGGAATATAACTGCGAAATCGGCGGAAAGACTAACCTTGTTGCCGGTGCTAATATTGCCGGATTTATGAAGGTTGCTGACGCTATGATGGCTCAGGGCGTTTGCTAATTATAATATTTTGAATTTTAAAAGGTGTTTCCAATCGGAAACACCTTTTTTGTATTGTTTGATGTATTTTATTGTATTATGCCACCTCTCAGTCAACTGCGTTGACAGCTCCCCTCAATGGGAGCCTTTATGAAGTTCATCGGCAATTTTATTCGTAGGATACGGTACCTCGACGTTCCGTATCCCTTACCACCACTCCACCGCAAGCGGTCCCCCTTTCCTCAAGGAGAGGCTTTTGAATAACAGCCAATCCAAAGGCTCCCATTGAGGGGAGCTGTCGCTATGCCGACTGAGGGGTGGTTTTCTTGTTTATTCTCTATTTTAAAATGGGCGGCCAATGATCGCCCCTACATCGTTAATGGGGGGACCAATGATCGCCCATACATCGTTCGTAACAACTTCTCATTACTGAAACGGGTCATTCTTTGGTGAATCGTCTGTTTTTTTATAAACCGACAATGTATTATTACCGTCGCAAAGTGCGATGAACACATCTTTCACATTGCCGATTTTTTGTTTTTGCAATTCGTTTTCAAGCCACTTTTTATTATTGCCGCTGAGTTTTAAATTTTCCTCCATAATATGTCCGTCAAGAACAACTGTAAAGGACAGCTTTTCTTGTTTTGCTGCGATGTTCATATCCTGCACATTAACAGGGCGTGCCTGTACTTTGGACAAAAATGATATTTTACCGTTTTGTTCAAGTATTGCGGTATCGACATCATCTAATGTGAAAAAACCGTTTATTCTGCATTGTACAAGGAAATCGTTTATATCTATTTTTGAAGTCTTAAAATTTTTCTGATATATTTTACCGCTTTGCATTAAAACTATTGACCGTCCCGTAAAGAAACGTCTTAGTTTAATATTTTTTTCGGTAAGATATGATATAAACCACATAATGACGGTATAAATTACTATCGCAGTAAGGGGATAGTAAAACTTGCCGTCAAGCGAAGTCGCCATTTCGGCGGCGATAGAGCCGATAGTTATACCGTTTATATAGTCGAACATACTCAATTCCGACATTTGCTTGTTGCCGATTATTTTTGTTGAGAAAAACAATGCGATGATTGAGCCGACTGATGTAAGTATAATTTTTATAAATTCCATAATAATCTCCGTTCTTTTGGATGGTAAATATATTAATAGTATGCACAAAAAAACAGTATTTTAAAAATACTGTTTCAGATTTTCTATATTCATAATAATATTTTTCATTTCGGGATAATCTTTAATAATTCGTTTAATACATCGTCTGCAAAAATCGGCTCTTAAAAAAGCATTGTCGCGCATTTGCTGTTTCATACCCCATGTATGCGTAAACATATTGTCGCCGTTTTTAAAAAGCCTGTTCAAGTCCGAAAATGACATAATGCTCATATTGAGCTTTTTTGCACACATAGGCAACATACGCTGTTCCGCAAACACCATATATGCAAGTCTGTCGTTTTGTTCGCTTGTATGACGCATAAATTCGATTGATTTATCCGTATAATAACGGAGCAGTTTTTCGTTTTTTATTACACAAAATGCGGTGTTACACGCTTTTATGTTCCAATCAAAATCATTGTCAAATTCATAGTTATCCATATGAAAGAACTCTTTTGGGGGATAAACGTCCGGATAGAGATTTTCAAAGTGGATAACCGACACATCGGCGAGTTTTTCTTCGTCGATTTTCTCCCACACGATAAAATCCGTGTCAATCATTGCAACAGGTGCGTTTTGCTCCTTTAGGGCAAATATTTTGCCTGCCGCCCAAAAAGCATTGCTGTTGACATCGACATTGTCAAGAATATTTTCAACGCTGTTCCAAATAACGTCAAGACCTGTTTTTTTATAATATTGTGCACCTACGGAATCGGTAACCATTTTTATATTACCGTTTTTTTCACGCCATTTCAATGCGGAAAGAATTGTTGTGAGTATTTCAAAATCTTCGACTTCATAAGGTGCGTTAAATCTGTTTCTGAAAGGCTTTGTCCAATTTATATGTATTGCGTCCATATTGCCACCTATATGAGATTAATTCCGTAACCGTTTATATATACACACCTACTGCCTGTTACAAAGCTTGTGGCAAATGATGATTGTGCCGAGGTGGTGTATGATGATGAATAGCTTGTTATGTATTCGTACTCATATTCATATTGATATGATGTTATATATGATGTTATATAGGAAGAAACCGAAGTAGAATGTTCGCATATCTGTGGTGCAAATTGCGGTACAAATCCGATACAATTTATGTTGTGCTTTTTCATATCGTCTTTTTTGAATTTTGCTTTTGCGGATATTTCGCCTATTGATATGTATGTTACACCGGCTATTTGCGGTAATATAAAGTCATTATCGCAAAGCCCGATTGACGTACAGCATAAGTTTAACGCATTGTCAAGCTCGTCCTGCGTAAATGCGATTGTGTCAAATGTCATACGTTAACCCCCCTATATAAAGTATATTATAATTATATCATAAAGATGATAAAACGGATAGAGTTATTTTTGAAAAAAACCGTCCTCAATCATTTTATTTATCTGTGCACCGAACAGGAATATGTTCATACAAAAATAAAGCCAAAGCATTAAAAATACGATTGCGGCAAGTGAACCGTAAACGAATGAATAATTTGAAAAGTGTTCTATATATATTGAATAGAAGAATGAGAACACCATCCAGCCGACCGCCGAAAATGCCGCACCGGGAAGCTGTGCCTTAAATCGATTGTCCTTTTTAGGCAGAAACTTGTAGAACAGTGCGAATACAAAGGTAAGATAAATCATAAATATAAGTATCTTGCCCCTTAAAAAGAAGTCGAGCAATGTCGAGAAAAACGGCGAATGTGAATTGATAAAGTATTCGAGCTTGCTTCCGAAACCGAAAAACACAATCGTCAAGATAAGTGCCGCAATAAATGCAAGCGTATATAATATAGAAATAAGTCTGCCGATAAAGTAATTTTTGCTGCGTGAACGGTAGACTTTGTTAAGTCCCGTATACAGTGCCATAACGCCCCTTGACGCAAGCCAGAGTGTTGATACGGCGGTTACGGAAATGACTTGCACCGAGCCGCTTTTGGTAAATAAATCGGTTATTGTTTCCGTAAGAAACGTGCTGATTGCCGCAGGGGCAAATGAATTTATTGTGTGCAATATTGAGTTTATGTCTATATTAATGAACAGTTTGATTATTGAAAGTACAAGCATACTGAACGGTATAACCGAAATTATAATAAAAAAAGATGCCTGGGCGGCGTATATGCTTAAATCATCACCGGTAATTTTCAATATAAATTTTATGATTTTTGAAAATATGTCTTTTATCGTTTTCATAAAACTTTCTCCTATCAGTTACTATATTATAATATACCACATATTGAATTTTTAGTCTACTAAATTTAATTAACATTTGCGTTATATTACCTTGACAGTGAGTGAGTATTAGTATATAATATCCACATAAAAGGGGAGCTTTTCGGCTGAGAGGAAGTTTGACTTCGACCCATTGACCGTATGCGGGTAATGCCGTAACGGGATTTTGGAAACAGCTCTCTTTTTGAGAGCATTTTTTTATGCTCAATAAAAAGAAAGAGGAGATATATATGAATTATACAACACAAATGGATGCCGCTAAAAAGGGTATTATAACACCTGAGATGGAAATAGTGGCTAAAAAAGAAAATATAACCGCAGAGGAACTTCGTGAAAGAGTTGCAAGAGGCAGTGTTGCAATTCCTGCAAACAAAATGCACAAGGCTATAAGTCCGGAAGGTGTCGGCGAAGGTCTTAAAACAAAGATAAACGTAAATCTCGGAATTTCAAAAGACTGTACGGATTACAGTATTGAATGGGAAAAGGTTAAGATGGCTGTTGATATGAAGCTGAGGCTATTATGGACCTTAGCTGTTACGGCAAAACTCACGAATTCCGTCAGAAACTTATTGACGAATGCCCTGCTATGATCGGTACAGTGCCGATGTATGATGCGGTTGGTTATCTTGATAAAGAGCTTGCGGATATTACGGCTGACGAATTTTTGGAGGTTATAGAGGCTCACGCTAAAGAGGGTGTTGACTTTATGACACTTCACGCAGGCATAAATCGCAGAACTGCTCAAATATTTAAAGAATCGGGCGGTCGTCTTACAAATATCGTTTCAAGAGGCGGTTCGTTGATTTTTGCTTGGATGGAAATGACAGGCAATGAAAATCCGTTTTTTGAGTATTATGACAAGGTGCTTGACATACTTGCAAAATATGATGTAACAATCAGTCTTGGTGACGCTTGCCGTCCGGGTTCTACACATGATTCGACAGACGCGTCACAGATTACAGAGCTTATCGAGCTTGGCATTTTGACAAAACGTGCTTGGGAAAAGAATGTGCAAGTTATGGTTGAAGGTCCGGGACATATGACGATAGATGAGATTGCGGCAAATATGAAACTTGAAAAACGTCTTTGCCATAATGCACCGTTCTATGTATTAGGTCCTCTTGTAACCGATATTGCACCGGGATATGACCACATCACTTCTGCAATAGGCGGTGCTGTTGCGGCGGCAAACGGTGCTGACTTCCTATGCTATGTAACGCCTGCGGAACATTTAAGACTTCCTAATGCCGATGACGTTAAAGAGGGTATTGTGGCCGCTAAAATCGCCGCTCATGCCGCTGATATGGCTAAGGGTGTGCCGGGTGCAAGAGATATTGACAACAAGATGAGTGACGCAAGAAGACGTGTGTGCTGGGACGAAATGTTCCAATATGCTATTGAACCTGAAAAACCACAGAGATATTATAACGAATTGCCGCCGGAAGAAAAACATACTTGCTCAATGTGCGGTAAGATGTGCGCTGCAAGAACTATGAATAAAATTCTCGCCGGTGAAAAGGTTGATGTTAAATAATTGAATGTGTACATATTTAAAGCGGATAACTAAGGTTGTCCGCTTTTTACGTGGGAAAATAGGCATTGCGGAGATGTTGTGAGCAATGTAGGGGCGATCATTGGTCGCCCCATACGGAGGGATGGGAGATAAAAGATATGAGAGAGCCACCCCACAGTCAACTGCGTTGACAGCTCCCCTCAAGGGGAGCTATGCGGAATGCGTTGTGTGTCGAAAGCCTCTCCTTGAGAAAATGGGACCGCTTGCGGTGGAGTGGTGGCACGGAGTTGTGTAACAAATTAGACGATATATTTATTAAAAACGGTATTTTTGAGGATGTTTTTATTAATGAAAATTTATTCGATAAAAAATATAATATAATAAGAAGAAACTCGAATGAAAATGAGTAAAATATGGTGTGATTAAAAAAATATTTTAAAGAATTTCTCGGGAATTTTAACAGTAAAAACCGCACAGTGGTGCGGATTGTAGCAATTTCTTCACAACTTCTTAAAATTTTGTAACAAAGTTGTAATATTATGTGCAAGTTTTAACATAAATCGTTCAATATCTTGCGTATGATAAAAAAATATGTCAATATATTGTAGATGTAAAGTTTTTTATGTTAATCGTAAATGTAATATACTGTAAAAACGATGAACAAATTTTTGTAATATTTCAGCTTAATTACACGGATGTTTCAGTTGTTTTACTGTAATTTTACAAAAACAATACAAAAATTTTAAGAAATTTAACATTTTTACTTGCCAAAGGCTTGACACAGCTATTTTTTAGTGTTACAATACAGTCAACGTTCAAAAAGCAAAGACTATGAACGTAAGACAAAATATTAACGCGGATAATACAAACATAGAAAAAAACTCATAGGGTAAAGGTCTTTAAAGTGAAAAGGAGAGATTATATCTTGAATAAGTTAGCGAAGAAGATTATCTTATCTGTTATATCGATGTCAGCGGTTTTAGGAACTTCTGCTTTGGCGGCAGACCTAAGCGGCTGGGCAGTATCCGACTACCAACAGGCTAATGAAGCCGGCCTTGTTTCGTACTCGGTGGTTTCAAACAACCTAAAGGATAACATAACTCGTGAAGAGTTCTGTGAGCTTGCGGTAAACTTATACGAAAAGCTTACAGGTGAAGATATGATAGAACCAGAAGTGTCACCTTTTGAAGATACAGATAGCATGGCGGTAGCCCAAGCTTACTGTTATGGAATGGTTTCCGGTACAGGTGATAATACATTTACACCTGATAGACTTGTGACACGTGAAGAAATGGCAAAAATGCTTGTAAGTACACTTACTGCAAGTGAAGTCAATTTTAACCTTTCAGACGGTTATGACGACGCTGATGTTGTCGACGCATTTGAAGATTCCGACGAAGTTAGCTCTTGGGCTAAATCATCGGTAATTACAATGCTTAACTACTCATTAATGAGCGGTGTTGACGATGAAAACTTCTCGCCGTTGGGTTCAACAACAAGAGAACAAGCCATTTCAAGTATCAATCGTTCATACAATACATTTAAGAGCGGTGATTATTCAATCGAACTTCCTGAAATAACACTTCCGGAAGACGGTGCAGAAATTGAAGAAGGCAACTTTACAGTGTCTTGGACACCTGTAAGTAATGCACAAGCATATCACGTTATTATAAAGGACGCAAACGCAAGTTCGGTTCTTTTGTCAGACGTATATGACGGCGAAAGCATTGAAGTCAGCGAAGGTTCGCTTAGAGCCGGTAATGATTACTCAATAACAATCGGTGCTGTTATTGCAGACGGCTCAGAAGTTTACAGCTTGCCTGTTGACTTTAAATATGTGGCAAAGCGATAATACCAAACAGTGAATATATTCAGGAAAACCCTGCCGCACAGGGCTTGCTTACAGAAGCGGCTAAATATCTTGGCGTACCGTATCTATGGGGCGGTACAACACCATCAGGTTTTGACTGCTCTGGATTTGTACAGTATGTATGCCGTGCAAACGGTATTTCAATACCTCGTATAGCTGATGACCAACTTCACGGTCCGGGTACATATGAAACAAGAGGCGAACTTCAACCGGGCGACCTTGTATTCTTCGGAAGTGGCGGTTATGCATCTCACGTTGGTATGTATGTAGGCGACGGAATGATGATTCATGCTCCGTCAACAGGTAAGGTGATTCAATATACTTCTATTGACTCAAGTTACTATTCATCAAGATTTTTGGGCGGTAAAAGGGTAATTGATTAATATGTATAGTAAAACGGACTGTAATGTTATTTGCAGTTCGTTTTTTTGTGGCTAATGATTTGAACAAATATGATTATATATTTTGTGCAATATTTTTTAAAAAACACTTTACTAAATTAAATTGATACAGTATAATAATATAGTAATTATAATTTAAAGGGGAAATTTAATATGAATATCAAAAAAGTATTTACATTTGCACTTGCAGGTGCGTTGAGCATATCAATGCTTGCAGGCTGTGGTAGTTCATCAAACGAAAGCACAACAAGCGAGTCTAAGGAAGATACATCATTGACAGATGTACAGTCGGCAGGTCACTTTACTTTGGGACTTGACGCAGACTTTGCACCTATGGGCTTTACAGATGATAACGGCGAAATCGTTGGATTTGATATAGACCTTGCAAAAGCAGTCGGTGAAAAGATGGGTGTGAACGTAGAAGTTAAACCGATAGATTGGGATTCAAAGGATATGGAACTTTCATCAGGTAAGATTGACGTTATCTGGAACGGTTTCTCAATTACAGATGAAAGACGTCAAGAAGTTCTTTTCTCTAATCCCTATCTTTCAACAAAGCAATCAATCGTTGTTAAAAAAGGTTCTGATATAACAAAGAAAGCCGACCTTGCAGGCAAGAAAATTGCACTTCAAGACGGTTCAACATCAGAAGATGCTTTGAAAGCTGATACAGCTACATACGAATCAGTCGGCGATGACAACATTTCTCGTTTCAAGGAAAATTCACAGGTTCTTATGGAAGTTGATTCCGGTAGAGCAGATGCGGCTGTAATTGATGAAGTATTCGTAAGATACTATTTGCAAAAAGAAAACTTGCTTGACAAGTACACAGTTCTTGAAGAAGGTTTTGATGAAGAAGATTACGGTGTCGGCGGAAGAAAAGGCGACTATGCACTTATGGAGGCTATAAACAAGGCTCTTGATGAATGTAAAGCTGACGGCACAACTTCTGAAATTTCAAAGAAGTGGTTTGGAGAAGACCTAATTAAATAATTAAAAATCAGCAAACCGTTGGAATAACGTATTTCAGCGGTTTGCGTATTTATGGAGATTATATATGCAAGATTCTATTGAATATATTTTACAAATATTGCCTCAAATGCTTGAGGGTTTAAAGATTACAATTAAATTATTTGTGGTAACGCTTGTTTTGTCATTGCCTCTCGGACTGTTAATATCACTTTTTAAAGAGGCGGTAAGCAAAAGGCCTACCGATAACTTTGTTATCAGATGGGTTGTGAAAATGCCGATTCGATTTATTATAAATGTATATCTGTGGGTATTCAGAGGAACACCGCTTTTGCTGCAGTTGTTTTTCTTCTACTTCGGACTTACATATGTGACATTGCCGAACGGTGAGTCGATAACGCTTTCGATGTTTACGGCGGCAGTGATATCATTCGTGCTTAATTACGCGGCGTATTTTGCGGAAATATTTCGCGGCGGTATAATAGGTGTGAGCAAAGGACAGTATGAGGCGTCAAAGGCATTGGGACTCACAGGAATACAGACTATGCGATATGTAATAGTTCCGCAGATGATAAGAACAGTCATTCCACCGATTGCGAATGAAACAATCGTGCTTGTAAAAGATACGGCATTGGCATCGTCAATTGCACTTATCGACTTGTTAAAGGCGGCTCAACGTGCCGTAAACAGAGATATGCGTGTATCTCCGTACCTTGTGGCGGCGCTTTTCTACCTTGTTATAACGCTTATTTTGACATTTGGATTTAACTATGTGGAAAAACGGTTGTCTATATCGGAACAGGGTGTAAAATAGAATATAATTGAGGGATATTGCATAAATTGCGGTATCCCTTTTGTGTTAATTGCAGTATTACTTTTTTTTGAACAATTATATCTGCTTTTTGTATTTATTTTTTGTATAAAAGAAGGTAAAATACAATTAATATGATAGCGTAAAGTAAGAAAGGGAGAGAATTAAATGAAAAAGAAACTATTATCTATAGCTGCAGCGTGTGTACTTGGTGTGCAGGCTATAGCAATGCCTATGATTGCAAATGCCGAACAAGGCACACATTATGTGGAAAAATCTGATTTTAATGACGTTTCTATCGGAGGAGCTAAGGGTACAGGCTATTATGGTCTTGGAATCATTATGGACGGTTCTCCATGGCTTTCAAAGGGTAGTGCGAGCGTTCATTATCAGACATTCTATCATGATGATCAAAGAAACGTAAATTATTGTAACTTCTGGTCAAACAGTGATAAGACAGGTTCGGGCGACGGTGCAGGTTCAATGTATTTCTATAACAGAAACCTTGCTAAGACAATGGGACCTTATGGTATCGCCGAATATGACGTTCGTCTAAAAGCTGATACACAGGATTTCAACTTTATGATGGGTTGGTTTGAAGACCCGACAAGCAGTGGATTTAATGCGGCAACTCAAGTTGCTTTGAATCTAAGATTCAGCCTTAACGGTGTAACAGCAAATAACGGTGTAAGAACAGAAAATTTGGCAACACTTCAAGCTGATAAGTGGTACAAAGTAAGAGTTACTCTTGATAACAACTTTGAAGAATACAGTGCTGTTGTTACTGATGTAGAAACGGGTAAGGTAGTCGGCTCACTTCTTGATGCAGCTTACCAAGCATCAATTCCATCAGGTGTCACAGGTATTAAGACAACGTGTTGGGGTTATATAAGAGGTAACACTTATGACTTTGATTTGACTAATGTAACAATCGGTAAGTCAGATACAAAGTATTCGGCTCAATAATGTAAATTAAAATTACCGCTCTTGGAGCGGTAATTTTTTGTGCTTTTATAGGATTAGTGGTTGCGGAAAGTAAAAACTACAATATATAGTGTAACAAAAAGAAAAATAAAAAAACTTCAAAAAAAATGAAAAAAAGTGTTGACAAAAGGGGTAATAGAGTGTATAATAATCAAGTCGTCAGTTGAGAGGACTAAAGAACACGGGAAGAGAAGTGTTCGGGTTGAGAAGAAGTTAAAAACTTTTTCAAAAAACTTTTAAAAAAGTCTTGACAAACTGAAAACGATGTGATAGAATAAACAAGCTGTCGCAAGAGAGCATGTACATTGAAAGATAAATA
>QTVU01000026.1 GCA_003460745.1 Firmicutes bacterium AM55-24TS
ATGATAGTTAATCCAATAACATTATTAGAAACATGTAAAAATTATGAAGTAGATTGTAAATAAAAAAAAGAAAAAATCTTAAACAGATCGATGAGATTAATACTTTCTTAACATATGGCACAAGCAAAAAACATTGTTTTATTGATTTGTATAAATTTTTGCTTATGACAGGAGTAAGAATAGGAGAAGCCCTTGCGTTGAGATGGTCGGATGTTGATTTTGAAAAAAGAGTAATATCAATTAATAAAACATTTATGCAAACTGTAAAAGTTAAAAAATATAATCAAACTCCAAAATCAAAATCATCAGTTAGACTTATGCCTATTTCGGATGAATTATTAGAGTTATTGAATTTTCATAAAACAACTAAATTTTCAGGTGATGATTTTGTATTCGTAGGTAAACGAAAGCAACCATTGTCAAAAAATTCTGTGGATAGAAGTTTAGACAATTTAATAATAGGGTTTAATAAAAAAGAGGAAGATTTAGCACAAAAGGAAAATAGAGAACCACAATTTCTTCCTCATATACACCCACATATGTTTCGTCATACATTCGCCACGAAATGTTTTGAGAAAAATATACCACCTAAAATTGTTCAAAATTACTTAGGGCACGCTTCTGTTAAAACAGCTTTAGATGTTTATACTCATATTCAAAATGATACGTTATTTAATTATATTAATGAATTACATATCGTTTAAAATTGGTATCAAATTGGTATCAGAAAAATATAAAAATGCGAGAAACATAGTATTTAAGCCATTCTCAGCTTCTTGTGGACAACTGAGAAAAAAGTGATATAATATCAAAAACTATAATTCTTTAGTGAAATGAGGTGATTTTCAAAATGCAGTTTGGTGCGGTTACCGATATAGGAATGCACAGAAAAATTAATGAGGACAATTATTACGTAAATGAAAGCGACACGTTCCCTTACGCAGTTGTTGCGGACGGAATGGGCGGTCATCAAGCCGGTGAAGTCGCAAGTATGATGGTTGTCGATATTATAGAAAACCACTTAGAAAAAAATCTTGATACCGAACTCGACTATGTAGAGGCAGGAGAAGTTATACGTCAGGCGTTTATATCGGCGAACAGTATCATATACAATTATGCAAAGAATCATTATAAAGTAATGGGAATGGGAACAACGGCGACGCTTGCAATGATTTATCAAAACAAAATTATTACGGCACACGTCGGAGATTCACGAGCCTATATGATAGGTGACGAAATCAAACAGATAACAAAAGACCATTCCTATGTACAGGAACTTGTATCAAGAGGTGAAATAAGTCCCGAAATGGCAAAAAATCACCCTAAAAAGAACTACATAACGCGTGCTATGGGTGCAGAGGACACCGTAAAAGTAGATATTTCGATTAAACCTTATAACGGTGAAACTCTTGTGCTATGCTCTGACGGCCTTACAAATTTCGTAGAGGACGATGAAATCAGAACATATATTAAAAATAAAAGCAACCTTCAGAAAAGTGCGGAAGAACTTGTAGCACTTGCAAATGAACGAGGCGGCGGAGATAATATTACCATTGTGGCTTTGGAAAGGGAGAAATGTGATAATGAACAGTGATAATTTAGTTGGAATAACACTTGGAAATAGATATGATATGCTTGAAAAAATCGGTACCGGCGGTATGGCTACAGTTTATAAGGCGAAAGATACGCTTTTAAACCGATATGTTGCGATAAAAATACTTCGTGATTCGCTTGAGGGTGAAGAACAGGTTGTTTCAAACTTTATAAAAGAGGCTCAGTCATCGGCGAGCTTGGTACACAATAACATTGTGTCTGTTTACGATGTCGGCGAAGAAAACGGGCTTAATTATATGGTTATGGAATACGTTGACGGCATTACACTTAAAGAATACATAAAGCAAAAGGGTGCACTTCCTTGGCAGGAGGCCTGCGACTTTGCTATTCAGATCGGACAAGGTATAAGCGAGGCACATTCTATTAATATAATACATCGCGATATTAAACCTCAAAATATTCTTATGACAAAGGACAAAACTTTGAAAGTAACGGACTTCGGTATTGCCAGAGCTGTTGCGGGAGAAACTACCGTTGTCGGCGGAAGTGCTTTGGGTTCGGTGCATTATATTTCGCCTGAACAGGCAAGAGGCGGATTTACGGACGCAAGAAGTGATATATATTCACTTGGTATTGTGCTTTACGAAATGCTTACCGGAAAAGTTCCTTTTGACGGTGATACTCCTGTGAGCGTAGCGCTTATGCACCTTGAAAAAGAACCTGTAAACGTTAAATGCGTAAATCTTGATATACCGACTGATTTGGCATATGTTACAATGAAAGCAATTTCAAAAGAACAAAGTAACAGATACCAAAATGTACAGGAATTTGTTGACGATCTTCATGCTGTACTTGCAGACGAGCCGCTTCCGAGCCGCGATGATGTATATGAAGAAGTCACACCGCAGGAAGATTATGCGTATGACGATGAAAGTGATTTTGACGATAATCTTGATGTGCCGGAAACGGTAGAGGAGGAAGAACCTTATGAAGAGGAACTTCCTGCAAGAGGTCGTACAAAACGTAAAAAAGCAGTAAAGAAAAAGAATAAAAAGCAGAAGAAAGAGGACAGGATTGCTGTTGTTCTTGCAATTTCAACGGCGGCGGTTATTTTGCTTATATTACTCGGAACATTTTTCTTTATAAATATGCGTAAAGAGGCGATTGTGCCTGATCTTAAAAATATGACTGTTGAAGCGGCAACTGCGGAAATTGAAAAGGCAGGACTTCATTTGGCTGATGAAATCGAATATTCGCTTTCGGATACGGTTGCGGAAAACTGCGTAATTTCGCAAGATCCTACAGCCAAAAAGATTGTGGCAAAAAATTCTGATGTAAAACTTATAGTTTCAATAGGTTCATCGGGCGGTGATATTGTAGCGCCTGATGTTACGGGAAAACAGTTTGATGAGGCTATTTCGGAAATTCTTGAACTTGAGCTTAACTATACGGTTGTTGAGGAAGAATCTGATGATGTACCGTCGGGATATGTAATTCGTCAGACACCTTTGGGCGGAACAAAGCTTAACAAAGACGATATTATAAATATCCACGTCAGCAAAGGTAAGGGAGAAAGCAGTGCGCAAGCTACTCCTGCAGCTGAAAGAGTATCAGTTCCGAGCATAATCGGTTTGGGCAGAGAACAGGCAGAGGCAACACTTAAAGCAAACGGATTAAATCTCGGTAACGTTTCAAGAAAAGCGTCTTCGGCACAAGAGGGAACTGTTATTTCGCAAAGTCCTGAACTTGGCAAGACTGCGAATAAAGGCTCATATGTAAGCATTGTACTTTCAAAGGGTGAAGAAGCTCAGGTAGATCAATCAAATCAACAAGCGGAACAAAATAATTCATCACAGACAAAAAATGAACAAAACAATGCAAGCACAAACCAAAACAGTTCAAGCAATTCAAACACATCAAGCAACGACAATTCAAGTTCAAACACATCTGACAGTTCAAACAGTGATTCGGGTTCATCAAACCAAACATCAACAAGAACTTTCACTGTAAAAATTCCGGACACTGCAGATGATTCGGTTGATGTTGAAATTGTAGCAAACGGAAAAACAGTTCATAATGCAGTTCACTCAAAGGACGAAGGCACTGTATCGGTTGAAATTACAGGCTCGGGAACTGCGGAAGTTCAGGCTTATATAGACGGAAGTAAGGTAAGTGACAGAACAATAAACTTTAATTAGAGGTAATTATGGTTGGAACTATAATGAAAGGTATTGGAGGCTTTTACTATGTAAAGGCCTCTGATAGCATATACGAATGTAAAGCAAGGGGAATTTTTCGCAAGGAAAAGATAACACCTATGATTGGCGATAAGGTGAATATTGAAACGGACGGCGAAAAAGGCAGTATTATTGAAATAATGCCGAGAAAATCGTCGCTTATAAGACCGCCGGTTGCAAATGTTGATACAATGATGCTTGTCGTTGCGGCAGCGTCACCGGAGCCGAATTTGTTTTTGATAGACAAAATGCTTATAAATGCGGAGATTAATAATATAACTCCTGTTATTTGCATTAATAAAACAGATATAAAAAAACGTGAGGATATAGAAGAAATATATTCAAAAGCTAAATATAAAATATTTTCTGTAAGTGCTGAAAGGCAAGATGGCACGGATTTGCTTATGGATTATTTGAAGGATAAGACGACTGCATTTGCGGGACTTTCGGGAGTTGGTAAGTCGAGTCTTTTGAGTATTATCACAAACGGAGAGCTTGAAACGGGAAGTATTTCCGAAAAAATAAGCCGCGGAAAACATACGACGCGTCACGTTGAATTGTTTGAACTTGAAAGCGGAGGTTTTGTACTTGATACACCCGGTTTCAGTTCACTTGAAATTGAAAATATAAAGGCTGACGATTTGTGGCAGTATTTTCCCGAAATGGCGGACTCTCAAAATAAATGCCGTTTCAGAGGATGCTCACATATAAACGAGCCTGATTGCTATATAAAAGAAAAGCTTGAAAACGGAGAAATGGCTCAGTCACGATACGACAGCTATACTCAAATATACAATAAACTAAAATCAGTAAAGGAATGGAAAAAGAAATGATATTATCACCGTCTATATTGTCGGCAGATTTCGGTATACTTGCCGAGCAGGTAAAAAGGGCAGAGAACGCGGGAGCACAGTGGTTGCATATTGATGTTATGGACGGACATTTTGTTCCGAATATGACTTTTGCAATGCCTGTTATAAAGTCATTACGCAAGTATACAGATATGTTTTTTGATGTACATCTTATGATAGATAAGCCGGAAAGATATATTGATGAATTTATCAATGCCGGTGCGGACGGTGTTACTTTTCATATCGAGCAACCGATAAGCCGAAAGAATGTATTGAAATGATACAGAAGAGAGGTAAAAAAGCGGCGATTTCGATTAATCCGAAAACACCTGTATCGGCGATTGAAAAGTACCTTGATAAAGTCGATATGGTGCTTGTTATGAGCGTTGAGCCGGGTTACGGCGGTCAGAAATATATTGAAAGCGTTAATGAAAAGATTGCGTATATTCGTGAAAAAATGGGCAGTGACTTTGATATTGAAGTTGACGGCGGAATTAATGCAAACAATATTGACAATGCGATTAATGCAGGCGCAAATATAATTGTTGCGGGAACGGCTGTGTTTAATGACGATATTGAGGGCTCTGTAAGGAGTCTTATGAGATAATGCGTGCGGTAATAATCGGTAATGGTGATATAAAAGACTATCAATATATAAAAAGCAAAATCAATGACAATGATTTTATAATATGTGCCGATGGTGGCTATAACCATGCGGAAAAAATGGGGATAGTGCCTGATGTGCTTATAGGTGATTTTGATTCGGCAAAGAATTTTGAAAAAGTTAAGGACAGAATTGAATATCCAAAACGCAAGGATTTTACAGACGGTGAACTTGCGGTAGCTTACGCGGTGGATAATGGATATGAAGACATAGTCCTTATCGCCATGACAGGCGACCGTTTTGACCACAGTATAGCGGATATTTTATTGCTTGAAAAGTGTAAAAACGGTGTGCTTATAGATGATAATAATGAAATTTATTTGTTAAAAGATAAATTGTCGTTAAACGGAAAAACAGGACAAACTCTGTCTATAATTCCGATAAAGGATAATGCGGTCGGAATAACGACAGACGGACTTGAATATCCGTTGAATGACGAAACTTTGTATTTCGGCAGCAGCCGCGGCATAAGCAATATTATGCTTGCGGATAAATGCAATATTACAATAAAAAGTGGAATGGCATTGGTAATAAAGGTGGAAAGAGTATGATATATCTTGATAATGCGGCAACAACAAAACCGTCAAAAGCGGCAGTTGATGCAATGATTAAGGCAGCGGAATGTTTCGGTAATCCGTCGTCGCTTCACGGTTTGGGTATTGAGGCGGAAAAACTCATAAACGAAAGCAAAAAAAATATTGCCGATATGCTTGGTGTTGAAAGTAAAAATATTTTGTTTACATCGGGCGGTACCGAGGCGAATAATTTGGCTGTTTTCGGCGTTGCGGCGGCACGTCACAAAATCGGTACAAAAATTGTTACGAGCAAAATTGAACATCCATCTGTACTTGAGGCATTCAGAAAACTTGAAATTGACGGATTTAATGTTGAGTATCTTGACGTTGACAGTGAGGGCAGAGTAGACCTTGATATGCTTAGAAACGTTCTTGATGAAGAAACGATACTTATAAGTGTTATGCACGTCAATAATGAAACAGGCGTTATTCAGCCGATTGAAGAAATCAGAAAAATTATGCTTGAAAAAGCACCTTATGCACATCTTCATACTGACTGTGTGCAGTCGTTTGGTAAAATAGATGTAAAACCGAAAAAAATGGGTGCGGACCTTGTTACGATAAGCAGCCATAAAATTCACGGCTTTAAAGGTACGGGTGCATTGTATGTAGCAGATACAAGAATGATACGTCCGATATTGTTCGGCGGTGAACAACAGGGTGAAATAAGACCGGGTACGGAAAACGTAGGCGGTATACTTGCGTTCGGCGCGGCGGCTGCTGAATGTGACACCGACCAATCAAAACTTATACATTTGAGAAACACAATGAAAGAAAAACTTCAAGAAATACCGAATATTAAGATAAACGGCTCTGACGAATATAATTCCGGCAGTGTTTTAAACGTATCGTTTATCGGCATAAAGGCTGAAATACTTCTTCATTCGCTTGAGGCACATAAAATATACGTTTCAACAGGTTCGGCTTGTTCAAGCCACAAACCGCAGCCGAGCCATGTACTTACGGCTATGGGACTTGATAAAAAAGAAATTAACGGTGCGGTGAGAATCAGTTTTGACAGATTGACAGAAGAAGCAGACGTTATAAAAGCGGCGGAAATTATTGCAAAAGAGGTTGCGACAATAAGGAGATTTATGTAAATGAAAGAGATTATTCTTGCAAAATACGGAGAAATTATATTAAAGGGCGGTAATCGTCCGAAGTTTGAAAACATACTGATGAACAACATCAGAAATTCACTGAAAAATGTGGCTGAGGTAAAGGCAAGACTTGCACAGGCTACAATTTATGTCGAAGTTTTCGATGAGGATAAAATGGATATTGTAGTGGAAAGATTGTCGAAAATATTCGGTATTGTTTCAATTACAAGAGCGGTTGTTTGTGAAAAGGATATTGAGGATATAAAGGCTAAAGCCAAGGAATATTTGAAGAAAGACTTTAAGGACGGCGTTAAATTTAAGGTTGAGGCAAAGCGTTCTGATAAGCAGTTCCCGCTTAACTCACCTCAAATTTGTATGGAAGTCGGCGGTTATCTTGACGATGAATATCCGAATATAGTCGTTGATGTTCATAATCCCGAAGTTACGGTTAAAGTCGAAGTCAGAGATTTCGGTGCATACGTTTATGCAGATGAAAATAAAGTGCAGGGACAGGGCGGTATGCCGATAGGCACAGGCTCAAAGGCAACATTGCTTTTGTCAGGCGGTATTGACAGCCCTGTTGCAGGTCATATGATTTCAAAACGCGGTGTTGAAATTGATGCGGTAAACTTTTTCTCATTCCCATACACAAGTGAGAGAGCAAAAGAAAAGGTTATTGAACTTGCAAGCATAATCGCACAATATACGTCAAAAATCAATTTGTATATCGTGCCGTTTACGGAAATACAGCTGCAGATTGCAGAAAAATGCCCTGAGGAGCATTTGACGCTTGTTATGCGTAGATTTATGATGCGTATTGCGGAAAGATTGGCGCGTAAGCATAAATCATTGGCACTTGTAACAGGCGAGAGCGTCGGACAGGTTGCAAGTCAAACTCTTGCGGCACTTGACGTTACAAATTCGGCTGTTGATATGCCGGTATTGCAGCCGCTTATCGGTATGGATAAGATTGAAATAGTTGACAGAGCACACGAAATCGGTACATTTGAAACATCAATTTTACCGTATGAGGATTGCTGTACGGTGTTTACACCAAAGCACCCTACAACAAATCCGAAACGTGCAAATATTGAAAAGTCTGAAAACAGACTTGACGTTGAAACACTTATCGAAGCTGCTTTGGCAGGCGTTGAAAAGATAGAAGTATATCCTAAATAATAAGGCTTGGGTGATTGATATGAAAGCGGAAGTAAACGGTTTAAACGAAAAAGTTGTAAAAATGCTTGCGGAAAGAAAAATGACTGTTTCGGCGGCTGAAAGCTGTACAGGCGGACTTTTTGCGGCACTTATAACAAATGTTTCGGGTGCGTCGGAGGTTTTGAATGAAAGCTTTGTGACTTATGCAAATTCGGCGAAGATGAAATATCTCGGTGTAAAGGGCGAAACATTGGAAAAACACGGCGCAGTGAGTTATGAAACCGCTTTTGAAATGGCAGAGGGACTCAGAAAAAACACAGGTGCGGACGTTACTGTCGGCATAACGGGTATAGCAGGTCCGACAGGCGGAACAAAAGAAAAGCCGGTAGGACTTGTATATGTCGGCATATGCGTTATGGGTGAAACGGAAGTGAAAGAACTTCATTTAAACGGTTCACGCGAAGAAGTTCGTGAGAGTACTTGCAAAATTACGTTTGAAAATATCGCAAACCGTATTGAAAATATCACTAAAGTACAATAAATCGTACTTTGCTCGGCATTGAGTTAAAAACTGCTTGAAAAAAGAGTGTTTATGTAATATAATTGACGTATAAAATATAAGTGATACTTTAAAGGAGAAAATAAATGGCAAAAGAAAAGGATAAGAGTAAACCTAAAGTTGTAAAAATGACTGACGCAGAGGAAAAGAAAAAGGCTCTTGAATCTGTATTCAGTGTTATAGAAAAGGAATACGGTACAGGAAGTATTATGAAACTCGGCGACGCAAATTCGGTTGACGTTGAAGTTATTCCGACAGGCTCATTGACGCTTGATATGGCGCTTGGAGTAGGCGGACTTCCGAGAGGCAGAGTTATAGAAATATACGGCCCTGAATCTTCAGGTAAGACAACCGTTGCACTTCACGTTGTGGCAGAGGCACAGAAAATGGGCGGTGAGGCTGCATTTATTGACGCGGAACACGCTTTAGACCCTGTATATGCAAAAAAATTGGGCGTTGATATAGACAATTTAATCGTTGCACAACCGGATACGGGTGAACAGGCTTTGGATATTGCCGAGGCACTTGTACGAAGCGGTGCGCTTGACGTAATCGTTGTCGACTCTGTTGCCGCACTTGTTCCGAAAGCGGAAATTGACGGTGAAATGGGTGACAGCCATGTCGGCTTGTTGGCAAGACTTATGTCACAGGCTCTAAGAAAACTTACTGCCGTTATCTCAAAATCGGGTACGGTCGTAATCTTTATCAATCAGCTAAGAGAAAAAGTTGGTGTTATGTACGGTAATCCCGAAACAACTCCGGGCGGTCGTGCACTAAAGTTCTTCTCATCTGTAAGATTGGACGTAAGACGCGGCGAGGTTATAAAGAACGGTACGGAACTTATCGGTAACAAGACAAAGGTTAAAGTTGTTAAAAACAAGGTTGCACCGCCGTTTAAAACTGCCGAATTTGATATTTTGTACGGCGAGGGTATTTCAAAAGAAGGTAATATTCTTGACTTTGCAGTTGAAAACAATATTATCAAGAAGTCGGGTGCTTGGTTCAGCTATAACGGTGAAAAAATCGGTCAAGGCCGTGACAATGTAAGAAAATATATGGTTGAGAACAAAGAATTTACTGCTGAAATCGACAGACAGGTTAGAGAATTGTTGAAAAATAACAGCGGATACTTGCCGAGTGAGGCTGACAACAGTGATAATACTGACGGCGAACAGCCGACGGAAACGGAAACAACCGAAACAACTGAAGAATAAGCGTGTATTATTTCACAAAAATATTATCCGAATAATAAAAAGATAAGTAAATAATAACTAAAAATTGTTACAAAACGATAAAAAGGATTGACGTGGGACAAATTTTTTAGTATGCTAATTATAATATTTATATCGGTAAAATATGTGATTAAAATTTAAGACAGGGGGCACAATTCATGGTTTCAAGTGAAGTGGCAGTTCAAAATTCGGTAGGCTTGCATGCAAGACCTGCAACATTTTTCATTCAAAGAGCAAATGAATTTAAGTCAAGCATATGGGTTGAGAAAGACGAAAGACGTGTAAACGCAAAGAGTCTTTTGGGAGTTCTTTCATTGGGTATCGTTAAGGGTACATCAATATCAATCATTGCTGACGGTAGTGATGAAGAAGAGGCAGTTAAGACTTTGGTTGAATTGATTGAATCTAATTTCTCTGAATAATTTTAAATAATATTTAAGAAAATAACTCTGCATTATTATGTAGAGTTATTTTTGGTGTAAGGAGGTGGCAATATGTTTGATTTGGAACAGGAGTTAAAGAATTTACCCGAAGATCCGGGTGTGTATATAATGCACGACAAGGACGATAAAATAATATATGTCGGTAAGGCGAAGATACTTAAAAACCGTGTCAGACAGTATTTTCAGAAAAATTCAAACCACACACCTAAAGTTCTTGCAATGGTGTCGAACGTGGCATATTTTGAATATATTGTCACAGACTCCGAAACAGAGGCGCTTGCGCTTGAATGTAATCTTATAAAAAAGCACAGACCGAAGTATAATATACTTTTAAAGGACGACAAGCATTATCCGTATATAAAAGTCACGATAAACGAACCGTATCCAAAGGTTTTGAAAGTCCGCAGACTTTTAAAGGACGGTGCGAAATATTACGGACCGTATGTGTCGGGAATAACAATAAAAAATACTCTTGAGCTTGTGCAGAAACTTTTTAAACCGCCGACCTGTCACAGAAAATTTCCGGACGATATAAGAAAAGGCAGACCGTGTCTTAATTATCACATCAATAACTGCTTTGCACCGTGTACGGGAAAGGTTTCAAAAGAGGAATACAGACAGGTGTTTTTTAATATTTGCCGTTTCCTTGACGGCAACCACAAGGAGCTTATAGCAGAACTGACAGAGCAAATGATGAAGGCTTCACAGAATATGGAGTACGAGAAAGCGGCTGATTTAAGGGATAAAATTCAAGCCGTAAAGGATATAGAAGAACATCAGAAGATTATAAATACCGATAAACAGAACGATAAAGACGTCATTGCACTTGCAAGGGAAGAAAGCGTTGCATTTTGTGAGGTATTCTTTATCAGAAACGGTAAAGTTATCGGCAGAGAAAGCTATAAAATTGACAACACACAGCACAGTACAAATGAAGAAATACTTACCGATTTTGTAAAGCAGTTTTATCAAAACAGTGAATTTATACCCGAAGAAATCTTGACCGAATACGAAGTTGACGACAGTGAAGCGATAATGAAGTGGCTCAGCGGTATAAGAAAACGCAAAGTTACTATTGCAATGCCAAAACGCGGCGAAAAACTTCATTTGGTTGAAATGGTGCGTAAAAATGCCGATATTGCACTTGGTAATTATAAAATTAAGGTGATGAAAGAACGTGAAAAGAATACTGTTCTTGATATGATGCAGGAACAGCTAAGACTTGAAAAACGTCCTTACAGAATTGAGGCATACGATATTTCAAATATTCAGGGTACGGATAATGTCGGTGCAATGGTTGTATTTGAAAACGGTAAGCCTGCGAAACGTAAATACAGAATATTCAAGATAAAATCGTTTGAGGGTGCGGACGATTACGCGGCTATGCGTGAGGTCATATACAGACGTTTCAGACACGCGCTTGAGGAGGAAGAACAGGTTGAAAAGGGTACGCTTTTGAAACGAAACGCAAAGTTTTTGCCTTTGCCTGACCTTATACTGCTTGACGGCGGTAAAGGGCATTTAAACGTGATAACAGAACTTCTGGATATGATTGAAGTCGATATTGAAACATTTGGTATGGTGAAGAATGACAAGCACAGAACAAGAGGTCTTGTTTCAAAAAACGGTGAAATCGAACTCAGTGCAACAAGTCCTGTATTTAAACTTATAACTCACATTCAAGACGAAGTTCACGATACCGCAATATCATATCACAGAAAATTGAGAGGTAAAATCAATTCCGAGCTTGATAAAATAAACGGAATTGGTGAAAAAAGGCGAAAAGCCCTATTGACTACTTTCAAAACTATTGATAAAATAAAAGAGGCGACTTTGGACGAATTGTTAAACGTCAAAGAAATGGACAGTAAATCGGCACAAAGCGTATATGATTATTTTCGGAGGAATAGCGATGTTTAAGCTTAACAGAAAAAACGGTGTTTCGTATTACACAATTACATCATTTGAGAAAACAGGACTTGTAAAACACGGTTTTTCCACGCGTGAGGGTGGCGTCAGCGACGGCTGTTACAGCAGTATGAATTTTCGCTTTCACTGTGATGATACACGCGAAAATGTGCTTAAAAACTTTGAAATAATGGCTGATACGCTTGGTATGGACTATAATAAACTTGTGCTTTCAAAACAAGTTCACGAAGATGTTATTCATACCGTGACAGAGGACGATTTCGGAAACGGTATTGTGCGTGAAAACAAGTTTGAGAGCGTTGACGCGCTTATTACGGATAAGAAAGGTATTCCTATGGTTACGCTGTTTGCCGACTGCGTACCGTTGTTTTTTCTTGACAAAAAGCTCGGAGTAGCCGCATTGGCACATTCGGGTTGGAAAGGTACGGTAAAGCGAATAGGTCAGAAAACAATCGAAAAAATGAAAAGAGATTACGGAAGTCGTGCGGAAGATATTTTAACCGCTATCGGTCCGTCAATACAGGAATGTCATTTTGAAGTAGGTGACGAAGTTGCCGAAATATTTATAAAGGAATTCGGTGAAGATACCGCAGTGAAATACGGTGAAAAGTATCACGTCAATATGCAGAAAACAATCGAAAAACAATTTATTGAAAGCGGTATATTGAAAGAAAATATTGATAATTGCGGAATATGCACTTACTGTAACAGTGATTTATTATTTTCGCACAGAAAGACGAACGGAAAAAGAGGAAATCTCGGTGCATTTATTGAGTTAATATAGATTTGGAGAATGAGATGAGAAGGATAAAGGGTTTAGTGGCGGTGTTGCTTGCCGTGTGTACAGTTTTTTCTGTAACAGGGTGCGATACCGTTGAAAGAATTAAAGAGAGAATATCACAGGAAACTGTTGATGACGAAAAGGTTGCAGATGAAAATAAGACGGAAGTATCAAACAGCATAAGCGTGGGATTGCTTGATTTTGATACTTTTAATCCGCTTTTGACAAAATCGGAAACGGTTAAAGAGTGTATGGAATTTGTGTATGAACCGCTTTTTGAACTTAACGAAAAATTGCAGGCAGTACCGATTTTGGCTGAAAGCTATACTGTATCTCCCGACGGCAGAACGATTGATATTACGCTTAAAAACAACATACAATGGCAGGACGGCTCAAATTTCAACGCGTATGATGTAAGCTATACATTTAAGCAAATACGTTCCAGTGTTACTAATTACACATCTGTGTTTGCAAATATGGCGGATTATATGGCAACTGGCGATTATACGTTTCAGATTGTATTGAATTACGCAGTGCCGAATTTTGTGTCACTTTTGACATTTCCGATAGTGAATATCAAAGTGATATGAAAGGCAATGCGAATTATATACCGATGGGAACAGGTCCTTATAAGTATAATTCACAGTTAAGCACAGGCAAGCTGTTGTTTTCGGCATTTGACAATTATCACAACGGCAGAGCAAAAATCGACAGCCTTTATGCTTATACCGTACCCGACTTGCAGAAGTATGAATCAATGTTTGAAGCAAGCGAAATTGACCTTATGACAGGCAGAACGGTAGACCTTTCGGAGTATACACCGAGAGGCAGTGCAAGAAATAATGAGTATATAACAAATCAAATGACTTTTATCGGGTATAATACGGCAAATCCGTTGCTTTCGGGCGTTGAAACAAGACAGGGTCTGTCGAATATTGTTGATAAGGACAGTATTGTAAATTCAACGATATATTCGCGCGGTAAGGCAAGCAATATTCCGATTAATCCGTCATCAATTTTCTATTATGACACAAGTACAAAATTTAAGCCTGATGAAATTTTGACAACACAGCATTTGGGCAATGATAAATGGGGTTTGGACAATGACGGAAAATATGTACGCCATGTCGGTGCGCAAAAACAGGTTTTGCAATTTGAAATTTTGACAAACAGTGACAGTGCGGAAAAGGTTAATATAGCAAACGAAGTGGCAGACAGTTATACAAGATTCGGTATTCCGACAACAGTTACTGCACTTCCGTATGATGAATATATTGCAAGAATTAATGCGAAAAATTATGATATAATGATAGGTGAGATAGAAGTCAGTGCAAATAATGACTTGACTCCGCTTGTATCGTCGACCGATAATTATTTCTCGTATGCAAATTCCGACCTTGATATGCTTATCGGTCAGCTTGGAATGACGAATGACGAAGAACAGCAAAAGGCTTTGTTCCGTCAGTATGGTGACATAATAGTGAATGATATGCCGTTTACTGTATTGTTTTTCAGAAAAGGCAATGTAATGTCAGGCTCAAAAATTAAAAGCGAAATTCTGCCGTCTGTTGACAGAATGTTCAGAAATATTGAAACTTGGAGTGTGACGGAATGAAAATAGTAGTAATCGGTGCCGGTGCGGCAGGGCTTTTGGCGGCAGGAAAAGCCGCCGAAACTGCTGATGAAGTGGTAATAATCGAAAAGAACGATATAATCGGCAAAAAACTTCTCATAACAGGCAAGGGAAGGTGTAATATAACAAATTCAGCCGATATTGAGGATATGATAGGTCAATATCCGAGAAATGCGAAGTTTTTGTATTCGGCACTATATACGTTTACAAATGACGATATAATACGAATTATTGAAGAAAACGGCGTTAAAACAAAAGTTGAAAGAGGCGGCAGGGTATTTCCTGTAAGCGATAAGTCGCAGGACGTTGTAAAGGCTCTTAAAAAGTACGCTTTCAAGCCGAATGTGTCGCTTGTACATGATACGGTAAAGTCACTTATAATCAGTGACGGTGCCGTAAAGGGCGTAAAGACGTCTAAAACGTCAATTACGGCGGACAGAGTGATAATATGTACCGGCGGTAAATCGTATCCGAGAACAGGTTCTACGGGCGACGGATACAAATTCGCAAAACAAGCGGGACATACAATTATCGAGCCTAAAGCGTCGCTTATACCTGTTTTAACGGAAGAAAAGTTCGTTAAGGATATAATGGGCTTGTCGCTGAGAAACATTAAAATAACGGCATTTAATCAGAAAAACCAAAAGGTGTATTCCGATTTCGGAGAAATGCTTTTTACACATTTCGGAATTTCCGGACCGGTGGTGCTTTCAATGTCGGCATATCTGAAAAATATCGGTAAGGAAAAATATAAAATAGAGATAGATTTAAAACCGGCTTTGACCGATGAACAGCTTAACGCAAGAGTGCTCAGAGATTTTGAAAAGTACAGTAAAAAGCACCTTGTAAACAGTCTTGACGATTTGCTCCCGAAAGCACTTATACCGATTGTAATATCACTTTCGGGAATAGAGGCGCATAAGGCGGTAAATGAAATTACGAGAGAAGAAAGAAACGGGCTTGTTCACGTTTTAAAACACTTTACACTTACCGCAGTCGGCGTACGGCCTGTCGAGGAGGCTATCGTAACAGCCGGCGGAGTTAAGGTAAGCGAAATAAATCCGTCCACAATGGAATCAAAACTTGTGAGCGGTTTGTATTTTGCCGGTGAAGTGATTGACATAGACGGTTATACAGGCGGATATAATTTGCAGGCGGCATTTTCGACAGGCTATCTTGCAGGTATGAATGCAGCCGAATAGCATAGAAAGGAACAGTTGTGGATATGGAAGTTGGCAGCAGAGAGGTTTGTAAGGCGGCTATACAAATTGCGCTTACAGATTCAAGAGAAGAAGAAATAGAGATGAAAGCAAAAAATAAGGAAAACGGTATTCTTTCCGTTGCAGTCGATTTCGGCAGTGATTTCGGCAGTGCGGTACCGAAAGTGCTTGAAAGAGCGGTTGTTGCGGCAAAACGTGAAAATGTTATATCTTCAACCCATGCGGAAGAAGGTGCGGTTGCCGGTGCGGCACATGAGGCAATTCAGCAGATTGTCGATAAGTGCGTCGGACTTAATCTCGGCGGTAAAATCGGTATTGCAAGACACGGTTCACATATCGGTGTATGCGTATTTTTTGCTATCGGTTTATTGATCTTAACGATGTCGCAATCGGTATGGGACACAGAGTGGTATAATCAAAGGAGAATGGTAGTATGGTAAGAGCAATAAGAGGAGCAACAACGGTTGAAAATAATGACAGAGAAGAAATTATAGAGGCGACAAAGGAAATGCTTGAAACTATAATTTCGGAAAACAATATAAAAACAGAAGATATGGTGTCTGTTATTTTTACGATAACACCCGATCTTGACAAAGTTTTTCCGGCTGTTGCGGCAAGAAAAATGGGGATAGTTGATGTACCGTTGCTTGATATGAGTGAGCCGGAAATTGACGGCTCATTAAAGAAGTGTATAAGAATTTTAATGCACATAAATTCCGATAAACAAAATAAAGATATGGTACACGCATATTTAAGGGGTGCAACGGTGTTGCGTCCCGATTTGGTAAAATAAATCTAAAGGAGAATAAAATGAAATATATTTCAGTTGCGGTGGACGGACCGGCAGGAGCGGGTAAAAGCTCCGTTTCAAAGGCTGTTGCCAAAAGTCTTGGCTATACATACATAGATACGGGTGCAATGTATCGTGCGGTTGCACTTTTTGCTATTAACAACGGAATAGACGCGAAAAATGAAACAGAAAAACTGGTAAGCCATCTTAACGAAGTGGAAATCGACATAAAATATACAGATGACGGACAGCAGATTTATTTATTAGGCGAGAATGTTTCAAAGCGTATCAGAGAAGAAGACGTTTCTGTAGGTGCGTCGAATGTTGCGGTAATTCCCGAAGTCAGAAAAAAACTTGTTGAACTTCAAAGAAAAATGGCTGAAAGTGCAAATGTTATAATGGACGGCCGTGACATATGCTCATATGTACTTCCGAATGCGGACGTTAAGATTTTTCTTACCGCGTCGGCTGAATCAAGAGCGAAAAGAAGATATGACGAACTTTGCGAAAAAGGCATTGAATGTGATTTTGAGAAAATTAAAGCCGATATGGAATATCGTGACAAGAACGATTCTCAAAGAGCCGTTGCACCTTTGAAAAAAGCTGATGACGCAACATTGATTGATACGACAGAATATGATTTTGACGGTGCGGTTAAGCTTGTAAAAGACTTAATTCTTGAAAAAACGGAGGGCTGAAATATGCTATATAAATTTTTAAGCGGTTTAGCAAAAGGCGTTACACACTGTATTTTCAGAGTAAAAGTAGTGGGCAAGGAAAATGTTCCGAAAGACGGCGGTATGATACTTGCCGTAAACCATAAAAGTAATTGGGATCCGATTTTTGCAGGGGCATATTGTCCGCGTCCGCTAAGATTTATGGCAAAAGCCGACTTGTTTAAAAATAAGCTTTTCGGCGGACTTATAAAAAAACTCGGTGCGTTTCCGATACAGCGCGGCAGAGGCGATATAGGTGCTATAAAAGGTGCGTTTTCAATATTAAAAAATAATGACGCAATGCTTATTTTTCCTGAAGGTCACAGAATAAAAAACGGCAAGAGAGTAAAGGCTAAATTGGGTGTTTCGATGATTGCCGTGTATGCCAAAGTGCCTGTCATTCCGCTTTGCATAAGCGGTGAATACAAGCCTTTTCACAAGGTCACAGTAACATTCGGTAAACCTATTACGTTTGAAGAATATTATGGCAAAAAGCCTGATAACGAAACTTTGCAGACGCTTGCCGATGAAGTTATGCAGACAATTTATTCGTTTGACAATACAGATATTAAGAAAATCGGAGAACAAAAATGATTAATGTTGCAAAAACGGCAGGATTCTGCTACGGTGTAAAAAGAGCGGTGGACGATGTTTATAAAGAAATCGAAAACGGAAAAAAAATCGCAACGCTCGGTCCGCTTATTCATAATAGGCAGGTAATCGAAGATTTGGCGAGCAAGGGCGTGTATGCGTATGACAGTATAGAGGATATTCCGAGTGACCATACGGTTGTTATAAGGCACACGGAGTGCCGAAAGCTGTTTATGACAAAATGAACGGTCGTGAGTATATTGACCTTACCTGTCCTTTTGTGGCAAAGATACATAAAATTGTATCGAAACATCACAAAGAGGGGTATCAAATTATTATTGTCGGCGATAAAAACCATCCGGAAGTTATTGGAATAAATGGCTGGTGCGATAACAAAGCTGTCATAATTAACGACGTGAAAAGTGAAATTGACGGTAATTTAGCCTCAAAAGACATATGTATTGTAGCACAAACCACAATTAATAGAGATTTTTTTGGTGAAATCGTACAAAATGTAAAAAAAACTTGCAAAAGTACCCTAGTTTTTGATACAATATGTAGTGCGACGAAGGATAGGCAAAAAGAGGCAGACGAACTTTCGAGAAATTCGGACATGATGATTGTAATCGGGGGAAAGGAAAGCTCAAATACAAGAAAGCTGTTTGAAATATCAAAGCGAAACTGTAAACACACCTATCACATCGAAACTTTTGAGGATTTACCTCAAGAAAAAACATATAATAAAATAGGTATTACTGCAGGAGCGTCTACACCCGGCAGTATTATCGAGGAGGTAGTAAAGGCTATGAGTGAAAATTTAAAAAATGAGGAGAACTTTGCAGAACTGTTTGCACAGTATGAAAGTAAAACTCTTAATAACGGGGACATTGTAGAGGGAACAGTTGTAGAAGTTCGCAATAATGAGGTCATCGTTGATTTGGGTGGCTTTAAGTATAACGGACAATTAGCAGCTGATCAGCTTACTGATGACCCTGCACTTAAGCCGTCTGATGTAGTAAAAGAAGGCGATACAATCAAGGTTTACGTTGTAGGCGTAAACGATGCTGAGGGTAAAGTAGTTCTATCAAGAAAGAAATTGGTAGCTATGGAAAGCTGGAACAAAATCAAAGAAGCTTATGAATCAGGCGAGACTTTGGAAGGAAAGATTATAAAGGCTGTTAAGGGCGGTGTTATTGCACTTACAGACGGTTCTCAGGTATTTATCCCTGCACGTCAGGCATCCGGAAGATTTGTACAGGACCTTCAAAGCCTTGTAGGAACAACTGTAAACTATAAGATAATCGAAATCGACGAAAGAAGAAGACGTGTTATCGGTTCAGTCAGAGTTATTCTTGAGGCTGCAAGAAAAGAAAAAGAAGAAAAGTTCTGGGCAGAGGCTGAAGTTGGCAAGAAGTATCAAGGTACTGTTAAGTCACTGACATCATTCGGTGCATTCGTTGACATCGGCGGTGTTGACGGTCTTGTTCACATCAGTGAACTTTCATGGAATAAAATCAAGCACCCTTCAGAAGTTGTTAAAGAGGGTGACGTTCTTGATGTTTACATTAAGGACCTTAACAGAGAAACAAAGAAGATTTCTCTTGGATTTAAGAAGATTGAGGACAATCCTTGGACAATCGCTCAATCAAAGATTAATGTAGGTGACGTTGTTAAGTGTAAAATAGTTCGTATGATGCCATTCGGCGCATTCGCTGAAATTATGCCTAACGTAGACGGTCTTATCCACATTTCTCAAATTGCTGACAGAAGAATCGGCAAGCCGGAAGATGTTCTTACAATCGGTGAAGAAGTTGAGGCTAAGGTTACAGATCTTAACTGGGACGAAAAGAAGATCAGTCTTTCAATCCGTGCTCTAATTCCTACACCTGAAAAGGAAGAAGAAGTTAAGGAAGAAGAAGCTCCTGTAGAAGACCATAATGCTGAAACACTTGTTTATTCAACAGACCCTGAGGTAGAAGTTGAAGAGGCAATCGAAGTTGAGGCTGACGACGCTGAATAATTCAGAATATTAAAAGGGTATTGCAATGCAATATCCTTTTTTTATGCTTGGTTTTACTTTAATATCCCATTTCCTTGATTTTTGAACGCATTTGTGATACAATAGAAAAAATAATTGGTATATTTTCTGATATATGCAGTTAAGTTTAGTCAGAAAATTCGGAGTAATATGATAAAATAAGAATTTCGGAGGAATAATTTAGTATGAACAAATTAGATGAATTCAAGTATAATGTTGCCGGAAAGAATATAACTGTAATCGGAATCGGCATATCAAATTTGCCGCTTATAAAATATCTTGTGTCACTCGGTGCGAATGTAACGGCTTGTGACAGAAGAAGTGCAGAAGATTTGGGGGAGAATTATACCGAACTTGAGAAGTTGGGCGTAAAGTTCAATCTTGGTGATGGTTATCTTAACAATCTTTCGGGCGATATGATATTTAAAACTCCGGGAATGAGATATGACGTACCTGAACTTTTAAAAGCTAAGGAAAACGGAAGTATCGTAACCAGTGAAATGGAAGTGTTTTTTGAAGTGTGTCCGTCACATATAATTGCCGTTACAGGCAGTGACGGTAAGACAACAACAACGACGCTTATCCATAAAATGATGACTGATGCAGGCTATAAAACATGGCTCGGCGGAAATATCGGAAATCCGCTTTTGACTGATACCGAGAAAATGAAAGAAAACGACTGGGTAATTCTTGAACTTTCTTCATTCCAACTTCATACAATGAGAAAATCACCTGAAATTGCGGTTATCACAAACATAAGTCCGAACCACCTTGATATGCACAAAGATTACAAGGAATATATCGACGCAAAGAAAAATATAATGCTTTATCAGAATGAAGGCGATACGCTTATCGTAAATGCAGATAATCAAGTTACGGCAGATATAGGCAAGAGTGCAAACGGTGCGGTTAAGTATTTCTCAAGAAACGGTATGGCTGATGTATATCTTGACGGAAATATTATAAAAAGAGGTATAGTAGAAATACTTAATATCAAGGACATTAAAATACCGGGTATGCACAATGTCGAAAATTATATGGCTGCTATTGCCGCAGTAAGCGGTTTGGTGAGCAAGGAAGTTATAGTAAACGTTGCAAAAACTTTCGGCGGTGTGGAACACAGAATTGAGCTTGTAAGAACACTTGACGGAGTTAAGTATTATAACAGCTCAATAGATTCAAGCCCTAACAGAACGATAAACACTCTAAGAGTATTTCCTAATAAGGTTATAATGATAGCCGGCGGTAAGGATAAGGGCATTCCTTATGACGAAATAGGACCTGCACTTGCCGAACACGTTAAGGTGCTTATATTAATCGGTGCAACATCGGATAAAATTCAAGAGGCGCTTGACGCTGAAATAAATAAGACCGGAAACGGTAAAGATATAGAGGTAATTCGTGCAACGTCTTATGAGGATGCAGTTAATACAGCAAGAAGTAAGGCACATGACGGTGACGTTGTTCTTCTGTCACCGGCAAGTACAAGTTTTGATATGTTCAGAAACTTTGAAGAAAGAGGAAATCTATTCAAGAAAATAGTAAATGAGTTGAATTAATATGAGAAAACTTATAAGAAAATTAAGTGATATGCGTGGTATATCGGGATTTGAATATCGTTTGACAGACCAAATTGCTGATATGTTTAAAAAGTATTGTGATGATGTAAAAATCGATTCTTTAGGCAGTGTGATTGCGGTAAAACGCAGTAATAAACCTAACGCACCTAAATTGATGATTGAGGCACATTGCGACGAAATAGGATTGATTGTCACATCAATTACGGATGAGGGATATTTGACATTCGCGAATGTCGGCGGTGTTGACGAAAGAACACTTCCGTCAACCGAAGTGACTGTACACGGCAAAGAAGATTTGTGGGGAGTAATAGGCATAAAGCCGAATTACTTACTGGAGCAAGGAAAGACAGCCAAATTAAAAGAATTGGCGGTTGATACAGGCTTGAGTGCCGAAAAAGTTAAAGAACTTGTAGCAGTCGGTGACAGTATAACTCTTGCACAGTCTGTCGGCAGACTCGGCAAAAAGCAATTCAGCGGTAAATCGCTTGACGACAGAGCAAGCGTTGCGGCTATAATGCGTGTTATGAAAAATATCAAAGATTTGGATATTGACATTGATGTGTACGCCGTTGCGGCAGTGCAGGAGGAAGTCGGCTGCAGAGGCGGTAAAACCACTGCATACGGCATTAATCCGGATATGGCGGTTGCGATTGACGTGTGTCATGGTATAACGCCTGACAATTCGGATAATGCGTTTGAAGTCGGAACGGGTACTGTTCTTTCGGTAGGTCCTAATCTCCACCCAAAACTTACCGATGAACTTTTTGCGGTATCAAAACGTCACGGAATAAAGGTAAGCACGGACGTTGACGGCGGCAATACAGGTACGGACGCTTGGGAGATACAAGTTGCGTGTGACGGTGTGCCGACGGCACTTATATCAATACCGCTTAAATATATGCACACATCAGTTGAAACTTTGGCGGTTTCAGATGTTAAAGCGACAGTTAATCTGCTGACTGAATTTATAAAAGAACAGAGGGGAGAATTGCAATGGCTGAACTTCTGAAAAAAATGTCTGAAATAAATGCCGTAAGTGGAAATGAAAACGATATACGAAATTTGATAATTGCGGAAATTAAAGATAATGTTGACGATATTACCGTTGATACAATGGGTAATGTTATTGCATATAAAAAAGGCAGTGACAGCGGTAAAAAAATCGCGGTTGCGGTTAATATGGACGAACCCGGTTTTATCATAAGCGGAGTAACAGAAAAGGGTTATTTGAAATTTAAAGCGGTAGGCAATATTGACCCGCGAAAAATTATTTCAAAAAAGGTTGTAATCGGTGCTGATAAAATCAAGGGCGTTATCGGTATGAAAGCAATACACTTGCAGACAAAGTCCGAACGTGAAAATGTTGTGGCAGTTTCAAAGCTGTTTATTGACATCGGCGCAAAGGATAAAGAGGACGCGGAAAAGTACGTTAAACTTGGCGATTATGTAACTTTTGACACTGAATTTATGCAGATTGGCAGTAACGTCAAAGGCAAAGCACTTGACAGGAGCGGTATTTGTACTTCGCTTATAGATGCAATTGAGAAAGAATATAAATACGACACATATATGTGCTTTTTGGTACAGCGTGAAGTCGGTGCAAGAGGCGCGAAAATCGTATCGCACAGAATAAATGCCGATGTTATATTGTCGGTTTCATCTGCCGAAACAGCCGATATGTACGGTTGTGAAAGTAATGCGGGTGTAAAACTCGGTGACGGCGCGGTTGTTAATTTTGAAGACAGAACAATAATTGCGGATAAAGAAATAACCGAAAAAATGATTAAAGCCGCTAAAAAGGCGAAAATAAAGGTACAGCCTCAGGTTTTAATGCCACAGACAAGTGACGGCGGTGCAATGCAGAGCGGAGCGGACGGTGCGATATGCCTGAGTTCGTCTGTTCCCTGCAGATATTCTCATTCGCCTGTTTCCGTAATGTCACTTGATGATATTAACAGTATGACGGAGTATATCAGATTATTTTTAAATAAAATCGGAGAAATGATATAATGGATATTTTAAATGTATTGGAAAAAGCAACACAAATAAACAGTGTTTCGGGCTCGGAAAATGAAATCAGAAAGTTTATTTCCGATAATGTAAAAAAGTATTGTGACGAACTTTCGGTTGACGCAATGGGCAATCTTATCGCTCATAAAAAAGGCAGTGGTAAAAAGATTATGTTCGCGGCACATATGGACGAGATTGGTATAATTGTAACCGATATTGACGATAAAGGCTTTGTGCGTTTTTCGTCAGTCGGCGGACTTAATTTGAGAAATCTTGTAAATCTTCGTGTGCGTTTTGCAAACGGCGTTGAGGGCGTAATCGGTGCAGAGGAAGAAAGTTTTAAAGATAAACCGGCTATAAGCAAATTATACGTTGATTTGGGTGCGGCAGATAAGAAAGAGGCTGAAAAAATAGTTTCAATCGGTGATACCGCGTCATTTGTCGGCGGATTTGTGAAGTGTGGCGATAATGTTGTTTCAAAGGCTCTTGACAACAGAGTCGGCTGTGCGATTTTAATGCAGGCTTTGAGTGAAATAAAAGATTGTGAAAACGACTTGTATTTCGTGTTTACAACTCAAGAGGAAGTGGGACTTCGCGGAGCGAAAACGGCAGCTTTTGCAATCAATCCAGATATTGCGGTAGCGGTTGACGTTACCGATACGGGCGATACACCGTCCGCACCGATTATGGCGATTGAACTCGGTAAGGGTACGGCTATAAAGGTTATGGACCGTTCGATTATGTGTGATGCCGATGTTCGCACAATGATGATTGAAACTGCTAAGAAAAACAAAATTCCGTATCAGCTTGAAATTATGACGGACGGCGGTACAGACGCAGGTGCAATTCATCTTACAAGAGCAGGAATTAAGACGGGCGGTATTTCCGTACCGACAAGATATGTACATTCACCGTCTGAAATGGCAAGCGTGAGTGACATAGAAAACAGCGTTAAACTTTTGTATAATATAGCAATAGCTCAGTGGTAATCGGAGGTGTATTATATTGGCAACTTGGGGAGTTCATTTAAGAGTGGCAAGGTGTTTTATTGATAATCTGATAGCTAAAAAATATCATAGAGAGTTTGTTATAGGCAGTGTTGCGCCTGACTGCGGATACGGGGTCAAGGACAGTTTTGGTGAGTTCACACCGCCGCCTAAAATAACTCATTGGTCACCGAGCGGTATGAAACGTGATTGCCGATATAATGATTTTCAAAAGGAATATCTAAACGATAAATCAAACGCCGATTATTGGTTTTACCTTGGGTATTATGTGCATTTGCTGACGGATATAATGTGGTCGGTTACGATGTATATGCCGACAAGGGTTAAATATGCGGAGGAATATAAGAAAAACCCCGAATTTTTAAAGGTTATAAAAAAGGATTGGAATGATATTGACGTATGGCATTTAAGAAGTCTTACATATCATCCGACTTTTGATATACTGAAAAATGCGGGTGAAATAAAAGATTATCTGCCGTATTACGAGCATAATCAGCTTACAAAACAGGTTAAGTTTATTGTTGATTATTACGAAAGCTACAGTTCAAATACGGACAGAGAATTTGAATATACACAAAAAGAAGATATTCAGAATTTTGTTGAATGTTCATGTGAATTGCTTTATAAAGTTTTAAAAGAAAAAGAACTTATCTGATCAGATAAGTTCTTTTCTGTATTTGGGAATATTTGAACTGTCGTTAAATGCAATGATTGAATTTGTACTTGATGTTATCGGCTCGTCAAGGTCGGTGATTTGACGACCGTCAACGATACCGCCGACTATAACCGTTTCGGGAGAAGTATATCCGCTGTCGTGAAGAAGTGACGAAACAGGCAAGCCTATCGGCACTTTGTAATTATTCGGCGGAAGAATATCGTCGCCTGAAACCGTTATAATTTTTTCCGTAACAGGCTTTTGAAGTGTAAGTGCGTCATAGATGTTGCAAAGTGTTTCGGGTGACAGTATGACGGTATTTATTTTGTCAATATCCTTGCCTGTAAGTGTTTTCACAAGAATGTCATCTCTGCTCTGCGGATAACGTGCTTTGAGCGAGCAGAGAGAAATATTTTCGTTATATCTAAGATTTAGTTTGAAATCGGAAAATATCTTTTTGGTATTATTTTCAACGGCTATAATTGCCTTTTTTGTATTAAGAATTTTCATCACAATGTTAAGACTTTTTAAGATTTTTTCGGTGTTTCCGAGTGAGGCAAACTGCGGTGAGGAAACATACGGGTCGCTGTCAAATGTAGGTACTATAATATATTCAGGGGTTTTTTCAGTACCTAAAAGTATGTGTGCCGGAATACCGTTTCTGACTTCGCAAATACCTGCCTCACGAATAATCCACAACATTTCACGCGTGGTAAGAGAATCAATATCATCCGTTTTTTGAGTTTGGACTGCGGTGTACTTCATATTATTTTCAACGCATATAAACGTATCGCTTACAGATGTAACAATACCTGATACGGAACTGTATAACGGCATTGCGTCATAGCTTTCAAGATCGGCGATTTTTGAACCGATTTCAACCGTATCACCGACTTCGACAAGCGGACTTAACGCAACATCAGTGTTTTGAACAAGATTAAAAAAGTATACAGGTGCAGGGAGCGGTGAATGTATTTCGGCTGATTTATCAAATCCGTTATGCTTTTTATATTTTTTGCTCCGCGAAATGAAATTGACATTTTAAATTCCCCTTATCACTTAATTATTAAAGGAATTTTACCATAGAACGAAAAAAAATGCAAATATAAATCAATAAATCAATGCGATAAAAACTATTGAAAAAAAACAATTTATGGTGTATAATATGTATAATAGGGGTAGTGAGGTGAAACGTTTATGAAAAGAATAGCGGTAATACCTAATAACAGTAAGGATATAGGTCTGGTAAACACAAAACGACTTGTTGAATTTTTAAACGGAAAAGCTGAAATTTATATAGATGAGGCATACAGCGTTCTTGGATTGAATGTTAATTACGTTGCCGAAAGCGAGATACTTGACAATGCGGAATATCTTATTGTTCTCGGCGGTGATGGTACTATTTTGCAGAGAGCTGCGGAATGTGCAAAAAGAAAAATTCCCGTATTGGGAATAAATCTCGGTAAAATCGGTTTTATGACCGAGATTGAAATAGACGATATGGAGGATGCTATTTCAAAGTTTTTGCAGGATGATTTCACTATCGAAAAAAGAATGATGATGAAAGCGGAAATAAGAAAAGAAAATAAAATTCAATTCTCGTTTCACGCACTTAATGATGTTGTGGTGTCGAAAGTGGCGGGCGAAAAACTTATCTATATGGAACTTTCGACTGACGGTGTAGCGGTAAACAGATACACCGCCGACGGACTTATAATCGCAACACCGACAGGCTCTACGGGTTATTCAATATCAGCCGGCGGACCGGTGGTAGACCCTTGTATGAGATTGTATGTTGCGACTCCGATATGTGCACATATGTTGTCTGTCAGAAGTGCGGTACTTTCGTCAAATAAGGATATAAGAATAAAGCTTGACGGAGAATACGGAAATGCGGACGCGGTTGTTACGGCGGACGGTGACATTCAGGGATATATAAAAAATGCAGACGAAGTAATAATTACCGAATCCGAATATGATTTTGAACTAATAAAAATCGGTGAACAGTCGTTTTACGACACATTAATTAAAAAGTTATCGTAATTAGGGAGGATAAGAGTTGAAGTACAAAAGACAGGGTCAAATTCTCAGAATAATACATGAGAAGAATATCAAGACTCACGAACAACTTATAGGTGAACTCAATAAGTGCGGGTATAATGTTACACAAGCGACTGTATCAAGAGATATTAAGGAACTTGGACTTGTAAAAATACCGTTGCCTGACGGTGGAAGTGTTTATTCATCTTCTAAGGATATTCCGGAGGAACTTGACAGACGTATAAATATGATTACCGATACGGTAATAAGTGTTGATTATGCAATGAATAATATCGTTGTGAAAACATATCCGGGAATGGCGTCGGCTGTTGCGGCGTCTGTTGATTCATCTATGCGTAACGAGTTCTTGGGGTCTATTGCCGGTGATGATACATTGCTCATAATTGCAAGAAATGAAGAAAAGGCAGCGGAAATTGCAGAAAAATTGATTCAATTATTTCAGTAAGGAGTATTACAAAGTATGTTAAACCAGCTTTCTGTCAGAAATGTAGCGGTGATAGATAAACTAGACATAAATTTGCATGACGGTGTAAGTGTGCTTACAGGTGAAACCGGTGCAGGTAAGTCTATTATAATAGATTCGATAAATATGATTTTGGGCGACAGAGCAAATAAAGAGCTTGTAAGATACGGTACGGATAAGGCTGTTGTACAAGCTGTTTTTGACGCACCTAAAAGTGTTATAAATATTCTTGAAGAAAACGATATTGACGTTGAGGACGAAACTGTTATAATTACACGACAAGTTACAAAAGAGGGAAAAAGCGCAGCGAGAATAAACGGAATGGTTGTAACGCTTAACATACTTCGTGAAATATCGGACAGACTTATTAATATTCACGGTCAGCACGATAATCAGGCACTTTTGACGCCGATAAGACATATTACGTTTTTGGACGCGTATGCCGATAATGAGGAATATATAAACCGGTATAAGGATATATTATCAAAAAAACGTGAAATAGAAAAGAAGATTTCTTCACTTGAAATGGACGAGCAGGAAAAAATGCAGAGAATTGACTTGCTTGAATATCAAGTTAAGGAAATAAAAAAAGCGTCGCTTGAAAAAGGCGAGGAGGACGATTTAAGAGAACAACGTGATATATACACTAATGCGGAGCAGATAACAAAGTCCGTAAATGAGGCGTATATGAACTTGTATGAGGGTGATGAAATACAATCCGCATATGACGGTATAAGCATTGCCGTGAATGAGATTTCTCAGATAAGCGACTTAAATCCTCAACTTAAATCGATTTATGATACTTTAAATGAAATTATGTATTCGCTTGAAGATACGGCACACGAAATAAAAGAGTTCGGTGAAACGGTTGAATTTGATGAGCAGACTTTAAACGAAATTGAAGAACGACTTGATTTGATTTCAAGATTGAAACGCAAATACGGAAACAGTATTGAAGAAATACTTGAATATTTGAAAAAAGCCGAAAGCGAACTTAATGATATAAAGCTAAGTGATGAGAGAACAAACGAACTAAAAGAAGAACTTAAAAGCATAACGAAAGACCTTAAAGAAAAGGGCAATGTTCTTACGCAAAGACGTGAAAATGCCGCAAAAGTTCTTGAAGAAAATATCGAAAAGTCGTTGCATGAGCTTAATATGGAAAAATCCAAATTTAAGGTTAATATAGAGAATAACGGTACATTTTACGATAATGGTATGGATAAGGTTGAGTTTTTAATCAGCACAAATCCGGGTGAGCCGTTAAAACCGCTTGTGAAAATTGCGTCGGGCGGTGAATTGTCAAGAGTAATGCTTGCGATAAAGTCGATTTTGGCTGATTCGGACGGCGTTGATACAATGATATTCGATGAAATTGATACCGGTGTTTCCGGTAAGGCGGCAATGAGTATTGCGAAAAAACTTGCGGTTATTGCAAAAAACAAGCAGGTTATTTGTATTACACACCTTCCGCAGCTTACGGCAATGGCGGATAATCATTATTTGATACAGAAGAATACAGACGGCGAGCTTGCGTCTACAACTTTAAAAGAGCTTGACGAAGAAGGCAGAGAACTTGAACTTGCGAGAATAATCGACGGCGGCGAGGTTACGGAACTTGCTTTAAGTCACGCAAAGCAAATGCTTGAAAATGCTAAAAATAATTAAAAATGTGCAGTAGGGAGGCGGCATAATGGAATCACAAACAATGAAACACTCACATTCGATACTTGCACAGCTTGTATTGCCAATGCAGGCTAATCCGGCGGGAAATGTGCATGGTGGTGAAATTATGAAAATGATGGACAGTGCGGCAGGGGTTGCGGCACAGAAACACGCCCACACAAATGTTGTAACCGCACGAGTTGACGAGCTTAATTTTAAAAAGCCGGTGCTTGTGGGCGAGCTTGTAACGTGTAAGGCACAGGTCATATATGCGGGACGTTCGTCAATGGAGGTCTTTGTGACAGTCGAGTCGGAGGACCTTATTACAGGTAATAAACAGATTGCACTGACCGCATTTTTTACGATGGTTTCGCTTGATGAAAACGGTAAGCCGTCACCTGTACCGAAGCTTGTTTACGATGAAAATAATGCGTATGAGAGTAAATTATATAAAGTCGGCGAAAAAAAGCACATTTTGCATAATCAGAGAAAATCTTAATATATGATTTTGTTTGCAATTTGTTTTAGGATATGTTATAATATCAAAGCAGTTTGACGAAAGGAGAATTTCTATGGCGGATAAAAAAGAAAATACAAAAACTCTTGCACAGAATAAAAAAGCACGTCACGAGTATTTTATTTTGGAAACAATAGAGGCCGGCATAGAATTAGCCGGAACAGAAGTTAAATCTGCAAGATTGGGTAAGGTTAATCTTACCGACGCGTATGCGTCAATCAAAAACGGGGAAGTATTTATAAAGCAGATGAATATAAGTCCTTTTGAACAGGGAAATATATTTAATCGTGCCCCTCTTAGGGACAGAAAACTTCTTCTTCATAAGAAAGAAATATTGAAACTTACAAACCAAATACAGCAGGACGGTTATGCTTTAATCCCTCTTGCAGTGTATTTGAAAGGTTCTTTGGTTAAAGTATCTTTGGCAGTTGCAAAGGGTAAAAAACTTTATGATAAGCGTGAAGATATTGCAAAGAAAGACGCAAAACGTAATATTGAGCGGTCGATAAAAAATTATAACCGTTATTAATATGGGGGTGCAATGGTTTCGACGGGGATGTTGAATCCCGAGTAGCGAGTAGTGTTGAGTGCCACTTAAAACGGCTCAAACTTTTAAATATAAACGCTAACGATACAGAATTAGCTTACGCTGCCTAATTGCGGCGTTGTCTCCCCTGTGAGTACCACGGCATAGGGCAAGGCATCATTTTAGTGGTGAACGTGAGTAAAGGGATGTCCTGACCTTTTCCATGATTTAAGGACTACCGATGATATAACTTTGGTTGTGGAGTAGTATCAAAGGGAATATTGACCATAACCTGCACTCGGAGAAACTTGGGTGGATATGTTTTCGGACAGGAGTTCGATTCTCCTCACCTCCACCAATTTGAAAACAAACCGCTAAGTTTGGCGGTTTGTTTTTGTTTTAAATAGGTTGTACACGTTTTTCTTACGGAATATATTTCAGTTAAATAATAAAGGATACAATATCTATACGAAACGGCACAACAAAGGCGCCATTAGGTAGTATAAATATTGTATCCTTAATCGATAGTATATTCTATAATAAAATGAATGTCAAGAATTTTTGAGGCAGAATGTAGATAATAAAATTATTTTGTGATATTAATTTCAATAAAAAAGCCGTTGTCTTACTCCAGAAGGCAAGGCTCCAATTGCCAAGAGTCCTGTTTCGCAACAACGGCTTTATACATAGTATACGTGAAAAATTTACAGATGTCAATCCTAAAATGGAAAATTAATCTTGATATATGAATTTATTAATTTAAGAAAGAGATGATAGAATATGAAAAATCAAGAAAAAGACTTACAGAATGAGAACTCGGGCAGTACAAGAAGAAAGTTGACAAAAGAAGAGCTGACAGCTTTGTGTAGAAGAGTGGAAGCACATGGACAGAAATTCAGAGAGTATATGAGAATGGTGGAAGAAGAACGTAAAAAAGCAGAACAAGAGAAAAATCAAAAATAAAAAAAACCGCCTACTCTGCCAAGTAGACGGTTAAAGTTTATAATAAACCGTTATACAGAAATAACCATTGGTTATTTCTCTTGTTTATATTCTAGCAAATAAAGTCTGGATTGTCAATGAGTTTTTGTTATAATTTATTTATATAAAAATGTGATTGGATTGTTGGAAAAAACGTAATTACGAAAGCAGGTGAGCAAAGTGAATAATATGATACCGGACCCTGATTGTGAAAGTTTTTGCGGACTATATGCAGTAGGTCCCTCAGAAATATTGCCACCATCTGAATATGACTTGGGAAAATTAGCAAAATATTTAAAAGCAAGGAAAATAAAATATACACAATTAACATCAGAAGAATTAGAAAAATTTAAAATAAATATAAATTGAATAAAGAGGAAACAACGAGAAAAATAAATTTAAGAGGGCGGAAAAATGAAAAAATTAGATTTGCGTTTGGCATCTAATCCTGATTGGTGGGAACGGAATGAAAACTATGCAAAAGTTTTAAAACCAAATGCACCCAAAGAGGCACAAGATAGTTACCAACATTTTTTAGAACAATGCAAGTACTATGATAAAATATACGGAAAGGGTAAGTGGGGATAACAGTAAAACAAGCCATAGCGTATTTTCAATAGGGGTATTGATAAATGAAAACTTATACTGTAAAGATAGAATCAGGAGTTCAGATAAGAATTGAATCTGTAGATGAAAATATGAAAATTTATGACGGATTGATTTCATATTTAGATAACAGTAAAGATGTGAAGTGCATAAAAAAGGCGATGACATTTGAAACACCTATATCGGATTATGAATATAAGGATATTCCGTTTTCTGTTTTGTTCGACGAGCTGTGTGATGAAACATTTGTATTTGTTGAAAAAGCGTATGATTGCGGTTTAATAGAACAGTTGTTACATGAGTTTAATTAATACAATCATATAAGTGGAAAGAATATATTAGGTAAAGGATTGATATATTATGGATTATGCTAAATTTGAAAATTTTCAAGAATTTTATGATGCTGTCGAAATGGGATTAGATATAGAATTTTTTATAGACGGAATACGATATAATATTTCATGGCAAAACAACAAACCTTTTATATGTGTATGTCCTGACGGAGAACCGAATTATTATAGTGATACACAGGATTTATTGGATAATCATAAGATAGACGGAGTACCGATAAAGGATTTGTGGCAAAATATTGATATATATGCAATGTAAAATGGTGAGGATTATGAAAGAGTTGGAATTGATAGCAGAATATGAAACATCTTTTGGAAAAATTCTACTTGTAAAAAGTTGTGAAACTTTAAAAGTCGGTGAAAATATCTTAGTAAAAGATAAAATTTATAAAATTAAAAGAATAATACTTCCGACAAGACCGACACAAAATGATGTGATTTCTATTCTTGTCTGATAAACAAAAATAAAAGCACGTTTTAAACGTGCTTTTTTCTTACCCAAGAAAGAACATAGGTAAATTATTTTGAATGTTTTGTCTGTCATTGTATAGACAAAAAGTGAATTATGTTATATAATAATATAAATAAATATGGCGTAATATAATACAGTACAGCCAAGACGGAGGAAAGGTTATGGCGAATTACGAAGAAAAAACAGTGCTTATGGATGAGGCTACCTCAAAAAGAGCGGTCAGCCGAATTGCATATGAAATTGTTGAGAGAAATCGAGGAACTGAAAATCTTGTCATAATAGGTATTCAAACGAAAGGTGTATCACTTGCAAAGCTTATAATCAAGAAAATCGAAGAAATCGAGGGCATTAAACTTGAACTCGGAAGTCTTGATATAACGTTTTACAGAGATGATTTGACAAGACTCAGCAAGCACCCGGTAGTTGCAGGAAACGACATTGCATTTTCAATAGAGGATAAGAAAATAATCTTAGTTGACGATGTATTGTATTCAGGCAGAACTATAAGGGCGGCGATGGAAGAACTTTTTGACATGGGACGTCCGGAAAAAATCGAACTTGCGGTACTTGTAGACAGAGGAAACCGAGAACTTCCTATCCGTGCTGACTACATTGGAAAAGACGTTCCGACTTCGCATGATGAATATATTGATGTTGTAATAAACGATGATAAATTAGAAAAAGTATCAATATGCGGTAAGGGGGATAATTAATAATGAAGAAAGATTTACTCGGACTTAAAGACATAAGTGCGAAAGAAATAGAAAACATACTTGAAACAGCCGGAACGATGAAACTTATATTAGGTCAGCCTAATAAAAAGACTCCTCATCTTCAAGGCAAAACTGTTGTAAATCTGTTTTATGAAAACAGTACAAGAACAAGATTATCTTTTGAGCTTGCGGCTAAATATATGAGTGCCAACGCGGCTAATATTACTGCAAGCGGTTCATCGGTACAGAAAGGCGAAACGCTTATAGACACTGCCGAAACAATCAACGCAATGGGTACAGATATTCTTGTAATGCGACATAATATGAGCGGTGCACCGCATCTTATCGCTCCGCTTGTAAGTGCGTCGGTAATCAATGCCGGTGACGGTATGGACGAACACCCTACGCAAGCACTTTTGGATATGCTTACAATCAAGGAGAAAAAAGGCGGATTTAAAGGCCTTAAAGTTGCGATTATAGGCGATATTTACCACAGCAGAGTTGTGAGAAGTAATGTTTACGGACTTACAAAGCTTGGTGCAGATGTAAGCGTAGGCGGTCCTACAACGCTTATGCCTCCGGGAATGGAAAGACTTGGAGTAAAAGTATTTAACAATGTTGAGGACGCAATAAAAGACGCAGATGTTGTTATGGGACTTAGAATACAGCTTGAAAGACAGAAAAAAGGCTTGTTCCCAAGTATAAGAGAATATTACAGATTCTTCGGAGTTGACAACGAGAGATTAAAACTTGCCAAACCGGGCGCACTTGTAATGCACCCGGGACCGGTAAATCGCGGTGTGGAATTTTCATCAAGCGTCATTGACGGCGAACAAAGCGTTATAAATGAGCAGGTTACAAACGGTGTTGCAGTCAGAATGGCGGTTATGTATATATTGTCAAGAGGCGGATTTGAAGACTAACGAAAGGGAAAGAATATGAAGATATTAATTAAAGGCGGTAGGGTAGTTGACCCTAAAAATGATTTTGATAAAGTAGCGGACGTACTTGTGGATAACGGCGTTATATCCGAAATAGGCGAAAACATTAATGCCGACGGTGACGTTACCGTTATAGATGCAGAAGGTAAAATTGTGTCACCGGGACTTGTTGATATGCACAGCCATTTGAGAGATCCGGGACAGGAATATAAAGAAGATATTGAATCGGGTACAAGAAGTGCCGCAATGGGCGGTATCACATCAATCGCTTGTATGCCGAATACAAAGCCTGTAACAGACAGTGAGCCGATTGTTACTTATATAAAGACAAAGGCTAAGGAAGTCGGTCATGTAAACGTATATCCGATAGGCTCAATTTCAAAAGGTCTTGAGGGTAAGGAGCTTGCTGAAATCGGCGAACTTAAAAATGCCGGTGCGGTTGCAATATCAGATGACGGCAGACCTGTTGTTGAATCGGGGCTTATGCGAAGAGCGTTGGAATATGCAAAAATGTTTGATATAGCCGTTATATCTCACTGTGAGGACTTGGGACTTGCCGACGGCGGTCAGATGAACGAGGGCTTTATGGCAACATATCTTGGTTTAAAGGGTATAACAAGAGCGGCAGAAGAAGTAATGGTTTCAAGAGATATACTAATCGCAGAAGCTACACATACTGCAATTCACATTGCGCATGTAAGTACAAGAGGCTCTGTTGAACTTGTAAGACAGGCTAAAAAACGCGGAGTAAACGTTACTTGCGAAACTTGCCCGCATTACTTTACACTTACTGAAAATGCTGTTGACGGCTTTAATACAAATGCGAAAATGAACCCGCCTTTAAGAACTTCTGACGATGTCGAGGCAATCAAAGAGGGATTGAAAGACGGAACGATTGATTGTATCGTAACAGACCACGCACCGCACCATATTGATGAGAAAAATTGCGAGTTTGCACTTGCATTAAACGGTATCGTAGGTTTTGAAACATCATTGGGATTGGGACTTCAATACCTTGTAAATCCGGTGTTTTGACTTTGAACGAACTTATTGAAAAAATGGCAGTTAATCCGTCAAGAATACTAAGAATTAATAAAGGCAGTTTGTCAATAGACGCAGACGCCGATATTACGATATTTGATCCGTCAAAAGAATGGACGGTTGATATTTCAAAATTCCAGTCAAAGAGCAAAAACTCTCCGTTTGACGGCTTTACTCTTTGCGGTAAACCGGAATACGTTATAGTAGGCGGAAAAATAGTTGTAAACAATGGTGAACTTGCGTAGGAGGTAAACAATGTCAGTAGATTTATTAGTACAGAAAATTAAGGAAAAGGGCAATCCGTCAGTAGCCGGACTTGACCCGAAAATCGAATATGTTCCGGAGTATATCAGAAAAAAAGCATATGCCGAATACGGACAGAATTTAAAGGGTGCGACAGAGGCTATATGGGAATTTAACAAGGGTCTTATAGACGCACTTTATGACGTTGTACCTGCTGTAAAGCCACAGTCGGCTTTCTATGAAATGTACGGTCTGTGCGGTGAGGAAGTAATGCACAGAACTATTTCGTATGCAAAAGAAAAGGGTTTGTATATAATTCTTGACGTAAAGAGAAATGATATAGGCAGTACAGCAGAGGCTTATTCAAAAGCATATCTCGGTAAAGTTGATATAGACGGTGTGGAATGTGAGCCTTGCCCTGTTGACTGTGTTACAGTAAATCCTTATTTGGGAACAGACGGAATACAGCCGTTTGTAAATGATTGTAAGACTTTCGATAAGGCGATATTTGCACTCGTAAAGACATCTAATCCGTCATCCGGCGAATTGCAGGATTTGCTTGTCGGTGACGAACATATATACGAAAAGGTTGCACAGTGTGTGAATAAGTGGAACGAAGAAACTATCGGCAAGAGCGGATACGGTGCAGTCGGTGCGGTTGTTGGTGCAACATATCCCGAACAGGCGAAAGTTTTGAGAAAACTTATGCCTAAATCATACTTCCTTGTACCGGGTTATGGTGCACAAGGCGGCGGTGCAGAGGGTGTTAAGCCATGCTTTAATGAGGACGGACTCGGTGCGATAGTAAACTCGTCAAGAGGTATTATGTGTGCATATAAAAAGGGCGATTGGAAAGAAGAACAGTTTGCCGAGGCGGCAAGAGCAGAGGCAATCAGAATGAAAAATGATCTTACAAGCGTGTTATAAGGAGTAGCAGATGAAAAAAGTTGAGAATTGCAAACTAATCAGCAAGACGGAAATTATAGACGGAATTTTTGATTTTGTAATCGAAAGTGAAGATATTTCAAAAGAGGCACAATGCGGACAGTTCCTTCATATAAATTGCGGTGACAGCACATTTTTAAGACGTCCTATAAGTATTTGTGACGCCGAAAACGGAAAAGTAAGATTTATTTTTGAAGTCAAGGGTAAGGGTACAGAGGAACTTGCCAAAAAAGAAGTTGGCGATTATATAGATGTTATGGGACCTTTGGGACACGGCTTTGAAATAAAGGACAGTGTGAAAAATGCTGTTATAATCGGTGGCGGCATTGGTGTATTTCCGCTATATAAGTTGGCAAAGAATATAAATGCCGATGTATTTCTCGGTTTCAGAAGTAAAGACAGAGTTGTTATGGAAGATGAATTTAACGATGTTTCAAATATGGTTATAGTCGGAACAGATGACGGAAGTTACGGCTACAACGGATATATTGCATCGGCTATGGACCAATATCTTGATTCGCATAAGTGCGATATGATTTATTCATGCGGTCCTATGCCTATGCTTAAAGCTGTTAAGAAAATTGCGGAAAGCAGAGGTATAAAGTGTCAGGTGTCTTTGGAACAGCGTATGGGCTGTGGTATCGGTGCTTGCCTTGTATGCAGCTGTGAAACGAATAAAGAGGGTACGGACAGATATGCAAAGGTTTGTACAAACGGTCCTGTTTTCTATTCTGAGGAGGTGACTCTGAATGACTAATACAAAAATTAATTTTTGCGGTGTTGAATTTAAAAACCCTATCGTAACTGCATCGGGTACTTTTGGCTTCGGTATGGAATACAATGAATTTGTATCTATCGAGGAGTATGGAGGGTTCGGTGCAAAAGGTCTTACAAGAGTACCGAGAGAGGGAAACAAACCTCCGAGAATTGCAGAAACGCCGAGCGGTATATTAAACAGTGTCGGACTTCAAAATCCGGGTGTTGAGCATTTCGCAAAGCACATAATGCCGATACTTGCGGAATATGACACAAATGTAATTGCAAATATGTCGGGTAACACGATAGAGGAATATTGTGAAATGGCTGAAATTCTTTCAGATACTGACGTTGCAATCATAGAAATGAATATTTCTTGCCCTAATGTAAAGCACGGCGGTTTGGCGTTCGGAACAGACCCTAAAGTAGTAAACGAACTTACAAGTGCAGTAAAAAAACATTCAAAGAAACCGCTTGTTGTAAAACTTTCACCGAATGTAACTTCAATCACTGAAATTGCAAAAGCCGCAGAGGCGGGCGGAGCAGACGGATTGTCGCTTATAAATACGCTTATGGGTATGAAAATTGACATACACACAAGACGTCCGATTTTGGCAAACAATACAGGCGGACTTTCAGGCCCTGCCGTAAAACCTGTTGCAGTCAGAATGATTCATGAAGTGCACGAGGCTGTAAAATTGCCATTGATAGGTATGGGAGGAGTTATGAACGGTGAGGACGTAATCGAATTTATGCTTGCCGGTGCTTCGCTTGTGGCTTTGGGTACAGGACTTTTTGTAAAACCGGATTTAATTCTTCCTGTAAAGCAAGAAATTAAGGAATATATGGAACGTTACAATATTGAAGATATTAACAGCATTATCGGTACAGCTGTTATGAATTAGTAACAAAAAAGTAATGACAACATAAATTACCAACGCATATATTTTTTTGGTACTTTCACAAACCTTTACAAATTAGTTATGGAATGATATAATACAATTATGCATTTGAATATGATTAATATTTGAATTCATGGAGGTTAGAATATGAAAAAAAGAATGTTTAGTTTGATTATAGTGTTGTCTATGTTAATTGTAGGTATTCCGATGATTGCACATGCGGAAACAAGTGGAAAATGTGGCGATAACTTAACTTGGACACTTGATGATAATGGTACAATTACAATTAGTGGTACAGGGGATATGATAAATTATGAATACTATAATCTTTCTCCATTTTATAATGATAATAGTATCAATAGTGTTATTATTGAAGATGGTGTTAGTAGCATAGGTGCTTGTGCGTTTGTTGGATGTTCTAATTTATCAAGTATAAAAATTCCGAAAACTTTAACATTCGTTGGTGGTAACGCATTTAATGACTGTGCTAACTTAAAAAAACTATATATAACAGATATGGCTGAATATCTAAATATTGATTTTGGTAATAGTGTTACACATATATTAAGTGGATCAAATAATAAGCTGTATCTTAACGATAAGCGAGTAACATCTATAGAAATTCCTAATACAGTGACTCGGATTCCAAAGTTTGCTTTTTGTGGGGTTGACAGTATAACAGATGTAATTATACCTGACAGTGTGACAAGTATAGGGGATTCTGCTTTTAGAAATTGTAGCAGTTTGAGGTATGTAGACATTCCTGATAGTGTAAATGTTATTGGTCACTATGCATTTTTTGATTGTGAAAGTTTAGAAGAAATAGAACTTCCTAAAAATATTACATATATCGGAAATTCATTGTTTTATGATTGCCGAAATTTATCAAAAATTGTATTACCTGAAAGTATTGTGAATATTTATAACTATGCTTTTTCGGGTTGTTGGAAATTAACAAACATAAAAATCCCTAATAATGTCACACATATTGGAGTGCAAGCCTTTTGGGATTGCAGTAATTTGACTAGTGTAGTATTAGGAGAAAATATAAAAACTATTGGAAAAGAGGCATTTTATTTTTGTGGTAATTTAACAGATGTGTATATAACTAATATAGATAATTGGTGTAACATTGATTTTGATGGCTATTCTTCAAGCCCATTATATTATGCAAAGAATTTATATTATAAATAAT
>QTVU01000027.1 GCA_003460745.1 Firmicutes bacterium AM55-24TS
ATCCTTTTTAGATGAAACGACATCAATTTAGGAAATATAAAAAAAATAGTAGAAATTTAGTCATAGATGTGATCCTTTTTAGATGAAACGACATCAATTTAGGAAATATAAAAAAAATAGTAGAAATTTAGTCATAGATGTGATATACTAATATTACACTATGGCTTCTTTTTGTTAGAAAGGAGCAAATATTTATGAGTGAAAAAAGAAGAGATAAGAAAGGAAGGATTTTAAGAAACGGCGAATGTCAAAGGGATAATGGTTTATACCAATTTGACTATGTTGATATATTTGGTAAGGCAAAATGTGTTTACAGTTGGAAACTTGAAGAAACTGATCCGCTTCCTAAAGGAAAGAGAAAATGTATTTCATTAAGAGAAAAAGAAAAAGAAATATTGAAGGATATTGATGATGGACTTATACCATATGGTGGTAATCTTACGGTGTATGAATATGTTATTCAAAGAAGAGGAGTGCGAGAAAATACAAGAACAGGTTACAATACTGTATTGAGACGCTTAGAGAAAGAACCTTTTGGTATGCGTAGGATTGATGAAGTGAAAATTTCAGATGCAAAGCTTTGGCTTATAAAGCTTCAGGAAAATGATGGATTAAGTTACAGTACCATTCATAGTATAAGAGGTGTTTTACGACCGGCGTTTAAAATGGCTCTGGATGATGAACTTATACGAAAAAATCCGTTTGATTTTTCTGCTTTTACAATTATTGTAAATGATGGTGTAAGACGAGATGCATTGACACATGATCAAAAAAGAAAATTTTTGGCTTTTATCAAAAATGACAAGCATTTTTGTAAATATTATGATGCAATATATATTCTGTTTTATACGGGTATGCGTATTTCAGAATTTACCGGATTGACTATAAATGATATTGATTTAAAAGCAAAGAAAATCAATATTGAACGCCAGCTTATACGCCCAAGTAATATGAGGTATACTATATGAAAAACCCAAAACGAGGCAGGAAAAAGGATTATACCGATAACAGATAATGTATGTCAATGTTTTGAAAGGATTCTTAATAACAGAACGTCCTTAAAGATTGAGCCTGTCGTAGATGGTTATTCGGGATTTCTCTATTTAGATAAAAACAATATGCCTACTGTTGCAATGCATTGGGAAAAGTATTTTCAGCATATCCGCGAAAAATATAATAGCATATATAAAGAAGAATTGCCGCTAATAACACCTCATGTTTGCAGTCATATGGCAAGTGCAGGAATCAATCCAAAACATTTACAGTATTTGATGGGGCATTCAGATTTAAGCGTTACTATGAATACATACACTCATGCAGAGTATGAAAATGTTGAGAAGGAGCTAAAACAGCTACAATGCGCCGTCCTGTAAATTCGTCAAAATCGTCTTATTTTACAGAGGATTTACAGAAAATGACCATCAAATTAAGTGGCAAATCATAAGAAAGCATAAAATTAACAGATAATGTAAAGTGTCGAAAAATGTAGGCATAGAGCCAAAAATAAGGGTTTAAAGGAGTTTAAAAGAGTTTATGAATATACTGTTTGTATGTACAGGCAACACGTGCAGAAGTGCGATGGCGGCGGCGATAATGGACAAAATCGCTGTTGAAAACGACCTTGATGTATTTATCGAATCAGCCGGAATATTTGCCGAGGACGGTCAAGGTGCAAGTGAAAATGCGATTAAAGCACTTATGAAATACGGCATAGACTTATCAGGCCATAGAACACAGCCTGTAACGGAGGACCTTATAAAGCAATGTGATTTAATCCTAACAATGACAGAGGGACACAAGCAAATACTTGAGCCTTTGGCAAAAGGCAAGGTATACACATTACTTGAATATGCAGGTTCAAGCGGTGACATATCCGATCCTTACGGCGGTGACCTTGAAGAATATGAAGAAGTTGCACAAGAGATTTATGACGCGCTTGTAGACATTGCGGAAAAAATCGCAGATATGCAAAGTAAAAAGTGATATGAAAAATATTACGATAACACGAATGACAGATGATGACGTTGCGGAAATTGCGGAGCTTGAAAAAAAGTGCTTTGCAGTTCCGTGGTCGGAAAAATCTTTTCACGACGAAATGCAAAACAAACTTGCGGTGTATTTTGTCGCAAAGGATAATGGTAAGTGTATAGGCTATGCAGGGTTTTGGAACGTGTCGGGTGAGGGTGACATAACAAATATCGCAGTACTTCCGGAATACAGAAAAAACGGAATAGGCAGTATGCTTATCAGTGAAATGATAAAAACAGCCATTACATTAAAGCTGGAACTTTTAACTCTTGAAGTCCGCAAAAGTAACATAGCGGCCCAAGGGCTTTACAAGAAATACGGTTTTGATATAATAGGTGAGAGGAAAAGATATTACAGTGATAACGGTGAGGACGCTTGGATAATGACGAAAAGCTTTGAACCGTGTGAGGAGTGATAACGTGCTTATACTTGGAATTGAAAGTTCATGTGACGAAACTGCGGCTGCTGTCGTAAAAGACGGCAGAGAGGTTTTGTCTAATGTAATAAATACGCAGATTGCACTGCACAAAAAATTCGGAGGTGTTGTGCCGGAGGTTGCGTCAAGACGGCATATTGAAACGATTGACGCGGTTATAGACGAGGCATTGGAGGAGGCAAACGTAACATTTGACGATATTGACGCGATTGCGGTTACATACGGTCCGGGTCTTGTCGGTGCGTTGCTTGTCGGAGTATCAACGGCAAAAGCACTTGCGTTTGCACTTAACAAACCGCTTGTGCCGGTACATCACATAAAGGGACACATAATGGCTAATTTTGTGGCACACAAAGATTTAGAACCGCCGTTTGTATGTCTTGTTGCGTCAGGCGGACACAGTCATATTGTGAGCGTTGAGGATTACACGCATCTTGAAATAATGGGCAGAACACGTGACGATGCGGCAGGTGAGGCGTTTGACAAAATAGCTCGTGTGCTTGGTTTGGGTTATCCGGGCGGCCCGCTTATTGATAAACTTGCCAAAGAGGGTAATCCGAAAGCGGTTGATTTTCCACGCGTGAGAATGGATAAAAATTCGCTTGATTTCTCATTCAGCGGTGTTAAAACAGCGGTCATAAATTATCTTCACAAACTTGAACAAAACGGTGAAGAATATAATAAAGCCGACATTGCCGCAAGCTTTCAGGATGCGGTTACGGACGTTTTGTGTGAACACACGATAGAGGCGGCAGAACAGAAAAACAGCAAGATTATCGCACTTGCAGGCGGTGTTGCGTCAAACAGTGCGTTGCGTGAAAAAATGACAAAACTTGCAGGCGAAAAGGGCATAAAAGTTGTATATCCGGAGCCTATACTTTGTACGGATAATGCAGTAATGATAGCCTGTGCGGGATATTACGGTTATCTTGAAAAGAATTTTGCGGATATGACGCTTAATGCGATACCGTCACTTTCACTATAAGGAGACACTAAAAACAGGGACACTAAAAGGAATATTGAATATGGAAAATTTATTTGTTGATTTAGGAAAAAAATCATACGATATACTTTTTTCGGATAGCTTTAACGGCTTTGCAAAAGCAATGTCGGATATAAATGCACCGAAAAAATTACTTGTTGTAACGGACAGTAACGTAGAAAAACTATATGCCGACGAAGTAAATGATTTACTTATAAAAAACGGCTATGATTCAAAAATATACGCATTTACGGCAGGTGAAGAAAACAAGGGTATGGATACAATACTCGGCATATGCGGTGCGTGTATCGAACACGAAATGGACAGAAAAAGTATGATTGTAGCACTTGGCGGCGGCGTGGTAGGAGATATGGCAGGATTTGCCGCGGCAATATTTATGCGCGGTATTGATTTTGTGCAAGTGCCTACAACACTACTTTCACAGTCGGACAGCTCTGTCGGCGGAAAAACAGGTATTGACTTTATGGAAAGCAAGAATATTTTAGGTGCTTTTCATCAGCCGAAACTTGTGTACATAAATGTGGCAACTTTGAAATCACTTCCGAACGAACAATTTGTTTCGGGTATGGGAGAGGTTATCAAGCACGGAATTATAAGAGACAGCGAGTTCTTTGATTATATCGAGAAAAACAGCGACAAGATAAAAACACTTGACAATGAAACGCTTATAAAGATGGACAAGATAAATTGTTCGATTAAGGCTGACGTTGTTGAGCAGGACGAAAAAGAAAATGGACTTCGTGCAATTCTCAATTTCGGTCATACAATCGGTCACGCGGTCGAATCGGCATACGATTTTAAGATGACTCACGGTGAGTGTGTCGGAATCGGTATGGTCGGTGCATCGTATATTGCGTATAAGCGAAATATGATTGATGAAAGTACATTAAATCGTATTGAGAACGTACTTGATATGTACGGTTTTAAAATTCGTGTTGATTTGCCTGAAAAAGAGGTTGTTTACGGCTATATGCAGAAGGATAAAAAGAAAATTGCAGGTAAATTAAAATTTGTTTTGCCGACAAAAGTCGGCGAGGTTATGCAGACGACTGATGTTTCAAAGGACGAAATATTTGCTGCATTCGATTATATTACAAAATAAGGAGATTATATATGCTTTGGCTTATTATTGCGATGCTTATAATTATAGCCGATCAAGCGGTAAAATACTTGGTCGTTTCGGGTATGAATGTAGGCGATACCGCATTTTCGATACTGAATTTATTTGATATAACATATATTCAAAATAAGGGCGCGGCATTTTCATTACTTTCGGGAAAACTCTCGCTTTTGAGCATTATTTCGGTTGTATTCTGCGTTTGTGCGGTAATATACTGGATAAAGAAAAAGCCGACACATCCGCTTTTGTGTACATCGATTACAATGATGTTTGCGGGCGCATTCGGCAATGCAATAGACAGAATTTTCAGAGGTTTTGTTATTGACTATATACAGACGTCATTTATAAACTTTCCGGTATTCAATATTGCCGATATAGGTATAACTGTCGGTGCGATATTGCTTGTGGTTTATTTTATTTGGTTTGATAAAGAGGATAAAAATGCAGACGTTAAAAATTAATGCGGCAGAGGAAAACAAAGGCGAAAGACTTGATAAATTCATTGCGGACAATTCGGATATTTCGAGAAGTTATGCGGCAAAATTATGCGAGGACGGTCTTGTGCTTTGCGGAGAAAAACAGCTTTTAAAGAAATATAAGATTTTGGGTACGGAGGAAATAACGATAAATGTACCCGAACCCGAAGAACATTCTATTGAGCCTGAAAATATACCGCTTAATATCGTATATGAGGACAGTGATGTTATCGTTGTGAACAAACCGCAGGGACTTTGCGTTCACCCTGCACCGGGTAACGAGAGGGGTACGCTTGTAAACGGTCTTGTCTACCATTGCGGTGACGAACTTTCTGCAATTAACGGTGTAATCCGTCCCGGGATTGTGCATAGAATTGATAAGGACACGTCGGGACTTTTGATAGTCGCAAAAAATAATGAGGCACATTTGAAGTTGTCGGAACAGCTTAAAGAACGCAAAGCAATGCGTAAATATGTTGCACTTGTAAACGGCAATATAAAAGAGGACAGCGGCACAATAAATAAGCCTATCGGCAGAAATCCGTCTGACAGAAAGAAAATGGCTGTTGTATTCGGCGGACGTGAGGCGGTTACGCATTTTAACGTACTTGAACGATTCGGACAATATACACTTGTTGAATGTATCCTTGAAACAGGCAGAACACATCAGATAAGAGTGCATATGGCGTCAATCGGTCACAGCATAGTAGGCGACCCGCTTTACGGAATTAAAAAAGAAAAGTTCAATTTAAACGGTCAGTTGCTTCACGCAAAAACGATTGGTTTTGTACACCCGCGGACAGGCAAAATGATGGAATTTACAAGTGATATACCGGAGTATTTTGAAAATGTACTCGAAAAGTTGAGAAAAAGATAAACTTTTAATAAATACACTTGCAATTTAGTGACGAAAAAGGTATTATAATATTATATAAAGTTTTAGGAGTGATTACATAATGTTAGAATTGTGTGTTATTTTCGGCGGACAGTCACCGGAACACGAAATTTCAAGAAAATCGGTTACATCGGTTTTAAATAACCTTAATAAAGATAAATACAATATTTCAACAATAGGAATTACAAAAAACGGTGCATGGTATCTGTACACAGGCGACTATGCAAAGATTGAAAGCGGAGAATGGGAACAGGATACGGAAAACAAGAAGAAGGCAATTCTTTCTCCTGATGCAGAGGATAAGGCTATAATTGTTTTTGACGGCGATAAGGTTATGAAAATTCATCCTGACGTTATTTTTCCTGTACTTCACGGTGAGTTCGGAGAGGACGGAACAATTCAAGGTCTTTTTGAACTTTCGGGAATACCTTATGTCGGTATGGGCGTAATGGCGTCTGCAAACGGTATGGATAAGACTTCATCAAAAATCGTGTTTGCAAGTGCAGATATTCCGCAGGCTGATTGGGTTGTTGTAAATAAAACAGACAACTTTGAAGATAAGATGGATGAAATCGAAAACAAGCTTGGTTATCCTTGCTTTGTTAAGCCTGCAAGAACAGGTTCGTCTGTCGGAGTGGGAAAGGCTCACGACAGAAAAGAATTAAAAGCCGCACTTGAAAATGCCGCACAGTTTGACAGAAAAATACTTGTAGAAGAAAATATCGACGGTCATGAGGTTGAATGTGCCGTACTTGGTAATGAGGACGTAAAAGCCGCAACAGTAGGTGAAATTATGCCAACTGTTGAATTTTATGACTTTGATGCAAAGTACAACGACAACTCAACAGAACTTAAAATTCCTGCCGATCTGCCTAAGGAAACAATCGAGCAAATCAGAGAGTATGCCGTAAGAGCGTTTAAGGCACTTGACGGCAGCGGACTTTCAAGAGTTGACTTTTTTGTTAAACACAGTGACGGAAGTGTTGTATTAAATGAAATCAACACACTTCCGGGATTTACAAACATAAGTATGTATCCGAAACTATGGGGTGCTGTCGGTATAGAATACAGCGAGCTTTTAGACAAACTTATCGAGCTTGCGGAAAAGAGAGTAAAATAATGGATAACAAATGTATAGGTGTTTTTGATTCAGGACTTGGAGGACTTACTGCCGTAAAGCAGATAATAAATGAGTTACCGAAAGAGGACATTATATATTTTGGTGATACGGGCAGAGTTCCTTACGGCTCGCGTTCAAAAGAAACGTTGCTTAAATATACAAGAGGTGACATACGTTTTCTTAACACATTTGATGTGAAAATTATAGTTATCGCTTGCGGAACTGCAAGTTCTGCGGCATTGCCTGCGATTAAGGACGAATTTGACGTGCCGATTATCGGCGTAATTGACGCGGCTGTTTATGCGGCGGTAAGAGCGACAAAGAACAAGAAAATCGGCGTTATAGGTACGGCGGGAACAATCAAAAGCGGTGAATACGAAAAGCAGATAAAGGCATATGACAGCGAGATGCAGACTTTTGCAAAGGCTTGCCCTATGTTTGTACCGCTTGTTGAAAACGGATATTTCGATACGGAGGTTACGAGAATTATCGTGGCGGAATATCTTGAAGAAATAAGAAATCAAGGTGTTGATACACTTATTTTGGGCTGTACGCATTATCCTTTGATTGAAAAGGTTATAAGAGAATATATGGGTGATGACGTTACACTTATAAATTCGGGTGCGGAGGTTGCAAAGTATTTAAAAAAGAAACTTACAAAAGAAAACCTTTTGCATGACGGCAAGTGTGACGAAAATCAATACAGATATTATGTAAGCGATGATATATCAAGCTTTGAGGAGCTTGGCGGAATTTTCCTTGAAAGAGAAATTAACGGACAGGTGAATAAGATTGACATTGAAAAATACTGATAACGAATATCGTATAAAGGTCAGCAACAGACAGACGATTGATTCGGAAACCGACACGATAGAAGAAACGGCTTACGGAAATTATACCGAAAAAAACGGTAAGCAGTATATAACGTACAAAACAGAAAATAACGGAGATAAAATTTCGTCTATGATAAAAATAGACGGCAACGAGATACTTATAAAACGTACGGGAAGTGTAAATTCGTCAATGACGTATAAGGTTGATACAAAGAAAGAGTTTTTGTATCATTTGCCTTACGGCACAGTGCCGATGGAGATTGAAACGCAAAGAATAGTATCAAAACTTGACGAAAACGGCGGAACTATCGAGCTTGTTTATACACTTACGGTACAGGGCGAAAAATATTTTAACGATATGAAAATAACAGTAAGTAAGAGGTAGTGCATATGAAGAAGAAATTGACAGCGGCTATTTTGTCTGTTGTTATGTTGCTTATGTCGGGAAGTGTTTTTGCGGCTGGAACAGAAACAGCGGAAGAATCAAAATATAGCGGTGAATACGGTGCATTTGAACAAATGGCAAAATATGTTGCCGAAAGATATATAGACGATTCACTTACGGAAGAAGAAATAATGAAACAGGGTCTTTCAAAGTTGCTTGAAAATAATGACCCATTGTTGGTGCAGTTGTTGAAGTCAATGCTTGAAAGCCTTGATGATTACAGTGAATTTTACACTCCGGAGGAGTATAAGGCATTTCAGGATAAATTAAATCAGAATTTTTACGGTATTGGTATATCAATGAAAATGTCTGATGACGGTTATGTTGAAATTGTGGGTTTTCTCAATGAGGACAGTAAGGCTGAAAAAGCAGGACTTAAAATCGGCGACAAGATTTGCAAGGTTGACGGTAAGGACGTTACGGGTTGGAGCACATCCGAAGTGCGTAATAAAATAATCGGCGAAGAAAATACAAGCGTCAGAGTTTCCGTGCTGCGTGACGGGGAAGAACTTGAATTTATAACAACGCGTGTTGCGGTACATGAAAATTCCGTTAATTCGGCTGAATTGAAGGGTAATATAGGTTATATTCAAATTACAACCTTTAATTCGACAACTACCGATGAATTTACAGATGCACTTGATTGGATGCGTGAAAAGAATATTAAGAAGATAATTCTTGATTTGAGAAATAACGGCGGCGGTCTTGTATCGTCATCAGTTGAGATTGCACAGCAGATTGTTAAAAAAGGTAAGATAATCGACGTTAAATTCAGAGATACAAAGTATAACGTTACATATGAATCAAAGCTTGATAAGCCTGAATTTGACTTTGCGGTACTTGTAAATGAGCATACTGCTTCTGCGTCTGAAATTCTTGCAAGTGCAATTCAAGATTCCAAGGGCGGTACTCTTATCGGAACAAAGACTTTCGGTAAGGCGGTAATTCAAAATACATATCCGCTTTCAAACGGTTCTGTTTTTAAACTTACAACAGGTCAGTATGTGACAAGAAACGGTAAGGAAATAAACCATATCGGACTTACACCTGATGTTGAAGTTGAAAATACTACAGACAGAATAGATACATCAAAGTATACGCCGTTTGATTATACAACAAAACAATCATACGGTAATTCGTCCGATAATGTTAAAGCCGCAAAGGAAAGACTTTATCTGTTGGATTTCTATAACGGAAATACGGACAGTGATGTATTTGACGATGAATTGAAAACTGCGATAAAGGACTTCCAAAAAGCAAATGATTTGCTTTCATACGGAGTCCTTGACATACCGACTCAAAAGAAAATTGAAAAAGTTTTTTCAAAGATTGAAGTGACAACAGACAATCAGTTTGAAAAAGCATACGAATTGATGGGCGGAAATTTAGAAGATTTGAATTAGACATTACTTAGACAACAGAGCAAAAAGCTCTGTTGTTTGCGTTAAAGACTAAAAATATTCCCATAGACATTTTGGAATAATTAAAATTACTCTGAAAAGAATATAGTTAGAGTATTAAGAAATGTCCGGAGGAATAGATATGAATAGTGTAATAATGATAACACAGTTTTTCTTTACACTTGTTATAGGAATGTATTTTTTCACAAAGCTGAGGAATGAAAAAAGCGACAGTGAAACCCTTGCAAACAATTCAAAAAAAGAGGCTGAACACCTTAATTGTATGCGTCATATACATTTATCTGAACCTGTGACGGAAACGGCAAGACCTAAAAACGTGAATGAAATAATAGGTCAGGACGACGGAATAAGAGCGATAAAAGCGGCACTTTGCGGTCCTGATCCGCAGCATATTTTGATATACGGACCGGCGGGTGTCGGCAAAACGGCGGCGGCAAGGGTGGCGTTGGAATGTGCAAAGAAAAGTAACGGTACACCGTTTTCAAAAAATGCGAAGTTTATCGAAACAGACGCAACGATAATGCGATATGATGAACGAAGCATTGCCGATCCGCTTATCGGCTCGGTACATGATCCGATATATCAAGGCGCAGGCGCATACGGCGTTGCAGGTGTACCTCAGGTTAAAGAGGGAGCTGTGTCAAAGGCTCACGGCGGAGTTTTGTTTATAGATGAAATCGGCGAATTACAGACTTGTCAGATTAACAAGCTGTTAAAGGTGCTTGAGGACAGGAGGGTTATGTTTGAAAGTGCATATTACAGCGAAGAAAACAAAAAAATCCCAACGTATATACACGATGTATTCAAAAACGGCATACCTGCAGATTTCAGACTTATCGGTGCGACAACCAGAAAGCCCGAAGAAATTCCCGAGGCTGTTCGTTCAAGATGTGTCGAAATTTATTTTAACCCTTTGACGAGGGATAATATAGAAAAAATAATTTACGGTGCGGCTGAAAGAATAAAAATCAATATAGAACAAAATGCGGTTGAGATGATTGCACGTTATGCGAAAAACGGCAGAGATGCGGTTAAAATTCTTCAAATGGCTAAAAATATTATATTTCTTGACGACAGAAGAAACGTGACTTTGGACGATATTGCGTGGATTTTAAAAGCGTGTCATTATACAAACGGATATATAAGCAGTGATGAAAAAATAATTGATATATCGGTTATAAAACCTAAATAAAAAACTGTAAAAAACAGTTGAAAATTATACGAAAAAATTATATAATAGTAATATTAATCTTATAGGAGTGAAAACGGATTGGAAAAAGAACTAAAACGTGTGTCGGTAGTGCCAATGCGTGGAATGGTTTTGTTCCCGCATATGACGCTTAATTTTGACGCGGCACGAGAAATGTCCATAAAAGCACTTGAAAGTGCTGCTGAAAATGATTCAATAGTATTCCTTGCGGCGCAAAAGGATTATACAATAGAACAACCGACTGTTGACGATATATACAGTATAGGTACGTTTGCGGTTATAAAACAGGTTATGCGTATGCCCGGCGGTATAACAAGAGTTATAGTAAAGGGATTGGAACGTGGAATTATTGAAAATTTCATTTCCGAAAAGCCGTTTTTTGAGGCGGAAGTACAGGAATTTGACGATTTGTACGAAGAAAATCATCCTTAAAACAGGCTTATATAAGACGACTTAAAAAGTCTTACGAAGAATATTTTTCTCAAAATCCAAAACTTACTGCCGATAATTTTATGGCGGTTATGGGTATTGAGGAAATAGGCGAACTTTGTGATGTGATTGCCGCAAGTCTTGAAATTGACACAAAAGAAAAACAGGAAATTTTATCTGAATTTGATTCATATGACAGAGCGGAAAAACTTATCATTACAATACAAAATCAGCTTGAAGTATTGAAGTTGGAGCAACAGCTTGCACAGAAAGTCAAAGAAAGAATTGACAAAAATCAAAGAGAATATTATTTACGTGAGCAATTAAAAGTGATACAGGACGAACTTGGCGATACCGACGGCATAAAGGCGGAAGTAGAAGAATATAAGCAGAAAATAAACAAATTGAAAACCGTTAAGGATACGAAAGAAAAACTTATGAAAGAAGTTGACAGGTTTTCAAAAATGCCGCCGTCGTCGGCTGAAAGTTCGGTGATTAGAAATTATCTTGATACTGTTTTAAGCCTTCCTTGGAACAAGCTGTCAAAGGAAAGCTTTGATATTAAAAATGCTGAAAAGATATTAAATGAGGATCATTACGGACTTGAAAAGGTCAAGGAACGCGTGCTTGAATATCTTGCGGTAAGACAGAACACAAAAGGCAAAAACGGTACGATACTTTGTTTTGCGGGACCTCCGGGAGTGGGTAAAACGTCGGTTGCAAAGTCAATCGCACGTTCGCTCGGCAGAAAATATGTCAGAATATCTCTCGGCGGTATTCACGACGAATCAGATATAAGAGGTCACAGAAAGACTTACATAGGCGCTATGGAGGGCAGAATTATAGCGGCAATGAAAGAGGCAAAAACAAAAAATCCGCTTATTTTGCTTGACGAAATTGATAAAATGGGTGCGGATTATAAAGGTGATCCGTCAGCCGCACTTTTGGAAGTGCTTGACTATGAACAAAACGGAACATTCCGCGACCATTATATTGAAGTACCGTTTGATTTGTCGCAGGTGTTGTTTATCACAACAGCAAATTCACTTGATACGGTTTCAAGACCGTTGCTTGACAGAATGGAAATCATTGAACTTTCGGGTTATACAAGCAATGAAAAATTCCATATTGCAAAGGATTATCTTGTGAAGAAATCTATGAAAAATAATGGACTTGATGACAATGATTTGACAATTTCAGATGACGCGATTGAGGCTGTAATCGAATATTACACCCGTGAGGCGGGCGTCAGAAAACTTGAACAGCAAATAGGTAAGATATGCCGTAAGGCGGTTAAGAAACTTCTTGAAAACACCGAAAGACCGATAGAGGTTACAAAGCAAAATCTTGAGGAATATCTCGGTAAGGAACGTTTCCATTTTGAAAAAATGAATGAGCAGGACGAAATAGGTGTTGCAAGAGGATTGGCTTGGACGTCGGTAGGCGGTGACACGTTGTCGATAGAAGTTAACGTTATGCCGGGAAGCGGAAAAGTCGAACTTACAGGTAAGCTCGGCGATGTTATGAAAGAAAGTGCAATGGCGGCAATCAGCTACATAAGAGCAAATTCACAAAAACTCGGTATTGCGGAAAATTTCCATAAAACAAAGGATATACATATTCACGTGCCGGAAGGCGCAGTACCGAAAGACGGTCCGTCAGCCGGAATAACAATGGCAACAGCAGTTGTATCGGCGCTTACAAAAAATCCTGTAAGAAGCGATATTGCAATGACAGGTGAAATCACGCTTAGAGGCAGAGTTCTTCCGATAGGCGGTTTGAAAGAAAAGTCGCTTGCGGCATTCAGAGCAGGAATAACCGATATTATTATTCCGAACGAAAACAAAGCCGATATAGACGATGTCCCTAAGGAAGTAAGAAGCAAAATCAATTTCATACCTGTAAAGAGTATGGATACTGTACTTGAAAATGCTTTGAGATAAGTGAAGAAAGGAATGATATAAATTATGAATATACATAATGTTAGCCTTACAATTTCCGCAGTACGTCCAAACCAATACCCAACGACAGGTTATATGGAATTTGCATTTGCCGGACGTTCAAATGTCGGTAAATCTTCGATGATAAATAAACTGCTTAACAGAAAATCGCTGGCGAGAGTATCGGGTACACCGGGTAAAACAATTACGATTAATTTTTATAATATCGACGATACAATTTATCTTGTTGACTTGCCGGGTTACGGATATGCACAGCGTTCAAAGTCCGAAACGGAAAAGTGGGGCAAGATGATGGAGGATTATCTTGCAAACCGTGAACCGCTTGTGCAGACGATATTGCTTGTTGACAGCCGTCATAAGCCAACTAAGGACGATATAACAATGGCAAATTGGATTCGCCATTATCATACGAATTTGATAGTTGTTGCAACAAAAATGGATAAGCTTAAAAAGAGAGAGATTGAGCCGAATCTTCAAAGAATTTGGGAAACTCTTGAAATGGGCGAAGATGATATTCTTGTACCGTTTTCAACACAAGATGATGAGGGCAAATATACTGTATGGGATATGATTGAAATGATGCGTGCAGGTGAGCTTTATTACAGTGATGATGAAGAAAGCGAAGAAACAGAAGAATAAAAATACGCCACCACTCCGCCTTTCAGGCATCTCTCCTCAAGGAACGGCATACTAAGGCTCCCTTTGAGGGGAGCTGTCGGCAAAGCCGACTGAGGGGTGGCAAGAAAGATTGGCACACTTGACAACCCACAAAATACACATCACACACAAAACGGAACTGAGATGTTCCGTTTTTTTACGGAAACAAATGGAACAAAATTGAATTATTTAACGTCTAAATAAATATAAATATACAAAAGGAGGACGAGGAATTGAAGAAAATATTAGCAATTATAGTATTGCTTTGTGCATTGGGGGTAAGTGCATCGGCAGCAGATATGACATTTACGCCTGAAGGTGAAGGCAAGTGGATTTACTGCAACAATCCCGAAGCAATCAGAAATCAGGACTTAATGAACAGTGACGACAATCCGCCGTCATATATTATGAACAACGAAAATCTTGAACCGGATTTATATGACTTTCTTATTTGTCATATAAATTACACTGACAGTAACGGCGGTTACGGTGCAGGATATGAAATTGAAGTTGATGTTGAACTCACGGCTGTTGAGGACAGTGAAATAACTATAAACAAAGCATTTTTTGAGGCTGTTGAGGACGAGTCGTTTATATTCAGTGACGGAACGTGGTCAAAAGAAACAAACAAATTCGGTTGCATTAACGGACTTGCGTCAATGCTTGGTGTAAACCTGTCACAATTAAACGGTGCCTGGTTATACGAGGCAAAGCAATATGAGCCTGTAACTGTTGAACTGAAAAAAGGCGAAACAATATGGCTTAGCGACTATATGGACGATTACACAAGTATCGGCTATCACAAGCCGTCACAGATACTTGGAGAATTATCACTTAATTACGGCAAAATGAATTTTAATGTTGCGGCATTCAAAACGGGTGATGAACTAAAGGACAGAAGCAGTTTTGACCCGAATGCAAAGTTCGGAAAATATTCATACACAAGAACGGAAAAAGGCATTGCCGATTCACTTCCAAAGGTTAATGTTGACCTTGAATATACTATTGACAATACATACAAAGACGGTGAGTATATAAAAAACAAAGTATTCAATCAATATCAGCCTGACGGCTATGTCACGGACGCGTGGTGCACCAATCTTAATCCGCAGGACGATATTTGGTCGAAAGATATATCTGTACAGTCGGACTTGCTTACTTTGACATACAAAGATGATTCAAAACTTGATTATTACGGCTCTAATGTAAAGGAAAAAGAAAAAAATAATTTATGGATATGGGATCCGTATCACAGTGATACTGCGGAATATCCGGGTGCGTCAACTTGGTACAACAGAGAGGACTATGTTCCAAATTATGAACTTTCCGTTAAACGCAGTAATCAAGGCTACGGTTGCAGTATGGGCAACTATTGCGTAACAGAGGCATATAATTTAAAAGTTAAGAACGTAACGAATAAAGACAAGTATTTTGAATACGTTGCCGAAACTTCGTCAAATATTGCGGTGTATGTTGAGGACGAAAACGGCAAGCACAGCGGTCTTTTGAAAGACGAGTCAAGTCCTGCTAAAAAAGATACAATGGCAAGTGTATTAATTCCTGCAAACAGTGAAAAGGAATTTACGATTAATATGGTATTGCCTATAAATTACGTCGGCGGTATAAGAAATTCATTCAGAGTATGCAATGAAAGTCATATTGATAAGTATTACGAAGATTATGTCGATGAACCGAGAGCAGAGCAAGGACCGATTACAACAGGTGTCTTGGCATCGGAAGTAAAGGACGAATTGCCGCAGGAAGTAAAGGATATTATAAACGGTAATTATGACAGTTACGAACTTTTGAAAACAAATACCGGATATATGTTAAGATGGATTGAATGGGACGGCTGTCCTTATTACTACACTTCAGAGTGGGGGAAGGTAAAGACAATTTACTATCTTGACAAAAATTATAAAATAAAAGATAAGTATGAATTTGATAAACTTATTCAGCTTGCCGTTTATTATGACGGATATTACTATGTTGAGGACGCAGACGGAAACAGATTTAAGTCGGCAGACGGTCAGAAGTGGGAGAACTATAATCATCGTATGCCGCTTGCAAATATAACATTCAATAAATCAAAGCCGTCAAAGTGGGCAGAAAAAGAAGTTAAGAGAGCGTATTCGCTTGATGTTGCACCGTACAGATACAAAGATACACTTGTGTATACGGACAATATGACGCGTGAAAAGTTCTGCATAATCCTTGCAAATATGCTAAAGGCAAAGGATAAATTGCCGACAGAGCAGAATGTCAAATTCAGCGATACAACAAGAGAAGAAGTTTCGCTTTTGGGTACGGTAGGAATTATAAGCGGTTATGAGGACGGTACGTTTAAACCTAATAATTCGATTACGCGTGAAGAGGCGTCGATGCTTTTGTATAAGACAGCACAGTATATGGGGTATAACGATTTCTATGAGGATTACAAATTGTCGGATTATAAGTATGCCGATGATGAAGAAATAGGCGAGTGGGCAAAAGAGGCTGTTTATCAGATGAACAAAGCCGAGATAATGACAGGTATGGGCGACGATATGTTCTCACCTAAATCAAATTATACAAATGAACAGTCAATCTCAACTATTATGAGATTATACGATTTGCAGAATAAACCTAAATCAACACCAACGCCAACTTTAGCTCCGACACCTGAGCCGACAGAAGTACCGACAACAGAGGAAACAGACATTCCCGAAACAGACGGCGGAGAAACAACAGTTCAAGAAAATTAACAAAAAAGTATCCTCAACAGAGGATACTTTTTTTGAGAGAAGATATATTTTATTATTTTAATTGAAGTCTGATTCTGTCGGCAACCATTGCGATAAATTCTGAATTTGTCGGCTTGCCTTTGCCTGTGTGGATGGTGTAGCCGAAAATTTCATTCATAACTTCAGGCTTACCTCTGCTCCAAGCGACTTCTATTGAGTGACGGATTGCACGTTCGACACGGCTGGCGGTTGTATTATATGCCTTTGCAATTTCGGGATAAAGTTGTTTAGTGATGAAGTTTAACAGGTCCATATTTTCAACAACCATCATTATTGCACTTCGGATATATTGATAACCCTTAATATGTGCCGGAACACCAAGCTCGTGAATGAAGTCTGTAACGATAGTTTCAAGGTCTGTTTCTTCGGCTTTTTGAGCTGTTATATTGTGTGAAAGCGGTATTGCGCTAACCATAGGAACAGATGTTAAATCTTGAATAACTTCGTATACACGTTCGTTGCTTTGCGGTTTTAAAAGACAGTAGTCTATTAAAGGACTTACTGACGCAGCCATTTTAATTGCTATTGATGAAACGGAATAAACTATGATTTTAGGCTTTTTATCAAATGTCAAAGTCTGCATACGCTTTAAAACACCGATACCGTCCAGTTTCGGCATTACAAGGTCAAGAATTATAATGTCTGGTCTGGTTTGAGAAATAAGAGTGTAAGCCTCTTCACCGTCTGTTGCAATAGCCGTTACTGTCATATTAGGCTTTGCACCTATGTATGATGATAATTCCCTTGCTAAATCTTCGTTGTCATCTGCTATTAGTACAGAGATATTGTTGTTCATAAGTAAGTCCTCCTATTGTATAAAGTTAATATGATGTTTACTATTTGTAAATGTTTTCCATTACGTAAAGTATATTACCATAAAATGTTAATAAAATCAAGAGATTTTTCAAAAAAAATTCCAAAAAAATTTAAAATATATTTTTTTAATGCCGTAAATACTGTAAAATACAACAAAAAAAGATGTCAAAACTTTTTGTTTTGACATCTCTTATATGGGGATATGTGATTAATCTTTGTAATATAATGCTCGAAGTGAGTTTAAAATCGCAAGCAATGATACACCTACATCAGCGAAAATTGCAAGCCACATTGTGCTTATGCCAAGTACGCTTAAAATCATAACAAGAACTTTAACTCCGATAGCAAATACAATGTTTTGGATTATAACTGACATAGTTTTTGCGGAGATTTTAGATGCTTTGGCAATTTTGGAAGGTTCATCAGTCATAAGAACAACGTCAGCCGCCTCGATTGCACTGTCCGAACCGATACCGCCCATAGCAATACCGACGTCCGAACGCATAAGTACGGGTGCGTCGTTAATTCCGTCACCGACGAATGCAACATTCTTTTTAGGATTTTTAGAAGAAAGGATTTCTTCAAGTTTTGAAACCTTATCCTGTGGCAACAACTGCGAATAAACTTTATCAATACCAATCTGCTCTGCGGTATAGTCGGCGTTTCTCTTTACGTCGCCTGTGAGCATAACAGATTTGATATTAAGCTGTTTCAATGCTGAAATTGCAGCTTTACTGTCAGCTTTGATTTCATCAGATATAACGATATATCCGGCAAATTTTCCGTCAACTGCAATGTATATAATACTTCCGATGTGTGATTTTGCTTTTTCGTGAGAGATATTGTTGCTCTCAAGAAGTCTGCCGTTACCGGCTAAAACTTTATGACCGTCTATATCTGCACTGATACCCATACCGGAAATTTCTGTGTAGTTTGAGATTTTTGCAGTGTCAACGGTGTTTTTGTAAGCATTTTTAACCGATACTGCGATAGGGTGTGTTGAGTAAAATTCAGCATAAGCGGCATATTTAATAAGCTCGTCTTTGTCGATAACCGAGTATACGTCTTTTACGGCGAATACACCTTTTGTAAGAGTACCTGTTTTGTCAAATACGACAGTATCAAGTTTAGCAAGCTTTTCGATGAAGTTACTGCCCTTAACAAGAATACCGTTCTTTGACGCACAACCGATACCGGCAAAGAAACCAAGCGGAATTGATACAACCAATGCACAAGGGCAAGAAACCACAAGGAACATAAGTCCGCGATATATCCAAGTTTTGAAATCTCCGAGAAACAGGGGAGGAACGAACATAACTATTAACGCAAGTGCAACGACAATCGGTGTATAGTATTTAGCAAATACGGAAATAAATTTTTCCGATTTTGCTTTTTTGCTTTGAGCGTGTTCAACCATATCAAGAATTTTTGAAACGGTACTTTCGCCGTATGTTTTTTCTACTTTAATATATATAGGTGAGCCTGTATTCAAACTTCCGCTCAATACAGTATCACCCGTAACAGCCTTACGCGGTACGCTTTCGCCTGTAAGTGCTTTTGTATCAAGATATGTTTCGCCCGAAGTTATTGTACCGTCAAGAGGAATTTTTTCGCCGGGTTTTACAATTATAATATCTCCGATTGAAATTTCAGACGGAGAAACTTTTGTAATCGTGCCGTTTACTTCTGTATTGGCATAGTCGGGACGAATATCCATAAGTTCGTAATTGAATTACGGCTCTTTTGTGCCGCACGTTCCTGCAATGCCTCGCCGACTTGATAGAACAGCATTACGGCAACTGCCTCAGGGTGTTCGCCGACTGCAAATGCACCGATACTTGCTATACTCATTAAGAAGTTTTCGTTGAATAAGTGTCCTTTGAATATGTTTTTAATCGCATTCCAAACTATATCATAGCCAAGAACAATATAAGCGACTACAAATAAAATATCAGATATCAATGGGGAAGAAAGTACGTTTTCTGTTACGATACCTGCCGCAAAAAGTATTGCACCGGCTATAAGTCTTATAGTAAGAACTTTTTCATCTTCCTCTCCATGTTCGCAACCGCAACCACATCCGCAGCCACAGCCATTTTCGTGATGATTGTGATCGTGACCACAACCGCAATGGTCTTCATGCTCGTGTTCGTGATGATGGTCGTGACCACAACCGCAGTGGTCATCATGCTCATGATGATGTTCATGTCCGCAGCCACAATGAGCCTCGTGATCGTGACCGCAACTGCAATGATCCTTATGTTTATGATGATGTTCATGTTTTTCACAACAGACATCTTTATTTTTTTCTGAAATATTACTATCGTTATTCTTTTTCATATCTACACCTCCATACTTGAATATATGAATAACTGTTCATATATTCATTATACGGTATGCTCTATCATTTGTCAATAGTTTTATTCAAAAAATAAAAATAATACTTAAAAATATGTTTTTTTACCGCAAAAGAGCGGTGCTTCCGAAAAAACACCGCTGTTTGCCACTAATATTTTGAAAGTGGAGTTAATGTAAGATTAGTTGTTGCACATACAAGTAACGATAACGATAATAATAAGAACCCAAATAATCATATCAAGATCAAAATCGCAACCGCCTCTTTGACAACCGTTTCCACAACATTCGCCCATTGTGAGTGCCTCCTTTCAATGTTTTGTAATATATATTATGACTAATCTATTAATTTTGCACATTGTCCCATATTTTACTTGAATTTTTCTTCAAAATGGGTTAGAATAGTAGTAGTGATATTTTCTTGGGGAGGTAAATCTTTTGGATAAGAAGAAAATTGACAGAATAAATGAACTTGCGAAAAAGGCAAGAAGTTCCGATGGGTTGACGCCTGAGGAAATGACGGAGCGTGCAAAGCTCCGTGAAGAATATCTTAATGCCATACGTCAGAATTTCAAACAGACGCTTGACAATATTGAAATAATTGATAAAGGAGAATAAAAAATGTCACTAATAATTCCCGAAACCTATAAATCAAATCTTAACGGACGCGAAACGGAAAAAGCAATTAAATTTATAAAGGATACATTTCAGCATGAAATAATTTCAGCGCTTAATTTGCAGAGAATTTCAGCACCGTTATTTGTACGTCCCGAAACAGGTCTTAACGATAATCTTAACGGAGTTGAACGTCCTGTAAGTTTTGATGCACCTTGTATCGGCGGTGCTACACTTGAAATTGTTCATTCACTTGCAAAGTGGAAGAGAATGACTCTCGGCAGATACGGTTTTAATCCGGGTGAGGGCTTGTATACAGATATGAACGCTATAAGACGTGATGAGGAAGTTGACAATCTTCACTCTATGTACGTTGACCAATGGGACTGGGAGGCTGTTATAAATAAGTCAGACAGAACTGTTGAAACCTTAAAGAGTTTTGTGGAACGTATATATACCGCTATGAAGTCGACTCAAAGCAGAGTATGCCAAAAGTTCAGCGGTATTGAAAATAATTTCCCTGAGGAAATTACGTTTATAACAACGCAAGAACTTGAGGATATGTACCCTGATCTTGAACCGAAAGAAAGAGAAAATAAACTTCTTCGCGAAAAGAAAGCAGTATTCCTAATGCAAATCGGTAAAGCATTGAAGTCGGGTCAAAGACACGACGGCAGAGCACCGGATTATGACGATTGGGAGCTTAACGGTGATATTCTTGTTTATTATCCTGTTCTTGATATGGCTTACGAACTTTCAAGCATGGGTATCAGAGTTGACGAAGATTCACTTCTTTCTCAAATTAAGATTGCAGGCTGTGAGGACAGACTTGAACTTGATTTCCATAAGAAACTTCTTAATAAGGAACTTCCTTATACAATCGGCGGCGGTATCGGTCAGTCAAGATTGTGTATGTATATGCTTGGTAAGGCTCATATCGGCGAAGTACAGGCATCTGTATGGCCGGACGATATGCGTAAGACTTGCGAAGAAAAAGGAATAAAGCTACTATAATAAGCCTCTCCTTAAGGGGAGGTGCCTAAAAGGCGAAGCGGTGGCACAGAGCTACTATATTTAATAACTATTGAAAGGATTATTATTTAGATTATGAAAACAGTTGTAAAAGACTTGTTCAGAAAACAGGATGAGTTTGGGGGAAAAGAAATAACAGTATCGGGTTGGATAAGAAACATAAGAATTTCAAAGAATTTCGGTTTTATCGAATTAAATGACGGTACATTTTTTAAGAATTTGCAAATAGTAATTGAGTCGGATAAACTTGATAACTTTGCGGAACTTTCAAAGCTAAACATTGCAGCTGCAATTACGGCAACAGGTACACTTGTACTTACACCGGACGCAAAACAGCCGTTTGAATTAAAGGCTGAAAACGTTGTAATCGACGGTGAATCTACACCGGATTATCCGTTACAGAAGAAAAGACACAGCTTTGAATATTTGCGTACAGTCGCTCATTTAAGACCGCGTACAAATACATTCTCGGCAGTGTTCAGAGTGCGTTCAATGATTGCGTATGCAATTCACCAATTCTTCCAGGAGAGAGGATTTGTGTATGTTCATACTCCGATTATCACTGCAAGTGACTGCGAGGGTGCAGGCGAAATGTTCCAAGTTACAACACTTGATTTGAATAACGTCCCTAAGAATGATGACGGAACTGTTGATTATTCACAGGACTTCTTCGGCAAACAGGCAAACCTTACAGTAAGCGGTCAGCTTAATGTTGAAACATACTGTATGGCATTTAGAAATGTTTACACATTCGGTCCTACATTCAGAGCCGAAAATTCAAACACAACACGTCATGCGGCTGAATTTTGGATGATTGAGCCTGAAATCGCATTTGCAGACCTAAAAGACGATATGGAACTTGCAGAGGATATGCTAAAGTATATCATTAACTATTGTCTTGAAAATGCTCCCGAAGAAATGCAGTTCTTCAATCAATTTATCGACAAGGAACTTCTTGACCGTCTAAACCACGTTGTAAACAGTGAGTTTGCTCACGTAACATATACAGAGGCTGTAAATATACTTATCGAAGATTCAAAAGCCGGTAAGGTTAAGTTTGACAATAAGGTGGAATGGGGCTGCGATTTACAGACAGAACACGAAAGATACCTTACAGAACAGGTATTTAAGCGTCCGTTGTTTGTAACAGATTATCCGAAGGAAATCAAGGCTTTCTATATGAAACTTAACGATGACCAAAAGACGGTTGCGGCTATGGACTTGCTTGTTCCGGGCATCGGAGAAATCATCGGCGGAAGCCAGAGAGAAGAAAATTACGATGTACTTGTTGAAAGAATGAAAGAACTTGGTCTTAAGGAAGAAGATTATAATTTCTATCTTGACCTTCGCAGATACGGAACAAACAAACACGCAGGTTTCGGTCTTGGCTTTGAAAGAGCTGTTATGTATATTACAGGTGTTTCTAACATTCGTGACGTACTTCCGTTCCCAAGAACAGTCGGTACTGCCGAATATTAATCAAGACAAAACTATAGCGGTTTTGACTACTATTTTAAGAGGCTGCTCGCAGCCTCTTGATTTTTATAAAGAAAGGTACGATTTTTATGAATTTAATTGCAGTTCTTATTGCACTTGCTATAATTATTGTAGCGTTTAAGTTTAATGTATTTCTTGGAATAGCCGTTGCGATTGTGGCTATAGGTGTGGGAATATATAATTTTTTGCCGACCTATTATGCGATAAACGGCAACAAAGCATTTGAAATCGGTGACGAGGACCGTGCGAGAGAGTGGTATAAAAAGGCATGTGAAACGGGCAGAGCAAATGTAAAGTTGAAATCGTCTTACGCATACGTGCTTTTACGTACAGGTTATGCCGACGAGGCGGAAAAAGTTCTTGATCCGATTATAAGAGTAAAAGGGCTTGCACCGGAAAAAAAGAATTTGGCAAAGCAACAAAGATGTATGGTTTACTATAAGCAGGGCAGACTTGACGAGGCGATTGAGGATGCACAGTCAATGATGAACGAAGGTTACAGAAATTCAAGTGTTTACGGTATGCTTGGCTATTTTAAATTGCTTAGAAACGATGACCTTGACGAAACAACAAAACTTTGTGAAGAAGCTTATGATTACAACAGTGATGACAGGGACATAAAAGATAATCTTTCAATTTGTTATTTCAGAAAAGGCGAATATGAAAAAGCAGAAAAAATATCTGATGAACTTGTCGTGGCGGCACCTAACTTTGTCGAGGGCTTTTATCACGGCATACAGATTGCAATGAAACTTAACAAGTACGATAAAGCCGCAGAATATGCCGAAAAGTTGAAAGAATGTAAGCGTTCGGGAATGACAACGGTTACGGAGGAAGAAGTTAATAAGCTTATACAAGAGGTAAAGAATCACAATGAAAACACCATTGGCTGATAGAATACGTCCAAAGACGCTTGATGAAGTTGTCGGACAAAAGCACCTTATAGGTGAAGGAAAAATTTTAAGAAACATAATCGAAAATGACGAAGTACCGAATATGATATTTTACGGTCCGAGCGGAGTCGGTAAAACTACCATTGCAAACATAATCGCTCAAAAAACGGGTAAAACTTTGCATAGACTTAATGCGACAACTGCGTCCGTTGCTGACATAAAAAATATTGTATCAACGCTTGACAGCTTTTTGGCAATGGACGGAGTATTGCTGTACCTTGACGAAATACAGCATTTTAATAAGAAACAACAACAGTCTTTGCTTGAATTTATGGAAAACGGCAAGATAACGCTTATCGCAAGTACAACGGAAAATCCGTATTTTTATGTGTATAATGCGGTGCTTTCGAGAAGCGTTGTGTTTGAATTTAAACAGATTGAGCCAAGCGAGATTGAAAAGGCACTTGAAAGAGCGGTTGAAGAATTAAAGCAATCGGATTATAAAGGCTTTGACGTAACCGTTGACAAAGACGCAATACGGCATATGGCACACGTTTCAAACGGAGATGTGAGAAAGGCTTTAAATTCGCTTGAAGTTGCATTTATTGCAACACCGCCAAACAAAGATAAAAAAATACACATATCGCTTGACACGGCGGTACAGGCAACGCAAAAAAAAAGCTATGCGTTACGACCGTGACGGTGACAGTCATTATGATATTTTAAGTGCGTTTCAAAAGTCAATAAGAGGTTCAGATCCGGATGCGGCAGTTCATTATCTTGCAAGACTTGTTTCGGCAGGTGATTTGCCGAGCATTTGCCGCAGACTTTTGGTTATTTCGGCAGAGGATATAGGACTTGCATATCCCCAGGCTATATCGGTCGTGAAAGCTTGTGTTGACAGTGCCCTGCAGCTTGGTTTTCCAGAGGCGAGAATACCGCTTGCGGAAGCGGTTATTTTACTTGCAACCGCACCAAAATCAAATTCGGCAATAATGGCGATTGACAGTGCGTTGAGTGATATTGAGGGTATGGATACGGGCGATATACCGGAACATCTGAAAGATTCGCATTACGGCGGAGCAAAAAAACTCGGTCACGGAACAGAGTACAAATATCCGCACAGTTATGAAAATCATTATGTCAAACAGCAGTATTTGCCCAATAACATTAGGGACACTAAATATTATGATTTTGGGGACAATAAAACCGAACAGTCGGCAAAAGTTTATTGGGACAGAATAAAGAAAGGAAATTGATTTATGAAAGACGGATTTGTAAGATGTGCAAGCGCAACTGTTGATATAAAGGTTGCGGACACTGATTATAATACATCAAATATAATAAAGGCAATCGAAGACGCGGCTCAAAATGATATAAAGCTTATAGTATTTCCGGAACTTTGCATAACGGGATATACTTGCGGTGATTTGTTTTTGCAGAAAATATTGATTGACAGTGCAAAAGACAGCTTAATCAAAATAGCAAAAGCAACGGAAAATCTTGATATAACCGCCGTTGTCGGACTTCCGTACGTTGCGGAGCAGACGCTTTATAATTGTGCCGCAGTGGTAAACGGGGGACACATAAAAGGTCTTGTTCCGAAACTTAATATTCCTAACTATGCCGAATTTTATGAGGTAAGACACTTCACGGCCGGTAAAAATGAAGTGACATATGTGAATATAAACGGTGAAGAAATACCGTTCGGTGCGAATATATTATTTAAAACAGATGCGTGTGAAGATTTTGTTCTTGCGGTTGAAATTTGCGAGGATGTGTGGACAGCTATGCCGCCGTCGGTCAACCACGCACTTGCAGGTGCAACGATTATAGCAAATCTTTCTGCGAGCAACGAAGTTATTGCAAAAGATGAATACCGCGAAATGCTTGTAAAAAGTCAGTCTGCAAAACTTTACTGCGGTTATATTTATTCCGATGCGGGATACGGCGAATCAACGACTGACCTTGTATTTGCAGGTGACAATATGATTGCCGAAAACGGCACGATTTTGGCAAGAAGTAAAAGATTTAACAACGAATGTGTATATACCGAGCTTGATTTGGAAAGACTTGTGGGTGAGAGAAAAAAGAGCAATACCTATAATATAGTCGGCAGTGAAAAATATGTGAGTGTAAAACTTGATATGAATATCGGGGACACTAAAATAACACGATATGTCGATAAACAGCCGTTCGTTCCGTCAAACGACAAAAAGCGTGAAAAACGCAGTGAAGAAATTCTTTCAATTCAGTCGCTGGGACTTAAAAAGCGACTTGACCATACACATGCCAAAACGGCTGTTGTGGGTGTAAGCGGAGGACTTGACTCGACACTTGCACTTTTGGTAACCGTGCGTGCATTTGACAGTCTTAATCTTGACAGAAAGAATATAATCGCGGTAACAATGCCGTGTTTCGGTACAACGGACAGAACGTATAACAATGCGGTTAATTTTGCAAATTCGCTTGGTGTTACTTTGAAAGAAGTAAATATCAAAGCGGCGGTAAATCAGCATTTTGCGGATATAGAACACGATCCGAATGTCTATGACGTCACATATGAAAATTCTCAGGCGAGAGAAAGAACTCAAATTCTTATGGACGTTGCAAACAAAAGCGGCGGCTTGGTAATCGGTACCGGTGATATGTCCGAGCTTGCACTTGGCTGGGCAACGTATAACGGCGACCATATGTCGATGTACGGCGTTAATGCAGGTGTTCCGAAAACACTCATTCGTTATCTTGTCGATTATGAGGCTAAACGTACAAACAACGATATATTGAAGAAAACATTACAGGATATATTGGATACACCTGTAAGTCCCGAACTTCTTCCGCCGAAAGACGGAAAAATATCTCAAAAGACCGAACATATTGTCGGTCCGTATGAACTTCACGATTTCTTTTTATATCATCTTATGCGTTTTGGTTCAAAGCCGTCAAAGATACTGAGATTGGCTGAAGTTGCGTTTGAGGGGATATATGACAGAGAAGTTATACTTGAATGGTTAAAGGTATTTTACAGAAGATTTTTTGCACAGCAATTCAAACGTTCGTGCCTGCCTGACGGTCCGAAAGTAGGAAGTGTTGCTCTTTCTCCGAGAGGCGATTGGCGAATGCCGTCCGACGCCTCATATCAAATTTGGGCGAAGGAACTCGAAACACTTTAACGCCCTATTCTATGGAGGGATTTCGGTGTCAAAGAGTAAAGTTTGTTTAATTTTATCGGCATTTATTTACGGATTTGCACCGATACTGGCTAAATTTGCATACAAAAGCGGAGCAAACGGAATTACGCTTACTTTTTTGCGTACATTCCTAATGCTGCCGCTTTTATTTTTTATAATGATTTTCAGAAAGGTGTCGTTTAAACTTACGAAAAAGGAGCTTATAGATATAATTCTGCTTGGTGTGGTGGGCGGCTCATTTTCAATGATTTCACTTTATGCCGCATATGACTATATCTCAACCGGACTCGCAACAACGCTCCATTTTATATATCCGCTTATAATCGTAATAACGTCGGCGGTGGTTTACAAAGAAAAAATCAAGAAGATAAAACTTCTTGCGGTTATGCTTGTCACGCTCGGAATGTTTATGTTTGTTGATCTTAATAATACAGCCGATAAAATCGGCGTGATACTTGCGATTTTGTCGGGGATATTTTATAGCTTTTATGTCGTTTATATGTATCGTTCCAAACTTGACGAAATGGACTATATAAAACTTACGTTTTATCTTATGATTATTATGAGTATCGGCACATATATTTTCGGTTTGACAACTGATAGCTTGGTGTTTGCGGAAATGGATTATAAAGCATGGATACTGTCGGTGGCTATATCACTTATTATAACGCTTGGAGCAGTGCCGCTTTTTCAAGTGGGAGTACGCTGTGAGGGTGCGTCAACCGCTGGGATAGTATCGGCATTTGAGCCGATTACTTCAATAATACTAGGTGCGATATTCTTGGGCGAAACAATGGGATTGGTGCAGTATATCGGCGGTGGTTTGATAATTTTGGGTGTGGTATTGGCAGAAAAGTATGGATAATTTATAAATAAACATTAGATAAGACAACCTCTGATTACATTGGTTGTCTTTATTTTTGTCAAATACCTTGATTTTTTTCTGTGATTGTGTAATAATACATATTGGATAATAATGCGGAGATAAAAATATGAGAAAAGTTAATACCACAATTAAATATATAGAACCGTATTCAATCGCGGAAGATGCCGGAATTGAAGTCGGGGATAAGCTGATAAGCATTAACGGACACGATTTTCACGATATACTTGAATATCGCTATCTTACAGCTGAATATGAAGTTACTCTTGAAATACTGAAAAAGGACGGTACTACCGAAGTTATAACGGTTGAAAATGATTACGACGATATAGGTATTGAATTTGAAGAGGGACTTATTGACGAGGCACAAAGTTGTCGAAATAAGTGTATATTCTGTTTTATAGATCAGTTGCCTAAAGGTATGCGTGAAACGGTTTATTTTAAAGATGATGATACGAGATTATCGTTTTTGCAGGGAAACTATGTAACGCTTACGAATATGTCAGACGAAGAAATAGACAGACTTATAAAAATGCGTGTTTCGCCGATTAACGTATCGGTTCAGGCAACCAATCCCGAACTTAGATGTAAAATGCTGAATAATCGTTTTGCGGGTAAGTGCTATGACATAATGAAAAAGTTTGCGGCTAATAATATTTATATGAACTGTCAGATAGTGCTTTGTCCCGAAATTAATGACGGCAAGGAACTTGACAGGTCAATATCCGAGCTGGCGGCACTGTTCCCGAATGTAAACAGTGTATCAATCGTTCCTGTCGGTCTTACACGCTATCGTGACGGACTTTATCCGCTGAAACCGTTTACAAAGGAAACTTCCGCACAAACAATAAAACAAGTTGAGACTTGGCAGAAAAAACTGTATGATAAACTTGGAACAAGGCTAATTTATCTTTCTGACGAATTTTATTTGAATGCGGAATTGCCTATACCTGACGCAGAAGTGTATGAGGGTTTTCCGCAGCTTGAAAACGGTGTAGGATTGATTGCCAGTATGGCAGAAGAATTTGATTCGGCAATTAAACTTGTGAAAAACAAAAAGTATGACAGAAATGTAACTCTTGTAACGGGTGAGGCGGCGGCATCTTTTATAACGGGTTTGTCGGAACGTCTTATGGAAAAGACAGACGTAAAGATAACTGTTTATGCGATAAAAAATAACTTTTTCGGCGGAGGCGTAAACGTTTCGGGACTTGTCACGGGCGGAGATATAATCGACCAGCTTAAAGACAAGCCTATAGGGGATATAATGCTTATTCCGCACAGTATGCTGAGAGATGAAGACGGGATTTTCCTTGATGATTTGACTGTATCAGACGTTGAAAAAGCGTTGAATGTGAAGATAGAGCCTGTCATAAATGACGGATATGAATTTATTGAGAAAATCTTGGGAGAAGAACTTGAATTTTAAAGGAGAAGAATATGAAACCATTGGTAGCGATAGTCGGAAGACCGAACGTCGGAAAATCGACTTTGTTTAATAAGATAACAGGAAAGAGAATAAGTATAGTAGAGGACACACCGGGTGTAACGCGTGACAGAATTTATTCTGACGCAGTGTGGCTTGACAAGCACTTTACGCTTATCGATACAGGCGGTATCGAACCTGCGTCAAAGGACGAAATCCTTGTACAAATGCGCCGTCAGGCACAGCTTGCCATTGAAATGGCAGACGTTGTTGTGCTTATGACAAACGTAAAAGACGGTGTTACGGCAAATGACCAGGACGTTGCACAAATGCTTTTAAAGGCGAAGAAAAAGATTGTGCTTGCCGTAAACAAGGTTGACAATACAGGCGATCCGCCGTTTGAATTTTATGAATTTTATAATTTGGGACTTGGCGATCCGATTGCTATTTCATCAACTCACGGTTTGGGTGTAGGTGATTTGCTTGACGAAGTTACTCACTTGTTCCCTGAGGACGCAGATACGTCAGATGACGAGGACGAAATTAAAGTTGCGGTAATCGGTAAACCGAATGCAGGTAAATCGTCGCTTATAAATAAAATTTTGGGTGAGGACAGAGTTATTGTAAGTAACATCGCAGGAACAACGCGTGACGCAATCGACTCACATTACGAAAAGAACGGCGACAAGTATCTGTTTATCGATACCGCCGGTATGAGAAAACGCGGTAAGATTGACGAAAACGTAGAGCGTTACAGTGTTGTACGTTCGCTTGCGGCGGTTGACAGAAGTGACGTGTGCGTTATTATGATTGACGCAAACGAGGGTATTACAGAACAGGACACAAAGGTTGCCGGCTATGCTCACGAGCAGGGTAAGGCTTGTATTTTTGCGGTTAATAAGTGGGATATTGTTTCTAAAGACACAAAGACTATGAAAAACTTTACAATGCGTGTGCGTGAAGAATTTGCGTTTATGTCTTATGCGGAAATTATATTCATCAGTGCAAAGACAGGTCAGAGAGTTGACAAGCTTTTGGAACTTATCAAGAAAGTAAATGAGCAGCACAAGAGAAGAATTACAACCGGTATGCTTAACGATGTCTTAAACGAAGCAATGGCAAAGCAACAGCCACCGTCAGACAAGGGCAGACGTTTAAAGGTTTACTACGGTACACAGGCTGCAACAGCACCGCCGACATTTATTTTGTTCGCAAATTCAAAGGATTTGTTCCACTATTCATATTTGAGATTTATCGAAAATCAAGTGCGTGAGGCATTTGGTTTTGAGGGAACACCTATAAAGTTTATCGTAAGAGAGAAAAATGAAAAGAAAATGTAATGGGAGATAGTTATGACATATTTAATAATTGCCCTGACGGCAATAGTATCATATTTAATTGGTTCGGTTAATTTTTCTATACTGCTTTCAAAAATGCTGAGCGGTAAGGATATCCGTGAAAGCGGTTCGGGAAATGCGGGTGCAACGAATATGCTAAGAACATACGGCAAGAAAATGGGGGTTATAACGCTGTTGCTTGACGTGTTAAAAGGCATAGTCGTGATACTTTTATCAAGACTTGTAAAAAATATTGCGGGTACAGATGAAATATATCCTGTTATAAGTTATATCGCAGGTGTATGCGTAATTCTCGGTCATAATTTTCCGCTTTACTTCGGATTTAAAGGCGGCAAAGGTGTTGCGACTTCGCTGGGCGTTGTGTTAATGCTTGACTGGAAAGTCGGACTTATTGTGGCTGTTGTTGCAATAGCGGTTATGGCAGTAACAAGGTATGTATCGCTCGGTTCAATCTTGGGCGGTGCAATGTACATAGTTATAGAAATCGTTAAAATGATTGTTACAAAGAACGTTGATGCAATTCAGCTTGTGTGCGTTGTTATTATCGGCGGACTTTTAATAGCAAGACATCATGCAAATATAAAGAGATTACTTAGCGGTACGGAAAACAAACTTGGAGCAAAAAAAGGAGAAGTAAAATGAAAATTGCAGTAATTGGCTCAGGCGGTTGGGGAACTGCCATAGCGATACTTTTATCTTCAAGAGGACATAATGTATATTTATGGTCGTGGATACAGGAAGAAACGGACAGACTGAAAAAAGACAGAGAAAACAAAGAATTTTTGCCGGGAGTGAAATTTCCGGATACAATTTATTGCAGTCACGATATGGCTAAATGTACAGACGGAGCGGAGCTATTATAACAGCCGCACCGTCACCGGCAACGAGAACAACGGCGAAACAGCTTTCGCCGCACGTTAAAGAGGGACAGAAAATAGTAAATATATCAAAGGGACTTGAAGAAGGTACACTTCTACGTCTTTCACAGGTGTATAAAGAAGAAATTCCGCAGGCGGATATATCTGTTATGAGCGGTCCGTCACACGCAGAGGAGGTTTCAAGAGGACTTCCTACAACAAATGTTGTTGCGTCGGAGCATATTGATACGGCTAAATTTATTCAAGACGTGTTTATGGGCGATATGTTCAGAGTGTACACTTCAACCGATATAATCGGTGTTGAACTTGGCGGAGCACTTAAAAACGTTATCGCACTTTGTGCGGGAATAAGTGACGGACTTGGTTACGGCGACAATACAAAAGCGGCACTTATGACAAGAGGTCTTGCTGAAATTGCAAGACTCGGCAAGGCTATGGGTGCAAATGAAAAGACATTTATGGGACTTAGCGGTGTAGGTGATTTGATTGTTACTTGCACAAGTATGCATTCGAGAAACAGACGTGCCGGAATACTTTTGGGTCAAGGCAAGAGTTTAAAGGAAACTTTGGAAAGCGTTCATATGGTTGTTGAGGGTGTAAACACCGCAACGGCGGCATATGAAATGGCACACAAATATAATGTTGAAATGCCTATTGTTGAAGAAGCTTATAATATTTTGTACAATGGCAGAAATGCAAGAGAAGCGGTATTATTGCTTATGACGCGGGAGAAAAGAGAAGAAAAATGAATGTAATCGTAGTAGGCGGCGGTAAGGTCGGAAGAAAGCTTGTAGAGGATTTTAATTATGAGGGCGACGATGTAGTTCTTATTGATATTAAAAGTAAAATCTGCGACCGAATTCAAGATGATTATGATGTAAGGTGCGTATGCGGGAGCGGTACTGACCTTGAAGCATTGCGCGAGGCGGAGGCTAACAAGGCGGACATATTTATTGCCGTTACGGAAAATGACGAATTTAACGCACTTTGCACCGTTATGGCTAAAAAACTCGGTGCGGACAGATGTGTTGCAAGAGTGAGAAACAGAGAATATTTTAAACAGCTTGATTTTATGCGTAACGCTCTCGGAATAAATCTTATAGTAAATCCCGAATACGCAACTGCTTGCGAAATATCGAGAATACTTCGTTTTCCTGCCGCAATCAAAACAGAAACTTTCGCAAAAGGCAGAATTGAACTTATTGAATTTAACATCAGTTCGGATAACGCACTTTGCGGAAAAGCTATTTTTGAGATATACAAAAAGTTTAAGATAAAACTTCTTATATGTGCGGTGCAACGCGGTAATGAGGTGTATATTCCGAACGGTGATTTTGTTATCGAAAGCGGAGATAAACTTCACATAACTGCATCTCACAGAGATGTTGCGAAATTTATGCATGAGATAGGTGTTATAAACACAAAGGTTAAAACCGCAATTATAATCGGCGGCGGAAGAATATCGTTTTATCTTGCGAAACAGCTTCTTGAAAGCGGCATAAGGGTTAAAATTATAGAACACAATATGAACAGATGTAAGGAATTGACCGAGCATTTGCCGAAAGCGGATATTGTGTGTGCCGACGGAACAGATAAGCATGTTCTTGCACAAGAGGGCATTGACAGAGTTGATTCGCTTGTTGCACTGACGGGTATTGACGAAGAAAATATGATTATATCAATGTATTCGCAGTCAAGATTTGTCGATAAGATTGTAACAAAGGTAAACCGTCTTTCATTTGCGGAGCTTATGGAAAACACAGGCGTGTACAGTATCGTTACGCCTAAAAACATAACCGCAAATATTATAATCGGTTACGCAAGAGCAATGAAATCGGCAAAGGATACGGAAATGAGAACTCTTTACCGAATAGTAAACAATAAAGCCGAAGCTATGGAATTCAGAGTTACAAGAGAATCCGAGCTTACTTCAAAATCACTTTCACAGATTAAGATGAAACGTAATGTTTTGATTGCGGCAATTCTCAGAAATAACAAGATTATACTGCCGGACGGTGAAAGTAAACTTGAAGTCGGTGATACTGTTGTGATTGTGACAACACATCATATTACCACACTCGGCGATATACTTGCATAGCGGTTACGAAAGGAAAAGATATGAATTATAGGATGATAGCATATTCCGTAGGACGAATACTTGTAGCCGTTGCGGCAACAATGCTTGCACCTTTGGGATTGTCTTTGTTTTACGGTGAGTCAATAGCTTTGGCGTATGTAATACCGATAGTAATATCCGTATTAATCGGACTTTGTGTATCTGCAAAAGCACCGAAAAATAAAAGCCTTTACGGACGTGACGGAATGTTTATCGTTGCGATAGGCTGGATTGTAATATCAATAATCGGTTGTCTGCCGTTTTATATCAGCGGTCAGATACCAAGTTTTGTGGACAGTTTTTTTGAAACGGTGTCAGGTTTTACAACAACCGGTTCATCTATACTTACAAATGTCGAGGCACTTGACAAGAGCTTGCTTTTTTGGCGAAGTTTTACTCATTGGCTCGGCGGTATGGGTGTACTTGCGTTCGCAATGGCGATTTTTTCGTCAAAGGATACAAGAACAACTCATATGATGAGAGCGGAAATGCCGGGACCTGTTGTAGGCAAACTTGCAAGCAGATGGCAGTTTTCGCTTAGAATACTTTACGGAATATATATAGCACTTACGGTCATTGAATTTGTGCTTTTGCTGTTCGGCGGTATGCCTGTATTTGACAGCTTGCTCCATACATTCGGCACAGCCGGTACAGGCGGTTTCGGAATAAAGAATAGTTCCGTTGCGTATTATAACAGTGCATATATCGATTATGTTATCGGTATATTTATGATGTTGTTCGGATTGAATTTTAACGTGTATTTCTTGATGATTGCAAGAAAATTCTCACAGATAAAGAGTAATGACGAAGTTAAGTGGTATATAGGAATGATGATAGGTGCAACGGTAATTATTGCGCTTAATATTATGCCTATGTATCACGGATTTGGCAGAGCGTTCAGATATTCATTCTTCCAAGTGTCATCAATTATGACAACAACGGGATATTCAACTGCCGACTTTGTGCGTTGGCCTATGCTTTCGCAGATTATACTTGTATTATTGATGGTAGTCGGCGCGTGTGCAGGCTCAACAAGCGGCGGTATGAAAGTTACAAGATTTATTATACTTATGAAAACAGCCACTCACTCAATAAAAAAAGCGGTAAGTCCGCGAAGTGTATTTTCGGTTAAGGTTGACGGCAAAACGGTTGAAAAGAATATCGTAAACGGTGTGTTGGGATATTTCGTTGTATATATGTTGTTTGCGGCTGTGTCAATTCTTCTTATCAGCTTTGATAATAAGGACTTCACAACAACGGTTACTGCCGTAATTGCGACTATGAACAACATTGGTCCGGGATTGGGATTGGTAGGCCCGACAGGCAGTTTTGCCGATTTCTCGGCATTGTCAAAAATAGTGATGTCAATAGGTATGCTTGTAGGCAGACTTGAATTTTATCCGATACTTATATTGTTTTCGCCGTATGCGTGGAAACGAACTTAAAGAGCCTGACGACAGCTCCGAAAATCACATCGGAAGATGTGATTTTTGAGTATTTTTTGGAGAAAGCAAATAAATATGAATATTATCAGAAAAATTTTATTTCACAAAAGAATAAATACGGCAAGACGTATTTCGTTTGGATTTGCGTTGATTATCCTTGTCGGAGCATTACTTTTAATGTTGCCGATTTCGTCAAAAGAAAGAGTTGTGACGCCGTTTTTGTCGGCACTGTTCACAACAACGTCCGCAACTTGCGTAACAGGACTTACGATTATAAATGTCGGTGCGTATTTCAGCTTGTTCGGACAAGCGGTGATACTGTTTTTAATTCAGCTCGGCGGTTTGGGATTTATGACGATACTTTGTATTGTGTTTATAGTTTCAAACCGACAAATCGGACTTAGAAACAGAATGCTTATAGCACAGGCAATGGGTACGGAAAGCCTTGAGGGAATAGTCAAACTTGCAAAGCACGTTTTGTATATAACTGGAATTATAGAATTGTTGGGCGCGATAGTGCTTTCAATACGTTTTGTACCGAAATACGGATTTTTTAAAGGAATGTGGTTTAGTATATTTCATTCCGTATCGGCATTTTGCAATGCGGGATTTGATATAATCGGTGACGGAAACAGTATGCTTTCATACAGACACGATCCGCTTGTACTTTGTACGCTTGCGGTACTTGTTGCCATAGGCGGATTGGGTTTTATTGTGTGGGAGGATATTATCGCAAAAAAATCGTGGAAACGACTTAACGTGTATTCAAAAGTAATAATTTTTGCACAGATATTTTTTATTGTTGCGGGTGCGTTTGTGTATTTCATTCTTGAATACGGCAACATAAATACAATCGGCGCTGAAAGTGTCGGTCAGAAAATATTGGCGTCATTCTTTCAGTCGGTCACAACAAGAACGGCCGGATTTGACGCACTTATACAGAATAATTTAACCGACTTGTCAAAGGCTTGGGGAACGGTGCTTATGATGATAGGCGGCGCTTCAGGCTCTACTGCTGGCGGCGTAAAGCTCGGAACGGTTGTACTTGTAATAATGACTTTGATTTCCGTATTGCGTGGCAAATCTGATGTTGTTATTCACGGCAGAAGAATTGCACACACGACTATTCTTCATGCAATGGCATTACTTGTATTGTGGCTTGTGCTTGTTGTGGGCGGTTCGGTGCTTATAAGTTATATTGATAATCAAGACTTGATAAATTCGATATACGAAGTTGCGTCGGCATACAGTACGGTCGGTCTTTCGGTCGGTGTATCGGGGAGCGCGTCCACATTTACAAAGATTTTGCTTATAGTGTATATGTTCTTCGGCAGAGTGGGCATTATGACAATAAGCGTTGTGTTTATGACTCGCATCAGAAAAACTAATGATATAAGGTATCCGGAATGTAATTTCATTGTCGGATAGCAGAAAGGCTAAGGATTTGTTATGAAAACTTTTACAGTAATAGGATTGGGCAGATTCGGAACATCTATTGCAACGCAACTTTTTAATATGGGTTATGAAGTGCTTGCGATAGACAAAAATATGGATAAAATAAACGCTATTGCAAATTTGGTAACAAGAGCGGCTTGTACCGACGCAAAAGACGAAAGCTTGTTAAAACAACTTGGAGTGAAAAACTCGGATTGTGCAATCGTGTGTATCGGCGGTGACGATATAACGGACAGCGTACTTACAACTCTTGCACTAAAAGATATGGGAGTTAAGCAGGTTGTGTGTAAAGCAAAGGATAATATGCACAAAACCGTACTGAAAAAAGTCGGTGCGGATAATGTTATAATTCCCGAACAGGAGGCAGGCATTAAAGCCGCAATAGAACTTGTTTCGGACAGATTGCTTGATATAATCGAATTGTCGGACGAATACAGTATTGTGGACGCTGTTGTACCGAACACATGGATAGGCAAGAGCATTATGGAATTGTCTGTTCGTAAAAAATATAACGTAAATATTGTTGCGATAAAGAGTAATAACGGCGGTAAGGTGAATATTTCACCTGAACCCGAATACAAATTTAAAGATACCGATATTGTCGTGCTTGTAGGAGATACCGAGTCGATAAACAGATTGGAAAGTATATAAAAGACTGTATATAAAAAGTATTGCTGAAAATGCAATACTTTTTTTGTTTTGTTTTAAACAAGAAAGTAATGAATTATATATGAAAAACTTACAAAGAATAAAAATATCAAAAAAACTATTGACAAAAGT
>QTVU01000028.1 GCA_003460745.1 Firmicutes bacterium AM55-24TS
AGAAAAGAATAAAAGAAAAACTTGGGTGGATGAGTCCGGTTGAGTATCGGCTCAACACCTTGGCTGCATAAAAATAGCGTAGCAGTCGTTAAAACTACTACGCTATAAAAAGTCTAACTTTTGGGGGTCACATCACTGTCGCATTCTCTTTTTTATGGTTTTACATCCAATCCTGTACTTTCAATTACAATAACCGATTTAATTCTCTTCCCGTTTCCGTAAACTGTTTTCGCCGTAACTTTGCAACGCATATACATATCTTCTTTATACAAGAGGTCAAGCACAACACTAATCGGTTTATCACTTTTCTTTAAATGCTTGCATAATATTTTGTATTCGTCCATCGAATCGTGATGAACAATCTTCTTGTCCAAAATATATTCAAGCGCATTTTGTATGTAAGTGCCAAACATATAGGAATGTCCTTCGGCAAGTTTTGTCTTTACATCAATGGTATTGTTTATAAAATAATACTCAAGTGCAATGGCGTCAATAAGGTCAAGTGCCGTTTCAAAACTGCGTCTTAGCATATTGAGTTTATTCAAAACACCCATTTGTTCACTGCTATTCGAAACAGACGCATAATAAATTGAACAATCCTCACGACTTGCAAGGTAGAAAATTTTAATCGACAGCCATATAACATCTTCACCGAATACATTTCTGACTTGTACGGAAACGCCTTTATTCCCCGCCATTTTAGATTCGCGAAATGCCTTTATTGCCTTTTCTCTGTCATCGGGGTGAAGATTTTCCAATCCGTCATATCCGCCTGCAGTAACATTTTTCGGATAATTCTTAGTTATTGAATAATAAAATTCGTTTGCTTTTAAAACATTAAGTTTATTTCCGTCATTACTAAGCGAATATAATGCAACGCCGCCCAAAATATTGTTAAGCAGCCCCTCAGTCATAAAATCGGAATGAAGCAATTCTTCAATTTCAATCGTATTGTCAAATACGTTGTCCAAATTTTCACTTGCAACATTATTTGGGTCACTGATTAATTTTCCGAAAGATTCTTCATCTATCGCTCTTGAAAAATAAAATCCTTGTGCATAATTACAGCCTCTGTCAAGCAAGAAATTCTTTTGTTCGTCCGTTTCAACGCCCTCGGCGATTACCGCCAAACCAATCCACTTTGCCATTTTTATAACCGATTCAAGAATTTCTTTACCCTTTGTATTTCCGTCACGACCTGCCTCAAGGAATCTTGTATCTATTTTAAGTACATCAACGCTTATATCTTTCAACATATTAAGCGATGAATAACCACTGCCGAAATCGTCCATCAATACAATAAAACCCAATTCACGAAGTTCGTCAACAGCTTTCAAAATCTGTTCTTCATCACTTGTAAACGCACTTTCGGTAATTTCTATCTCCAAATATCTTCTCTCAATATTGTATTTCTCCGTAAGATTTACAAAAATCTTTGACAAATCAAGAGAATAAATATCCATTCTCGAAACATTCACCGATATAGGAACCGCGGTATATCCCTTATCAATATAATCACGTAAAATTCGGCAACTTTCTTCCCATATATATTCGTCAAGTTTTGTAATAAGCATATTCTGCTCAAACATCGGAATAAAATCTTTCGGAAAGATAAGACCTTTTTCGGGATGCTGCCATCTTACAAGGCTTTCCGCACCCATTACCTTTGTTGTTCGTATATCGTATTTAGGCTGAAGATACACTTTAAATTCGTGATTTTCAAATGCCCTTTCACTTTCGTTTAAAAGTTCGTGTTGCGAGAAAACATAGTTTTTCACACTTTCATTATATTCCGCAACATTAACAAGATAATTGTTTTTTATCGACTCACACGCAAAACTTGCTCTGTCGCACATAAGTCTTACAGGGATATTTTTTGTTTTAACGTGGTAAATTCCCACAGTCATTCTTATTTCAAAATCAATCGGATAATCCTTTACCCAACTTTGAATTTCCGCACCCAATGCATCCGGCTGAATATTTTCTTCAAAGTCCATAAAAGAAAATACATCACCCGAAAGCCTTGCGGCTACAAGACCGTATTTTGCGGCTCTTTCTTGCAATTTCTTGCCTATATAGCTAAGAAGTCTGTCACCTTCGACAAAACCGAATCTGTCATTGACAAATTTGAATTTCTCGACATCAAAACAAACAATAACATATTCTCTGTCCGGTTCATTTTCAAATCTGCACCTGACACGGTCATAATATGTATTCCTGTTGTAAAGTCCGGTAAGTTCATCAACACTCTTTACTTTTCGTAAATTTTCTTCCAGCTGATGAACTTTTTCTTGAAGTTCTTCCACTGTCCCCTCTGACATCTTCTTCGCCTCCCCCACTGTGTAGCTTACAATTATATTATATCACTTTTTATTGTTTTTGCAATACTTAATTATAGCATTTTAAATTTTTTTTGAATGTTTTTCTGATTTTTAAAATTTTACTTGTTTTTATGCAATATGTATGATATAATAGGAATGTTAGGGGTGAATTTATGAAATATACACTATCCAAAGGACTCAATAACAGTCTGGATGCAAGAGCGATAAGACAGTCCGTTTTCGTGGAAGAGCAGGGTTTTGAATACGAATTTGACGACATTGACGAAACCGCTTTGCACCTTGTTTTGTACGATGAAAACGATAATCCTTGTGCAACTGGACGACTGTTTTTCGACGGTTGCATGAAAATCGGCCGTATCGCCGTTATGAAAGAATACAGAGGTCAGTCGCTCGGCAGTGAAGTTATTGCCATACTTGAAGAAAAAGCACTTGAATCGGGTGCACATCATATCGAGCTTTCCGCTCAAATACAGGCAAAAGATTTTTATAAAAAACTCGGCTACACCGAAATCGGCGAAATATATAAAGAAGAATTTTGTCCGCATATAAAAATGTTTAAGGATTTAAAATAACTTAGATAAATCGGCATTTAGAGGGTAAGTGAAATGAAAATAATAGCTATCGGAGCTGTGACAGCAGGCGGAAAAACAACTTTAGTAAATGCAATAAAAGATAAACTAACAAGGACAGCATCGCTTCACTTTGATGACTACTCATTTGACGGAGAAGTAAATGACTTTTATAAATGGGTATCAGACGGTGCGAATTATAATGTATGGGATTTATCTCCGTTAAAAGCAGATATTGAAAAAATAATAAATAGCGACAGATACGATTATTTGCTGTTGGATTATCCGTTTGCATATCAGAATAAAATGATAAAAGATTATTTGGATTGTTGTATATTTATTGATACACCATTAGACATTGCACTGGCTCGAAAAGTCCTAAGAGATATGAAAGAATCTTCTGCGGATGATATTCGTTATGAAATGGATGTATATCTGAAATATGCAAGGATAGCTTATGTGCAAATGCTACAAGATATTTTACCGATATCTGATTATGTGATTGATGGTACAAAAGAACTTAAAATTATTATAAATGAAGCAATGGAGATAATTTTAAAATGCTAAATTTCGGTTTATCGAATAATACACTTACTAAAAAAGGAGCAGATTTAAAATCTGTTCCTCTTAATTTACACGCATTATCTTACCACAAGCGATTTTCTCACCGGAATTACCGCTCGCACGATTTCTTTTATACATATTCATATCTCCCCTATCAAGATATGAATTAAATTCCGTTTTTATGACTTTTACGGTTTTTTCCTTATACTGCCCTCATATTTTTTTATACTTCCGCCAAGTGAAACCACATTTCCGAAACGATTTTTCAAATTATCAACCGTTTTTTCAAACTGCTCGACTTTTTTCGTATTTTCCGTATTGTCCTCAATCAAACTCATCTGTTCGTATACGTCATTCTCACCGACAAGGTTTGTTCCCGTTACAGATATCATTCGTATCGGTAATTTTAAATTCCAAGATTTTTTTACAAGTTCCATCGCCGCATTGCGTATATCTCTTGAAACATATGTAGGCTTTTCGAGTTTTTTCTGGCGGCTTATACTCTTAAATTGCGGATCTTTTATCAATATTTGTACTGTCGTGCATTTCATATTTTTTCGGCGTAAACGTGCCGCAACACTGTCCGAAAGTGCATATATACCGCTCCGTACATCTTCTTCACCGACGAGGTCCTGTCTGAACGTCATACCGTTGCCGACCGATTTAACTTTCTCTTTTTCGTATATTGATTTAACCGGCTCACTGTCAAGTCCGTTTGCGTATCTGTACAGCATATTCCCCGCTTTACCGAAATGCCTGACAAGGATATGTTCGTCATATTTTGCAAGCTGACCGATAGTTTTAACGCCTAATCTTTCAAGTTCATCACCCGTCTTTTTGCCGACAAAAAGCAAATCTCTTACCGACAGCGGATATATAAACTGTTTCCAATTTGATTTTGAAAACACAGTAGTCGCATCCGGTTTTTTATAGTCACTGCCAAGCTTTGCGAACACCTTGCAAAATGACACTCCGACTGAAATTGTAAGCCCTGTTTCCTCTCTTACAATTCTTCTAAGCTCGTTCGCAATCTTCACACCGTCACCGAACAGTCTTTTACTTCCCGTAACATCAAGCCAAGCCTCATCAGGTCCGAACGACTCGACATAATCGGTGTACCGTTTATAAATATCCATAACCTGCTTTGAATACTTGTAATACAAATCGTGGTGCGGTCTGACTATGACTAAATCGGGACACTTTTTCTTTGCCTGCCAAATTGTTTCGGCAGTTTGTATGTTGTACTTTTTTGCAAGCTCATTCTTTGCCAAAATAATACCGTGCCTGCTTTCCTCGTCACCGCCGACCGCCATAGGCACTTTTTTAAGTTCCGGATTTAATACACATTCCACCGACGCATAAAATGCATTACAGTCGCAATGAAGTATTGTTCTGTCCATCAGTTTTGCTTCCTTACAATCGTATAGTCGTCGCCCATTCTGAAATAATGGCAGTTATCGTTATTGCCCATCGTAAATCTGTACATTTCGTCCTCGTCCAAATTTATCGCACAGCAATAACATTCATATTCATCATCATAATAGTAATTCATACAAAATTCACAGTTGGTTTTCATTTTTTAACACCTCTGAATATGATTATATCATAACGGCCTGCACTTTACAACAAATTTGTCTATGTCAAAATAATAACAATTATTGACTAAATGCACTGTTGTATTGTATAATAAAATTATTCATTATGATGGAGGATTTTACTATGGAATTTAAAGAAAATACTGATTTTGACCTTATCGGTTTAGGCGAAGTTATGCTAAGACTTTCACCTCCAAACAAAGAAAAGATTTCTCAAAGCGAAACATTTGAAAAAAATGCGGGCGGAAGTGAACTTAACGTTGTATCGGGTGCGGCAATGCTCGGTATTCGTTCGGCGATAGTTACAAAATTGCCCGAAAACAAGATGGGACATTTTATAAGAAATAAAATTCGTTACGGAAACGTGTCCGATGACTATATCATATACGACCACTCACCTCAAAAAAGATTGGGCGTTTATTACTATGAAAGCGGTGCTTATCCGCGAAAATCATCGGTAATTTATGACAGAGCAAATTCAAGTTTTTGTTCACTTTCTCTTGACGAACTTCCGGAGGATATATACGCAAAAACTAAGATTTTTCACATTTCAAGCATTACGCTTGCACTTGACCCATCACTAAAGGAAACGGCTATTAAAATGATACATAAATTCCACGAGGCAGGTGCATATATTTCATTTGACGTAAACTACCGTGCAAGTTTGTGGTCTGAAGAAGAGGCTAAAAAGACTGTTGAGGCGATATTCCCATATGTAGATTTTCTTTTCGTTTCGGAAGAAACATCAAGAAGAATGTTGCAGAGAACAGGTACTTTGGAAGAAATAATGAAAGGCTATGCCGACACTTACGGTTGCACACTTATTGCAACAACAAGACGTGAGGCTGTAAGCCCTACGCACCATAATTTCAACTCAAAAATATATATGAACGGTAATTTCTATGAAGAAGAACCTTACAATAATATCGAAGTTATCGACCGCATAGGCTCGGGTGACGCATATCTTGCAGGTGTGCTTTACGGACTTATCAAGTTCGGTACTCCTGAAAGAGCAATCGAAATCGGTAACGCACTTTCAGCTGTTAAAAACACTGTTGCAGGCGATATGTCAGCAAGCAGTATCGAAGAAATCGAAAGCGTTATTAAATCACACAAAGCTACAGGTCATCAAGATGAAATGGTAAGATAAAATAAAGGATAGCGACATATTGCCGCTATCCTTTTTTGTGTCCCTATTTAATTTCAATTCTTATTTTAAATTCAAATTCACTTTCACCAAAGCGATATTCTTCTTGTGTGAGCGGTCCACAGCTGTTTTGACCTATACCGTTTTGCTTATAATCAATACACAAAACAGTATCGTCGCATTTTTCAAGTTCAAAATTATGTTTCTTTTCGGTCAATTCCTCTTGCGTGTAATGCAACGCACTGAATGAAAACGGAGTATCCGAGCTTACTCTGATATTTTCCGTTTCAACATATCTTGTACCGAAATGACTTCCGTTTTCCTGTGGTTTTATATATGGTTCATACATATCCGAAACAGTTGTATTAAATTCATCAAGATATGTGCAAAGGTGCTTATCACTGTAACTTTCATACGGACCGTAGCCGTAATACTTGACGTTCTCGCCTTTAGTGAAAAATCTCAAACCAAATCGCGGAATTACAGGCAGATTTTCGCCCACTTTAACGCTCGACTGCATATCAATAATACCGTTTGCATAAATCGTCCATACGGTTTCAATATCCATATGCTTGCGCTGCACAACGGGAATAAGCGCATTATGGCACTTTATCGTAACTGTATCAGTCACATCATAAGTACAGTCATAGACGTAGCTTTGTTCTCTATGATAATCGGCATTTATCCAATCACGCATAATATTTCTGTCGTTGTCAGTCGGTGCTCTCCACACATTCCATTCAACAGGTCTTGTAACCGCATCGGAAAGTTTTTTGAAATTACCTGTTGATTTATCAAAGATATATTCAAAATTATTGCCTTTTATCGTAATGTTTCTGCCTTGCTCCGATACTTCAAAACTTCCGTCTGCATTGACAGGTTCAAGTTTCGGCACAATGTCATTTACAATAAGTTGTTCAAAGCCTACTTCATATCCTTTTTTCGCCCAAAGCGTGTCGCTCTTTTGATATGCCTTAACCATTACGACATCACCATTCGGACGCGGAAAGCTCTTTTTCCCTCTCGGCGGAACATCAAATTCCATTCTTTCACCGTTGACTTCAAAATAAAGTTTATCGTCAAGCTCCGCAAAATCGTAACGATTTTCCACCACCATAATATTGCTGTATGATTTTATCGCAAACGGTTTAATAGCCTGCTTGTATTCCAAAAGTCCCGTATGAGGTCGTCTGTCGGGGTAAACAAGTCCGTCAACGCAGAAATTACCGTCATTCGGATATTCGCCGAAATCACCGCCGTAAAAATATTTACTGTCCCCCATATCAATAGCATGGTCGCACCATTCCCAAGCGAATGCACCGGAAAATCCGTCATATCTGTATAGGCGGTCTATATATTCCTTTATACCGCCGGGGCCGTTACCCATTGCGTGTATAAATTCGCACTGCATATACGGTTTTACAACCGCCATTTGTTCCTTTTCTTTCTTGCCGAGTTTACTCTCCGAAAGATTTATCCATTCGCCCGCACCGCCGTATTCACTGCCTTTTCCAAGACTGACTCTGTGCCAAACCACTTCACCCGGATTTTCAAAATATTTGTCTATCCACTTATAATCCGCATACATGGTACTTTCAACATCAAGCATTGAGGTATCGTTTATATGTCCCTCCATCTGCCACATACTGCTTTCGTAATGCGTCAATCTTGTGGAGTCATATTCCTTAACCCATCTGCCAGCTTTCTCAAAATTCACGCCGTAACCGCCCTCATTGCCGAGCGACCAAATGCACACGCTTGTTCTGTTTTTATCGCGTATAACATTTCTCTGAACTCTGTCCAAAATTGCATTTTCCCAATCGGGATTTTGTGCAAGCAATCCAAATGTAACGGCTTGTGAACCACCGAAAAATGATGCTGTTCCGTGAATTTCAATATCAGATTCCGCAATAACATAAAAGCCGTATTCGTCGCACAACTGCATAAGCCACGGAGCATTTGGATAGTGACTTGTGCGAAGTGCATTGATATTGTGCTGTTTCATAAGTTTTAAATCTTTTTCGGCTTGCTCGCGGCTTATGGTATATCCTGTTACAGGGTCACTGTCATGACGGTTTACGCCTTTCATTTTTATCGGTTTATTATTAAGAAAAACAATTCCGTCATCAATTTTTATTTCTCTGAAACCGATTTTTTCGCGTATAACCTCATCTTCCGTTACAAGATACAATGTATATAAATACGGATATTCCGCGTTCCAAAGTATCGGTTTTTCAACCGTTATAGTTTTACTGTCCCCACTGTATATCTCGCCTTTTTCATTTTCAAGAACAAAGCTCACATCAGTGTCCGAATCTATTTCAATATTAATTTTTCCTTGAATATCTGTTTCGATTTTATAGTCGCGGATATGCTTCTGCGGACGATTTAAAATATACACATCTCTGAAAATACCGCTCATTCTGAACTTATCCTGATCCTCAAGATAACTTCCGTCACACCATTTAAAAACCAACACACAAAGTATATTATCGCCGTTTTTAACCTTATCTGTAATATCAAATTCAGATGTTGAATGTGATACTTGACTGTAACCAACAAATTCGCCGTTCACCCACACATAAAAACAAGAATCCACACCCTCAAAATTCAAATACTTCCTATAATCATTATCCGATTCAAAATGAGTTACATACGCACCGCACGGATTGTCATACGGAACATACGGCGGATTATACGGAAACGGATATCTTGTATTTGTATATTGATGGCGGTCATAACCTTGAGTTTGCCAACATGACGGTACAGGAATTTTATCAAAGCCGTCTGTATTTCCGTACTTAAAATCTTCCGGAACATCATCAATGCAAGTGTAATACATAAAATCCCACTCACCGTTTAAATCCTGCTTTCTGTCATTCGTTTCCTTTCTTGCATTTTCTATATCCGAACACGGCATATAATACACTCTGTTTTCTTCTGTATTAATATGCAATGTGTTTAAATCATTGTAGTATTTTTCAATCTGCATACCTTGCCCTCCTATTCATATTTTAGTATATCCGAGAGGTTAATTTTTGTCAATACGATTAGCAAAATTTTATTTCACAACTTAAAGGGGACACTAAAATTTAGTGTCCCCCTCTTTTTTACTATTTTTCTTCACCTACACGTATTCTCGTAAGTGCTCTTTTTAATTTTATTTCAGCGGCTCTTTCTTCGTAGTCGGAAGCTTCTTTAATTTTCTTTTCCGCCGCCTCTTTTGCCCTCAACGCACGTTCAACGTCAATATCTTCGGACCATTCAAACGTACTTGCAACAAGTCTGACTGTTCCTTTTTTCACATTCAAAAGTCCTCCCGAACACGCCGCCGTTCTTACATCGCCGTTCGTTGTAACTCTTGCCACGCCCGTATCGACAGGCGTTACATAATCGCAGTGACCGCTCATAATACCGACGTCGCCCTCAGTAGTACGAACAAGTAATTTTTCCGCATCACCGTCAAACATAAGTCCGTCGGGCGTTACTATCTGCAAATGAAATGTATTCATAATCATTCACCCATTTTCTTTGCTTTTTCACGAACTTCGTCAATACCGCCCGCAAAAAGGAAACACGATTCGGGAATATCATCACATTTGCCCTCGATAATTTCCTTAAAACCGCGAATTGTTTCTTTAATCGGAACGTATTTACCTTGCATTCCGGTAAACTGTTCTGCAACAGAGAATGGCTGTGACAAAAATCTCTGAACCTTTCTCGCTCTGTTTACAGTATTCTTATCTTCTTCCGAAAGCTCGTCCATACCCATAATCGCAATAATATCCTGCAATTCGGTATATCTTTGAATTATACGCTGTACCGCTCTTGCTGTTTCGTAATGTTCCTTACCCACAACTTCGGGTGTCAAAATTCTTGACGTTGATTCAAGCGGGTCAACCGCCGGATAAATACCCAATGAAGAAATCTGTCTTGACAAAACGGTTGTTGCGTCAAGGTGAGCAAATGTCGTTGCGGGAGCAGGGTCTGTAAGGTCGTCCGCAGGCACATAGACAGCTTGTATCGAAGTTATAGAACCGTTCTTTGTAGATGTAATTCTCTCCTGCAAAGCACCCATTTCAGTAGAAAGTGTAGGCTGATAACCAACTGCCGACGGAATACGTCCGATAAGTGCCGAAACCTCCGAACCGGCTTGTGTAAATCTGAAAATATTATCAATAAACAAAAGCACGTCCTGATGTTGCTTATCTCTGAAATATTCAGCCATTGTAAGTCCCGAAAGTGCAACTCTCATTCTTGCACCCGGCGGCTCGTTCATCTGACCGTAAACAAGCGCAGTCTTATTGATAACGCCCGACTCTTTCATTTCATTATAAAGGTCGTTACCCTCTCTCGTTCTCTCGCCGACACCGGCGAAAACACTGATACCGCCGTGTTCCTTAGCGATATTATTGATAAGCTCCATTATAAGAACAGTCTTGCCGACACCGGCACCGCCAAAAAGACCGATTTTACCGCCTTTTGCATACGGCGCAATAAGGTCGACAACCTTAATACCCGTTTCAAGTATTTCCGTTGTCGGATTTTGTTCTTCGTATGTCGGCGGCTCACGATGTATACACCATTTTTCTTTTGTTTCGGGATTAGGCATATTATCAACCGCGTCACCCAAAACGTTAAAAATTCTTCCGAGTGTTTCTTCACCGACAGGCACTTTAATTCCCTCACCTGTGTCAACGGCATCCATTCCTCTGACAAGTCCGTCCGTCGAGCCCATCGAAATACATCTGACAACATTGTCGCCTATATGCTGTGCAACTTCCGCAACAAGTCTTTGACCTTTATTGTCAATTTCAATGGCATTTAAAATATTAGGCAATTCACCGTCCTCAAACCTTATATCAAGGACAGGACCTATTATTTGAACTATTTTTCCAACGTTATTCATATTTTCAAATCCTTTTTATATATTATTCGCACCTGATATTATCTCTGTAAGTTCCTGCGTGATTGATGCCTGTCTTGCTCTGTTATATTCGAGGCTCAGATTTTCAATCATTTCCGACGCATTGTCCGTTGCGGATTCCATCGCATTTCTTCGTGCCGATAATTCCGACGCAACCGATTCCGACACAGCACCGTACACCATTCCGGAAATATAATAAGGTATTATCTGTGCAAAAGTTTCCTCTGCGTCAGGCTCATACACAATAAGACTGTAATTCATATTACGCATACCCTCTTTTGTATGCTCAACTCTTATCGGCAGAACATTTTCCGTCTTAGGCTCTTGCGTAAGCATATTGACAAAGCTTGTATACGAAAGAATAAGGTGCGTAAATTCGCCCTTTTCATACGCCTTTGCCAATAAACTTCCTATTGCGTGACAATCGGAGATTTTTATATCGCCTGCTTTGGCATATGTGTCGGTATACACATTATCTTCACCGAAATGCTCCACAACCTTTTTACCTATCGGAAAAATTATATCTCCGTCTTTTATGTCAAGAGATTTAAACAAATTGTTGTTATATCCGCCTGCAAGCCCTCTGTCACCGGCTATAACAATATGACACGTTTTGCCCTCTCTCTCACGCGTAAATACAGAACTGAAATCCTTATTATCCTTTGCTATATCTTCAAGCGTTTCGTGAAGTATATTAAAATACGGCTTTGAACGCTCAATACCCTCGGACGCTTTACGCATTTTTGACGCGGCAACAAGCTCCATAGCTTTTGTTATCTGCATAGTCGAGCTTATACTCTTTATTCTGTTTTTTATTGTCTTCATTGATGAAGCAGACATCAGAGCATCCCCCCTACTTTACAAAACGTTTCTTACAATCTTCAACAGATGAACGGATTTTTTCTTCACATTCTTTACTCATTTCACCTGTGTTTTCAATCGTATCTATTATATCATGTGCATTATTTTCAATATACTCAAATAATGATGTTTCAAATTCCTGTATTCTTTCAACAGGTATATCTTCAAGCAAATCGTTTATAACCGCATAAATAATTACCACTTGCAATGATACTCTTATCGGCGTATTTCTTCCTTGCTTTAGCACTTCAACTATTCTCTCACCCTTTGCAAGACGCATTTTTGTGTCTTTATCAAGGTCCGAGCCGAACTGTGCGAATGCTTGAAGTTCTCTGTACTGTGAATACGAAAGTTTCAGACTTCCGGCAACTTTTTTCATTGCCTTTATCTGTGCGTTACCGCCTACACGCGACACGCTTATACCGGGATTGACCGCCGGCATAATACCCGAATGGAATAATTCCGTTTCAAGGAATATCTGTCCGTCCGTAATTGAAATTACGTTTGTCGGTATATATGCCGAAACATCGCCCGCCTGTGTTTCTATAATCGGCAATGCAGTAAGCGAGCCGCCGCCCAAATCGTCCGACAATCTCGCCGCTCTTTCAAGCAATCTTGAATGTAAATAGAATACATCGCCCGGATATGCCTCACGTCCCGGTGAACGTCTTAAAAGCAACGACAACGCTCTGTATGCTACTGCGTGTTTTGACAAATCATCATACACAATCAAAACGTCCTTGCCTTTATACATAAAATATTCGCCCATTGCACAACCTGCATACGGTGCAATATATTGAAGTGCCGGCATTTCAGACGCCGTTGCGGAAACGACAATCGTATAATCCATCGCACCGGCCTTTTCAAGCGTATCAACGATTGACGCAACCGTTGAACGCTTTTGACCTATCGCAACGTAAATACAAAGTACGTCCGTATCTTTTTGGTTTATAATGGTATCAACCGCAATCGCCGTTTTACCTGTTTGTCTGTCACCGATTATAAGTTCTCTCTGTCCTCTGCCAATAGGTATCATAGAGTCAATCGCCTTTATACCTGTCTGCAAAGGCACGCTTACAGACTTACGTTCGATAATTCCCGACGCCGGAGACTCGACAGGTCGGGTTTCGGTTGTGTTTATCGCGCCCTTGCCGTCAATAGGGTTTCCGAGAGCGTCAACAACACGCCCCAAAAGTGCATCACCAACGGGAACGTCTGCAACACGCCCTGTACGTTTCGCGATACTGCCCTCTTTTATTCCCGTATCATCACCGAGAATAACAACGCTGACGTTATCTTCTTCAAGGTTCAGAGCCATAGACATAACTCCGCCGTCAAGTTCGATAAGCTCACCCGCCATACACGCGTCAAGTCCGTGTATACGTGCAATTCCGTCACCGACTTCTATAACATAACCCGTTTCTGTTTCGCGTATTATATTATCGTAATTTTTAATTCTGTCCTTTATAACTTTGCTTAAATCCTGCATCTTCTACTCCTATGCTATATCAAAGCTTTTTTTAAATCTTCAAGTCCTGATTTTATACTTGAATCAATCCGTATACCATCTGTTTCGATTATAATTCCGCCTATACATTTTTTATCAATGTGCATTTTCAAAACTACTTTTCCGCCTGTTTTCTTTTCAAGTTTCTGCAATAGTTTTTCTTCCAAATGCTTTCCGATAGGCTTTGCTGTTGTAACATTAACAATTTTTATACTATTGTCCTCATTATACAGCTTTTCATATGTTTTAAACATTCCCCGATGTGATGTACACTATGCTTTTCCGAAAGTAACTTTAAGAAATTCAAAACATATCTGTTCACCTTGCCCAAGAAATCTTCGTTAAGTATCTCCATAAGGTCATCACGTTCGATTTGAGGTGAATCAAGTATTTTAACATATGCAGGGTGTTCGTTAAATAACGAAACAATCCCCTCAAGATCAACCAAAATCTCTCTTGACATCCCCTCATCTTTTGCAAGGTCGTAAAGCGAGGCACCGTAAGTCTGTGGTGCAGACATATAAATCACCTACATTCTATCAATAATATCAGAAATTAGTTCTTCATCATCACTGTCAGTTAATTTTTTGCCTATAATTTTTTCTGCCGCATCGACAGCCATAGACGCAATCTCTCTCTTTGCGTCAGTGACTGCGTTCTGCTTATCTTGTTCAATCTGCTTTTGACTCTTTTCCATTATATACCGAACTTTTTCATTTGCCTCATTTACAATAGATTCAGAGCGTCTGTCCGCCGTTTCAACCGCCGATTTTATTATACCGTCAGCCTCATTTTTTGCAGACAAAAGTTTTTCTTCGTATTCACTTTTAAGGCTTAGTGCCTTATCGTTGGTTTCCTCTGCCTGTTTATACGAATTTTCGATTTCTTCTGCGCGTTCATCAAGTATCTTCATTACAGGTTTAAACAAAAACTTCTTTAAAAGCAGAAACAATATGAGCAGGTTTGCCCACGTAAAAATCATTGTCCATGTGTCTATGGATACAAAAGGCAAATATTCATTCATTTGCTCTCATCCTTTCGCTGTTTGATTAAAGAAGTCCTATAAGCGGATTTGCAAACAATAAAATCAATGCGACAACAAGACCGTAAATACCTGTTGATTCCGCAACCGCACAACCAAACAACATTGTTGAAGTAATTGCGCCCTTTGCCTCAGGCTGTCTGCCGACTGCCTCTGCCGCCTTACCTGCCGCAAAACCTTGTCCTATACCCGGTCCGACACCTGCTATCATTGCAAGTCCCGCACCTATTGCCGACGCCGCTAATATAATTGCTCTTTCCATTTTTAAAATCTCCTTTGTTTTATATTTATTGTTGTTTTTTATTTTTGTTTTTTAGTCGCCTGCACTTTGAACAAACACCATCGTAAGCATACAGATTATATATGCCTGCAAAAAGCTTGTGAACAGGTCAAAGTAAACCGAAAGTATTGCCGGAATACCGACTTGTAAAATCGGTATTGTTGCAAAGAAATCATTTGGTATCCACGAAAGTATAACACTGCTAAGACTCGCCAAACCGCCGTATACAAGTGATGTTATAACAAGACCTGCGGCAATATTACCGAAATGACGGAACGTCATTGAAACAGGATTTGCGATTTCACTTATAAGGTTAAGCGGTGTTATAACCGGTACAGGTTCGGTAAACGATTTAAGCCAACCGAAAACACCGTGATTTTTGATGTTCGTCACTTGTATCATAAGGAACGTCACTATCGACCACGAAAGTATAACGCTTAAATCAGCCGTTATCGGTCTTAACCCCGTAAGCGACGATAAACTTCCGACTATCGAAAATATAAAAAGCGTTCCTATATACGGTGCGAACGACATATATTTTTCACCCATTGTATCCTTTACAAGATTGTAAAGCATTGTAATGAGTTTTTCTGCCACAAGTTGTTTCTTTGACGGATTTCTTACTCGCATACCGTGTGTCAGCCATACAGACACTATCACGAGTGCCGCCGTTATAATCCACATATTGACTATACTTTCGGTTACTTTAATTCCACCGAAAAGCGGTATCTCAAATAAAACCTTAGGTCCGTTCATCTTCTGACACTTCCCTTTCCTTTTTTCTCGTAAGATTTAGTATGAATATAGAAATCTGCGGGAATATAAGCGGAATTATAACGCATACATAGTTTAGATAATCAACCTTTGTTGCCCAAATTACCGCAAGTGCAATAAGTGCCAGCCTACCTATATAACCGACTCCCATAAGTCCGGACGCACCTTTTTGCTTTGACACACATCTTTCAAGGATAATTCCCATAAGTGCAAAGTTTAAAATTGCCACCGCACATCCGAGAAGTGTTCCGAATATTGCAGATAAACCAAAAAACTTTGTCGGCAAAGTAACAAGTACTTGCACCGCTCCGAGTATGATCACACCTATTGCAATATTTCTTATTTCGACAAGTAAAGTCTTTGACACATATTTCCCCTCTTTCTCTTTTTGATACTATATCTATTTTACCATAATACTTATTATTTTCAACCCTTAGTTTTCCGACAAACGTATATTTTTAAACAATCTTATCGTTATTTGTCGTTTATTCTTTTATTTTCTCACTTATACACAAATTTATCCTTTTCTTTGTTGCACTTATACACAAATTTATCCTTTTCTTTGTTGCACTTTGCACAAAGAACAATGAGTATATTTTCACTTTTTGTTTAATTATCTTAATTCCAAACCTTCCTATATATTATGTTATTTTTTATTCATTTATTCAAACATAACCTTCTCAAATCAAAAAGCGCAAATCTAAACAGATTCGCGCTTTTTATTTTTAAAATCCCAACGGAATTTTGAACAGAATAAATGCCATTAACAGCAATGTCCACGATACCATAAATATAACCGAATACGGAATCATCATTGATATTAAGTTACCTGCCGTAAATTCTGGTTTATACTTTCGCATATACATAAGCACCACTCCCGCATACGTCATAAGCGGGGTTATGATATTCGTTGACGAATCGGCAATTCTGTATGCCGCCGCAACAACATCGGGCGTCATTGAGTTGTTTACATGGTATAGCATCGGCACAAAAATCGGTCCGAGCAACATCCATTTTGAACTCAATCCGCCGACAAACAGATTAATAAATCCTGTTATCAATATAAAGCCGATTATAAGCAATATCGGTGAATTTGACGCACCGACCGTCTGCAAGCCCATTGCTCCGATATACGTTATATACGTTCCCAAGTTTGTATAAGTCAAAAGTGACAGGAAGTTATAGCTGAAGAACGTCAAAACAATCGCATATCCCATTGTACCGATTTGCTTGGACATAGCTCCGACCATATCGCTGAGTTTTCTGAACTTACCCACAGCATATCCGTAAAACATTCCCGGGACAAAGAATATGAATGTAATTATCAATATGATGTTGTCAAGAAATGGTGTTACAGCTTTACCTGTTTCATCAACGTATGACGAAAGCGGTCCGAAACCAAGCAATACCGCTGCTGCAAGTGCTGTCAAAAGTCCCGCCCCCGACCACCACAGCGCTCTTTTTTCTTTATCAGAAACAGCAAATTCACTTACATTTATATCTGACGGAATTATATATTTCTGTTTTTCAAATTTAGGTTTTACAAACTTTATTGTAACAAATCCGCCTATTATTACAAGCATTACTGTTGACGCAAGCATAAAATAATAGTGCATTGTCACAGGATTTATCGCTTTTCCGAGATACGAAACGAACGGTATGTTCTGACTGCTTGCAAAAGCCTCCGCATTTGTACCGATTATAACGTCAACAACCGTTGCCGGTATCAAATTTGCACTGAATCCGGCACTTACGCCTGCAAACGCCGCCGCCATACCTATAAGTGGATTTTTCCCTATACCGACATATAAAAGTCCGGCAAGCGGTATCAAAATCAAATATCCCGCATCTGTTGCAATATTACTCATTATTCCGAGAAATACAAGCACAAACGGCAGCAGCTTATCCGATATATTTGTACCCATACGTCTTATAAGTGCCGACAAAAGTCCCGATTCTTCCGCTATACCTATACCAAACATTACTATTAATATAGTACCTACTATACCTCCGGCATATCCGAGCCAATTATCAAGTATCGCATTTGAGAATATCCACCTCACATTTTCGGCAGTGAACATATTTTTAATCTCATAACTCACGCTTGTACCGTCAGCCGAAGTCATAGAGAATGTATTTCCTCCGAATATCCCCGTTACAACAAGCACCAATATATAAAGCAATATAAAAATTATAACAGGGTCAGGTATTTTCTGCCCGAGTTTTTCAATTATTCCGATTTTATCTTTTTTACGCAAAACAAAAATCACTCCCTTCTGTATGATACTATACCATACGGGAGTGATTTAATTCAACGAACAATATATGCCAAAAGCTATTTGATAACTATTGTCTTTATGATTTGAGTTTGAACAGGTACATCGTCCATACCCATATTCGTTAGTGAATGAGTTTCGGTTTCTGCGATTTTATCCACATATTCCATACCGGACGTAACCTTACCGAATGCCGCATACTGACCGTTAAGCGACGGACTGTCTCGGTGCATAATAAAGAACTGACTTGACGCACTGTCCATACTCATTGCCGTTCTTGCCATTGATATAACACCTCTTTCGTGAGGTATCATATTAAAACTTCCGTTTTGCAAGAATTCACCTGTTATTGTATCTGTTTCGTGCTGTGTCATATCGGTATCATAGCCGCCGCCCTGAATCATAAAGTCTTTTATAACTCTGTGGAACACAAGTCCGTTATAGAATTTTTCATTTGCAAGTTTAACAAAATTTGCAACCGTTTTCGGTGCAATATCCGGATAAAGTTCAAGTTCGATATTGCCGCCATCCTCAAGTTGAATTTCAGCATTTACAACGTTTCCTGTGCCGTCAGCATAACCTTTATATGTGTCATATTTTTCGGCAAAAGCCTTTTCATATGATTCAAATTTCTTTGCAAGTCCTTCTTCTATATTTTTCTTCGTGTAGTCGATTGTAACGGTTGATGCACCTCCGTCCCAATTAACCGTTGCACCGAACATTTCCGATATTGCTCTTAGCGGTACCATTGTGTAGTCATTCATTATAGTCGGTGATACGTCCATTACAGTTGTATCTTCAAGCGCAGTTGCCGAAGTTTTAAATGCATGGTCTTTGTCAATCCAAGTAAAATACAGATTACTTCCGTCACAAAGTGTTATACCCTTTGTATCTGCGTCCCACGACACGTCACAGCCAAGCGCCTCCGAAACAGCTCTAAGAGGTACAAGTGTTCTTTCTTCAACAATTACAGGTGCCATTTCGGGATGAATTTCCTCACCGTTTACCTTTACCGTAATATCACTCGCCTGTACTGTCGGAACCAATGCCATTGTCACCGTCATTATTGACACCAACATTAAGCTTAACTTTCTCATTCTTATTTCTCCTTTTCTTACTCTTAAATTCTTCAATCATTTTTTGAGTTTCTTCGATTTCCTCTGTTGTTTTCATAAGCGGAATGAAACTTTTCGCAATCTTTCCTTTACCTCTGTGCTTTATGTAGAGTATTCCGATAATCGAAAATACAACCGCACCGATACAGTTTACCATAAGATCTTTCATTGTATCGATTATTCCGACATCAAGATATCCTCCCTCTATAACGTACTGTCCTCCGTTATAGTTCACAATCGTACTTGTTATGCCGTTTAAGCTGACCGTGCCGTTAAGTCCGTTCGGGTTAAGCGTTGCGGAATGTATTGCATTCACGATAAAATCTTTCTGCATATCCATTCCGAAAATTTGGTCCATACCAAATTCAAAGAACTCCCAAACCACTCCGACCGTCATAGAAAAACAAAATGCCACGAATGCTACAAAAAACGGTGACATATTAATATGAAATCTCGGGTCTTGATTTAAAATATCAATAAGTGCAAAGCCAATCGCCGCCATTATAAATCCGTTAATTGTATGGAGTACAGTGTCCCAATACGGAAAAATCGTATAAAAACTTTGTATCTCACCGAGTATTTCCGCCGCGAATATGAATAGTAAAATTACAACTTCAAGCATTGTCGGTAATTTTATGTTCAATTTTAAGTCTACAAATCTCGGAATGTTAAATAAAACCAAAGTTAGCAGACACAGAAATACATTATAGAAATTTCTGTTGAATATTTCCGCTACCATTGTTAAAACAACCAGAATTTGAAGAACAAGCAACAGTACAAACCTACCTTTTTTTCCGATCCTCTTCATAATATATTCTCCTTTAACGATAGTATAGATTATTATATCATAATCCGACATTTTTTTCAATCAAAATGTTTACAGTATGTTCACTTTTTGCAGGGTAATATTTACTGTACAAAATTTGTTTTTTGTGATATAATAAGTAAATAGAATTGATTGAACGATTTTTAGGAGCGTGTTATTATGAAAAAAAGCGATCTTACAAAACTTATTGCAATCGGTGCGGCTGTAACAGCGGCTGCCGCCACTACTGCGATTGTTATTTCAAAGCACAAAAAACACAAAACAATGCTTGCGGAACACACAAAAACTCTTACAAAAAAGCAGGCATATATCACAGGCGGAGGACTTTCCGCATTTGCGTCAGCACTTTATCTTGTGCGTGACTGCGGTTTCACTCCGGAGAATATTCATATATTTACAAACGGCACTCGCAACTGCGGCAACAACGAAACAGGTTTTATCTGCCGTCGCGGAAAAACTATAAGCATCAAAGACAGTATGAATTTCTTTGACCTTATCAGCGATGTTGATTCTTTGGATATTCCTGATTTGACCGTGTGCAACGAAATACTTAATATTTATCGTGCAAATATTTATCCGCGAAGTGTGACTTTGATTGATCAAGACAAGAACGTTATAGACAGTTCAAAAATCAAGGTTTCAAAATCACACAGAAACGCAATACTTGCACTTATGCAGTCAAAACGTTCGCAAATTCAGTCTGCGTCGATATTTGACGTTATGGACAGCGATTTCTTCCTTTCACCGTTCTGGAAACTTATTTCCGCATTATACGGTTTTACCGAAGAATCAAGTGCATATGAATTTGTAAACTGTATTGCAAATATGGATAATATGCTTTCGGGTATCATTCCGAATGATTTTGACAGATACGAAGAAATTGTCAACCCTCTAAAAGAACATTTAAAGAAAATCGGTGTTGATATAAGAGAAAATGCGATTGTTACCGATATTGATTTTGAAAACGACAATGCCGACTCAATTCACTTTACGGACGGTGCAACAAGAAAGACTTTCTATCTTAATGACGGTGATATTTGTATTATGCCTACCGACGAAATGGCTGACTGCGAATCTTTCGGCAGTTTCAACGAACCTGCTCCGAAACTTTATTCAAAGCCGTTTGAACTTTGGGAAAAGCTTGCAGAAAAGCACCCGTCATTCAAATCACCTGACTTGTTCTTTGATGAATTTGAAGGTAATATGTCAGAGGAATTTACAATTACTCTTTCAAACAAACTTTTGCCTGAGCTTATCGACAAAGTTACTTGCGGTGCCTTGGGTCGCAATGGTATTATCGTGCTTGACGATTCAAATTGGAAAATGACAGTTTGTGCGGTACCGTCAACTTATTTTAAAGACCAAAGCGAGGATATTACAGTTTTGTGGGGCTGTGCTATGCGACCTAATTGTGACGGTGACAGAAGCGGTAAAACTATGACTGAATGCAGCGGTGCCGAAATTTTATATGAACTTGTTTCATGCTTTAACCTTGATGAAGTTTGGGACGATATTTGCGAAACGGTAGTAAACGTAATTCCTTGCCACAGACGTTACGGTACATCATATTTATCACCTGTTAATTCAAAACTTGAAATAATTCCGACAGGTATAAAGAATTTTGCGGTTTCCGGCGATTTTGCCGAATCGGATAACGATACAGTATTCTCGGAAGAATATATCGTTTCAACCGCACGCACCGCATCATATAAACTTATGAAAACAAACAGAAAAATGTTTGAAAGTAAACCGAAATCATTCAGAGAAGTAAAAAAATCTTTAAAAAACTTGGTAAAATAATTTGTTTTTTAAGGTTATTTTAAGGTTTCAATATTATAATACAGTTAAAGAATTGATAATTATTAAATCAATTCACGATAATTTTTTCATTTTTTTCTTCATAAAAAAGCAGAGCCATTAAGGCTCTGCTTTTTTGTGCTGTTATAAATTTATATGTTCTTCGGAACAGGTTCACCGAATATCGGAAGTCCGTTTTCATCATATTCAAACACTTTCGCTCTTGCGTGACGGTTGTTATCGTGAAGCGGATCGCCTTTGATTTCCTTATAGTTTCGGCTGTGATATATAAGCACGTCTTTACCGTTATCGGTCGTGAAACAGTTATGTCCCGGTCCGTACTGCTTATTCTCCTCGCTCGTTTTAAATACAGGTTTGTCACTCTTATGCCACGACTTTATATCAAGCAAATCGCTGTTTTCATCAGCCCAAAGCATTCCCATACAATATCTCCAACCCGTATCAGATGCCGAATATGTAACGATAACTTTACCGTTTCTGACAAGTACCGCCGGACCTTCGTTTACTTTAAATCCCTGCACTTCCCAATCATACTCCGGTGTTGTAAGAATCATCGGCTTTGTTGCAAGAGTCCAAGGATTTTTCATTTTTGCAATATACACGTCAGATACATCTGCAGGCTCTGTCTTTTGTGCCCAAAGTACATATTGTTCACCCTTATGTATAAATGTGGTCATATCAAGTGAAAAGCTTTCCACTCCCACATCAATTCTGCCCTTTTCAATCCACTTACCCGTCATAGGATTTTCGTCCTCGCACATAAGCAGATAAGGTCTTATTTCCCATACGTCTTTTGCGTCACCGGCTGTGAAATAAATATACCACACACCGTCTATACAATGAAGTTCCGGCGCCCAAATATGTGAGCCCATTTCACCTGTCGTATGCTTTTTCCACACTACTTCCGAATCAGCCGTCAAAAGTCCGTTAAGAGTCTTTGCACGTCTTATCTCAATACAGTCATACTGTGGCATTGTACCTGTGAAATAGTAATATCCGTCAGTATGCAGATACACAAACGGATCTGCCCGCTGATACACCAAAGGACTGCTATATTCATATTTCTTATCCATATTATTTTCTCCGTTTCGCTTTTATATTTTCATACTATCTATTATAATAGCTTACAACGGTTTTGTAAACAATTATTTTTGAAATTGTCTGCCTGTATTGTCTATCACGTAATTATCTTTGTAAATAAGTTCCGACACAGTTACAAATTCATATTTGCACTCCAATGCCTCCAAAATTTTCGGCAGAATTGCCGCCGTATTCTTTGTGCCGTTATGCAAAAGAATTATGTCGCCGTTTTGCGTGCGTCTGACACTTCTTTCATATATATCCTGCACCTCCGCGTCACCGTAATCAATTCCGTCCACTGACCACTGAATATACATTCTTCCGCTATCCTCCGCCGCTTTCACGACAGTGTTATTATATCCGCCTGACGGCGCACGCATAAGGTACGGTCTTTCACCGGTTATGCTTTCAACAATTCCGTCACATTTATCAAGGTCGGCTGTAATCGCCTCTGCCGACATTTTCGTATAATCCGCGTGATTATATGAATGATTGCCGATTTCATGTCCCCTGTCATAAATTTTCTTCAAACTTTCGGAATACTTTTCCGCCCAATCACCCACAACGAAAAATGTCGCCTTGCAATTATACTTGTCCAACGTATCAAGAATTGAGTCAATATCATCATCGTTCCACGCACAGTCAAATGTCAGTGCGATTTTATTGTCGTCCCTCTCCACGCTGTAAATCGGAATTTCTCTGCCGTTTACGTTAAACACGCTTACCGCTCTTGAAGTCGTAAACCAAATTATCGGTATAACCGCAAAAATCAGTAATGCTATTATAATATGCTTTAATTTAATAACATAAAAATTCAAAATGCCGACCTCCTAAAATATATCTGCTTAATATATCTTATTCGTGTCGGCATATGTTTATGACATCACAAAAGCCATGACGGAAGTTTATTTTTCTTTTCTTCTTTCTTTTCCTCGATTGGCTTTGTTTCTTCTGTTTTCTCGATTTTGATTTCAGTCTTTTTAACCTTTGTCACGTCCTTTTTCTTCGGTGCGGTTCTCTTAGGTTTTGCCTGCTTTTTCGGTGTATCGTTTTCTAAATTTTTGATACATTCTTCTATTTCTTCGTCAGTTTCAAGAGGCTCACTTTTAAATCTGTCCGCAAAAAGCTTGCCCTCTCTTTCGTGCGTTCTGTTGAAATATCTCGCATAACTTGTAGTGACAGGTTTCATTGTCATTGAAATTCCCTTTTCACCCTCTTTTACAACAAGACGAATTTCCGACTTTGTAAGATAATAGCTATGTACAATACCCGTTGCGAAATTCTTTTCAAGAATTTCAACAAACATTTTTTTATCCTCGTCTGTCACAAAAAGTTCATTGCCTTTCAGCGTAATATAATAATTACCGCTTTTACTTATCTCTCTTGCCTTTCTTGCCATTTAGTGTCCCTCCTTTTCTTATATTATAACACATTTTCAGAGGGACACTAAAACATTTTGATTACAATTTAAAGACAAGTTGGTTATAAATACAGGCAATACGGAATAGTTATATCGTATAAAACAGAGGAGGTATAAAAATGCAGACATACCACAATAAAACCGTACAGCAAACCGCCGAATTGCTCGGTACGGATATAAAAACAGGACTTACACATGACGAGGTAAAGAAACGACTTCACCATTACGGCAAAAACGAACTTATCGAAAAAAAGAAAAAGAACATATTTATAAAATTCCTTGAACAATTTAATGATTTTATGATAATTATACTTCTTTCCGCCGCTGCGGTATCATTTATAACGTCAATTATGCAAGGTGACGCGGATATAACAGAACCTGTAATAATTCTTGCAATCGTCATATTAAACGCATTACTCGGAGTTATTCAAGAAAAACGTGCCGAAAAAAGTCTTGAGGCTTTAAAAAAACTATCATCACCCCATGCCTGTGTACTCAGAAACGGTAATGAGCTTAATATTCCTGCCGCGAACGTTGTTCCCGGTGATATACTTATAATATCGGCAGGCGATCTTGTTGCCGCAGACTGCCGTCTTGTCACCTCTAACAACCTCACAACAGACGAATCCTCTCTTACCGGTGAATCTGTAAACGCCGAAAAAGACGCATCAGTTGTACTTGAAGAATTCACGACACTTGGGGACAGAAAAAATATAATCCTTTCTTCCACCTCCGTAACAGCCGGAAAAGCCACCGCGATAGTTACGGGTACGGGAATGAATACGGAAGTCGGACATATTGCGAATATGCTCCTTGATGATGAAACACCGCAGACACCGCTTCAGCTAAAGCTTGCCGATACAGGCAAAACGCTCGGTATTGCCGCACTTTTCGTATGCCTTTTTATTTTTATTGTCGGACTGTTCCGTCATCTTCCTCCGTTTGATATGTTTATGACAGCCGTTTCTTTGGCGGTTGCGGCAATACCGGAGGGACTTCCGGCAATAGTTACGATTATGCTTGCAATCGGCGTAATGCGTATGTCAAAGCATAACGCAATAGTACGAAATCTTCCGTCTGTCGAAACGCTTGGCAGTGCGTCCGTAATATGTTCCGACAAAACAGGCACTTTAACGCAAAATAAAATGACTGTAACTTCATTTTATACGTACGATGAAAAAAAGCTGATCCGACTTTGTTCGATGTGCTGCGACTTTGCTGAGGGACACAAAAGTCCGACAGAAAGTGCAATACTTGCCGCCGCAAAAAAACACGGTTTTGACAAGTCCGTACTTGACAAAAAATACAGACGTATTGCCGAAATACCTTTCGACTCGACACGCAAACGAATGACTACAATGCACAGGGACATAAAAGGTTATAAAACAATAATAAAGGGTGCATTGGAATTTGTACTTCCGCTATGCACCGATATTTATAACGGTCAAAAGGCTATTCCTCTTACTTCACAGAGCAAGCGAAAAATTGTATCCGAAAATTCAAAAATGACTTCGGACGGTTTGCGTGTAATCGCGGTTTGTTATCGTGATGATTACACAAAGACAGCCATCAACGAAAATAATATGGTATTTATCGGTCTTATCGGCATTGAAGACCCACCGCGAAAAGAGGCAAAGCAATCTGTAGAACTTTGTAAAAGAGCAGGTATTCGTCCTATTATGATAACAGGCGATCACGCAGAAACGGCTTTATCTGTTGCGAAAAAAATCGGAATTGCGGACGATAATTCAAAGGTTATGACAGGCGATATTCTTGAAAAAATATCGGACAACGAACTTGCACTCACAATAAATCAATACAACATATTTGCACGCGTTACTCCGAGCCATAAAATGAAAATTGTAAAAGCGCTTAAAGCCAACGGTGAAATTGTCGCAATGACAGGTGACGGTGTAAATGACGCGCCTGCACTTTCCGCCGCCGATATTGGATGCAGTATGGGCATAACAGGTACGGACGTTGCAAAATCAGCATCCGATATGGTGCTTACGGACGATAATTTTGCTACTATTATATATGCAGTCCGTGAGGGCAGAAGTATTTTTTCAAACATCAAAAAAGCGGTACAATTTTTGCTTTCAAGTAACATAGGCGAAATTCTGACCGTATTTTCGGGTATTATGTTCGGTTGGTCGTCACCGCTTACCGCTATACAGCTTTTATGGGTAAATCTTGTTACCGACTCACTTCCTGCAATCGCTTTGGGACTTGACACTCCCGACAGAGATATAATGGATAAACCGCCGCGTTCACCGAAAAAAGGTTTATTTGCCGACGGACTTTGGCTGACAATTATATTTGAGGGCTTAATGATAGGTGCACTCGCACTTTTGGCATTCACCATAGGTGCAAACATCTTCGGCGGTATTACAGCAGGTCGTACAATGGCATTTGCGGTGCTTAGTATTTCTCAGTTGGTACACGCATTTAATATGAGAAGTGAACATTCCGTTTTTAAAGCCGGTATATTTAAAAATCCTTACCTTGTGCTTTCACTGATTTCGGGACTTATTTTAGAGGTGTCGGTAATTTCCGTTCCGTACCTTGCAAATATTTTCGGAGTTGTTCCTCTTAATGCTATGGGCTGGATTGTTGTAACGGTGCTGTCCGTTATGCCGCTTATAATCGTTGAGCTTCAAAAGTTTGTCAGCTCGTTTGTATGGCGAAAGGACTGATATATGAATTTAAGCAATTTAAAGAAAAACGAATCTGGCGTTATATCCGCAATACGGTTAAGCGGTTCAATTAAACGCCGTCTTTCCGATATGGGAATGACGCTCGGTGCAACCGTAAAAATGCTTAGATTGGCACCGCTCGGCGATCCTGTCGAATTTCGTGTACTCAACTGTAACATAGGTATACGGAAAAAGGACGCCGAAAAAATTTTTATTCACAAGGTGGTGAAATGAATGTTCGATACAAAAACAGTCGTTGCCCTTGTCGGCAATCCGAATTGTGGAAAAACAACTCTTTTTAACGAACTCACAGGCAGTAATTATGATGTCGGCAACCGCATAGGCGTTACTGTTGAGAGCAAAAAAGGCATATGCCGTTACAACAAAAATATGCTTATAGTCGATCTTCCGGGTATCTATTCCCTTTCGCCGAACAGTGCGGAGGAAATTATAACGCACGACTTTATTATAAATGAAAAGCCCGATTTAATACTCAACATAGTAGACGCAACCAATCTCGAACGCAATCTCTACCTTACGACACAGCTTGCCGAAACAGGTGTGCCTATGGTAATCGCACTGAATATGGCGGATGCAGTAAAGAAAAGCGGTTTTGAAATTAATGCAAATATGTTGACAAAACGTCTTAATATACCGTCTGTTCCGATTTCGGCAAACAAATGTATCGGGATTGAAAAACTCATCAAAGAATGTAACTTAGGCGGTAATACCCAAAATCAAATTAAATACAATGCGGAAATTGAAAGAGCAATTTCCGCATTATGCTTAAAAAATAAAATAAGCCGTTTTTACGCCATACAACTTACAGAAAAAAATGATACCGAAACACATATAGCACAAACTCGCTACAAATTCATAAAATCGGTTGCAGCCGACTGCATAAAAATAATCGGTCAAAACAGACAATTCCTTATAACCGAAAAAATAGATTCAATCGCTATGCACCCACTGTTTGCGATACCGATTTTTATACTTGTAATGTTTTGTGTTTTTCAGATAACTTTCGGAACATTCGGCTCAATGCTGTCTGATATGCTCGATACCCTGTTTAATGTTCAATTTGCAAATATGCTTGAAAATATTTTAACATCAGCCGAAGTCGGTGCATTTTTCAAAGGACTTTTACTTGACGGAATAATATCCGGAATAGGCAGTGTCATAACATTTTTTCCGCAGATAATGCTGTTATTTTTATTTCTTTCCTTTCTTGAAGATTCGGGATATATGGCACGAACGGCTTTTATTATGGACAAACTTTTTATAAAAATCGGTCTTTCGGGCAAGTCGTTTGTACCTATGATAATGGGATTTGGGTGCAGTGTTCCTGCGATAATGGCAGTCAGAACACTTGATAACGAACGTGACAGAAAGCTGACAATGCTGTTGATACCATTTATGTCGTGCGGTGCAAAAATGCCGGTTTATGCGGTGTTTACAGCGGCACTGTTTCCGAATAATGCAGGTATCGTCACATTCAGTTTATACATTTTAGGGATAGCTTTGGGGATAATTTCGGGATTGATTTTGTCAAATACGGTATTCAAAGGCGATGAACCGCCTTTTGTACTCGAACTCCCTCCCTACCGAATGCCGACTTTCAAATCGACATTTAATCATATGTGGGATAAAGTCAAGGACTTCCTTACAAGAGTAGGTACTGTAATTTTGCTTGCAAGTATAATCATCTGGCTTTTGGAAAATCTTGATTTTCATTTGCATTTAACCGCTGACAGCGAATACAGCATTATCGGCACTTTCGGAAAACTTATCGCACCGATATTTAAACCTTGCGGGTTCGGTAATTGGAAAGTTGCTGTAAGCCTTATTTCAGGTTTTGCCGCAAAAGAGGCAGTCGTGTCAACTATGTCAATCCTATACGGTGCATACAACACTGCCGACCTTGTATTGTGCCTTACGACTTCATTCACTCCCCTGTCGGCATATTCGTTTTTAACGTTTGTACTGCTTTATGTACCTTGTATCGCCGCAGTGTCAACACTCCGCAGTGAACTCAACTCACGAAAATTAACCGCATTTTCGGTATTATATCAGCTTTCTGTTGCGTGGATAATGTCAACGCTTGTATTCCAAATCGGTAATTTATTTGTATAGACTTCACAAAATTAAATTTTTTTATGTTAGCTATTGCAAATTAAAGTGATTTAGGTTATAATAAAGGCATAATTTAATTGATATTAATTTTCGAAACCAAAGAGGGTTTTAGAAACAGCAATGTTTCTATACCCTCTTTATTTTTTTATTAGTTTGCGGACAGAAAGGCTATGGTGATTAATATGTTAGTTGATAATGATATTTGTATCTCAAGCGCACTGGAAGATTATCTTGAATCAATATATGAAATTTCAAAGCAAAAGACGAGTGTGCGCATAACGGATATTGCCCTTGCACTCAAAATATCAAAACCAAGTGTGAACAGAGCGGTAAATACTCTAAAAAAGCAAGGTCTTGTTTCTCACGAGCCTTACGGCGATATAATTCTTACGGAAAAGGGTTTTGAGCTCGGTGAAGCAGTATATCACCGTCATACGATGATTAAAAAATTTCTTGTAAATGTTCTTCATATTCCCGAAGATGACGCCGAAAAAGAGGCTTGCCAAATTGAGCATAATATAAGCCAAAATACAGTTGAAAAAATGAAAAGTTTTATGGAAAACTAAAAAGGAGTACCGAAAATGAACTCATCGGCGTACATTTGTACGTTAGAGTTTATTTTCACAAAAAGTGCAAAGGCAAGCCGTATATCAAAGATAGGCTTGCCTTTGTTTATAATATCTGTAAATTAAATTCAAATATAAAATAATATTTTGCACGGTTCGGACAATTTATCGTCCTCCTGAATTTATAAATCTCTTTCGTGCATTAAACCCTTCATATAATCGTCCATTGCGTCTGCAACTTGCTTTGAATACGCAACCGCCTCAACAACAGTTTTCGCGCCGCGAACAACATCGCCCGACGCAAAAATACCGTCACGCGTAGTTTCTCCGAACGTATTTGTTACAAGCAAGCCTTTTTCATTAACTTCCAAGCCTGTCGTTGTTGAAACAATTCTGTCCTTCGGGCCTTGACTTATCGCAATAATCGTTGAATCTGCCTGATAAAGATTTTCCGTTCCTCTTATCGGCGAAAGATTTCCCTTTCCGTCACATTCAAGTTCAACAAATATAACTCCGTCATCTACAATTTCCACAGGCTCAACGTGTACCACGAATTCAACACCGTCAATCTTTGCATAATCCACTTCACGCTGACTTGCTGCCAAATGGTCACTTCTTGAAAATACCGTAACCTTTTTAGCACCGTGTCTTAAAGCAGTTCTTGCAACGTCCATTGCCGAGTTACCCGCACCGATAATATTAACCGTATCGCCAAGTCTGTAAACATCGGGATTGGTAAGATAATTAATCGCATAATGCACATTTCCGAGCGTTTCGCCTTTTATATGAAGTGTGTTCGGTTTCCATACACCTGTACCGATAAATATTGCACTGTAACCGTCACGGAACATATCGTCAACGCTTATAGTCGTACCTATTGCCGTATTCGGTCTGATTTTAATACCAAGCTCAATCAACTTTTCCTTATATCTTTCCAAAATTGATTTCGGCAATCTGAATTCGGGAATACCGTATCTCAACACACCGCCGATTTTTTCTCTTGATTCAAATATCGTAATATCATATCCGCGCTGTGCAAGTATTACCGCAATGGTTATACCGGCAGGACCTGAGCCGATTATACCTGCTTTCAAGCCGTTTTTTTCAATCCCCGAAAAACTAAGTTTATCAAAATAGTTTTCGGAAATATAATTTTCAATACTGCTTATATGAACCGGTGAGCCTTTTCTGTTCAAAACGCAATGTCCCTCGCATTGATTTTCATGATTACATATAAGCGAACAGACGATTGAAAGCGGATTATTCTCAAACACCATCTCGCCGGCTTGATTTATATCCCCCTCTAAAAACGTATGTATCATATCCGGTATCGGTGTATGTATCGGACATCCCTCTCTGCACATAGGTTTCTTACAGTTCAAGCATCTTTTTGCTTCATTAATAACGTGTATCGCCATTTCATATTTCCTTTCTGCAATATATTTACTAATTTGATTTTAACACATTTTATGTGAACATTCAACAGTTTAAATAATAAATTTTGTTGACAATTTGTTAATTTTTTCTCAATTACAAATTTCGACTTAATACTACATTCCTTATCCTTGAAAATACACCGTTTTAGTGATAAAATTATATTGTTTACTTGACAATTTACAAATTAAGTTGTATAATAACTTTATCGCTTTAGCACAATAAAGTTAAAATTCAAAAATATATTGAAAGGATTAGTTTTATGTCTAATTGGAAATTGCATACACCGAACGGTGTAAATGATATACTGCCGGACGAATGTGCAGTAAAAAAAGAAATTGAATCAACAATATGTCTGTTTTTTCTTCAATCGGTTACAAAGAAGTTGAAACACCTACATTTGAATATTACGACTGTTATTTAGGTCTTAGCGGTCAGATTTCACAAGAGCATATGTTCAAGTTTTTTGACGAGCAAGGACGTATTCTTGCACTAAGACCGGACTTTACAACATCAATCGCCCGTATGGCGGCAACAAAGGTTGCAAATTCAGACAAGCCTCAGCGCTACCTATACACAGGCAACGTATACAGAGTTGAGCAAACACAAGGTGCACGTCAAAGAGAATTTACACAAAGCGGTATCGAGCTTATCGGCTCATACTCACCTGCCGCAGACGCTGAAGTTATTTCAGCAGCTATGGAGGCTGTTCTTGCGGTAGGTATTGAAGAATTTTCAATGGAAATCGGTCAGATTGCATTCTTCAACGGACTTGTAAAGCAAGCAGGACTTGACGAACAATCTATCGAAAAGCTTCGTGAACGTATTGATTCAAAAGACTCTGTCGGTATTAAGACAATTACAGACAAACTTGATATTGATGACAATATCAAAAATCTTATGATTGATTTGCCTTACCTTTTCGGCGGTGAAGAAGTTTTCAAAAAGGCTTATGTTGACGGTCTTAACGAAGAATCCAAAAACGCACTTGACAACTTAAAGCGTATATATGAGCTTTTGTGTCTGTACGGTTTTGAAAAGTACGTTTCTATTGACCTTGGTATGCTTGAAAGTATCGACTACTACACAGGCTCAATCTTTAAGTGCTACACACACGGTGTCGGATTTCCTATTTGTGCCGGAGGACGTTATGATAATCTTATGGGACAATTTGGTGACAATAAAGGTGCTGTCGGTGCGGCAATCGGTATAAACAGACTTATTTCCGTACTAAGCGACAAGGAGGTACATGATGTTTCCGCATCACTTGTTTTTGCCGAAAAGAACGCCGAAGGCATTGCCTATGACATTGCATACAATCTTCGTGTAAACGGCTGCCTTGTTGAAATGTATATCGGTGACGGCGATTATAAAGCAGCAGAGGAATATTCAAAAGGTAAATATATCGGTGCAATGCTTAGAGTTTTCCCTAACGGTCAGCTTATGATTAACGATTTTGCAAAACACGAAATTATAGAAACAACAGCAAACGAATTTTTAGGCTACTATGACGAATCTATGATGTTTGACGAACACGACCATTGCGGCTGTGGCTGTGACCATGACCACGAGCATGAACATCACCACGACCACTGCGACTGCGGTCACAAACACTGATTTTAGGGAGGAAGAGATTATAATGAGATATTTAACAGTTGCTCTTGCAAAGGGCAGACTTGCCGAACTTGCAATGGAATTATTTATTTCAATCGGAATGGATTGTTCCGAAATGAAAGAAAAAACAAGAAAACTTATTTTCACTGACGAAAAAAACAAGATGAAATTTATCCTTGTAAAAGCGTCTGACGTTCCTACTTACGTTGAATACGGTGCGGCTGACATCGGTATCGTCGGTAAGGACACACTTTTGGAAGAAAGCCGTAACCTATATGAAATGGTTGATTTGGGATTCGGAAAATGTAAAATGGCTGTATGTGGTCCGAAAGAATTAAAAGGTAAGCTTGGCACTATGACAAATCTTCGTGTTGCGTCAAAGTATCCGCACATCGCAATGAAATATTTCCAAGACGACAAAGGTCAGACTATTGAAATTATAAAGCTAAACGGCTCCGTTGAACTTGCTCCGCTTGTCGGACTTTCGGACGTCATTGTCGATATTGTCGAAACAGGTAAAACACTTTACGAAAACGGTCTTGACGTTCTTGAGGATGTATGCCCTCTAAGCGCACGTTTTGTTGTAAACAAGGTTAGTATGAAAATGGAAACAGAACGTATTATGAATATTGTAAAACAGTTTGAGGAGAGAATTACAAAATGAGAATTTACCCTGCGATTGATATAAAAGACGGTAAATGCGTGAGATTGTTCAAGGGACAATTTTCGGACGTTACCGTATACGGTGACTCCCCTGCCGAAATGGCTAAAAAATGGGAAAGTCTTGGCGGTGAATATATCCACGTTGTCGACCTTGACGGTGCTTTAAAAGGTCATGGTGTAAATGCCGCAAAAATCAAAGAAATATGCGAAAGCGTCAATGTTCCCGTACAAACGGGCGGTGGTATTCGTACTATGGAGGATATTGAGGCAAAACTTGCCTGCGGTATCGACAGAGTAATCATAGGTACAAAAGCCGTTTCAGACAGTGAATTTGTTAAACGTGCCGTTGATAAATACGGCAAAAAAATCGTTATCGGTATTGACGCAAAAGACGGTATGGTGGCTATCGAGGGTTGGGAAAAAACAAGCGATTTTACTGCAGTTGAATTTGCAAAGAAAATGGTAAATATCGGCGTACAAACAATCGTTTATACGGATATTGCAACCGACGGTACACTTGCAGGTCCTAACGTAAACGCAATGTCTGAAATGGCAAGTGCGGTAAATGCCGATATTATCGCCTCAGGCGGTGTCGGAAGTCTTGACCACATCAAGTCACTTGTTACAACAGGTGTTGAGGGTGTTATCGTTGGTAAGGCACTTTATACGGATAAGGTTGACTTAACCGAAGCTATCAAGGCGGTAAAATAACAGGAAAGGCTGAATAATATGAAAAAGGTAGTAAGTCTTACAAGGCGTGCTATTGAACAGTATAATATGATTGAGGACGGCGATAAAATTGCCGTCGGTGTTTCCGGCGGTAAGGACAGTCTTGTACTGCTTAATGTGCTTGCGGAACTTTCGCGATACTATCCGAAAAAATTTACCGTTATGGGATTGACTTTGGATATGGGATATGATGCCGATTATTCAAAAGTACAAAAAATGTGTGATGATTTGGGCGTTGAATATAAGGTTAAGAAAACAAATATTAAAGAGATTATTTTTGATATACGAAAAGAATCCAATCCTTGCTCATTGTGTGCAAAAATGCGCCGCGGTGCGTTAAATGATATGGCGATTGAAAACGGCTGCAATAAAGTTGCACTCGGTCATCATAATGATGATGTGCTTGAAACATTCTTCCTTAGCCTTATGCACGAGGGCAGAATACATTGTTTTTCGCCTGTTACATATCTCGACCGCACTGATATGTATCAAATCAGACCTATGATTTACGTTCGCGAACGTGATATTAGGGGTGTGGTTAAAAATTATGATATTCCCGTTGTTCACAATCCTTGTCCTGCTGACGGATATACGCAACGTCAATATATGAAAGATCTTATTAAACGTCTTGAAAAGGAAATGTATCCCGGACTTAGGAAAAGACTTTTCAGAGCAATTCAAGACAGTGCAATAGACGGTTGGAGCGATTATACAAAATAAGGACGGTCATTGACCGTCCTTATTTTTTTGCCACCGCTCCGTCACTTCGTGACACCTCTCCTCAAGAAAAGGTTTTTTGTATGGCTCCCATTGAGGGGAGCTGTCGACGCAGTCGACTGTGGGGTGGCTTTCTTATGCTTTATGCTTTTGCCACCACTCCGTCACTTCGTGACACCTCTCCTCAAGGAGAGGCTTTTTGTATGGCTTTCCTTAAGGGGAGTTGTTGACACAGTAGAATGTGGGGTGGTTATCTATCTTTTCCACTTTTCAGACAACATATCAATCTGGTCTGCGAACTTTGCCAAATCTTTATTGGCCATTCCCTCACAACTTCTTGCAACTGCAAGCAATCTTTCCGCAGCGGCAATAAGTCTGCCGAATACAGTCGCAGCACGTTTTGTAGTTTTCTTTTTCTGCACGCGTATGCCGTACGTCTGTACAACCACTTCACCTGTCAGCAAATCGTAACAAGTACCGCTGTACGGTGCAACAGAATTATAGCCGTATTCATTTCTGATACAATCGGTAAATTCATCGCAAGACTTTTCCTCGCCATGATTAACAAAAACAATTTCAGGCTTTTTCTTAAATGTTTTAAGCCACTTTATAAGACCGTTCTTGTCTGCATGTCCGCTTATACCGTCAAGCATTTTAATTTCGGCATTTACTTCTATATCCTCACCAAACAATTTTACATTCTTAATACCGTCACACAACATTCTGCCGAGCGTTCCCTCTGCCTGATAGCCGACAAACAAAATCAAACATTCTCTTCGCCACAAATTGTGTTTTAAGTGATGCCGTATTCTTCCCGCCTCACACATACCGCTTGACGATATTATAACTTTCGGCTTTTCGTCAAAATTAATTGCAACAGACTCATCCGTTGAAACGGCAAGTTTTAATCCGCTGAATGTAAGCGGATTAATACCGCTGTCCACCAACGCTCTTGCTTCTTCGTCCAGACATTTTACGTCACACTGTAAAAATATCGCGGTAGCCTCATTCGCCAAAGGACTGTCCACATACACAGAAAAATCACCGTAACCTTTTACAAGATTTTGTTCTTTAATCTGACGTATATAGTATAAAAGCTCTTGCGTTCTGCCTACAGCAAATGACGGTATAACAACATTTCCGCCCCTGTCAAATGTTCTCTGAAATTCCCCCGCAAGCAATGTTATATAATCAGGTACTTCCGTATGAAATCTGTTTCCGTAGGTGGACTCTATAACAAGATAATCGGTATCGTCCGTATCATAAATCGGAGTCGGGTCTTTAATAATCGGTTGATTTGTATTTCCCACGTCACCGCTGAAAACTGTTTTCTTTGTAATACCGCTTTCTGTTATCCAAATTTCTATACAAGACGAGCCGAGCAAGTGACCTATATCGTGAAATCTTATTTCGACATTTTCCAAAATTCTTATTTTCTCATCATAATTACACGGACGGAATTGCTGAAGCACACCGATAGTATCGTCCATATCATAAATCGGAACATATTCTTCCCTGCCGGCACGCTTTGCTTTTCTGTTTCGCCATTTCGCCTCAGTTTCTTGAATATGCGCACTGTCCGGCAACATTATTTCGCATAAATCGGATGTTTCATTCGTCGCGTAAATTTTACCGCGAAAACCGTTTTTGTAAAGTAACGGCAAATTACCCGAATGGTCAATATGTGCATGAGTAAGCAATACACATTCAATATCATTTGGATTTACGGGGATTTCTTGATTTTCAAATATATCAGCACCTTGTTCCATTCCGCAGTCAACAAGAATATTTTTTCCGTTCGTTTCTATTAGCGTACAACTGCCCGTAACTTCGTGTGCCGCACCTAAAAATGTGATTTTCATACTAACTCACTTCCTTTCTATTTTATTTATACCACCGATTTCGGCTTTAGTAACAAATAAATTGTATTTTTTTATATTTTAATGTATAATATTTTTGAGGTGTTTGGTATAAAAAAAGAGCTTTAAAGCTCTTTTTTGATTTCCTTGAGTAAAGCAGTGCAACCTTCAAGTACATCATTGTATGTCACATCAAAATCACCTGTGTACCATGGATCCGCAATATCTCTCGGATTGTCGGACCAATCAAGTAAAAGGTGTATTTTGTTTTCGGTATCATTCGGTAACATACGTTTCATATTTCGTAAATTGTAATTGTCCATACCGATAATGTAGTCATATTTGGCATAGTCGGATTTTTTTAATTGAACCGCATATTTTCCGTCAACGGAAATACCGAATTCCGCAAGCTTTTTGCGCGTACCATAATGTACACCGTTCCCGATTTCCTCTGTACTCGTTGCCGCAGACGCTATGAAAAACTCATCACTAAGCCCTGCCTTTTTAACTAAATCTTTCATCACAAACTCCGCCATCGGCGACCTGCATATATTGCCGTGGCAAACAAAAAGTATCTTAATCATAATTTTTCCTTTCATAAAAAGCCGTAATATGCCGTGGTTTGCCCGTATTTGCGGTGTCTTTCAAACGATTAAAAAACATGCTTGACAAGAGCGTAATCTGCAAAACACGGCAAATAAGGGCAAATCGAGGACACCGTTAGTAGTAAGATAGTAGTAAAAATCCGAGTGTTTACTACTAATGGATTCAAAAAAAAATGTTTTATCATCTTTTCAATATTATTATTTATTAGGAATATTTGTCACCATTCTATAGTAATATTTAACTTCTGCATATGTGTATACATCTTTTTTAATATTTAACTTCTGCATATGTGTATACATCTTTTTATTTATTTCCCAAATGCTTCTATTAA
>QTVU01000029.1 GCA_003460745.1 Firmicutes bacterium AM55-24TS
CAATTATTAAAGGATGCTATAGAAGAATTAGATTGAATTACAAGATTTTGATTGTAAAGTATATAGGCAAATAGTATTTGTCATATATACTTTTTTTGTTGTCATTTAATGGGTTTTCCAAAAACGATGGATGAATTTGCTCAATGTACAAATTCCTAATGTGATGTATAATTAATTACAGAGAAAAGCTTTTCAATAAATAATGAACAATAAAAATTAGAAGAGAGGAAAGATATACTATGAAAAACCAAAACAAATTTAATTCGGAAATCCCTACAGATTCTCATGGACGATTTGTTATTAAAGCGTCGTCCAAAGAAATTTGTACAACAGAGAAAAGCAATTCAAACATTGACAACGGTAAATCAAAAACTGTAACAAATTTGGCAGACTGTGCAATTAAGAAGAACAACAAATCTGACGGATTACAACGTGACGCTGACGGCAGAATCATCATAAAGTCATCCGGGGCAATCAGAGAGGATGTCAAGTCGAATCAGCAGGATGAAATTTCAGAATCCACTAAACAGTGGTTTGAAATGGTTGGTGATTTTGGTAAAACGGAAAAATCACATTCCGAGAAGTCAAAAACTAAACACAAAAGCTCCAAGCGTTTCAAAGATCATGCTTTGAAACGTCGAAAGGTTGAGCAAATTGCACGCAAGGTCGATAGGCTGAAAGAGGAGGCTTTAAAGAGTGCCAGTCCGAACGTTTCATCTATCATGAGCGAGTTATTCAGTGCAAATAATTTTATTGTATGTTGTCAGAAAGAAGTCTATTATTATGATAAGGCACACGGCTGCTTTATAAAGCGCGAAGCGGAGGATGTTAGGCGTGATATAATGAACCAATTCACCAACGATGAAAGGCTTGTTGTTTCGGCTGATAACGTCAACAAAGCATACAAACATCTACTGTTGAACCCAGATGTTCAAAGGGATTTGACGCGGAAGATAAATTTGCCGCTGATTAATTGTGAGAACGGTGTCTACAATTTGGAAACGGGTGAGCTTGAAAAACACTCTCCGCAGTTTGGATTTACATCATATATTCAAGCAAAATATGATAAAAACGCCAAAGGCAAAGTATTTAAGCGATTTTTAAAAGATATTACAGCAGGTAATAAAGATAGCATTCAATTCTTGCAAGAAGTGATCGGCTACCTACTTTCAACATACGTTTGGGCAAAAAAGGCATTTATCTTCTATGGTGTACCGAATTCAGGAAAATCTGTACTTCTAAATGTAATCGGTAAAATTGTTGGAAAGGAAAATGTGAGCAATGTCGCTTTACAACAATTATCAGATTCATGCCATGTTGCACAATTAAAGGACGCAACAGTGAATATCGCATCAGATTTACCGCAAGCACCTATTAAGGATATCGGAGTTTTTAAGAGTGTTGTATCAAGCTTGGATGTGATCGAAACCAAGGAATTGTACAAAAATCCAACCAGTCAGCCATGTTATTGCAAGCTTGCATTTGGAACAAATCAATTTGTACCTCTTAATCGACTTGATGCTAACAATGCAGCAGCATTTTTTGAACGACTTATTATTGTTCCGTTCACAAAATCAATTCCGGAAGGACAAAGAAATTTAAGCCTTGCTGAAGACCTTTTCGAAGAACGTGATTATATTTTAACGTGGGCAATCAAAGGTTTAAAACGTTTGGTTGAAAACAACTTTGTATTTAGTTTGACTAAAGAGTCGAAAGCTGTTTTGTTATTGTATAAATCACGTTATTGCCCGGAACAAGTGTTTTTTGAAAAATATCTTGAATTTAAGGAAGATTCACTTATATCAAGAGTAGAAGTGCAAAAGCGTTATGAGGAATTCGCATACAAAAGGAACATGAACGTTAAGTCGCATGACATACTGAACTATATCACGTTGAACTATTCACAGGTCAAGTTAGAACGTAAACGAATTAACGGTTCTAAAAATCCGATTGCTGCTTATGAAGGTTTAGCTTTTACAAAGTAAAACTTGTGCCGCTGTGCCGAAATTTTTTATAAAATTATTTGCAGTATGCCGTTATTATAGCATATTACAGTAAAATTTTCAAGTTTTTTCGGCACACCGGCACATATAACATTGAATTTAATTCATACCATTTTATAGGAGGTGATACTATGCACATTAAAATCAGACCGCCAAAGAGTAAGCAAATACTTGAGTCTGAATTATTGAAGATACTTTCGAGGAAGCTGATTAAACGCAGATAATATACATAATAAAAGTGGAAGGGAGGTGCGGTATAATGAGAATGGCGGCATATTGTCGTGTCAGCACAGAGAAAGAGGAACAGCTATCTTCTCTTGAAAATCAGCGAGAATTTTTCGAGCAGTACGCTGACAAAGAGGGCGATACGTTGGTGAAAATATACGCTGACGAGGGTATCAGCGGAAAAAGCATGAACAAGCGTGAAGCATTTACTCAACTTTTGGAAGATTCCAAAACGGGAGCGTTTGACTATGTTGCGGTAAAAGACATAAGCCGATTTGCCCGTAACACATCTGATTTCTTATACGGTATCCGCACCTTACGTTCCAACGGTGTTGATGTCAGATTTTTGTCGAATAATCAGACGGTTATAGGTGAAAGTGAATTTGTATTGACGGTGTTTGCCGCACTTGCACAAGAGGAAAGCTCTAACCTGTCCAAGCGTGTAATTTTCGGTAAACGTCAAAATGCAAAAAAAGGTCGTGTTCCGAATGTGGTTTACGGCTACAACAAAATAGATACATATACACTTGAAATTAATGAGCAGGAAAGCTATATTGTACAGTTAATGTTTAAGTGGTATATAGAGGGGGAAGGCACACGTCGATAGCCATTAAGTTAAACGAAATGGCTATCCCGACAAAAAAGCAAGCTAAATGGGTTCCGAAAACAATACGCAGGATTTTGCAAAATCCAATATATATAGGTAAGATTATAAATAATAAAAGCGTCACAAAGGATTTTCTTTCGGGAACAAGAGAAGCAATTCCACCGGAGGAGTGGTACATACATGAACGCCCCGAACTTAGAATAATCAGCGATGATGATTTTGAGCTTGTTCAGCAGAAAATTAAAGAAAGACAAGAGCAATATAAAAATGATAATCCCGGTAACAGATTTTCAAACCGACACTTGTTTTCAAATTTGATTAAATGCGGTGAGTGCGGCAAAAGCTTTACCGCAAAGGTGTATCAATGGAAAAATCGTTATGTGAGATACCGTTGTTGTGTGCATAACAATAACGGTAATGCTCATTGTACAAACAGTGTCACTGTTGATGAGCAGGAACTGCTAAATGAAGTCAAAGCATATCTGCTTACGGCAATAGAAGATAAAAAAGCGTTTGCGGATAAGCTGATGAAACAATATCAAGCACAAACAACAAATGTTGATGTGTCAAAATTGACTGATACAAGACAGTCACTTGAAAAACGTCGGAGTAAATTTAAAGAAATGTTTGCTGCGGATATTATCACAATGGACGAACTCAAAAAAGAAATGTCTGCCATTGATGAGGGTATGCGAAGTATTGACGAGGAATTAAAAGCGTATGATGAAATTCAGAAAAAAGCCACGCATATTGATGATATACATAAGGATATTGAACAAATTCTCATGCAGAACGAATATACAAACGACGATATGCGGCGGATAATTGAAAAAATAGTTGTGTATCCGGATAAGTCGGTGGAAATATTTATGAAGTAAAATATAACGTTGATAAAGGTAAAAATTTGTGTTATACTTACATTATACGAATACGGGAGGCGAGAATATGTTATTGACAAACGGTAAAAAGAGAATACCCATAGGCTATGAAGATTTCAAACAGCTTATAGACAGCGGCTTTTATTATGTTGATAAGTCAATGCTTATCTATGAACTTCTGCATAGCGGCGGACAGAATAACTTAATAACTCGCCCAAGACGTTTTGGAAAAACGCTGAATTTCAGTATGCTTAAATATTTCTTCGATATAAATGAAAAAGATAATGCTTATCTTTTTGACGGACTGAAAATATCGGAGCATTATGAAGAATTGGCTATGTACAGAAATACTCACCCTGTTATTACGTTGTCTTTGAAGTGTGCGAAGCAAGGTGATTACGACAAGGCGATTTACAGTCTACGACATGAAATTCAATACCAATTCAAAAAATACAGCGATGTATTGAAAAGTGAAAAAATAGATGTGAACGACAGAAAAAGAGCAGAAGAAATAATGGCAAAGGATGTGCCGGATACTGTTTTAGGTGATTCAATAAAGCTTTTGTGCTTATGTCTAAAACAGTATTACGGTGTAAATACGATTATTCTTATTGATGAATATGATGTCCCGCTTGAGGACGCATATTTTTCGGGATATTATGATAAAATGGTTCAATTTATTCGTTCATTGTTTGAATCGGCTTTGAAAACAAATCCTGCATTGGAGTTTTCTGTGATGACAGGTTGTCTTAGAATATCAAAAGAAAGTATTTTTACCGGACTTAATAATCTTGCGGTAAATTCAATACTTTCAAATAAATATTCCGAAAGTTTCGGATTTGTGCAATCTGAAGTAGACGAATTGATGGAATATTATAATATAGAAGAAAAATCACAACTCATGAAAAAATGGTATGACGGATATTTGTTCGGAAAATCCGAAGTATATAATCCATGGAGCGTACTTAACCAAACAAAAGAGTGGTTTGATGATAAAGATATATTGGCAATGCCATGGTGGGCGAATACAAGTTCAAATAATATTATCAGAACATTAATTGGTCAAGCAGATGATGAAACAAAGGGTATTATTGAAAATTTAATTCATGGCGGAAGCGTAGAAACTGTATTAAAAGAAACAGTAACGTACGGTGATTTGACTGAAAATAATGAAAATATATGGAGCTTTCTGTTCTTTACCGGCTATCTTAAAATCAAAGAGATAGTCAAAACAGGTGAATTGACGGGCGAGCCTACAATCTATTCACTTGTCATTCCTAATCTTGAAATAAAAAGCTGTTATACAGATATAATAATTCAATATTTTGAAATATATAAAAAGGCAATTAATAAAGATAATTTGTATAAAGCTTTGCTCGGACGTAATGCACAAGACTTTGCGGAGCAAATAACTGATTTGTTGAGAAAAACTATAAGCTTTTATGACAGTACGGAATCATTTTATCATGGCTTAATATCAGGATTGCTGTCGGGTAATGTGTACTATAAGGTAGAATCGAATCGTGAAACCGGTGACGGACGCAGCGATTTGGTTTTGTATCAACAAGATGTGGCACAAAATGCAGTGATTTTAGAATTTAAAGTGTGCGGTAAAAATGAAACAGCAGATGAAGCCGCAAAACGTGCTCTAAAGCAAATCAATGACCGTGACTATGCGTCAAAAGCAAGGGAAGATGGCTACAAGAATATTATCAAATACGGAGTGGCATTTAAAGGTAAAATGTGCTATGCGATTGTAGAATCATAATAGGATGATTTTATGATTAAGGAGGAATTCTATTTGGCAAAGGAAAAAGACGAAATAACCGTTCATTCAAGTGCGGCGGAGTATCTGACTTATGTTGCATCTGTAGGAGACCAAGCTGATAGCATTGAGATGCGTTACGAGAATGAGAATATATGGTTGACACAGAAAATGATGGCAACATTATATGATATAGATGTTCGCACAATAAACTATCATATAAAAAAGATTTTTAGTGATAGTGAATTGCAGGAGAATTCAGTTATCCAAAAATTTCGGATAACTGCTGCAGACGGAAAAACTTATAATACAAATCACTACTCATTAGAGATGATTATAGCAGTAGGATTTAAGGTTAATTCTGAACGTGCCGTACAGTTTAGAAAATGGGTTAATCAAATAGCAAAAGATTACACTATCAAAGGTTGGGTTATGGATGATGAAAGGTTAAAGCGTGGAACATATCTAACAGAAAAGTATTTTGATGAACAGTTAGAACGTATTCGTGAAATACGAGCAAGCGAAAGAAAGTTTTATCAGAAAATCACTGACCTGTATGCAACGGCGATAGATTATGATAGAAATTCGGCAACAACCAAGAGGTTTTATGCAACAGTTCAGAATAAAATGCATTATGCCGTTCATGGACATACAGCGGCTGAATTGATTGTAGAAAGGGCAGACCATACAAAAGAGCATATGGGATTAACTATATGGGCAGATTCACCGAATGGAAAGATTAAGAAAAGCGATGTTATAATTGCCAAGAATTATTTGAGTCAAGATGAGATGAGGCAATTAAATCGTATGGTTACGGCATACTTAGATTTTGCAGAAAGTATGACATTAAGACATATTCCGCTGACAATGCAAGATTGGGAGAAACGTCTTAATAGTTTCATTGAAATGTTTGAGTATGGAATTTTAAAGGATGCAGGTAAAGTGTCTGCTGAGATTGCAAAGCTTCATGCAGAAACTGAATTTGAAAAGTATAGAATCATTCAAGATAGATTATTTATGTCGGATTATGATAAATATTTATTGGAATTAGAGGAAAATGCAAAGAAGTAATTGCACGATTTTGAGATAATATAAATATTTAAAAGAATATGTCTGCACCCCTTATAAAAAGACTTGTTGTGAGAAGAATCACAACAAGTCTTTTAGCATATCTATTCTTTTGGAAATTGCGTAGCATATATTTTCACAACGTGTTTCATCAATATATTTTGATGAGCTTAAAATTTTTTTGCAGTCATTTTCAAAGCCATTAAGTTTTTGAAAATCAAGCCAAGTTAAATCAGTTATAAATCCAATTTGATTAGCGTGAGAAGTGGCAAACGGCTTGCTTTCGTCATATTTTATCGGTTTTATATTTTTTGCAATCTGATTAAACCATAGGCTTGTTCCGCAATCGAATAGAGGTGCAAAGCCAATCCATTCAAGAGTATTTGCATTTCGTATTACGCCGAAGTTGCGAAAATGACGGTCGCTGTTGGCGATAATATAATCAATGGCAAGCATATAATTAAGAAATTTTTCTGTATTTGCAATTCCTTGTATTTCACAACATCTTTTGAAATGCTCGTATGATGATATATTTTTTTCTTTAGGTAAAGTTGCATATATGCTATAAGCACTTATAAGCTCCGTTTGAGGTGTGATAAAATTTTCGCAAACCGATAAAGGTTGTTCATCTTCAAAAATTAAATCATAATCCACAAACGGCATATAGTTTAATCTACTTTGCAGAATTGACGCTATTTTTTCATTAAGAGGTTCTTGGAAAAACGGTGCGCTGCCTGATTTTATAAGACAGTGTTTTTCGTCTGTGATTGCCCATTTCTTTTTGAGCCTACCGTCCGTGGTGTTGTCGGGGGACATAAGCGAAAAACTGTCATTTTCGGTTGGAGTACCGAATAACGCATTGCCGACATCTTCGCTAAAATCATTATCAAAGAAGTTGATGCCTTTCCATTGTAAATTTACATCGTTCGGCTTAAACCAATATTGGTCGGATAAACTCAAACCGTAACATTTTAAAATCAATTCGTCTTGGTATGTAACACCGATTACATCAAGTGCATTTGCAAGCCCTTGTCTGCTCGCAGGAATAGAACGTCCTTTATACCATTTGTTAAACTTTCTGAGATTGATTTTTTCATTTTCTGAAAGGCCAAGAGGTATGTGTTCGGGATTATATATTTTGCTTACATTTTCAATAGAAAAACTTGCGTCGGATATTTCAATTTCACAGACGTGTATATCTTTGTGCATTAAAATGTATTTCATAAAATCCCTCCTTTTATCAATCAGATAGCTATATTATAGAATGAAATACTTGATTTGTCAATTACGATTAGACTTGATTTTATAGGGATAATATGATATATTTAGACTATAATAAATTAGGTAAAAAATTGACCTTGCATTTTGTGGTCCGTGGTAGAGGTGGTAGACCCGATAACATTGGGTGCAAAGCTTGTTGATGTACGTGACAGAAAATCTTGTTGCTGTGATGATGATTTCGATTTGGCGTCTGTGCCTGCGTCGGTTTGCAGAGTGTTTGACGATCAGTTCGTAACAGGCAATGAGGCGAAACGTGTGTTCGTATCTTTGGGTATTTTCTCCATAATTAAAATCGAACGCCACGTTCAACTTCTTATCCCGTCATATGACTTCTGTATCCCTCAAAAAGAATGTGTAGGGGCAACGGATGACAATCCTTGTGACTTATTTGAGAGAATAGACTTCCCGGTTGACGAATTCTTCCCGCCTGAGAGGGGCGAATTCTTGGAATGTGATCAAGATGACATATCCGAGCCGGAAGATGACAGTGACTGTGGATGCCGAAGATAAATCAGTACAAAAACCTCCTGTGATTATGCAGGAGGTTTTGCTGTATTATGAAAAACAGACAGTTCCGAGATTCAGTGTAGCTTTAGCGGTGAAAAATAAAACTCCTTTTGATATGACATTAAAAGTTTTTGTTTCAGAAAAAAATTAATTTTTTTGAAAATCCATTGCATCGTACATCGGTGTACGGTGTATAATAATTATAGAACATAGTCTGCCAAGACGGAATAAAAAATTTAAGAAAAGAGGGATTAAAATGAAAAAAGTTTTTAGCACATTGCTTGCGGCGATTATGGTATTTACCATGCTTGCAGTGCCTGTCTTCGCAACGGATATTAAGGACGGCAGTGAGGCTTATGTAACAGTAGGAAGTATGAACGTCACAAAAAATCCGACACCGTCCGGAAGTATCAGTGTTGTGTACCAAAATGAGAAATTGACGGTTTTGGAGGCATACATAAACGGCAAGGACCAAATAGCGGACAATTACCACAAAGTTCAGCTTAAAGACGGTACAATCGGTTATGTGTATGCTTATGCAAACAGAAAAGATACACTTGAGGCGGCAGAGGACTTTGAAGAAAAGTTGAATGAGTCTTTAAAGTCGGATGATGAAAAATATCAACACGCAATAAATATGGTTTTCCTTGCTGATTACATCTACGGCGGTTCAAAAACAACCGAAGGTGAAGAAATGAATTTCTACGCAAAAGTTCCGACTGAATGGGTAAGACATAAAAGACCGGCATCGTTACCGTTAGTAGGTAAAGCAGTTATACATATCGGTGATGAGGGTAAATTCGGCTCGGTAAAGGCATCGTTCTATCCGGGCAATCCGCCGATTAATTATCACTCTAAGAGATTGGACGAACTTAAAGAAATCGGCTATGATCCTCCGTTTGCGGAAAAGTCAAGAACAGAGGCAAATGCCAACACAGCATTTTATGCAGGTGCAACAAGTGAATTTGACGTTGTCGGATATAACGAAGAATGGGTTGCAATATGGAGCGAAGGCGGTGTTGACGAATCACGCGGTACAATCAGACAATGCGGCGAAAAAGACGGTACTGCTTTCACAAGCTGGAAACCTGCCGTATATTTTGTACCGAGAAAAAATTGTTATATCTTAGATATTAACAATCAAGTGACAACTCCTCCGGAAATTGAAGCTATCGGAAAAGCAACCGCTCCGCTTATGGTAAAGACAACTCCCGACTCAACGGATTATGTAAAATCGGGTGTTTACAAAATAAATCAGTCTGTTCAAATAGTGGACGCAACGCCGCAAAACGGTCATTACAAGATTTATTACAAGCACGGTTTGTATTATGTTGAATCACAGTATGTTAATGTGCAATACACAAATACTCAAAAGCCGGCTATTTCGTATAAGGCGGAAGTAAGTGCTGACTGCGATGTTTCGGACGGTTCTTCGGTTGTGGGCAAGGTGAAAACAGGTACAACAGTTGATGTTATTGAAAAAGATTATGACGGCACAAATTCAAAAATCTATTTCAATTCAAAAGAATGTTATATTCCTACAAGCAATTTGACTGATTTTGTCAGCACACCGTCAGCATCGGGTATAGCGGCACTTGGTGCGCCGATTGGTGTTCTTGCGGTTGATTCGCCATGGAGTGCATATGGTGCAGAGGCATATACAAAAGAGGCTTATGAGCTTCTTAAGGCGCATGAGTACGGCGAGTCATATGAGGGAGCTAAAATATATGCGGACATTTTAAATCGAAATGAAATAAGCTTTTTAAATGATCAAGATTGGGCTAATGTATATAATATTGAAGATTATTCGTATACTCCCGACCCTGATTATCCTGACGAAATAGAAACGGGAAAAGCATATACTATTCTTTATGACGGAAATATTCGTTATATCCTACAGAATGATGAACATTATCAAACGTTTACATATTATCCGGGAACTGAGTTCAGTAAAACATCTGTTGCCAAAACACAGCCTGTTTATATAGACGGTAACAAATATAACGCCGTTGCATACAACATTGACGACAGTAACTATTTCAAACTCAGAGATATTGCGGAAATGCTTAACGGAACAATTAAAACATTTGATATTAAGTATGACGCGTCAACAAATTCGATTGATATGTTAAGCTATTTTGATTACACATCGGTCGGAGGTGAGTTGACGGCAGGTGACGGTGAAACGAGAACAGCCGTTTCTTCATCGGCATTTCTAACTCTTGACGGAGTTCCCGTTCAGGCAACTTGCTATAATATCGACGGTAACAACTACTTTAAACTTCGAGATATAACAGATGTGTTGGATTGCCGAGTTGACTGGGAAGAAAAGAACCAAACAATTTGGATAATACCGGGTATGACTGCGTATGACGATCCGAATGAGGCTGTGGGCTGATAAAATAATATACGGTTCATTTGAAGTGGTGACGAAGTCACATATCCGAGCCGAAAGATGGCAGTGACGGTGAGTGTCAAAGAGGATAAATATGATTAATGTAACCCTCTTACCGGCTTTGATTTAAAAAGAGGGGCACATCAAAGTTAGACATTCTCAAAACAATTTGATATAGTTTAAAATATCACCTGCGGTATTTGTGAGGGAGCTAAGGGCGTTGCCTTGAACTCTAACACTTGCCGCAGGTGTTGCTTTATGCGGAATTTTTAGAGGTTTGGCTGACTTGACGGATAGAATTTGCGGAAAGTATTGTTTATTTTTATGGCTTGTATATGTGAAAGTTTAATGATATAATATTAAAAAAATATTAAGGGGTAGAAAAATGAAAATATTTGATAATATAATGACTTGGAAAAAGCCCGAAATGCTTGACTTGGCAAAAGAGCTTAATATAAAAGGTCGTTCAAAAATGAACAAGGGCGAAGTGGCAGAAAGCATATCGAAAATATTATTATCAGACGAGTATTTTAAGACGGTTCTTGCGGTGCTTGACAAAGAACAAACAGAATGTCTTGTAAATTTGTGCGAGAGCAATGAAATTAAACAGTCAGACGTTTTCAAAATCAGACTTTTATTGGAATTAGGTTATATATCATTTGAAAATGAACAGTACAGCTTGTGTGACGAAGTAAAATACTTAGTTGCTAAATGTTATACAAACGAATCAAAAGGCGGTTTGGAAGTCAGAGATAAAATAATAAATTACTGCAATGTTTTTGCGGAACTTTACGAAATTGTTCCGTTGGACAAGGTTTTTGAAATATACGACAAGCAAAATCATGATATTTCAAAAGAAGATTTTATGGAATTGATTAATACTGTCAACGGTAAAATGGATTTGTGGGAAATATACAACAATTCGATTGTAAACACTTATGTTTTGGAAGAAGGTTTTTATGATGATTTGTTGGAAACGCAAGGTAACAAGCCGTTCTATATTCCGTCAAGAAAAAAGATTATGAAAATGGCTAACCCGGGATATATTGAAGAAACCAACGAATATCTTGCGCTTAGACATTACTTGATTAAGAGAATGGGTATGGATGAAGTAAAGGGCGAAAACTTATGCTTTGAAATTGAAATGGAATGTAAAATGAGCAATGAAAACGCTCCTGATATTCTTAGTTTGTTTGACAAGTATAATGTTGAATTAAATGATAATAATGCAAAAAAAGTAATCGGTTTGGTACAAGCTGTTAATTTAAACACAAGAAAAGCAGTAAACAGAGGTTATACCGATTTGCAAATCGAAGAAATAAATAACAGATATATGGTTCAGAACGATTTTTTCCCGTTCTTTATGTAAAAAACAAAAGCTCCCGAACTTATATGTTCGGGAGTTTTTTTATTCTTCTATCGGCAGAGCCACTTGTGTTATGAAAAGTTTTTTATCCTTATGTTGCGGGGGACCTTCAAGATATGTATGACGGCACATTCCCAAAGGTGTGAGATTATGCTCTTTAGCATACGACAAAAGTTTTTCGCGAACTTTTGGGAGTTCCTCATATGCACCGTGATGATAAATGCAAATTGCACGCATGGGTGTCAGCACGTCGATATGTTCGCCGCTGCTTTCGGGCGGTACGGCAACACAGTAAGAAATTTCGTTGGGTGCGGACAATGAGTATTCTAAAAAATACATTCGCCTTGTCATATCGGTACCGTATTCACGCATGGCAAGTATTGCGGTATCGCGCAGAATATTTGTTTTATCGAGAATACTTTCCGTAGTAAAAGTGCGTCGATAAATCGTTTGCTTGTCAATGTGGATTTCCTTGATTTGTGTGGGATTGGTGTTTGCTCTTTCATACAACTTTTCAATATTCAAATTTATTTCGTCACGCATAGCTTCAAGGCGGCGGATAAGCGGTAATAAATCTGTTTTACCGTCTAAATAGGCGTGAATTTCATCAAGCGACAGACCGAGCTTTTGCAAAATACGTACTGTACGAATTTTAGTGAACGTATCTACGGTATAATAACGATTTCCGTTTTTGCCGTCTTTAACGTCCGGAGTAATCAATCCTTTTGCTTCGTAATTCAATATGATTTTTCTTGTAATTTCGATTGATTTTGCCATTTCACCGATTGTAAACATATTTTTTTCAACATTCATATCATCACCCCAAAACATATATTAATACAAAAAACGGAAAAATGCAAGACATAGAAAAATGTTGTTTAAAATTCGTGTATAGTGGTACATATTATATATAAGTAAATTTACGGAGGTAATAAAAATGGCAAACAAATATTCGGGAACAAAAACAGAGGAAAATTTAAGAACTGCCTTTTCGGGTGAGTCGCAAGCGCGTAACAAATACACATATTTTGCGTCGAAGGCAAAGAAAGACGGTTTTGAACAAATAGCGGATTTGTTTTTGAAAACAGCCGCTAATGAAAAGGAACACGCAAAAATGTGGTTTAAAGAATTAAACGGAATCGGAACAACTGCAGAAAATCTTGTTTCGGCGGCAGAGGGCGAAAATTTTGAATGGACAGATATGTATGCCGATTTCGCAAAAACTGCCGAAGAAGAAGGCTTTACCGAATTGGCTGAAAAGTTCCGTATGGTAGCCGCAATAGAAAAAACTCACGAAGAACGTTATCGTGCATTGCTTCATAACGTTGAAACAAAAGAGGTTTTTGAAAAGAGTGAAGTTAAGGTTTGGGAGTGCCGTAACTGCGGTCATATCGTTGTAGGCGTAAAAGCTCCGCAGGTCTGTCCTGTGTGCAATCACCCGCAAGCATATTTTGAAATTCACGCAGAAAATTATTAAAAAATTTAGCATATCATTTTTGAAAATGATATGCTTTTTTATTTGAAAATATTAATCGAAAAGTCTTGATTAAATGAATAATTAATGATAAAATGTATGTAATGGCGGTTGAAATTTGTATGAATTGAATTTGCAATTTTACAGACGCTATTATTAAAATTGTTTTTTTATTTGAGAAAGGCTATGGAGTTGAAAATGAAAAAAATTACGGCTCTTTTAACGGCATTGATGATGTGCATGACATTCGGTGCGAATTTTGTATACGCGGCGGACAGTAATTCGGCACGCAATGCTGTTTTGCAAATACGTGAGGAGATAGACAGTCACAAGTCGAACATTCAATCGAAAAACGGTGAACTGTTTAAACTTACACCCGAAGAAATCGCCGAAGCGGATTTTAAGAATTATGATACGTCATCAGTACTGTTGGGAACTGACTTGTATGAGTTTTCTGCCAGCAGTGTTTCAAACGACATAAAAGGCAAAGACGGAACAATAAACACACTTGCTCCGAATGAATACAAAGTTCACAGTACAATTAAATACGGAAAATATCCGTCAATATTCAATTCAGACACGGTGATAAAAACTTCCGGCGGAAAACGGGCAATGCTTGTTGCAGATTATTCGGACGATGTGCCGTCATATCAGATTGTGAAGAATGTTGAGAATTTATATGTCGAAAATATAGATTTTGAAAATTTTCCTATGATAAAGTTTGAAAATTGCGATAATATTATTTTCAACAACTGTTCTTTTACCGATTTTGAAAACAACGGAATTGTGTTCAGAGATTGCAGTAATATCGCGATTTTGAACAGTAAGTTTACAAATTGCGGCAATCAGATTTCGGACAGTTCAAACAGCGGTTACAGTATAAGAATAGTCGGTGATGCACAAAGTCCGGCTGAAAATGTGCTTATTGAAAATTGTACTTTCGAGAACAGCTGCGGTAAGACGATAAGTTTTGTCGGCGATGTTGACGATTATGTTATAAGAAATAACACGATTAACAACAGCGTTTGGGGGGCGATTGATTATTGGACTCCGACTGTTTCGGGCAAATATGCAGACGTTATTGAAAATAATGTGTGCAAAAATATCGGTTTCGGCAAACCGTCCGTAAATGATACGAACGCACTTACAAGCGGTGTCGGTTGTGCGGCGATATTCGCGGGTATGGGAACATCACTCCCTAATACGATTGTGAAAAATAACGTTGTACAAAATTGCGTTGAAACGGGTATCGAAGGCCCGTATGAATTGGTTTATCACAATACGGTAAAAAATACAGGCGAAAATTCCGTTGTGCGTTATACCGGCTCTACAGAGGCGATATATATTAAGCTGACGACTGAATTTGAACAGAAATATATAGGAAATACTATCGAAACAAGAGGTTTGAGATGCTTTTCTTCTTATTCGAACAGAGATGATGAGTACAAGGGAATATACATTTTGAACAATTCTGTGAATTTGAAAAATACAGATGCAAGTATTGCTTGCAATTACACTCGTTCGGATATTGAAATCAACTGTAAAAAAATAAAGAAGATTGTTATTGAAAATAATACGGGAATGATGAAAGACAAAAAGAGTGTGAATATCTATACCGACAAGGGTTATGTTATGGATTATTTCAGTATTCATAATCCTTGTATGATAGGCTCAGTGCCTGAAAAGGCGAGATATTGCTTTAATATCAATAATAATTAAACAGAATGCAATCAAAATCGTTGCAGATTTGTCTGCAGACTCAATTAAGCTAATCATTGGGGAACATATAAACAATGCGTATGCTTTGTTATATGTTCCTTTTTGGTGCAAATATATAAAAATTATAGGTATATTTAATAGATAATTACTAAAAAGTAAAATATATGTTGAAATTGCACAAATAAAGTGATATGATAAAAGTATAATTTGTACAAAAGGGATGATTGCTATGGAATATATTGGACATACATCAGACGACGGACGGAAACAGCTGCTTTTGGACCACTTGAACGGAACGTCGAAGTTATGTCGTGAAAATGCGAATGAATTTTGGGCGGATATAGCCGAATTTGTGGGGCAAATACACGATATAGGCAAGTATACATCGGGTTTTCAAAAACGTATAAACGGTGCGGAAAATATCCGAGTGGAACACGCAATATGCGGTGCAAAAGAAGTTGCGAAAGCACCGCCGAAATCATATGTGCCTATGATTGAGTATTGCGTTGCGGGACATCATTCGGGTTTGCCTGACGGCGGAACGAAAGTTGACGGTGAAGAAGATTCGACCTTGCACGGCAGAATGAAACGAAAAACCGGCGATTATTCTGCGTATGAAAATGAAGTTAAACTTGAATATCCCAAAGATAATTTGAGAGAACTTTTTGATGTCAGTAATCAGAGAGAAATTATTGAAAGGTATTCTTTTTTTACAAGATATTTGTTTTCATGCCTTACGGATGCGGATTTTATAGATACGGAGCGGTTTGTAACTCCCAACACAGACAGAGGTATAGACGGAGATTTTCAAAAAGCATACGAAAAAGTATGTGAAAAACTTAATTCTTTTAAAATAGAAACCAAACTTCAAGAATCAAGAAGTATTATACAAGAACAGGTTTATAAAAGCGTTGAATCGAATGCGAATGTGTATACATTGAATATGCCGACAGGCAGCGGAAAAACTCTTTGCAGTATAAGAGCGGCTTTGAAAACTGCGATAGAGAATAAGAAAAAACGTATTATATATGTAATTCCGTATGTCAGTATAATTGAACAGACAGCAAAGGTATTCGAGGATATTTTCGGTGATGTACTTCCTGTGTTGCAGCACCATTCAAATTATGATTTTGATGATGATAAAAATGAAGATGAGAACGAAATCACTTCGGAAAAATTAAAACGTTCCTGTGAAAATTGGGACGCAAAACTTATAGTAACAACGAATATTCAATTTTTTGAATCACTGTATCATTATAAAGGCAGACGACTTAGGAAACTTCATAATCTGGCGGACAGTGTTATCATATTTGACGAAATACATATGCTGCCGATTGACTATATTCAGCCTTGTTTAAGGGCGATAGGGTATGTGACGAAGTATCTTAACAGTACAGCAATTTTGATGTCGGCGACAATGCCGAATTATGATAAATTTATGGAAAGGTATATGTCAGGTGTCAAAATAGAAAATGCGGTTAAGGATACGTCGTTGTTTAACGTATTTGATAAGTGCAGATATGAGTATATCGGGAAGTGTGAACTTACTTCACTGGCAGAAAAGGCACAGGAATATGACAATGCACTTATAATTGTGAGCAAAAGGAAAACGGCAAGGGAATTATATGATATTTGCAGCGGTAACAAGTATCATTTGTCAACATATATGACGCCTTTGCACCGTTCGGAGATTATTGCAAAAATAAAGGAAGATATAAAGAACGGAATTAATACGACCGTGATTTCAACATCGCTGATTGAGGCGGGTGTTGACCTTGATTTTAAGGCGGTGTTCAGAGAAATTGCGGGAATTGATAACATATTGCAGTCCGGCGGTAGATGTAACCGTGAGGGTAAGATGGATATGGGCGATGTGTTTGTTTTTGAAACAGACGGCGGAAAAGGTGAAATTCAGCTTAAATCAAATATAACACGAAATTTATTTGAGGAATTTGACAATATTTCAACCGACAAATGTATTGAAGAATATTACAGTCGCTTATTTGCATTTAATGACGGCAATATAGACAAAAGTACCATAACTTCGCTTATGGGTGAAAATTTGAAATTTGATGAAATACCGTTCAGAACGTATGCCGAGAATTTTAAGTTTATCAAAAATCAAGTTATAGGAATAGTAATTCCGCGTGATGAAAATAAAGATTTGATTGAACAGCTCAGATACGGAAAACTGTCCGTAAAACGAAAATTACAGCAGTGCAGTGCGTCCGTACATATTTGGGAGCTTGAAGAAATGATTAAAGAGGGGATTATAGAACAGCTTGATTGTGGTGTTTGCATACTTGCAAATACAGATTATTATAAGTCGGACGTGGGTTTGACGATGGAAAATGATGTAGATTATTTTGTATGAGGAGGTTAAAATGAGTTACGGATTTAAAATTATGGTTAAAGGCGATTATGCCGCGTTTAACCGCCCTGAAATGAAAGTTGAACGTGTGAGTTATGACGTTCCGACACCGGGAGCACTTGAGGGATTGATAAAGTCGGTGTATTGGAAACCGGCAATTCGGTATGTAATTGATAAGATTATCGTGTTTAATCCGATAACATTTATCAATGTTCGCCGTAATGAGGTTAAGGAAAAAATAAAATTGCAGTCGGTACAAAAAAGTATGAAAAACGGTACAGGTGACGCAACGATTTATACCAAGGATATGATAAATCAACGCGGAAGTATGATTTTGAAAGATGTATGTTACGGCGTGGAATTTCACTTTGAACTTACGGGTATACAGAGTGACCATGATGACGAGTCGGAGGAAAAGCATTATAATATTCTTCTAAGACGTTTAAGAAACGGTCAACAATTCAGACAACCTGTGCTTGGGTGTCGTGAATTTCCCGTAAAGAGTATTGAGCTTGTGGAGGAATTTCCGCTTGAAAATGTTTCGGATACGTTAAAAGGTGATACGGATTTAGGATTTATGCTGTATCATATGAAGTTTGAGGACGGCGGACATCCGAAAGATAATGATTGGGATAAACGTAATTTTTCGGACAAGGCAGACGCACTTTTTTACAGACCGCATATGATTGACGGTGTTATAGATGTAGCAAAATATAGGGAGATGATGAAATGCTGATAAAGGCTTTGAATGAATATTACGATATTCTTGCGAGAAATGACAAGGTTTGCAAAGACGGTTTTTCAAGACAGAATATCACGCATATGATTATGCTGAGAAAAGACGGTACAGTAAGCGATATTATAAACGTGGAGCAGGAAAGTGAACCCGACAGTAAGGGTAAAACCAAACTTCAGCCTATATCGGTAGTTTTGCCGGAGAGAACACAGAAACCCGGTATAGACGGAAATATTGTCGAACACAGACCGTTATACATTTTCGGACTTAATTATGACAATAAGAGCGGTACATATTCAACTGAGGACAGTACGGATAAGGCGAAGAAATCGCATAAAGCGTTTGTGGACAAAAACCTTGAATTTACAGAGGGTATGACATCGGATATAGTTACGGCATACAGAAACTTTCTGCAAAAGTGGAATCCGCAGGACGAAACCGAAAATGAGTTGCTTGTAAATCTCGGAAAAGCATACTCGACGGCGAATTTTATTTTCGGTCTTGACGGACACCCTGAAATAAAATTGCACGATACTGACGGCGAAATTGCTCAAAAGATAACGGAACTGAAAAAATCAGTCGGACCGGTGCAGGGTAATGACATATGTGCCGTTACGGGAGAAAAAGGCGAAATATCGGTAACGCACGATAAAATCAAGGGTGTAAGAAATGCAAATGCAACAGGTGCGTTAATGGTTTGCGTAAATAATACGGCAGAGTGTTCATACGGCAAAGAACAGGCGTACAACAGTTCCATAACGCAAACTACTATGAAACACTACACAGAGGCATTAAACACTTTAATCGCAGACAAAAATCACAGAATATATCTTGATGATATGACAGTTGTATTTTGGGCGATGTCAGATGACGATTCAAAAGAAACGGATTTGTTTGCTTCAATGCTTGGGTTTGACGATAAGATTGATGCAGATGAAATGAACGGTATTTTGCTTAAATCGCTTAATGACGTAAATCAGGGCAAAAGTCCCGATTTTACAGAACTCGATATTGATAAAAATGTTGAGTTTTATATTGTGGGAATTGCTCCGAATGTTTCGCGTCTTGCACAAAAGTTTATATACCGTGATAAATTCGGCAACATATTTTCACATATAGCAAGACACCAAGCAGATATAATGATTGTTAATTCAAAAGGAAATATACCGATGTGGCGAATATTCCGAGAATTAAAACCGCCTCAAAGCACAAATTACACCACACCGCCGCCGCTTATGGCTTCGGTGTTCGGTGCGATAATAAACGGTACACGTTATCCGGAGTCTTTGCTTGAAAATGCCGTAAGACGAGTGAAAACGGATAAATCGGTAAATTATGTTCGTGCAGGCATTATCAAGGCTTGCATAAACAGAAAAGATAGATATTCAAAAAATAAGGAGGAGATAAAAATGGCACTTGATATTGAAAATAATAATCAAGCGTATCTGTGCGGCAGACTTTTTGCCGTACTTGAAAAAGTTCAATCGGACGCATTGCCTGGATTAAACAGAACGATTAAGGATTCATATTTTGCGTCAGCTTGTGCAAATCCGTCAACGGTATTTCCGAAACTTATAAAGCTTTCGCAATACCACATTGAAAAACTTGAATATAAAGTTAAATATAAGATAGTTACGGGTGAAATTATGGACAAGCTAAACGGCAAATTTCCAAAGACATTACCGCTTAGTGAGCAAGGTAAGTTTATTATAGGCTATTATCAGCAAATGCAAGATTTATATAAACCAAATGACACAAAAACTAAGGAAATATGAAAGGAAGTAGAAAATTATGGAACCAATTAAAAACAGATACGAATTTACAGTTATTTTTGATGTAGAAAACGGCAATCCCAACGGTGATCCCGATGCAGGCAATATGCCGAGAATTGATCCCGAAACGTCGGCAGGCCTTGTTACAGATGTGTGCTTAAAGAGAAAAATCCGCAACTTTGTGGAAATTTTTAAAGAAGATGAGCCGTATTATAATATTCTTGTAAAGCCTGATAAGGCACTTAACACAAAATTTACGGAGGCATATGAGGCAATAGGCGAAAAGACAGGTCAAAAGGGTAAAAATCCTGAGGCGGTAAGAGCGGCAAGAGATTACATATGTCAAAATTATTTTGATGTAAGAACATTCGGTGCGGTTATGAGTACAGGTAACGACCCATGCGGTATTGTCAGAGGTCCTGTTCAGATTAGTTTTGCAAAGAGTGTTGATCCGATATTTACACAGGATATAACAATTACAAGACAGGCAAGAACAAATGAAAGTGATAGTGCTACTATGGGCAGAAAGAGCATAGTACCGTATGGCTTGTACAGAGCGGACGGATATGTGTCGGCTATGCTTGCACAGAAAATTACTAAGTTTTCGGAAGAAGATCTTGAACTTTTGTGGAAGGCCATTATCAATATGTTTGAACACGACAGAAGTGCCGCAAGAGGTAAAATGTGCGTAAGAAAACTTTATGTATTCAAGCATGATTCCTTACTTGGAAATGCTCCGGCGAATGTGTTGTTTGACAAAATTGTTATCGGTAAAAAAGACGTAGTGGAAGTTCCGAGAAGTTTCAATGATTATGAAATCACTGTCGATAAAAATATGCCTGAAGGAGTAGAACTTCAGGAGAAAGCATGATTAATATAAGGACAATACAGCATTATATGTATTGCCCGAGAAGATTCGGATTGCTTGAAATTGAGAATGCTTGGGCTGAAAATGTTTCGGTTGTGTTGGCGAATATTATGCACGAAAACGTACATTCTGGCAAACACCAATTCAAAAGCAATAACAAGGTTGTTTTAAGCTCGGTTACTTTGTATAATGATGAACTTGATTTGTATGGCGTTGCGGATTGTATAGAGTTTTGCAAAAATAAAGACGGCGTACCGATAGACGGTCTTGACGGAAAGTACACTGTCAGACTTGTGGAATACAAGCCTACACAGCCTAAAGACGGCTCTATAAGAGAAACTGACGCGATACAGGTGTTTGCTCAAAAATTGTGTGCGGACTATATTTGGAAATGCAACAGTGAGGGGTGCATATATTATGCCGATACAAGAAAACGTGTGAAAATGCCGTTTAATGAGGAGTATGACAGGTATAAAGCTTTGCTTGATGATTTGGTCGGTAAAATGCAAAACGTAATGGAAAACGGTGTTATTCCTCCAAAAATAAAAGGTCAAAAGTGCAGTGGTTGCTCGATTAAAGATTTGTGTATGCCTAAAACGAAAAAGTACAGCATTAAACAGATTATTGAGGAGGATTGCGTATGAGAAAACTTTTGAATACTTTGTATGTCACGAATGAAAATATATACATGACTCTCGACGGCGAAAATGTTGTGTGCAAGGAAAATAATGAGGTTAAATTACGACTTCCGTTTTCAAATATTGAGGCGATATTTTGTTTCAGCTATCTTGGCTGTTCACCTGCACTCATGGGAAAGTGTGCCGATTACGGCATACCTATTAACTTCATATCTCCGTCAGGCAGATTTTTGGCTCGCGTGCAGGGTGTGTCACACGGAAATGTGTTGCTGAGAAAACGTCAATACGAACTTTTTTCAAAACCGCCTGCACTTTTAAGACAAAATACCGTTGCCGCAAAATTGGCGAATACAAAAAGTGTTGTGAAAAGAACGCTTAAAGATTATCCGCAAATTGATGAGGACGGCAAGCTGACTCATTGTATAGAACGCTTGGACGGTTGTATTAAAAGCGTGTATATCACAGATGATTATGACGGCATACTCGGTACGGAGGGGAACGGCGCAAAGGCATATTTTGATGTGTTTGACAGCCTTATTCTTCATCAAAAAGACGATTTCTGTTTTGCAATGAGAAGTAAAAGACCTCCGCTCGATAGGGTGAATGCAATGTTGTCGTTTTTATATACGATTTTTACCCGTGAATATGCGGCGGCACTTGAAAGTGTGGGCTTGGACAGTTATATGGGATTTTATCATTCGCTTCGTCCTGGACGTGAATCGCTTGCGTGCGATTTGGTCGAGGAGGGGAGATGTATTGTTGAAAGATTTGTGTTGACATTAATAAATCTTAAAATTATTAAACCTGAAGATTTTGATGTACAGGTAAGCGGTGCAGTTTTCTTGAATGATGACGGCAGGAAAAAGGTGCTCTCAAAATGGCAGGAGAAAAAACGTACCGATATGATACATCCGTATTTGAAGGAAAAAATTCCTATGGGACTTTTGCCGTATGTGCAAAGTATGTTGCTTGCAAAATTTGTGCGTGGTGAAATTGACGAGTATCCGTGTTATTTGGCGAGGTAGGTGATATTGATGATGACTTTGGTAAGTTATGATGTGTCAACTGTCGATGCGGCAGGTAGGAAAAGACTTCGCAAGGTTGCAAAGGAATGTGTTAATTACGGACAAAGAGTGCAAAATTCTGTGTTTGAAGTTGATGTTGATTACGGAACATTCTTGAAATTAAAAGATAGACTTATGAAAATTATTGATGAAGAACAAGATAGCCTTCGATTCTATTATTTGGGTAATAATTGGAAGAGGAGAGTGGAGCATATAGGTGCAAAGGAAACATATGATCCTGAGGGCAGTTTGATTTTGTGAGCGAACGTGCAGTGATATTGGTTTTATATGGAGGTTCGCTGAAAAAATAATACATATTATGTAAAAAATATCGTTTTTTTAAGTGATTTTTAGTAAAATCTCCGCTCTGTTGTGGTGGTGTGACTTCGCATATACAATATGTAGAGTCACGCTCCCCACGGAGCGTGTGAGTTGAAATTGATAATAGATATTGCTACCTTTAAATGTCTGTGGTCACGCTCCCCACGGAGCGTGTGAGTTGAAATGGCTAACAGTTCTTTTTTTTGTGTTGCCGTCATGTCACGCTCCCCACGGAGCGTGTGAGTTGAAATCGTCAATATCTATTGTGCTACTATATAGTATAGGTGTCACGCTCCCCACGGAGCGTGTGAGTTGAAATTATTGCCTGTCCTAATTCTGTTATACGTTTCTTCGTCACGCTCCCCACGGAGCGTGTGAGTTGAAATGTAAAAAAGATAATCGAGGCAGTGGCAAAGATTGTGTCACGCTCCCCACGGAGCGTGTGAGTTGAAATGATTTTTGATAGTAGTGGTGTAGGCTCGATACCGTCACGCTCCCCACGGAGCGTGTGAGTTGAAATTTTGCTATTTTTTCTTTTTCACTATTCATTTGGACGTCACGCTCCCCACGGAGCGTGTGAGTTGAAATTTAACAACGGTTCCAACTCTCTGACGTGGTTACGTCACGCTCCCCACGGAGCGTGTGAGTTGAAATCATCACACCGAATGTATTTTAATAAATTATTTTTAAGTCACGCTCCCCACGGAGCGTGTGAGTTGAAATTCGTTTAATCTCGTTTCCCTGCTCCAACACTTGGTCACGCTCCCCACGGAGCGTGTGAGTTGAAATCTCTATTGTCTTGACGTGAGTTACGTCTTACCGTAGTCACGCTCCCCACGGAGCGTGTGAGTTGAAATTATTTACAGTGCTTGCGATTACTGCCGCCGAGTCTGTCACGCTCCCCACGGAGCGTGTGAGTTGAAATTAAATCTTTTAAAATCCATTTTATACCACTATCCGTCACGCTCCCCACGGAGCGTGTGAGTTGAAATTTTTGGTGTTTTTTCGTTGGTGTTTTTTCTGTTTTGTCACGCTCCCCACGGAGCGTGTGAGTTGAAATGTTAAAATGCCATTATTCCAAGTGTTTGATTTGCGTCACGCTCCCCACGGAGCGTGTGAATTAAAAAATCCACTATTATGTAAAAATGGATTTGATAAAGGTCACGCTCCTCGTGGAGCGCGTAAGTGGGGCGTCGAGGCACAGTCCTCTCCTCAAGGAGAGGCATAAAAGGCCCAATTAATAAGGGGCAAGCAAACAAAAAAATGAGCGGTGAATAACCGCCCGAAGAATAACTAATTTTTAGATTTATTAACCATAAATATACCGACTGAAACAAGGACAAGTGCTACAAGACCCTGAACACCGAAAGCCTGATTTTTCTCGCCGAGAAAAACAGCCGAAAGGATAACGCCGAAGATCGGATTTGTAAAACCGAAAACGGCAACTTTACCGACAGGGTTATATTTAAGCAATATTCCCCACAAAGTATATGCTACGGCTGAAATCATCGCCATATATATAAGAAGCGCGATAGATGCGGGAGTAAATCCGGAAATTTTACCGCCTGTTGCTATTCCGACAACGACAAGAATAATACCGCCTAAAAAGAACTGATAACCGCTAAGAACCACAGGGTTTTCATCTTTAGAATATTTTTTAATCATACCCGATGAAAGTGCATAAGCTGCCGCTGAAAGCAATATAGCACCTTCACCGGAAAGTTTTATACTCATATCAAAACCGCCGTTCGCAAGGTAATTACAACAACTCCTAAAAATCCTACAACACATCCCAAAACTTTTAAAACCGTCATTTTTTCGTACTTAAATATAAATACTGCGAATAATATTGAAAGAAATACGTTTGCGGCATTTATAATAGAAGATTTTACGCCTGATGTATTCGCCAAGCCTATGTAGAAAAACACATACTGCAAAACTGTTTGCACCATAGAAAGTTTAAAAACAGAAAAAAGTGATTCTTTTTTCGGTACAAGTATTTTTTTGCTTAAAATACTTCCGAAAAGAATTGTAAGTATACCGGCAAGTGTGAAACGAATACCGGCAAAAAGAAATTGTGAGCCGACCGCACCGGACGGAATGTTAAACATCTGATAACCTATTTTAATACAAGGAAAAGCACTTCCCCAAAGCAGACAGCATATAATCGCAAGTCCACAGACGACAGGTGTTTTTGTTAATAATTTTTTATTCATAATATTACCCTCCTCAAAAACAACAACCATTCGATTGTACCACAAAATCACAATCAAAACAAGAAAAATATTTAGTTTTTTATAACTTTTGCGATTATTTGATAATTTTTAAAAAAAGTATTGAAAAATAAAAACATTGTGCTATAATAGTTCAGGCATTAAACAAAGAGAGGAGATTACATATGACTAACGATATGACTAAGGGCAGTCCGATAAAGTTGATATTAAGCTTTATGGTACCGCTTCTTATAGGTAATATATTTCAGCAGTTCTATAATATGGCGGATACGATTATTGTCGGAAGAACTATAAGTGTTGAGGCACTTGCGGCGGTTGGTGCGACAGGTTCAATCTCATTTTTGATTGTGGGATTTGTGCAAGGTGTGACGAGCGGTTTTGCGGTTATAACCGCACAGAGATTCGGTGCAGGCAGTGAAAACGGCGTAAGGCGTTCCGTTGCGACAAGCATTATTTTAGGTATAGCCGTAACGATTGTTATGACTGCGATAAGCGTATTGGCGGCAAGACCGCTTTTGGAGATTATGAAAACTCCGTCCGACATTATAGATGATTCGTACAACTACATAATAGTAATTTTTGAAGGTATTGCGGCAGCGGTATTTTTCAACTTGTTTTCAAGTATACTTCGTTCGCTCGGTGACAGTAAAACACCGCTTGTATTCTTGATAATCGCAAGTATTATCAATATTATACTTGACTTTGTGTTTATTCTTACATTTAAAATGGGTGTTGCCGGTGCTGGTTGGGCGACTGTCATCGCACAATTTATTTCGGGTATATTGTGCTTTGTATACAGTTTGAAAAAATTTCCGATTCTAAGACTTACAAAGCATGATTGGAAATTCTCTTGGAGATTTGCTTGGCAACACCTTGAAGTCGGCTTGCCTATGGCGTTTCAATTTTCGATAACCGCTATCGGTACAATGGTAATCCAATCGGCACTTAATTCGCTCGGTTCAACTGCCGTTGCGGCATTTACAGCCGGCTCGAAAATAGACCAATTTGCAACACAGCCGCTTGCGTCATTGGGCGTTGCGGTTGCGACATACACCGCACAAAATTACGGCGCAAGAGAGCTTGAAAGAATTAAAAAAGGTGTGACGGGTGCGGCGATTATCGCAACGGTTTGCGGTATTGTAGGCGGATTTGTTGTTATTACGTTCGCAAAACCGCTTGTTGCATTGTTTGTCGGCAGCGGTCAGAATGAAGTTATGTCGCTTTCAAAAGAATACCTTGTTCTAAACGGTGTATTCTATGTGATACTCGGTTTACTGTTCGTTTACAGAAATGCTCTGCAAGGTATAGGCAGTAGTATGATTGCGTTTTTCGGCGGTGTTTGGGAACTGGTTATGCGTTCGCTTGTTGCATTTGTGCTTGTGTCGTATTTGAAGTTTGCGGCGGTATGTATTGCGTCACCTGTTGCATGGTTCGGGGCGACAATTTGGCTTATGATTGCTTACTTCGTTATCATAAATCGCATTATTAAAAAAGCAAATTTCGCTAAAATTAATTATTGATGTATATTTAATATTGCAAACTTTATCCTTTTTTGATATAATGAGTAGTATATTTAAAAAAAGAGAGGTATTAATATGACATCACAAAGTATAATACAGGGTATTGTATTACTTCTGTATCTTATCGCTATGGTAATGGTCGGATTTGTTTTCTACAAAAAAAATTCAACACATTCCGATTATGTACTTGGCGGACGCGGTATGAACGTTTGGGTAACGTCACTAAGTGCGCAGGCTTCGGATATGAGCGGTTGGCTGTTGATGGGACTTCCGGGTACTGCATATTTGTTGGGCTCGGGTGCTACAAACGCAATATGGACTGCAATAGGTCTTGCACTCGGTACATATTTTAACTGGTTAATCGTTGCAAAACCGCTTAGAAAATATACACAGATTGCAGGCAATTCAATTACAATTCCCGACTTTCTGCAAAACAGATTTCATTCAAAATCAAACGTACTTCGTATATTCTCGGCGTTGTTTATTTTGATATTCTTTACGGTTTATACATCGTCAATGTTTGCGGCAGGTGCTAATTTGTTTGACTATGTATTCGGTATCGGATATATACCTGCACTTATTTTGAGCGTTGTCGTTGTAACGGCATATACATTCCTTGGCGGATTTAAAGCGGTTTGTTGGACAGACTTGTTTCAGGGATTGCTTATGTTTGCCGCAATAATCGTTGTACCTTGCTTTATGTATAAAGGTCTTACTTCAAATACATTTGAATGGTCGGAAATCGGTAAAATTACACTTGGTGTATCGGAAGGTTTCGGTGCAATGGGTATAGTCAGTGCTATTGCGTGGGGACTTGGATATTTCGGTCAGCCGCATATCCTTACAAGATTTATGGCTATAAAGTCATCAAAGGATATTAAGCCTGCAAGAAGAATTGCTATGGTTTGGGTTATTGTAAGTCTTGCTATGGCTGTATTGGTTGGTATATTGGCATCGCCGTATATTCAATATATGTTCAAAACAGGTCAGATTACAGATCCTTCATCACTTAGCATTTTGAATGCAAACGGTATGCTTGAGGGCGCAAATACACAGAAAGTATTTATGGTACTTGTACAGAATATGTTCCCGACAGTTATTGCGGGATTGTTGCTTTCAGCTGTACTTGCGGCTATTATGTCAACAGCCGATTCACAGCTTCTTGTTGCGTCATCATCATTCTCATCGGATATATACAACACGCTTTTCAACAAGAATGCTTCGGAAAAGACATTGCTTAACGTAAGCCGTATCACGATTGTGGTTGTTGCAATTATAGCTTGCTTGCTTGCGCTTGACCCTAATTCGTCGGTGTTTGAAATCGTTGCTCACGCATGGGCAGGTTTCGGTGCGGCATTCGGTCCGGTTATTCTTTGCAGCTTGTTCTGGAAACGTTGTAATGAACACGGTGCATTGGCAGGTGTTATATCCGGCGGTGCGGTAGCACTTTTGTGGGCATACGTTCCGACTGCTATATGGGGTGCGGATAATCTTCCGGGTATATTTACCGTATATGAAATTATTCCGGGATTTATTGTATCGCTTGCACTTATCTTTATAGTGTCACTTGCCACAAAAGCTCCGTCAAAGGAAGTTATAGAAGAATTTGAATCGGTTAAAACAGCAGATGTATAATATAAAAGGGTTGTCGGCTAATGCCGGCAACCTTTTTTGAAAATATTTAATAAAAATGCTTGACAGGGAATAAATAATCTGATATAATATTTCAGAAAAGAAAACAAGCAGAACAATCCGTTCTCACCGTACGGCGAAGGCTTTGCGGTAAATATACAGATACTTTAGGTATCGGTGTATTGTACGGGTGCGTTTTGCAGCCGTTTTTTGTTTATGTTTTAAGGAGGGATTAACAATTAGTAAGAATGATTTGCAGATTAACGAACAAATTCGTGATAACGAAATTCGAGTTGTTTCAGCTGATGGCGAACAGCTTGGCGTAATGAGTGCAAAAGAGGCACAGGATATTGCGTATGAAAAGGGAATGGATTTGGTTAAGATTGCTCCGCAGGCAAAGCCGCCGGTATGCAAGATTATGGACTACGGAAAGTACAAGTTTGAGCTTAATAAGCGTGAAAAAGAAAACAGAAAGAACCAAAAGGTTATTAACATCAAAGAGGTTCAGCTTTCACCGTCTATCGATACAAATGATTTCAATACGAAGTGTAATCATGCAATAAAGTTCCTTAAAAAGGGCGATAAGGTAAAGGTTATAGTTCGTTTCAGAGGTCGAGAGGTAAGTCATTCACAGATTGGTTATACCTTGCTTGAAAGATTTGCAGAACAGGCTAAAGAAGCCGGAACTGTTGAAAAACCGGCTAAGCTTGAGGGCAGAAATATGACAATGTTTCTTGCTCCCTTGTCATAATATTATTTAATTCGGAAGGAGTGTGCATTATGGCTAAGACTAAGATAAAGACTCACAGAGGCGCCGCTAAGAGATTCAACGTAACTAAGAATGGTAAGGTTAAGATGAACAAGGCGTTCAGAAGACACATTTTGAACAAAAAGACAACTAAGAGAAAAAGACATCTAAGAAAGCAAGCTTACTGCTCAAAGGCTAACGCAGCAGTTATTAAAAAGCTTATTCCTTACAAATAATTCGAAAGAGAGGTAGAAACTAATGGCAAGAGTAAAAGGTGCATTAAATACAAGAAAAAGACATAAGAAGATATTAAAGCTTGCTAAGGGCTTCAGAGGTGCTGAAAGCAAGCAATTCAGAATTGCTAACCAAGCTGTTATGCGTTCAATGCAAAATGCTTATGTAGGCAGAAAAAGAAGAAAGAGAGATTTCCGTCGTCTTTGGATTACAAGAATCTCTGCTGCTTGTAAGCAAAACGGTATGAACTATTCAACATTTATGAACGGTCTTAAGAAGTCAGGTATCGAAATGAACAGAAAGATGCTTTCTGAAATCGCTATCGCTGACAGCGTTGCATTCGCAAAGCTTGTTGAAACAGCTAAGGCTGCTCTTTAATTTGGAGTACATTGTGACAGATTTTCAGTCTGTCACTTTTTTTATGCAAAAAATGAAAAATAACTCTAAATTAATCTTGTTTTTGTCGAAAGAAACGTGTATAATATACTCATAGAGAATAGGGAGATATATTATGAGAATTAAAGACAATGTTAAAAGTGTCTACACACAGATTATTGTCTTATGTGAAATATTCCATATTTCGTTTCTATTTATATTTAAGCATTTTTCAATGCAGATACCGTTTATGTATAATATCGGCAGTGTGATATTTTATATATTAATGCTGTTTGTTGTGCTGAAAGGATATTATCGCGTTTGTATTGTACTGGTGCATTTGGAAGTATCGGCGTTTGTTACGGTGACGGTGCTAAATGGCGGATATTCGTCGGATTTTGCCTTGTATTTGCTTTCTATGGCAACATTTGTGTATTTTAATCCGTTTAAACATCGGAGTGTAACATATATATTTTCAATATGTGAGGTACTGTTGTATATAGGGTTGACGTTGCATTGCCGTCATATTTACTCGGAGGCAGAAGTGAATATCGTTTTTGTTACAATATACAATACTGTTTTGGCAGTCGGAATTATATTGATAGGTGCGTACATATCGGACGTATCGGCAACTGTAACGCATAGAAAGCTCGTTGATGAAAACAAGACTCTTAACAATCTTGCGAATTATGACCGACTTACAGGCTTGCAAAGCCGAAGAATGTTTATGGAACGAATTAAGGACAGCGAGGACAATAAATCTGTGGTCATTTGTATCGGTGATATTGATGATTTCAAAAAAATAAACGATACATACGGTCATTTATGCGGTGACTATGTACTGCAGAATATTTCGGAGATTATGAGAAAATCGCTTGGCTTGGAGAATGTTGATATATGCAGGTGGGGCGGTGAAGAATTTGTGTTTATGTTCTGTAATGATGATATTGACAGCGCATTTGTAAAAGTTGAAAACTTAAGAAAAACTATCGAAAATAAGAATTTTATTTATGAAAATAACAATATTTCCGTTACGATGACGTTCGGGATTATCGAACGCGATAGCGGTAAAGTCGATGATGTTCTTCTTGAAAGTGCCGATAAATTGCTGTACAGAGGCAAAATTAACGGTAAAAATGTGGTTGTTAAAGCATAATAAAAAATATCTCTGCATTGTGCAGAGATATTTTTTATTTGTTTTAGAAATTAAATGTCTTTGTAACGAATGATTCGTCGTCTGAAGAGAACGGCTGAACTGTTATTTCAAGCGGTGACGACTTACTGTCAAGCTTGTACGCTTTTTGAACAGTGATTGTTTCACCCGGAGCAATATTTTGTGAAAGTGTAAGAAGTTCAACACCGTCCACGCCGATTACTGTTGCAGGAGCTAATGAAGAACCGTTTTGTTCGGCGACGACGTCATATACTCCACTGAATGATTGGTCTGAATCGGTTTTGTTTGTAAATTCAAATGACACAACAACAACGTCGCTGTCATCATAATTGATAAGTTTTGCTTCCTCGATAGAAATATCATTGTTGCTTACTTCACCCGAATAGCTGTCCGCTTTTGTATCTGATTTTGCCTCTGTACCTTCAACTGCCGCCATATCGACATTCTTTGAATAGTCCTGACCGTCAAGAGTTTCTGTTGCACTGCCGTTTTCGTATGCACCCGACGCATCTGACTGCGCAGTCTGCTGAGGTGTTGTATTTGTATTTTCTGCCTTTTTACCGCAGCCCGCAACTGACATTGCAAGAATTAATGCGGCAATAACGATTAAACTTTTTTTCATATTTACATATCCTTTCTTCAAAAAACAATTTTGTAGAAGCTTTAATGATATACTATCACAGTGTTTTTTAAAAATCAAGCATATCAAGAAAAATTCATAATCTATTCACATTGACATAATAGTTTTCAAGATATATAATTAACATAATGAGGTGATTTTATGAGTAATATTAAAGCATGTATATTTGATCTTGACGGTACGCTTACAAATACGATAAATGCTATTGCACATTTTGGTAATATTGCACTTGCGGCATTCGGTTTGCCCGAAATTCCGGTAGAGGATTATAAAATATATGTCGGTGACGGCAGAGATAAACTTATTCACAGAATGCTCGGAGTTTACGGCAAGGATAATGCGGAAATGTTTGAAAAAGTGCGTGATGTGTATGACGAAAATTATGAAAATGATTATCTTTATGATACGGACGCGTATGACGGAATAAGAGAATTGCTTGAAGAACTGAAAGAGAACGGCATAAAAATTGCGGTATGCTCAAATAAACCGGATAATGTCGTGCATTTTGTTACCGATAATATTTTCGGTGAAAATTATTTTGACGCGGTGCATGGAGTTATTGATGGTATGCCGACAAAACCCAATCCTTTTACGGCGCTTGAAATAGCGAAAAAACTCGGTGTAAAGCCGTCAGAGTGTCTGTTCTTGGGTGACACCAATGTTGATATATTTACAGCGAAAAATGCCGGAATGACGTCGGTCGGAGTGCTTTGGGGATTCAGAACAAGAAATGAATTGGTACAAGCCGGTGCAGACTATATTGCGGAAAATCCGCATGTAATTTTACAACTTATCGGGAGGTAGAAGGAATGAGAAAAAGCGGTATTTTAATGCACATATCATCGTTGCCGTCTGATTACGGTATCGGTACAATGGGCAAAGAGGCATATAAATTTGTAGATTTTTTAAAGAGTGCAAAACAAAAGTGTTGGCAGATTCTGCCGATTGGTCCGACAAGTTACGGCGATTCGCCGTATCAGTCGTTTTCAACGAATGCAGGCAATCCGTATTTTATAGATATGGATATTTTGCGTGAAGAAGGTCTTTTGAAAAAATCGGACTATTCAAAGCTTGATTGGGGCAAAGACAGAAAAAATGTTGACTACGAAACAATTTATGAAAATCGTTTTAGGTTTTGAAAATTGCTTTTGAAGAATTTAAAAAAGGTGATTTGTCGGAATTTTACGACTTCTTGCAGAAAAACGAAAGATGGATTTCAAACTATGCGTTGTTTATGAGCATAAAGAATGAAAATGACGGCAAGTCTTGGCTTGAATGGGAGGACGGACTAAGAAAACGTGATTCTCATTCGTTATGGGAATTTAAGTCGTCGCACGAAGATGACGTTATGTTTTGGGAGTTTGTGCAGTTTAAATTTTTTGAACAGTGGAACAAACTTAAAAAGTATGCCAATGACAACGGTGTGTCGATAATCGGCGATATTCCGATTTACGTTGCGCTTGACAGCGCGGAAGTGTGGGTATATCCTGATTTATTTGAACTTGACGAAAATCTTGTGCCGAAAGCTGTTGCAGGTTGTCCGCCGGACGCATTTTCTCCGACAGGTCAGCTTTGGGGAAATCCGCTGTATAATTGGGACAGGCACAGAGAATGCGGCTTTAATTGGTGGATAGACAGAATAAAGAGTGCAACGTCATTGTATGATGTTGTACGTATCGACCATTTTAGAGGATTTGAGGGGTATTATTCGATTCCTTACGGTGATAAAACCGCCGAAAACGGTCAGTGGCTGAAAGGTCCGGGGATTGAATTGTTCAATGCCGTTAAAAATGAATTGGGCGATTTGCCGATTATAGCGGAGGATTTGGGATTTTTGACTGAGGACGTGCATAAGCTGTTGAGAGATTCGGGTTTTCCGGGTATGAAAGTGCTTGAATTTGCATTTGATCCTCGTGAAGAAAGTAATTATTTGCCGTATACATATAATTCAAACAGTGTTGTCTATGTCGGCACGCACGATAATAATACAGTGCTTGGTTGGATTGATGAGCTTGACGAAGATACACTTGAATTTTGTAAAAAGTACATTGATTCGGAAGATGATATTGTTTGGAAACTCATTAAAACCGCTATGGCAAGTGTGAGCGATACGGCGATAATTCAAATGCAGGATTATCTTGAACTCGGCAGTGAGGCAAGAATGAATACACCGTCTGTACTTGGCGGCAACTGGCAGTGGAGAATGGGTAAGAATGATTTGACTGACAAACTCGCAAAGAAAATTGCCGATATAACCTGTACATACGGAAGAAGCGAAAGACAGTGATTTTATGCAGACGATTGAACAGGCACTTTTAAAGTTGGAAAAGTCAAAGTTCAGAAGTAGTTTTAAGCTGAAAGAAAAGGATAGGGAGTATGTAAAAAATAAAGGTATGGACACTATACGTTCTCATGCCAGTGACTTTGTTCGTGACAGACTTGCACCGTCATTTATTGCAAATGACGGCAAGCAAACACCCATGCGCGGACACCCTGTGTTTATTGCACAACACGCAACGGCGTGCTGCTGCCGCGGTTGCCTTAACAAGTGGTACAGAATACCGAAAAATGTTGAACTTACTCCGGCCCAACAAGAAAAAATAGTGAATTTGCTTATGGCTTGGATTGAAAAACAAATGAAAAATACACCTATCGAATGATAGGTGTATTTTTTGTGTTATTGCAATACATTTGTAAGTGGTGTCATATCCTTGTCCCATGCAAATATTGAAACTGATTTGTCGGAGGTGATACCTGCAAATGAAATTGTTTGTTCTGCTTTTGAATCAAGTGTGACAGTTTGAAGTTTAGCTGTTTTAAGAGTATCATTGTCGTTGTGTACGCCGACTAAAACCTTTATAGTTAAGCTGTCTGAAGAATTGTTCTTAACTGTTACGTTCATACCGTTGTCATCAAAATTTTTGCTCAATTTTACTGTTTCTTCACCCGGAACAGAAAGACGAAAGTCTTTATAAACTGTAAAGCTGTCTGTTTTATTTGTGATTTGTGCCGTCATTGTAACGTCTGTTGCCTTTGATGAACCGTAGAATGTACCGTCATTGCCGATAACTGATGTATCGGAAGATGTCCATGTTACTTCTGCGTCGTCTGAAGTGATTTGCGGCAAAGTGATGTTTTGCTCTACACATTCCGGTGTGCTTGTAAGTTTATCGATTGTGATTGCCGCTACGGCACTGTCAACGGCTGTATCAGCAATTCTTTCAATTTCGTACAGCTTTAGCGATTTAATCTTTACAAAATCGGTCGGGGTCATATCCTTGTTTGCCGCAAAACGAACACCGCTCAAATATGCACCGTTGTTAGCCTTACCCCAGTTTGTCATTGAGAATGTGTCGGCAGATGCACCGGATTGCAATGTACCTGTGGTCTTTGCAGGAGAGAGTGAATCGTCTTTGTATACTTGGAACGTCGATGTTGCCGAGTCAAACACTATTCTCATATATTGAAAACGCTACATCTTCGGGAGTTAAAGGATAATTAAAGAGGTAGACTGAATAGGCAAGCCTATATTTTCGGCTTGCCTATTGTTATACGTTAAATTTATTGACATTAAATTATTGCTATTGAAATAACTTGGTCGTGTTGGTATAATTATTATATAAGGAGTGTGATTTTAAGTATGATAACTATGGAAGAATTACAAGGCTATCCGGTGGCTGATGATAAAGAAATTCGTGACGCACACAATAAGGCGGTTTCGCTTATTGAACATAATGTTGACGAGTTTTTTGACTGTTTTCCGGGTGCAAACAGTGAAAATAATTTTTACAGGCAAACAGAAAATACAGACTGGACAGAGGGTTTTTGGACCGGTGAATTGTGGCTTGCTTATGAGAGTAACAAAGACGATAAATTAAAGGAAGCGGCACTTTGTCAAGTGGACAACTTCCTTTACAGAATAGAACATCATATTAATACCGACCATCACGATATGGGCTTTTTGTACAGCCCGTCTTGCGTTGCGGCATATAGCTTACAGGCAGTGAAGTGGGTAAACGTGCGGCACTTTTGGCGGCGGATAATTTGATGAAACGTTTTCACGAAAAAGGTCAGTTCTTTCAAGCTTGGGGCAAAATAGGTGATAAGGACAATTACAGACTTATAATAGATTGCCTTATGAATATGCCGTTGCTTTTCTGGGCGAGCAAGGTGACAGGTGATAAAAAGTATGAAGAGAAAGCACAGGCACATATAAAAACAGCGATGGAAAATATCGTGCGTGATGATAATTCGACATATCATACATATTTCTTTGATATGGAAACAGGTAAACCTACAAAGGGTGTTACTTGTCAGGGTAATCGTGACGGCTCGGCTTGGGCGAGAGGTCAGGCTTGGGGAATATACGGCAGTGCGGTTGCGTATTCTAAAACAGGAAATAAAGAATATTTGGATATATTTAAACGTGTAACAAAATATTTTATGGAACATTTGCCGAAGGATTTAGTGCCTTATTGGGACTTTGATTTTGATACCGGCAGTGATGAACCGCGTGATTCTTCAGCAGGTGTTATAGCGGTATGCGGTATGCTTGAAATGGCTAAATATCTTGATAAAGATGAGGCTGAATATTATACACAGACGGCTAAAAGATTGCTTAAAGCAATTATTGATAATTGTGCTGTTAAAGACAGTAAAGAGTCTAACGGACTTTTACTTCACGGTACATACGCAAAGAAAACACCGCATAATACATGTAATAACGGCGGTGTTGATGAGTGTAATACATGGGGAGATTATTTCTATATGGAGGCACTTACACGTCTGACAAGCGACTGGGATCCGTATTGGTTTTAGTATATAGACAATAAAAAAAATACCGTAGTCGTAAGACTGCGGTATTTTTGATATGTCGTAAAACTTATCTTTTTGAGGTTTGAAGACAGTGTGTTATATATTAAATTTGTTTGTAAAACGTATGATTTTGTAGATTTATTTGTATTTTTTATGTTATAACGTGTATTACATTGTGTAATGTTTATTATTGT
>QTVU01000003.1 GCA_003460745.1 Firmicutes bacterium AM55-24TS
GCCTTTGGAAAACCGACTACTGCGAGAATGTCTTTTAATTTGAACTGTCCTCGGAGACTGTGGACAATTCTCGCTGTTTTTTCAGAAGAGTTTCCTCCTCTAAACGCAGTCTCCTCAATTCTTTTAAATATGCATTTTCTATTCTAAGTTTAAGTAGTTCGTCTTCAAGTTCTTTGACATGCTCGGCACTTGTATCCACGGGTTTTTCTCCGTCATATTTAGAAGGCTTTTTACATTCTCTTATATCCAATGTTTTCTTACGACCTTTCTTTTTAGGTCTCAAAGCATCAGGTCCGGCAATTCTGAAATCATTGACCCATTTTACAATCAATGATGGATTACTAATTCCTTGTGATAGTGCTAATTCCTGATATGAGACCTCACTTGATAGATACAATTCTACCATAGAAAGCTTAAATTGAAAAGTATATTTCTTATTTTGTCTCGAACGCATTAACCCTTCTTCACCAAATTCTCTGTATGCGTGTACCCATTCTTCAATTCTCCTCTTTGCAGGAATGTTATATTTACTTGCTAAATATCTATACCCACCTTCAGCATTTAGATATGCCTGCACAACCTCCATTTTAAATTCAAAACTATATTTTGCCATGAAAAAACCGACCTCCCAATAGTTAGATTTTTGGTCTAACTTTTGGGGGTCACATCATTATATCCTCACTTTTGTTATTTTGAACTTTTTTCAATAGCCTCCCACAAACCGTTTAGATATGTCGCACCCAACGCTCTGTCGTAAAGTCCGTAACCCGGCATAGCCACTTCGTCCCATATCATTCTTCCGTGGTCGGGACGGATAGGACCGTCAAATCCGATTTCGTAAAGTGCTTTCATTATTTCGTACATATCAAACGAACCGTCGGACGACAAGTGTGCCGCCTCCTCAAAATCGGTCGGTGAATTAAATTTAAGATTTCTGACGTGCGCAAAATGTATTCTTCCCTTTAATGAACGAATCATATCGGGCAAATCGTTTTCAAGGTTTGTTCCGTACGAACCAGAACAGAAAGTAACGCCGTTATGCACATCGTCAACCATTTTCATCATACGAAGTATATTCTGCTTATTAATGATAATTCTCGGCAAACCGAAAACACTCCAAGCAGGGTCATCGGGGTGAATTGCCATTTTTATATCGTACTTATTGCATACAGGCATTATTCTTTCAAGAAAATACTTCAAATTTTCAAAAAGCTTTTCATCGTCAACATCCTTATACATTTCAAAAAGCTCTTTTACTTTTTCCATTCTCTCAGGTTCCCAACCCGGCATAACAGTGCCGTTCATATCCTTTGAAATAGATTCAAACATCTTCTCGGGAACAATTTTATCAATATCATCTTGATTGTATGCAAGCACGGTTGAACCGTCTGGACGTTTTCTTGCAAGTTCGCTTCTTGTCCAGTCGAATACAGGCATAAAGTTATAGCATACAAGATGAATGTCCTCTTTTCCGAGATTTCCAAGCGTTTTAATATAATTGTCAATGTACTTATCTCTGTCCGATGTTCCGACTTTAATTGCGTCATGAACATTTACGCTTTCAATTCCGCTTACATGAAGTCCGCTTTTTTCGACTTCATCTTTCATTTCTTTAATTCTTTCTCTGCTCCATACTTCACCCGGTGCGGTGTCGTAAAGCGTTGTTATAACGCCCGTAACGCCCGGTATTTGTCGTATTTGCTTTAACGTTACGGTATCAAATTTTGAACCGTACCAACGTAATGTCATTTCCATTTTTATCTCTCCTGTTAAAATTCCTTATAAAAATCTTCTTTCATTTCCGATATTACCATATAACATTCTTTGCCGTAAAGCAATTTACAAGGCACTCGCCACGTCTTGCCGTAATAGTAATCATCTGCAACAAGTTCACCGTCTGCGTAAATTTGTGCCACGTCACCAACATAGTCAATCTCGGCAAATCCGTATCCGCCGTCAACATTGATTTTCTTCCATGTCAGTTCTCTTTCTCCGCCAATACACAATTCTTCTTTGTACTTCGGCTCAAACGGTGCATTTTCCACACCTGTGATTTCAACATTTGATTGCTTTGCCGACTGACCGATTTTAAGTGTTTCAAATTCACTGCCGTTCCATTTTTGACAAATATATTCGCCGTCCTCAACAGAGTGTATTTGTCCGTTTTCCTCATACAAATTACAACCTCCGCCAATATACACCGTTCCGTTTAATTTACGCATATACTTAGCATTTTCAAACGGCACTGTAACAATATTTGCACTGCCTTTGCTGAATTTGTATTCCGCTTTGATATTCGGTATTTCCGCAAAGAAATATGTATCATCGCACTTGCATAACGGTTGTGCTGTCGCATATTCAAGCACACTGTCGCCCATTTTCATATTAAACGGCATAAAGAAACTCACTTCACCCTTTACGTCAATCGGCGGAAACTCAACATTTCCCGCACTTATCACTGCATTTTCAATATCTGCAAGTTCGGTCAATCTCTGATAATGATTTACAAACACAAACCCACTTTTGCCGTTTGTTCTCATACCGTAACGCAAAGAATTTGTATCGTCTGCCGCCACCGTATTTCCAGAATCAACCGCAATCATCGGTGCAAATTCTTCGCCGAAATCGTTTACAAACATATGTAGCATATTAAGCAATCCGTACTGTTCTCTGACCTCTCCGTACTCCGACAACGGTGCTTGAAAATCATACGAAAGTATCGGATAATCATTCGGATAACCTGTCGCCTTTGTTTCGTTAAAAGTTGACAGCTCACCTATTTTGTTCGTACCGCCGTGATACATATAATAGCCGACAAGGTTGTTTCCGTCACCAAGCTTTACAAGCGACACCGCATATATATCCATAGGCTTTATAATCGGTCTGCGGTGATGCGTAACCTCTATACCGCCGCCAAGCTCACACGTTGCGAACGGATAACGCTCATACGGCAGCTGCCAGCCGTCACTCTGAGTTTTTGCGATAAGGTCCGTTCCGATTGCGGAATCGTTTCTCATTCTGTTAAAGAAATAGTGCGGTGACGGCGACAGTCTGTTCATATGATTTTCCCACGGTGCTTCACAATAACCGCCGAATACAGGCACAACCTCATCAACGGGAATTTTCGCACCCGATGCACTGTTCCAGCCCGTAACTGTGTATATAGGTGCAATAAATCCACATTCTACGGCTATTTCTTTAAGTTTTGCCAAATGCTCGGCGTTGTCGACAAATTCATTTTCAATCTGTACCGCAATTATGTTTCCGCCGTCCTTATAGAACAGTCCTTTCACTTCGTTATATATGCTCTGATACCACTTCTTAACAATCGCAAGATATTCTTCGTTGTTGTCACGAAGTTTATAATCCTTTTTCAAAAGCCAATCGGGGAAACCGCCGTTTCTGCACTCACCGTGTGCCCAAGGGCCTATACGAATTACAACGTCCAAGCCGACATCTTTACATTCTTCGATAAACGCTCTGATGTCATTGTCACCGCCAAAATCCATTTTACCCTCAATTTCTTCGTGGTATATCCAAAACAGATACGTTGAAACAATAGTTATACCGCCGGCTTTCATTTTTGCAAGTTCTCTGTGCCAATTCTCTCTGCTGTATCTCGAAAAATGGAACTCGCCCATAACGCCTATCCAAGGTTTTCCGTTTCGTGTGAAATATCTGCTTGTGACGTTAATTTCTTCACCTTTCGGATTTTTACCGCCCATATTCAAATGATTTATCAAAAGCGGTTCATCTTTAAATTCTTTAAATTTATATATCATATACTTCCCTCCAAAAATTGTACTCCGTAGCCGTCCAATACTCCGTTAAATTCCAAGCCGTCAAACAGCGATACTCCTTTAATTTTTGTATCAACTTCATTTTCATTGTGATTTAAAATAATTGTACAGTCATCTCGCTTAACAACCTCCACACCGTTCGGTGTATCAACTGTTTCCACATTCGCCGACTTTGCTATAATTCTTACAAGCTCTTTCATTGCGTCATTGTCCAAATCACAGCCTACATAATAAACTCTGCCCTTGCCGTATTCGTTTACCGTCACTGCACTTTCGCCCTTGTAGTATTCACTTCCGTATGTGCATATGGTTTTTGCAGTATCCGGTTTTATTATATCACACCATATTTCCGCACTTCCGCTTACCTCGCCGCATATTTTTACAGGTTTTCTCGGTGCATCAAATTCAACCGCCTCAATGCCCGCAATTTCCTTGAACACTCCCGGCAGTGCCATTGGTCTTACTCTGTTATATTCATCACGCGTACCGCTCCTAAACGTTAAAACAAGTGTACCGCCGTTTTTGACATATTCCTTGATTTTCTCAGTCTCTGCGTCTGTGACTATGTTGTACGCAGGCATATACACGATTTTATAATCTTCATATTTGCCGTTTGAAACGGCTGTATTTATGTTCAAATCACAATTTGCCTTGTAAAATGAATACAAGTGATTTTCATAATTATAGTTTTGTGCGTGACGTTTTATATCATGTCCCCATACATTGTCGTACGACTTCACAAGCAATGCATCATACTTATTTTTTGAGCCGACAATATATTTTTCAAGTTTTTGAAGTTCGTGACCTGTCTTTTGAATTTCATAAAAACGTCTTCTCGGCACACCGTCATGGTCAAGTACACCGTACCAATATTGCTCCATACCGAAAAGAGCCGTTCTGAATCTGAAATACACAACGCCCTCGCAGCCGTGTGCGATTGCCTGATATGTCCATAATCTAAGCTGATTGGGACGTGGCGTTGAGCCTAAAATATCCCAACCGGCAGGACCTGCCTGTTCCTCCATTACAACAAAGTTTTTGTTCTTCGCACCACGCATATTTTCATGTGCCATAGACACATATTCATATTCGGACGTACCCCACTGATTGTCGGGATAATTGTCCCACGATACAAAATCAAGGTCTTTTGACAAATCATACGCACTTATATCCGAAAAATGTCCCATCAAATTATGCGTTATCGGATTATCGGTGTATTTTCTCAAAATATCAATCTGCATTTTCTGATAATTCACCCAAGTATCAGAAGAAAAACGTCTGAACTCCAAGTCAAGTGCGGGATTGTGCGACCACAAATCGCCGTATGTACCCTCGCACGAATTGTATTTCGGAAGTATTATATCTTCAAAAGAATCATAGTTTAAGCTCCAGAATACGCTTCCCCATTTTTCGTTTAGGTTTTCTATTGTCTGATACCTTTTCTCAAGCCATTTTGCAAAAGCCTTTCGACAATGCTCGCAATAACATCTTGTACTTCCGTGACATCCGAACTCATTATCAATCTGCCATGCTATGACGTTTGGATTATCCTTGTAATGTTCAGCCATTTTTTCGGTTATGATTTCCGACTTTTCTATGTAGCTCGGATTGTTTCCGCAGCCTTCGCGTCTTGAACCCCAATCCTTTTTTCTGCCGTATTTGTCCCTCTGCACGATGTCATATTTATCCGCAAGCCACTTCGGCGGTGCGGCAGTCGGTGTTCCGAGTATGGTTTTTATACCGTATTTTGCAAGTATCTCTATTGCGTCATCAAGGAATGAAAAATCAAATTCACCCTCTTTTTTCTCAAAAAGTTTCCAAGCAAATTCGCCCATTCTTACAGTGTTAAATCCGCCCTCTTGCATAAGTTTAGCTTGACTTTCCCACTCATCTCTGTTCCAATGTTCGGGATAATAGTCTACACCAAATATCATTATTCCATCGACCTCATTTCTTTATAAAGTTCTTCATCCGTCATATGATTATCCAATACCAATAACAGCATAACCTCTCTGTCCTCGGGCGCATACATTGTTTCGCGATACCATTTGTCATGTCTGATATTATCGCCGAACTCTCTGATAACCCCCATTACCTTTCTCGCCATATACGCGGTATGCTTAATATCCGCAAAACAATCGTTATGATAAAAACCTTGCCAAACTCCGTTTTCACTGTTACGCATTTCCTCATTCGCCTTGTCAAATAAAACCGCACTGTCACCGCAAAGCAAAAATGCTTCTTTGTAATTTTCCTTTTCAAATTCCTCTATACCGTTGCAAAATTTTATTACACCGTTTGCACAATAATAATGAATTTTCGACTGTAACAATACAGTTTCGTCAAAAAGCTGTTTCTCGTTTCCGCTTAGTTTTTCACTCGTCTTTTTGCACATTTCATAATATGAATTTATCTTGTCAATACCACTTTCGCATATAACTTTGTAATCTCTCACCTGCCTGTAAAACCCGCCTTTTCCGACAAGCCAATTAAGCGGAGCAATACTGTTTTTATCGTCCTTCACAAACTTATTCGCAATAATACGCACATTCTCGGTATAAAACTGTTCACCTGCGTGTTCATCTTCATTTTTACCGAATTTAATCGTTGACTTCGGATATTCCGCAAGGCATTTTGGTACGTCATAAGCCGAATTAAAATAATCGTCCGCAAATTCCTTGCTGTGACTTTCGTCCGATATATCTTCACCGAACCACTTTTTTCTCACCGCGTCAAGATAATATGTATGCGGTCTGACATTTGAACAGTTGATAACCCAAAAATCATCGCCGCCGTTTTCAAGTACGTCCGATAATTCTCTGTTCACAAAATCAACCGTATTCGGAAGCATTGTTATGTGGTTTGCGGCTTGCAAATCGTAAAACGAAACATGATAATAAATACCCTGTCTGCCGCCGTCTTTGACAGGCATTGACGACACTCGTGCCGTATGATTGTCACGTCGTCTTGTAACCATTTTACCGTAACCGTTATCAGCTTTAACCTTGATAATACCGTCGTCAATTTCTATATAACCGTCCTTGTAAAGTTCCATTATTTCACCGTACAGGTTGGTACAAAAAACAGGATTTTTGACGTATTTCTTAACAATATCGCATTGCTTTTTTATAATATTGCTTATCAGCTTACCTCGTTTTTGCGGAGTGTCAAATTGACCGCTCGTGTCGCTACTCCAAAATGGGCAGTCACCCTGTCCTCTAAAGCACAAATTCCAAACAACATTGCAGTCTTTCTGTTCAATTACCGCGTCTTCCCAAAGTTTATAAAAAAGCTCCGACTTTTCCATAAAATTCGCCTCAACGCCCGGATACGCTCTTGCAAAAATCTCCGCTCCCAACGGTTCTGCATGGTGATGAGTAATCCACAATCCCATATCCGCCGCCATTTGTCTGTTCAGTCTTGAATTTTTGTCAGTACCCGGAATTGTCATATTTCCGCCACAACGCAAAAGCGTTTCAAAAGCCATTCTCCAAGGCTCTTTTTTGTCACCATTGATTTTCCATTTCATCATAAGCACTTCATCATTGAAAAACCAACCGCGATATTTTACCTTTGGTTTCGGTGAATTAATTTCGTATTTTTCTATTTTAACACTGTCTTTCTTTTCGATTTTTTGGTCAAGCCAAAACCAAAACGGCTTAATACCGAGATATTTTTCACTTATTTTCAAAAGTGCATACACAAACCCCAAATCGTCCGCCGCACTTATCACGATATTTTCCGCTATGTCAATTTTATAACTTTCCTCATCTAATGTATCGTCTTTTTTTAAATGAATATCATTTCCGTTTTCATCACTTGCACCGAAAACCTTTGCCATATCACGCTTTAAAATATTAATCGCATTCATAACAGGCTTTGTTTCCGTTTCGGTATGTACCTTCGTATTCAAGTTAAACAAAAAGCTCATTGATTTTGCTCCTTTTCATAAAATCTAATTATACATTACAGCAATTTAATCATATTTTCATCTAATATATTGGTTAAAACATTGATTATCTTGGCATTGTCTGATATAATAAAAATATACTTTGAGCGGAAAGGCTGATTGATATGACAGAGAAAACAGTAAAGATATTTCCGAATATGTATTTCGGTTTAACTCACTGCTACGATGAAGTACCCGACAACAATGATTTCAAGCTTCACAATCACGATGATGTATATGAAATAGTGCTGTTTCTAAGCGGTGATTCTGAATTTTACGCAGAGGGAAATGTGTACAAATTAAAGCCTTACGATATGCTCATAACGCGTCCGTTTGAAATGCACCATATACGTTGTTTGAGTGCCAAGCCGTATGAGAGGATCATTTGTATCTGTCGACAGAATATTTCAAACAAAACCGTTGTGAAGAATTTGAAGATATTTTCATAAACCGCCCGCCGGGTACGGGCAACCTAATACCGTCCGACATTGTAAAGGACGATTTGCTAAACCCGATAAACCGCATAAGCGTGTATATCCATAACGGCTCACTCACCGCCGCAAACGGTGTTATTATAGAATTTCTCTATCTTTTGAATATTTCAAAATCGGCAATCTCACCGTCAAAATCAAAAGACAAACGAATAAGCGACATAATTATGTACATAAATGAACACCTTTCTGAAACAATAACACTTGACTTCCTTTCAGAAAAATTCTTTATAAATAAATACCACCTCTGTAAGCTGTTCAAGAAAAATACGGGATACACACTAAGTCAATATATCAATCATAAACGCATACTTCTTGTACGCGAACTGCATACGCAAGGTCAGTCACTCCTTGAGGCAAGCACCAATGCCGGTTTTAATAATTACTCGCATTTTTACAGACAGTACGTCAAAAAAACAGGTATGACGCCAAAAAATATGAATTAAAAAAGGGAGATACATCTGTTGTATCTCCCAATTAGTTTATTTCATTTGATTTTCGTAGCTTTCAATCATCTTTTTAACCATCTGACCGCCTACACTGCCGGCTTGTTTCGCTGTCAGTTCACCGTTATAGCCTTGACCAAGTGTTACGCCTACTTCTCTTGCTGCTTCCATTTTGAATTGTTCCAATCCTGCTGTTTTGCTTTTCTTTGACATGATTATTTCTCCTTTACATAAAGTATTTAAGTGAGTAATTAACTCATTCATAATTTATGTAAAATACGAAAATATAAACATACAATTTTTACTAATTCATAACAATGTCATCACTGATTATACTTTCGGCACGTTTACGAAGTCCGCTGTACTTTTCGGACTCCAAATGTCTGTCCTCAGCCATAATCTTTTTTGCCGCCTCCTGCGACATAGCAAGAATATCTCTGTCCTCAAACAGATTCGCAATTCTCATTTCAGGCAAACCGTGTTGACGTGTACCGAAAAAATCACCCGGTCCGCGAAGTTTCAAATCCTGTTCACTTATATAAAAACCGTCGTTTGAAATACACATAGTTTCCATACGTTTTTTAGTCACTTCATTTTTACCGTGTGCAAATAATATGCAAAATGCCTGTGCATTGCCACGTCCGACACGACCTCTAAGCTGATGAAGTTGCGACAGTCCGAATCGTTCGGCATTTTCGATAACCATAATATTTGCGTTCGGTACGTTTACGCCGACTTCAATTACCGTTGTCGATACAAGTATGTTAATCTCTCCGCGCACAAACTCGTCCATTACTTCCTCTTTCAGCTTTGCTTTCATTTTTCCGTGCATAAGACCGATTTTGAACTCAGGAAATATTGTCTGCAACTTTTCTGCAAGCATTTCGGCATTTTGCAAGTCGCTCGTTTCCGTTTCCTCAATCAACGGACATACAACGTACGCCTGCATACCTGCACTTACGTTTTTTTGTAAAAATGCAAAAATGCGTTTTCGCATACTTTCACCGACTGCGTACGTCTTAACGGGCTTTCTTCCCGGCGGTAATTCATCAATAACCGATATATCCAAATCGCCGTACAAAATAAGTGCAAGTGTTCGCGGTATCGGCGTTGCCGACATAATAAGCATATGCGGATTATTTCCCTTTGCCGCAAGTTTTGCCCTTTGTTCAACGCCAAATCTGTGTTGTTCGTCGGCCACCACAAATGCAAGGTCATAAAACTCCACCGCGTCTTGAATTATCGCGTGAGTTCCGACAACAACGTCTGCGACGCCTGTCGCAATCAAGTCATATGCACGTCTTTTTTCCGCAGCTCGCATACTTCCGGTAAGCATTACCACCGTTATACCCGTACCCTTGAAAAATTCAGCCAACGTTTCTGCATGCTGAGTTGCAAGAATTTCAGTCGGTGCCATCATTGCGGCTTGATGACCGTTTTTTACGGCGGTATAAATTGCCGCCGCCGCAACAGCCGTTTTACCGCTGCCGACATCACCTTGAACAAGTCTGTTCATCATCTTACCGCTCTTGCAATCCTTCAAAATTTCATTCAGAGTTTTCTTTTGTGCGTTTGTAAGCGAAAACGGCAGATTATCCGTAAATTCACGCACACAATTTATATCTTCAAACACAATACCGTCCTGCGATGTATTTATATCCTTTCTTCCGCTTAACGCAAGCTGAAGCACAAGCAGTTCTTCAAATACAAATCGTTCTCTTGCAATATTGTAGCTTTCAAAGTTTTCGGGAAAATGTATGTTTTTCATTGCAAAATTAAGCTCTGCAATGTGATATTTTTCTCTTATATCGGACGGAATATATTCCTCCATTCGTCCGACTTCCTTTATTGCAAGCTCCATTGTCGACTGTAAAATTTTCTGCGTCAGTCCGCTTGTAAGCGGATAAAGCGGTACTATTTTACCCGTAAATCTCTCTTTACCCTCTTGTTCACAAACAGGGTTCACCATTTCAAGTTTACCTCTGTTCTTAGTTACCTTGCCGTATAAAACATACTTATCGCCCGTCTTAAACTGATTTTTTACATATCTGTTATTGTACCAAACCACATTCAAAACACCCGATTCGTCCGATACAATCATTGTTGAAATAAGCATATTCCGTCTTACTCTTGTTTCTCTGACAGGCGAAAAAACGGTAATGCTCACGCACACCGTTTCTCCCTCGACACAGTCGGCAATATCTTTCTTTTCCGTTCTGTCCTCATGAGAACGCGGAAAATAGTAAAGTAAATCTTCGACTGTCTTTATTCCTTTTTTTGCGAATAATTCGCTCTTTTCTCGCCGACACCTTTCAAATATCTTATATCCTTAGGCATATTCTGACTCCATAATATTATTCTGCGGAAATAATATAGTAGTAAAGCGGCTGACCGCCTTTCTTAAACGAAACTTCGATTTCATCGTCCGCATACTTTGTTTCAAGTGCTTTAAGCATTACATCTGCCTGCGGTTTCTTGATTTCCTTACCGTAATATACGTTCAAAAATTCAGTATCTTCGTCAACCATCTGTGAAACTACCCGGTTAAGTACATCATCAATATCCTTGCCTACAGTTACAATTTTACCCTCAACCATTCCGAGAATATCGTCTTTTTTAATTTCAATACCGTCGATTTCCGTATCACGAACGGCATAAGTAAGCTGACCCGATGTAACTCTGCCGATAGCCTTATTCATAGCCTTTTCATTAGCCTCTGCCGACTTTTTATCATTAAATTCCACCATTGCACTTATACACTGCGGAACTGACTTTGACGGAATTACAACGATTTTCTTATCCTCAACAAGTTCTGTGGCTTGATTTGCGGCCATAATAATATTTTTATTGTTCGGGAACACATAAACCGTCTTTGCCTTGACACGTTTTACGGCTTTCAAAATATCGTCCGTACTCGGATTCATTGTTTGTCCGCCCTCAATAACTCTGTCAACGCCAAGGTCTTTAAGAATATTTGTAATCCCCTTACCCATACATACCGCTACAAAACCGTAATCCTTTAATTCAACAGGTGCTTTCTGTTTAGGAGCTTTTTTAGGCTTTTCAGTCTTTTTCTCCGCCTTAACTTCCGCTGTTTTAACTTCGGCATTTTCCGAAGTCTGTTCATTACTTCCGTCAATAATAGACTTGTGCTGATGCTTCATATTATCTATTTTTAAATTAATCATTTCACCGAGTTTTATAGCCTCTTCAAGCACAAAACCCGGATGATTTGTATGAATATGCACCTTTACGATTTCATCATCGTCAATTACAAGCATACAGTCACCCTTTGGGGCAATAGTATCTCTGAACGTACTTACGCTAAGACCTTTTTGCTTTTTCTCAACGATAAATTCCGTACAATATTTAAACTTTATATCTTCTGTCTTAATTGCCTCTTGTGACTTTTTCTTTACGGGAGCAGTCTGCGTTTCAAGTGCTTCGCCTTGTCTTTCAACAACATTACCGCTCTTTAGATAATACAGTGCACCCTCAAGCACAAACATCCAGCCTTGACCGCCTGCGTCAACAACGCCTGCCTGTCTTAATGCCGGTAACATTTGAGTTGTCTTTTGAAGTGCCTTGTTACCTCTTTCAATAGCACTCTCCATTACGTCAATAATGTTTTCGTTTGTATTTGCGGCAAGCTGTGCACCTGTTGCGACTTCACGCGAAACAGTAAGAATTGTACCCTCTGTCGGCTTCATTACCGCCTTATATGCCGCATCCGAGCCGTCTTTTAAAGCAACTGCAAGTTCTTCCGCATTACATTCTGTTTTGCCTTTAAGGCTCTTTGATATACCTCTGAAAAACTGTGACAGGATAACACCTGAGTTACCTCTTGCACCTCTTAGAGTTGCGAATGACATTGTATCAGCCGCTTTTGTAAGAGTTGTGTCGCCTTTTTTCAAAAGTTCAGTCGCCATAGCCGTTGCGGTAAGCGACATATTTGTACCTGTATCGCCGTCCGGTACCGGGAAAACGTTAAGTTCATCAACAGTTTTTTTGTTATTATATAAATTATTTGCTCCGCTTATAATCATTTGAGCAAATGTGTTTCCGTTAAGCGTATTAATTTTAATCACCCCTAATCAGTTTTAGTCAACACGGACACCTTCAACACGAACATTAATTCTGTTCACTTTAATTCCAACTGTATTTTCGATAGTATATCTGACTCTGTTCACAATACTTTTACATATTGTATTAATATTTATGCCGTACTCAACGATAAGATGTATTTCTACGATAACTCCGCCTTCTTCAACTGTTATGCTGATACCTTTAGTCATACTGTCAGGCTTTAGGAGGTTTACGATTCCGTCTTTTTTATTTCTCGACGCCATTCCGACAACGCCGTAACACTTTGTCGCAACCGCACCCGCAATTTCAGAGATAACGTTGTTTGAAATGGTTACCTCGCCTAAATCACCACTTGTTTTAAGTACCATCGCTCTATTCATTCCTTTCAATTCAAAATAATCCAAAATATCTATATATCTTTATTGTACTATAAAATTCAAAAATAGTAAATACCATTTTGAAAAAAAGGCACTTGCATTGACTTAAAATAAATTATATAATAAAAAGGAGCCTGCCGAGGCTCCAAAAATCACATCTTGCGATGTAATTTTTAAATATTTTGAAAGATAAATCAGAGGTTATATATTATGAGCAAACATTCAAAATTAATGAATTTTCTTTCGGGTATGCCGGATTTTGTTTTTGACTATATCGAAATTGCGTATAACGGCGAAAGCATTAATACACAAATCGGTTACAGTATAGATATAAAAACATTTTTGGAATATCTGCAAAAATTCAATTTCAGTTATATAGAAAAAATTGAAGATTTCACGGTAGCTGATATGGAGAAAGTTACGCTCCGTGATTTAAACGCTTTTACGGCGTATCTAAAAGAATACGAAACCGACACCGTTTCGATTGACGGCAAACACATTAAACGAATCCGCCACAACAGTGCTTACGGCATAAACCGTAAACTTTCGGGAATACGTGGACTGTTTTCGTATCTTTACAAAAACGACTTGATTTCTCAAAACGTAACGGATAAGTTAGATTTTAAAAAACTGCATCAAAAAATGAAACGTCCGCTTACATCACAAGAAACCGTCAACCTTCTTGACGTGATATATAACGGTGAAAAATATTATACAGGTCGTGACCTTACGGAATACAAGAACAGAAAAAAACGTGATATTGCACTTTTTACCGCATATCTCGGTACAGGCTGTCGTGTGAGTGAACTTATCAACCTTGATATTCGTGACGTGTGCTTTGATACCTCGTCATTCGTTGTCACCCGTAAAGGCGGTGACGAACAGGAAATATTTATGCCTGTTCAAGTGGAAAACGAATTGTTTACATATATGCAGGAACGTGTTGAAAACGAAAAAGCAAAAGACGACGCACTTTTTATCAGCCGTCTCGGTAAACGTATGACCGCACAAGGTGTTGAAAAAGTGCTGAAAAAATATTGTGCAACTGTCGGTATATACGACCCCGACAAAGCACGTCCGCACGCATTAAGACGTACATTCGCCTGTAACCTTATTGCCGACGGCATTGATATAAAAATGGTTGCGGAGCTTATGGGACATAAAAATATTGAAGTAACCCACAAATACTACACTCAATACGCAATCGAAAAACGTAAAGAGGTTATGCAGAATTTTGATATTACGGGAAATCGATAAAAAATTGAATACATAAAAAAAATACACACTCCGCAGAGTGTGTATTTTAATTTGTTCAAGATTATTTAACTTGAAGTGTTACTGTTTGACCTTCTGAATCTTTCATTTGATAAGCTTGTGTATTAATCTTCAAGCCCTTTAGTGTTTCTGCCAATTCAGCATTTTCAGTATCATTTTGTGCATCATAGATTGCCTGTGCAACAAGTGACGCATTCTTCATAGCACCGAAATATGAAAGGTGAAGATCGTCTTGCTGTGCTCCGCTAAAGTAAACATTGAAGTTCTTTGACCAGTATTCCTTATTTGAGCCTGATGCTGTGTAATCAGCATATCCAAGACCTGAAAGGTTTACACCTAAAACGCCTTTTTCCTTAGCTACTTCAAGAATCTTAGGACCGAACTTAACGTCTGCCTTATTTGTATCACCACGAGCCGCACCAAAGTTTGGTGTTGACAGAATCAATGTGATACCTGCTTTTTCACAATCGTCTGCAATTTCTTCAAGAGCAGTTGCCATCTTAGCCTCACTACTGTAGTTTGCATCATTGTAACCACATTCCATAATCATGTAGTCACCGGCTTTTGCATTAGCCAATACACCAGGGAATGTGCTTGCCTGCAAGCCTGTTGCATAGTTACCGCTTTCTGCAAGGTTAGTTACATTCAAGTCTGATGAGATGAACTTATCCATAACTTGGCCCCAACCTGTTTGAGCGTCACCGGCTGTCGGAATACCGTCACCGTCTTCGTCGGCAAATGTGCCGTAGTAGTTTGATACAAGTGAGTCACCCAAGATATATACATGAGTCTTTCTCGGAATAATTGAAGGTGCTTTCTTAACAACGATTGAATCCATATTTGAATCATTATCCTTCATTGTTACAACCGCACTGCCGCCTTCAACCTTAACGTCCTTAGCTGTGTAAGTAGAACCCGAAGTTGCTCTGCCCTTACCGTATTGGTCAACGTTCTGACCTACCATATTACCGTTTACGAATATATCGGCTCTTGTACCGTTTGACTTCTTAAATGTAAAGTCATACAAACCGTCGCATAGAGGAATTGTCTTACCTGCCGCTACATTACCAACACTTGTGTATGAATAAATCGGAGATACTTCATACTTAGCAGCACCTGTCATATCAACAGTTACTTTACCGTCTGTTGACTTTGTTTCTGTTTGATTAACAAGTACGCCGTCAGCTGTTGCTGTTGTTACACGATACTGTGTATCTGCCGCATAATTTGCAAGCTTTGTTACATCAACTTCAACATTGCCTGTTGCCTCTCCCGATTCACTGTACTTAGCAACTGTTGCAGTCTTAGTTTCTGTCTTTGTCTTACCAGGGTTACCTACTGTAACTGAAACTGTGTAGCTGCCAAGTTTACCTGTTGTTGTTACAACACCTGTAGCTGAATCTATCGTTGCAATATCACTGCCGTCTGTTATAGCATAAGTAACAGCCATCGGTGATTCGTCACCGTATTGGTCAATGATATTCTTTGCTTGATATGTTACTTTGTCACCGGCATTGACTGCTACCGGGCCTTCAATATCAAATGATTTTACTTCTGCAAAATCCTTAATTGTAACTTCATGAGTTGCTTTCTTAGGTGTTTCTGTTGTGCTTAGACTGCTTGTATAAGAAACAACTGCAACTGTATCTGCCGCAACTGTATCTGCAACTGAAAGGACACCCTTTTGGTCGATTGTTACACCGTCAATCGGACTACCGCTTGCATCTGCTACTGACCAAGTATATGTTTCACCTTCTGAAAGTGAGAAGATTGAACCCTTAAATGTCTTTGTTGCTGTAGTACCCGAAACCTTAGCAAGTTGACTGTCACCGACAATTTCAACTTCTGCTACATCAGAATCTGAAATAACAAGATTTGTAAGTGTACACAATCTTTCGTTCGGAACACCTGCACCGCCTGTCATTACAATCTTAGCAATATCATTAACTGTACCTACTTCATATTCTGCCAAAGTAGTACCGTTGTAGCTTAGAATTGCTGATGTAACGCCTGATGCATCTGTCTTTAGAACAAATGTAGCACTTGATTTTTCACCAAGTTCACCCATCTTACCTATTTCAGTACCTGTATATGCCTTATCTACAACAGAGTAATCTTTGACAACGCTTGAACCGGCAAAGTCAATATCAATTACCGCTGTTCCTTCTGAGTTTAGGAACTTCAAGCTTCTTTCTTGTGCACTGATGTTCTTTACAGTCATAATATTATCGAACGTAATCATCTTTGCACTGCCTGCTTTTAGTTCAACCGGTGTAGGCAATGTAATTTCTGTTGTTGCCTTTCCGCCCACACTTGCCGGCCATACTATTGAATTAACACCGTTTACTGTTTCCATTCTCGGTGTACCGTATGTTGCTTCACCTGTACCCGGTTCATAGAAATCGTATCCGTATACAGTAACTGTTCTTTCTACGCTGATTGCAGGATTTGACGCAGATGCTACTGTAAGCTTAACTTCCTGTGTACGTGATGTACCAACGTTTGGTGTAATTGACAATCCTTCTATTGCAGCCTTTGTGTCATCAGATGTCAATGTATATGTATTTTCACCTGTGAAGTCATTGCCGTATTGGTCTTTTACATTTGCAACAGAATATGTTGCCGCCGTTCCGTCTTTAATAACTGCCGGGCCGGCAATATCCCATGTTGTTGCTCTTGCTGTGTTATGAATATGAATTGTTTTTTCAGCTGTTACGTTTGTACCCTTAACAGTTGCTCTTACAACTACATCAACACCGTTATCGTCTGTAAGCGGATATTGAGGTGTAAGTGTAATAACGCCGTCATTGCCGATTGAAATTGTATCAGGCTGACCAGGAAGTGACCATTCAACTTCTGCGTTATCCATTACAAGACCTGCATTATCATATATTGTTGCAGTGAATGCTTTTGAAGTTGCGGTTCCGCTTGTAGGAAGATAGATATAATCTTCTCCTCCGCCTAATTCTGCTTTTGTTGCAACTGCTTCGCCAACATATTCAAGAACTAAATCTTTATCATTAGTAACTTCCGTAGTTTCCAATTTAGCAGTTGAAACAGGTTTCATTCCTTGAGTAGAATCCCAAAGCATATACTTTTCTGTGCAACCTGTTTTTTCAACCGGATCAACAGTGTATGTACCGTTTTGAATATCTACATCTGTTGTTGTGACGCTGTCAAGAGTCTTGTCAGCCTTGTAATAAGCGTGTACAAGAGTTGCTTTGTTTACATCTGACGCAATATTTTCAAATTTATAAACACTGCTTGTTTCGCCTGATTTTGCCACAGTCACTTTGCCTGTCAAAGCCTTGTGCTTTGCAAGTTTTAATGTATAATCATATGTACCCGGAAGATAATATGCCTCTACTTTACCGTTCGCAGGAACAGTATATGTATCATTGCCGATTGCAAGAGTTGCACCTTCAACCGATTCACCGTCTTTGTTTGATTTTACATTAAATGTAACCTTTTCTCTGTCAACTGTTTTTGCTGTAAAGTCATCAATAAAGAAAGGTCTGTCCCAATCTTTTTTCTGATCATATTCAATAGCAATTTCGCCGATATTACTGCCTGAGGCAAATTCAGCTGTTGTATTACCCAATGTAACTTCTCCGCCATTTTCATTAAATGTCACATATGCGCTGATGTCTGTATATTTACTGTCTGAAAATGCCGAATAGCTTGCATCTTTAACTTCATCACCTACTACAAGTGCTATTCTTCTTGCCCAATCACTGCCACCGCTTGTGACTCTGAATTTGAACAATTCTGTGCCGTCAGTTGACTTAAATACCATGTCCCAAGTTGCTGTATTTTGCATAAAGCTCTTAACCGAACCTGCTTTAAATGTCATTTTAACATCTTTTGTTTTACTACCCATTCCGTTCGGAACTTTAAGAATGCTCTTTCCGTCATTAGCAGTAAGAGATAGTGCTTTGTTTGTACCTCCCCAGTCATTTCCGATAACTACATCCCATTTGTAACCGTTACCGTCAACAGCACTTTCACCGTCAAAGTTTTCGCTGATGTCCACACTGCCGTCCCATGACGGGTCAACTGTAGGAGCAGCTGTCGGTGCCTCTGTAGGCGCTGTTGTAGCCTCTGCTGCTTCTGCTGTTGCAGTAGGTGCTGTTGTAGCCTCTGCTGCTTCTGCTGTTGCAGTAGGTGCTGTTGTTGCCTCTGCTGCTTCCGCTGTTGCAGTCGGCGCTGTTGTTGCCTCTGTTGCTTCTGTTGTTGCAGTCGGCGCTGTTGTAGCAACAGTTGAATCTCCCGCATTTTCTGCGTCAAACATAGTTATTCCGCTGTCAAAAACATCGAACAAACTGTCTTTTGAATTTACAGGAGCCGCAAAGCTCGTAAATGCAGAAGTTATCATTGACACTGCGATTGCCAATGACAATATTTTCTTTTTGTTACTCATGTGCTTTCTCCCTCTCTTTCTGATTTTTACACGACAAACCATCGCATAATACAACATGATAGATATATTATACATCATTTACTATTTTTTTTCAATAGTATTTCTACGACTAAAATATTATCACTGATTTTTAAACATTATTTGTTACCTATATTTTTATAAGATATTGATTTTATATCGTTTTTCCCTTATAATAATAAGTAATAAAACAATTCGGAGTGATAAAATATTTTGAGTAAAGCAACGCAATTTTTAAAAGGTGCAAGGCTCGGTATGCCTATTGCACTCGGATACATACCCGTTTCATTTTCATTCGGTATGCTTGCCGTACAAAACGGAATACCCGTTTGGGTGGCAATAGTAATTTCAATGACTAACCTTACTTCTGCCGGACAATTTGCCGGTATGAACATAATTTCCGCCGCCGGCGGTATGTGGGAAATGGCAATTACGACATTTGTGATAAATCTTCGATATATGCTTATGTCGCTTTCCCTGTCACAAAAAATCGGTAAAATGTCGCTTGCAAGAAGGCTTATAACAGCATTTGGCATAACAGACGAAGTATTCGCCGTTGCGTCAACAACACCGATTGCCATTACATTTCCGTTTATGCTCGGACTGATTGCAATACCGTACATCGGCTGGACACTCGGCACAGTGCTCGGTGCTTTTATAAACAATCTGCTGCCGACATCACTTGCGGACGCAATGGGAATAACATTATACGCAATGTTTATCGCAATAATTATCCCTGCGTCAAGGAGAGATAAAAACGTACTTTTTGTACTTATTGCCGCAGTTATATTGAGTTGCGTTCTGTATTTCGCACTTCCTTTTATATCATCAGGCTGGGCTGTTATCATAACGGCAGTGTTGGCGTCGGCATTCGGTGCGACGTTCTTCCCGCATAATGAGGAGGGCGAAAAATGAAAATGATTGCTTTAATGGCAGTTATGGCAATAGTGACGTACATAATTCGTGCGTTGCCTATAACGCTTTTCAGAAAAGAAATAAAATCAAAATGGCTTAAATCGTTTTTATATTACATACCGTATGCCGTACTCGGTGCTATGACGTTTCCGGCTATATTTTTCTCGACAGGCTCGGTTTTCTCCGCCTCGCTCGGATTGGTCGGTGCTATGCTTATGGCATTTTTCGACAAGGGGCTTATGGCCGCCGCCGTTACGTCTGTCGTAATTGCATTTGTGAGCGGATTTTTTGTGTAATATACCACCTAAATTTACATATTATATTATCAGAAAGGAACGGATGTTATGAGCTACGATATTGATTATCTGACACTGCTTTCACAGCAGTATCCGACAGTTAAAGCCGCGTCAACCGAAATCATTCGATTGCAGTCAAGGCAAAAACTGCCGAAACTTACAGAGCATTTTATGAGTGATATTCACGGTGAATACGAATCTTTTTTGCACATATTAAAAAATGCCTCCGGTGTAATCAAGGACAAGATTACGCAAATTTACGGTCGTACGTTGTCCGAACGTGACAGACAAGTTCTCGCCACTCTTATTTATTATCCGGAGCAAAAGCTTGAATATATCAAGGACGAAGTGGACGATATTAACGATTGGTACAAAATCACTTTATATCGCCTTATAGAAATATGTCGCGTTGTTGCGTCAAAATACACACGTGCAAAAATCAGAGAATTTTTACCGGAGGCGTTCGGCAGTACGATAGACGAACTTATACACGCAAATACCGATTACGGCTCGGACAAGGAAACATATTATAACGAATCTATTTCAACAATCGTTGAACTCGGACAAGCCGATGATTTTATTGTGGAAATTTCAACGCTTATCCAAACACTTGCAATCGGTCGTCTGCATATTATCGGCGATATTTTTGACCGTGGTCCGCGAGCCGATATAATTCTTGACACACTGACGAAGTACCACAGTGTCGATATTCAATGGGGCAACCATGATGTTCAGTGGATGGGTGCCGCTGCGGGCAGTTTGGCTTGTATTGCAAATGTGCTTGCTATTTCCACCAAGTATTCAAACTTTGACTGTCTTGAGGACGGTTACGGAATTAATATGCGTCCGCTTACGGTATTTGCACTTGAAACTTATGCGGACGATCCGTGCGAATGCTTTATACCTCGAAATCCGAATATGGTTTATATTTCTCAGCATGACGAAAACTTTTGGGCGAAGGTACATAAAGCTATATCTGTAATTCAGTTTAAGTTAGAAGGACAAATTATAAAACGTCACCCTGAATTTAATATGGACAACCACCTTATGCTTGACAAAATCAATTACGAAAACGGAACAATTATGCTTGAGGGTAAAGAATACAAATTAAAAGACACAAACTTTCCTACTATCAATCCCGAAAATCCGTTTGAACTTACAGGCGCCGAAAAAGAGCTTATGAATTTATTGCGTTCATCGTTTTTACGCAGTGAAAAACTTCAAAATCACGTCAAATTCTTATACGAAAAAGGCAGTATATATCTGACATTCAACAACAATTTGTTGTATCACGGCTGTATACCGATGAACAGTGACGGTACTTTTACGGAAGTTACACTTTTCGGTGAAACGGTAAGCGGCAAATCGCTCATGGACAAAGCCGAACAGCTTGCACGTGACGGTTATTTTGCCAAAAACGGTTCTAAAGAAAAAGAATACGGCAAAGATTTTCTGTGGTTTTTATGGTGCGGTTGCTACTCCCCTGTTTACGGCAAAAATAAAATGACTTCGTTTGAACGATATTTCATTGATGATGAAAGTACATGGGTAGAAATTAAAGACGAATATTATCACCTTATCGAAAAACCGAGCGTATGCAACAAAATTTTATGTGAATTCGGAATTGACCCGAATAATTTTTCTCATATTATAAACGGTCACGTTCCCGTAAAAATAAAAAAAGGCGAAAGCCCGATTAAATCAAACGGCAAACTTTTAGTTATAGACGGCGGTCTTTCAAAGGCATATCAGAAAGTTACCGGACTTGCCGGTTACACATTGCTGTTCAATTCACACGGTTTGCTTTTAAGTGCGCATGACGCATTTGAATCTATCGAAAGTGCCATAAAAGAAGAAAAGGATATTCACTCAACACTTGACGTTGTTGAACTTGCTCCGAACCGTTTACTTGTTGAGGACACTGACGCAGGTAAATCGTTATCAAAAAAAATCACCGACTTAAAAGCGCTTGTTGACGCATATTTAAAAGGAAAAATAAAAACACATTAAATAAAGAGAGGAAATCCACAAATGAATTACGAAAAAGAACCACTGCATATTTCAACATCCGTACCCAACGGCACTTATGAAGTAACTGTCACAGTTACCGCACACGAAGATATGATTTTCACAATACTTTCGCAGTCACGCCGTTTTATGGCACAAGATATAAAGCTTGGCAAAGGAGAAAGCACAGACATTACTTTCAATGTAAGCGTATGTGACTACCACAAAAACAACGAAGATTACACAAACGTAAACGGAGTTGAAATTGATATTATGTGCGACGGTGATTTTACCGCACTTTCCGCAGTATCGCCTGTCAATATTCCGACAGTTTACATCGCCGGTGACTCAACCGTCACAGACCAGCCTGCCGAATATCCGTACAACGCCACCTCTACATACTGCGGCTGGGGTCAAATGTTTCCGCAATTTTTAAACACGGGCATTGCGGTTGAAAACCACGCTCAATCAGGTTCTACAACTGAAGATTTTAAAAATGTGAATTTCACCGCATTCAAAGACAAAATCAAAAAGGGTGATTTCCTGATTATCGAGTTCGGTCACAACGACCAAAAAATAGATACTCTTGACGCGTTCGGCGGATACACGGAGAACTTAAAATATTTTGTAAATTTTGTCCGCGAAAAAGGTGCAAATCCAATAATATGTTCACCAATTAACAGAATTATATTCCAAGAGGACGGAACGCTTCTTAACTTGCTCGGTGATTACAGAACAGCAGTTAAAAACGTATGTGACGAAATGAATGTACCATTTATTGACTTGTGGTCACGCACAACCGAATTTTTTGAGGCAACAGGAGCGGTAAAAGCTTGGGATTATTTCTGGGGCAACGGCACTGACCGCGATTACACCCACACAAACGACATCGGCGGCAACATCGTTGCACGATTTGTTGCAAACGAAATGATTAAAAACAACGTTCAGCCAATAGCAGACTTAATCAAAAAAGATATGATTAACGTTGAAATGCCAAAACACGATTCAAGTGTCAAACCGCAAAATTCAAAAGAAATCGAACACTTAAAAACAATCGGTCTTGTCAACGTTCCGAAAGCTTCCGAGCTTGCCGACCTTGACAAAGACATCACCAATATCTAATACAGAGGCTGTCGACATAATGTCGCCAGTCCAAGAATCACATCTTGCGATGTAATTTTTGAGTATTTTTTGTGAAAAAATCAAAAGTTCCTCCACAGTCGAAACTTTTGATTTTAAGCCATTTCTGCCGCACATGTCGTCAGAAATGATTTCCAATGAGTTAGCACCTCATACTCCAAAAAACAAAGCAGACAAAAACATAACGGTTTTGTCTACAAAATAACAAAAAACTGCATTTTGAATAAAATCAAAATGCAGTTTTTTATATCTTATCTTAATTGAGCACCGATTTGATTTTCAAGATTTTTAACAACCTTATCAAATACTTTCTGTACTTCATCACCTGTCAAACTTCTGTCTGTGCTTCTGTATATAGCACTGTATGCAACGCTCTTTTTGCCCTCAGGTATCTGTTTACCCTCGTAAACGTCAAACAACTGCAAGCTTTCAAGCATTTTACCCGATGCCTTTTTGATTACATTTTCAATATCCGCAACAGGAACTGTCTTATCAACAAGCATTGCTATATCACGAGTTACGGCAGGATACTTAGGAAGTTCCTTAAACTTAATATCAGTCTTAATATTAAGGAATACATTCTCAAAATCCAATTCGACAATATATACAGGAGTTTCAATTCCGTATTTTCTGCTTACTGCAGGGTGAATTTCACCGATTATGCCGATTACCTTATTGCCGGCACTTATCTTTGCACATCTTCCCGGGTGGAATGTCGGGTTATCTGTTACGGCCTCATACTTAACATTCTTTACGTTAAGTTGTGCAAACATTGTTTCGCATATACCCTTAATGTCATAGAAATCTACGTTATCGCCGTACATACCCATTGTGATTTTAACAGGTTCGTTCGGAAGTTCACCGTCCGTTGTCGGAATAAATATCTTTCCTATTTCAAACAACTTGGCAGACGGATTTCTGTAATTATAGTTTCTTGACAATATATCCATCATACTTGCGATAGTAGTTGTACGCATTACCGATGTGTCCTCGCCAAGCGGATTTGTAATTTTTACAACGTTTCTCATTTCACTGTCTTTCGGAATATTCAGTTTATCGAATATTGACGGACTTGTGAATGTGTATGTGTAAATTTCGTACATACCTTGTGCTGTAAGAAGTTCGTTTACTCTGTCCTGTACCTGCTGACGTTCTGTTTTCATTCCGCAAGTAGCCTCGCCCGAAAGAAGTGTTACAGGTATTTTATCGTAACCGTAGAAACGCGCAACTTCTTCCGCAATATCTGCCTCACCTTCAAGGTCAGGTCTGAATGACGGAGGAGTTACAGTCATCTTGTCAAGGTCAACCTTAATTTCAAGTGCGTCAAAATACTTAACCATATCCTCTGTCGGAATTTCTGTTCCAAGGAACGCATTAATTTTATCAGGTCTGAAAGCAAGCGGCTGCATATCTGTTACGTTACCCATAACGTCAATCATTCCGCCGACATTTTCACCGCAGCCAAGTTCTTCTACAAGCTGACACGCTCTTTCAACGGCAGGAACTGTATTGTTATAGTCAAGTCCCTTTTCGTATCTTGATGATGATTCTGTTCTAAGACCGACTCTTTGTGCTGTAAGTCTTACAGACGCACCGTCAAATGTAGCCGATTCAAAAATAACAGTTGTTGTATCATCCTTAACTTCACTGTTAAATCCGCCCATAACACCTGCAATAGCAACAGCTCTGCCGCCGTCTGCGATTACAAGGTCGTTTGAAGTAAGCGTTCTGTCCTGTTCATCAAGAGTCTTTATAACTTCACCGTCATTTGCACGTCTTACGATAATTTTGTTATCCTGTAAATCTCTCAAATCAAATGCGTGCATAGGCTGACCATATTCAAGAAGTACATAGTTTGTTATATCGACAATATTGTTGATAGGTCTTACACCGCACGCACGAAGTCTTTCCTGCATCCAACTCGGTGACGGACCGATTTTAACGTTCTTAACCATTCTTGCACAGTATCTCTTACACTTATCCTTGTCCTGTACATCAACGCTGATTATATCGGCGATATTTTCACTGTTTTCGTTAAACTTAACTTCAGGAATAGTGAACTTTTTATTAAATGATGCCGCTGTTTCACGCGCAAGACCGATTATGCTGAAACAATCAGGTCTGTTTGAAGTGATTTCAAATTCAACGACAGTTTCATTCATACCGAATATATCCTTAATATCCGTACCGATTTTTGTATCGTCCGGAAGAATAAGAATACCGTATTCAGGCTCATAGCCAAGCATATCCTCAGTTATACCAAGTTCATCGTGTGAGCAAAGCATACCGTAAGATTCAACGCCTCTAAGCTTGCCTTTTTTAATCTTTCCGTCAGGAAGTACCGCACCGACAAGTGCAACGGGAACGATTATACCGGCTTTTACATTCGGCGCACCGCAGACAATCTGCAAAATCTCGCCTGTTCCCGCGTCAACCGTACACACATGAAGATGGTCACTGTCAGGGTGATCTTCACAGGTAAGCACCTTACCCGCAACTACATTCTGAACAGATTCGCCCATATTCTCCCAACCCTCAACTTTAGAGCCTGTCATTGTAAGTCTGTCTGAATATTCTTTCGGCGTAACGTCTATATCCATATAGTCATTAAGCAACTCATAGGTAAATTCATTATATTTCATTCCTTTCAATTTCCGAATAATATATTAAAACTGGTCTAAGAATCTCAAATCATTTTCAAAGAAAAGTCTAAGGTCGTTAATATCATACTTACCCATTGCAATTCTTTCAAGACCGATACCGAAAGCAAAGCCCGAATATACTTCAGGGTCAATACCGCAGTTTGCAAGTACCTTAGGGTGTACCATACCGCAACCCAAAACTTCAATCCAGCCCTCGCCTTTACATACACTGCAGCCTTTACCGCCACAAGCGAAACACGAAACGTCAACTTCGGCTGACGGCTCTGTAAACGGGAAATGGTGAGGTCTGAAACGTACCTTTGTATTTTCGCCGTAAAGACGGTGGATAAACATTTCAAGAGTACCCTTTAAATCTGCCATTGTAACACCTTTGTCAACTACAAGGCCTTCGATTTGGTGGAATACAGGTGAATGAGTTGCGTCAACCGCGTCACTTCTGTAAACTCTGCCCGGTGCTATAATTCTGATAGGCGGTTTCTTCTTTTCCATAACACGAACTTGGATAGGTGAAGTTTGTGTTCTCAAAACCGTATTTTCATTTATATAGAATGTGTCTTGCGTGTCACGGGCAGGATGATTCGGAGGAATGTTAAGCGCCTCAAAGTTGTAGTAGTCAAGCTCAACTTCCGGACCTTCCGCGATTTCAAAACCCATTCCGATAAATGTGTCTTTAATGTTGTTCATTACTTTTGTAAGCGGATGAAGTTTACCTGTTTTTTGTGCCTTACCCGGCATTGTAACGTCGATTACTTCGCTCTTCAGCTTGATTTCTTCAAGCTTTTCTGAAATTTCCGCTTTCTTCGTATCTATGTGGTTTTCGATTACACCGCGAATTTCGTTTGCAAGCGCACCGATTTGCGGTCTTTCTTCTTTGCTTAACTGTCCCATACCTTTTAGTACGGCAGTAAGTTCACCCTTTTTACCGAGAAACTTTATTCTTGCTTCTTCAAGAGCATCAATGTCAGTTGCTTTTTGAAGTACATCAAGGGCATTTTTTTTGATTTCTTCTAACTTTTCTCTCATTTCAAAATTCCTTTCGATATAAATTAAAAAACACTCCGTCCCATAAGGGACGAAGTGTGTAAATTCAAACTCCGCGGTACCACCCGACTTCCGATAAAATATCGGCACTCAATTATGTATAACGGCACTACCCGTCACAGACTAATTGCAAAATGCTTTCACCTATGCAGCTCCGGAATGAAATTTCAAATAAACCCTTACCGTATCGGCTCACAGCTCAATAACCGATACTCTCTTTAGGCGGTGTATACCTTACTTTGTTCCATCATTGCTTTTAATATTCAATAATAACGTATTATATCACCTTTTTTTTATTTTGTCAATTATTTTCTTAAATCAGAATGTAACATTTTCTTTTGAATTACATTCCGGACAAGTAGCTGATAATTTCGGTATAGTAGTCTGACCTTTTTGCATATTGAATTTCACCTCGAATGTTCTTCCGCATTGCGAGCAAGTATGCTTAAACCTAATTTCTTTCGTTTCCGTTTGCGGTTCTTCTTTTGGCGCACCGCAATTTGAACAATATTTTGTACCGTTATCATTTCGTGCATCACATTTTCTGCAAAACCAGCTGTTGCTTTTGCTAACCTGTACTTGTTCCTTTTGTGCACCGCAGGTGGTACAAAATTTTGAGTCTTCCCTATTTTGTGCATTACACTTTGTACAAATCCAATCGCCAACATTATTTTCTTCTTTTTGTGCACCGCATGTAGTACAAAATCTTGAATCTTCCCTATTTTGTGCATTACACTTTGTACAAATCCAATCACCAAAGTTTGTATTATGTGCAGTTTTATTTATAATATTTCTTTCTATACCGCAACTTGCACAACTTTTTTCAGCTTTTTCATTAAAAGAATCACAGAACTGACACTTCCAAGCGCCACAATATGGGCAAACATCAGCCTCAATTTCCACCATTTCACCGCAATGGTTACATTGTTTGTATCGTGGTGCGTCTTTAACTATACTTTCCTCAAGTTTCGGCAAAAACCAAAGAACATATACTCCGCATATTATACAAACGGCAAAAGGTGCTACACGAAACCCTATAAGACCTGATACTAAACCGCTTGTTTTGCTTTCTATACACACATTGGCTATTATGCTAACCCCAACAGTCAAAGCAGCCATTGCCGCACCCAAAATTATTCCGTTTTTACCTCTTGAATACAAAGAATATTTTTTGCGAATCAAATTCACTGCTACATCTGCGGTAATCACTATTGAAAAAATATGAAGTATCCAAAAGAAAATAGCAAATATATAGGAGGCAAAAATATAATCTCCGCTGTTATGTAAAACAATAAGTTTTCTTACAAGCGAAATTGCTCCAAATAAAGTGTATTTTCCACTTCCTAAGTTTATATTTGTTTCTGAAAAACCGCTGACAAGATTGGTAAGCTGACTGATTGCGTCTATGTCTATATATGCCGAAAGCATAAAGATAATATCAAGTATTAAGACAGCTATCGCGCCTATTCTTATCATTTCATTTTTGTCCATTGCAATGTTTAAACCGTTTTTATTCTCCGTCATAATGCCTCTCCTTTATCCAAAACTTCTTTTTCGACATTTATTATTCCATTCTCAAATATATAATGTCCGTCAACGTCTATATAATTGCAATCTACATTTAACAAGCCGCTTTCATATGTCTCACCGCCTTTGCCACCCTGTTCGACCTCTGCAATCTCATTTCCGTGTTCATCAAATATCTTTTCAATACCGATATTATTTATTACAGAAAATCTGTTATACCTTATTATACCTACAGTGTTTCCGCCGGATTTTATAGGTGTAAACATTTGATTGCCTGATTTATCAATTACAACAAAATAATACTGTTCATCTTCACCTTTGAATTCCACTTTTGCGTATCCATCATTAAATATAATGCTCCTATTCCCTAATAGTTTACCTTTGTAATATCCTAAATCGGCTAAAGCTTGTCCGTTGACGTTATACAATTTATAATCAGTTTTATTAAACACCACACCATCAGAAAAAGAATCTAATTCGCCCGATACATTAAGCTTAGAATAAGAACCATCTGAATGTATAACCAAATTTGATACTATCGTAACACCATCAACAAAATTAGCTTCGTCCTGCACATCAGGAACATCAAACCAAGAATGTGTATTGGTATTATAAAAATGAATTTTGTCAAATTGGAATATTCCATCTCCTACATAGCTAATTGAAGGTGGTTTTGATGTCCCACCTGCATACGGATGTACTATATACTTTTTATCAACCAAGCTTGTGGGTTCCATTTCCCATTTCCCCTCGCTATTTACTATGCCGAAATGATATTCATTGTGGTCCGGATCAGTTATATTCTTTACGACAAATGTATAACCGTTTCCACAAGCTGCAATGCTTGTATATCCTAAACTGTTAGGTGATGCAATAATTCCGTTTGTGTCCGCAATAATATTTTCATATATATTTTGCTTTACATAGCCTAACGCCCTTCCTTCTTTGTTTATAAGAAAATAATATGATTCATCATTCAACGGGTCAGTAGCATCTATCCAAGCTATATCACCTACAAAAGGCGTTGTATATCCAACATTAAAGCTTCTTCCAGGCTCTTCTGTCGGTGATGGTGTTTCATCAGTTACAACTTCATACTCTTCATCATTGTCAATAGGTGTCGGCTCATGTCTGTTGTTTTGTATACTAAATGCAACCACAATTCCTATTATACATAAAGTCACACATATTAAAACTATGTATATAACTCTGCTTTTTCTTTTTGATTGCTTAGCAGTAACATCCTCAAAATCTGAAATATTAAAACCGCAATTACCGCAAAACTTTTTGCCATCTTCAATCTTTGATTTGCAATTAGGGCAATATCTCTTCATTGTTTTATTCACCTCAATCTACTCTCCTATATTCAATACCGTCATCATCGTCATCTTCATATAAAATAAGAGTATCCCCATCCAACTTATATGAATATACCAAATCAGACATCAAAACTCCTCCAAGCCTCAATCTGCCGTTTTCAGCAGTATAACTGCCGAAATAATTATCTTTGTCCGATGAATATGTACCGTCACTGAAAAACTCAAGCTCATCCATCCAAGTATTTTCAACAGATTCCCATCTTCCGACTATTGATGAAACTTTTTTTGATGAGGTTTTATTGGATGAAGAGTCACTACTATAATAATTTTCTGATGAATTATCAACATGAGTCCTACCGAATATTACCGAAAACCCCATAATACAGAAAAACAAACTTACTAAAATTACAATACATATAGTTCTATTTTTTCTTTTCGATACTTCTGAAATCGATACTTCTGAAACTCTAAAACCGCAATTACCGCAAAACTTTTTACCGTCTTCAATCTTCACTTTGCAATTAGGGCAATATCTATCCATATCAGTCACCTCATTTCACTCTTCGATATTCATCACCATCATCAATATCTTTTTTATACAAAATAAGGGTATCTCCATCCAACTTATATGAATATACCAAATCAGACATCAAAACTCCTCCAAGTCTTATTCTGCCATCTTCGATTGTATAACTGCCGAAATAATTATCTTTGTCCGATGAATATGTACCGTCACTGAAAAACTCAAGCTCGTCCATCCAACAATCCCCAACTTCTTCCCATCTTCCTACTATTAAATGATTATCATCATGTAATTGACTTCCTATATATGCCACTATTATTATGCATACAATTACACATAACATAATGATTTTATATTTTTTATCTGTACGATTAAAAAATTCTTCCATAACTTTTCCACCTCACATTACTGATAAAGTCCTGCATCGCCAAAATATAAATTTATATCAGCACTTCCTGTATGAGTGATTTTTAAATCATTACAGCCCTTTACTGAAACATCAATATCTATCGGACGCGATGTTTTTGTCATTTCCGGTGAAGTATAAATATCCTTTCCGTCAGCCGTAATTACAAATCCACAACTATCTTTACTTTTTTCTCCTTCTACTATATAAATAGTTCCCTTTAAACGACTGTATTTACCGTTAAGAAGATACTCGCCAGGACCTGAAAAGAAAGTCGTAAGTGCATTTGAATAATAATTACCGTAATTATCCTTTAAATCATTTGTCTTAGACCAACAATTGCCTATATTTTCCATATCGACTAACTTAGTCGTAGGGTATTCCAAACTTCCGCTATATTTTCCTATATAGACAGTGCTTGTGTCGCCGTCCCAATAAACAGGCTTATCCAATGCCTCTGCAACCGCTCTTACAGGCAAATATGTTGTCCCCTCCGAAATAAACGGCTCACTGTCGGAATTTACTTTTTTTCCGTCAACCACGATATTTATATCATTATAAACCGCCTCAATATAATTCGTGTACGCAAATGCTCCCGTACCTGCTACCGTTGCACCGATAATCAAACCCGCAACCAAACCTTGTACTCTTTTTTTCATAATTTTTACCTCCTGTTACAAATTCAATTTGTATGTTTATTCTTTATACGCATATTGTAACAAATTATATTAGTTATGTCAATATATTTCGACTATTTTTGACAAGTATAATTTTTATAAAACAAATTATACTTGTAATAGAATTAGAGAGGGTGATATTATGAGTTCAGACGAAATTGATATAAAAATACAACAAGGCAAAGATTTTATTAAAAACAGAATAACCGAATTAAGATTGAAAATGGGTGTATCCGAATATCAAATGAGTTTTGATTTAGGTCAAAGCAAAAGCTATATTCAATCCATATCCTCCGGCAAGGCTATGCCGTCTATGGCGGGGTTTCTCAACATTTGCGACTACTTCGATATAACACCTATCGAATTTTTCGACACATCTATTCAAGAGCCTAACCTCTTAAACGACTTAATCAAAACCATAGAAACATTACCTAAAGCCGACCTTGAATTAATCCTCGAAATTGCCGAAAGATTAAAAAAGGATTGATTTTTTTGCCAAAAAATTATATAATTTATCCCGAAAGGGTTGATTTGAATTGAAAGAAGAAATTTTAGATATATTAAAAAATGCAGACGGATATATTTCAGGCGAACGCATAAGCGAAATGTTGAATGTTTCGCGAACGGCAATATGGAAACACATTAAAGCGTTACGTGAAAGCGGTTACAAAATCGAATCGGTCACGAATAAAGGCTACCGCCTTATTTCCTCGCCTGACATCATAACCGAAAGCGGCATCAAAAGCGGACTTACCACCGATTTTATCGGTCACAGCTTATTTATATATGATGAAACCGACACGACAAACAATCGTGCAAAGGAAAGCAATACCTCGCCGGACGGCAGTGTATTTATCGCCGAAGTGCAAACGCACGGCAAAGGCAGTCGCGGACGCGGTTGGACTTCTCCAAGAGGGATAGGTATTTGGCATTCAATCCTTTTAAAGCCCGAAATCTCCCCGCTTGAAGTTTCGCAAATAACGCTCGTTGCAGGTCTTGCTGTCTGCAAAGCTATCGGTCTTGATTCAATGATTAAATGGCCTAACGACATTGTTATTGACGGTAAAAAAATCTGCGGTATTCTAACCGAAATGTCTGCTGAGATAAATATGGTCAACTACGTCGTATGCGGTATCGGTGTAAATGTAAACACAGAATCATTCGATGACGACATTGCCGACAAGGCTACTTCAATGTTTATCGAAAGCGGTCACAAATATGTGCGAAACGAATTAATCGCAAAATTGTTAAACGAATTTGAATATTATTATAAGAAGTTTCTCGACGGCGGACTCAGTGCAATTCTTGATGAATACAAAAAGTGTTGCGTCACGCTCGGCAGAGAAGTAAACGTCATTTTCAAAAACGAAACGGTTCGCGGAACTGCCGTTGACGTTGACGAAAACGGCTCACTCGCCGTACAAACCGAAAACGGTATTATTCACGTCACTTCCGGTGAAGTTTCAGTCAGAGGTATCTACGGTTACATCTAAAATCGGATATATTATGAATAAATTGTAAATTGTTAGCACTCACATCTGTTGAGTGCTAATTTTGTATTGACAAATCTTACTTTGAGTATTAATATATATTATGTAAATTAATTAAACTTCAAGGAGTGATTTATATGGCAAAAGGTAATATTTCAGTTGACAGTGAAAATCTTTTCCCTATTATAAAAAAATGGCTTTATTCCGATAAGGATATTTTCCTTAGAGAACTTGTTTCAAACGGTTGTGACGCGGTCACAAAATTAAAGAAACTTGCAAGTATCGGTGAAGCTCAAATTGACGAAAACGAAAAATTCAAAGTTACCGTATCAATCTTTAAGGACGCTAAAAAGCTTGTCATCAGTGATAACGGTATCGGCATGACTGCCGAAGAAATCGACAAGTACATCAATCAAATAGCATTTTCGGGTGCAAGCGACTTCCTTTCAAAGTACAAAGAGGAGGACGACAAAGGTTCTCAAATTATCGGTCATTTCGGACTTGGTTTTTACAGTGCGTTTATGGTTGCCGACAGTGTTGAAATTGATTCGCTTTCATATCAAGACGGTGCAAAAGCCGCAAAATGGATTTGTGACGGAAGTATGGAATTTGACTTAACAGACGGTGACAGAACAGAAAGAGGTACTACAATAACTCTTAACATCGCCGAAGATTCGGAAGAATTTCTTGAAGAAAGCACAATCCGTCAAATTCTTCATAAATATTGTGCATTCCTACCTATTGAAATATATGTTGAAGTTCCTGAGGACAAACACGAGGACCACTGCGACTGCGGTCACGATCATGATCATGAACACGAGGACGATACACCGTCAGAGCCAAAGCCTATCAACAACACAACACCGCTTTGGATGAAAAAGCCGTCGGAGTGTACAGACGAAGAATACAAGGAATTTTACAGAAACGTATTTATGGACTTCAACGAACCGCTTTTCTGGATTCACCTTAACGTAGACTATCCGTTCAACTTAAAAGGTATTTTGTACTTCCCTAAAATCAATCATGAATTTGCAGGTCAAGAGGGACAGATAAAGTTATACAACAATCAAGTATTTGTTGCCGACAACGTAAAGGAAGTTATTCCTGAATTTCTAATGCTTTTGAAGGGTGTTATCGACTGTCCTGACTTGCCGCTTAACGTATCACGAAGTTTCTTGCAGAATGACGGTTATGTTAAGAAAATTTCTTCACATATTACAAAGAAAGTTGCGGACAAGCTTACAAGTATTTATAATAACGAACGTGAAAACTATGAAAAGTATTGGGATTATATCAATATATTCATTAAATACGGCTGTTTAAGAGATGAAAAGTTCTATGAAAAAGTTAAGGATGTAATTATTTATAAGGATATTGACGGTAAATATTTGACGTTGAACGAGTACCTTGACGGCAAGGAAGAAAAAGACGTTTATTACGTTTCCGATCCGCAAACTCAATCGCAGTATATTAATATGTTCAAAAATCAAGGACTTAATGCCGTTGTACTTCCGTCAATGATGGATACACATTTTATTTCACTTGTTGAAATGAAACAGACTGGTGTTAAATTCAAACGTATAGACTCCGCTATAAATGACATTTCGGACAACACAGAAAAAGACGATTCAACTAAAGAACAAGAAGAAAAGTTAATTGAAAAGTTCAAGAATGAAATCAATGACCATACATTGAAAATCGAAGTGCAGTCACTTAAAGACGATTCAATCCCTGCCGTAATTTTGCTTGGTGAACAGTCAAGACGTATGCAGGAGATGTATAAGGCTTACGGTCAGCAAATGGCAGGTATGGCTGATATGTTCCACGATGAATTTACACTTGTACTAAATTCAAACAACTCACTTATCAAGAAAATAGATACATTAAATGACGAGGACGCAAATCTTGTTATTGACCATGTTTACGACTTAGCGAAAATAAGCCACAGTCCTTTGCCGGCGGAACAAATGACAAAGTTTATCGAACGCTCCAATAAATTGCTTGAAAAGCTGTTTTAATTAACAGTTTTTTCTTCCATCGTCAAAGAGGGACACTAAATTTCAGTTTAGTGTCCCTCTTTTAATATGTTTAATAATTCTTCTATTGTATCCACAGTATAATCCGGCACTTCAAATTCATTTTTAGGTGTGTTTAACTTGTGAATACCCTGTTTTACGCATACGGTTTTCATACCCAACTTTTTAGCCGGTGCAACGTCATTATCCCCCCTGTCACCGACCATCATAGCATTTTCACCTTTACAGTCTGCTTTCTCAAGTGCTTTTTGAAAAAGTCTTACATCAGGCTTTGATACTCCCTCCTCCGCAGAGGATATAACAAGGCTGATATACTTTGCCAAGCCATACTTTTCAAGACGTTTTTGTGTCCCCAACGGCTGATTGGCTATAACTCCGATTTTGTACTTGCCATACAGTTGTGACAAAACATTTTCAGAATATTTGTAAGGCATTTCAAGCTCACTGTGCCATTCTGCCCTGTTCAATCCCGATATAATAACAGCGTCATCATACGGAATTAAATTTTTCAAAGCACAGTCGTCCATTAATTTATAAAACCCGCTTACGCTTATGTTACTCCCTTTTACCGTATCGCTGACACGTTTTTCCCACGCCTTGCTTTCGTCAACAAGCGTTGAACCGACATCGAAAAATATCCACTTTATCATTCTCTTATCTGACCGTCACCGTAAATTATATATTTAATAGAAGTCAATGCCTCAAGTCCCATTGGACCTCTTGCGTGCATTTTTTGTGTACTTATGCCTATTTCAGCACCAAATCCGAACTCAAAACCGTCCGTAAATCTTGTTGAAGCATTAACATAAACCGCCGCCGCATCAACCTCATTCAAGAACTTTTGCGAATGTTCGTAATTGTTTGTAACAATCGCCTCAGAATGTTTTGTGTTGTACTTATTAATATGCTCAATCGCCTCATCAATTCCGTCAACGACTTTTACCGCCATAATATAATCATTATATTCAGTATAATAATCCTCGTCTGTCGCGTCATTTACATCGGCAAATATTGCTTTTGAATTTTGGTCGGCTCTGATTTCAACATTCTTTTCTTTCAGTGACTTGAACATAACAGGAATAAATTTATCCGCTATTTTTTTGTCTATAAGTAATGTTTCTGCGGCATTGCACACAGACGGACGTTGTACTTTTGCATTAAGCACAATTTTAACCGCCATATCAATATCCGCGTCCGCATCAACATAAACATGGCAGTTGCCAGCCGCCGTTTCAACAACGGGAACAGTCGCATTTTCAACAACCGAACGAATAAGTCCCTTACCGCCGCGTGGGATTAACAAATCCACATATCCGTTCATTTTCATAAGCTGAGTTGCTGTTTCACGCGAAGTATCTTCTATTATATTTAGTGTCCCCTCAGGTATTCCGACACCGTATGCCGCGTCCTGCATAATTTTCATAACGGCTTTGTTTGAATTAATTGCTTCACTTCCGCCTCTTAAAATACAGGCGTTTGAAGTTTTAAGGCAAAGTACCGCCGCGTCAACCGTTACATTCGGTCTTGCCTCGTAAATTATTGCAATAACGCCCATAGGCACACGTTTTTGACCGATAGTCAATCCGTTTGGTCTTTTCCACATTTTTATTACTTCACCGATTGGGTCGGCAAGTGCTTTGACCTGTCTTACTCCCTCCGCAATTCCGTCAATGCGTTCTTTTGTAAGAGTAAGTCTGTCAATCATAGCTTGACGTGTTCCGTTTTTCTTTGCGTTTTCTATGTCAATGTTGTTTGCCGCAATAATTTCATCGGCACGTTCTACAAGTGCATTTGCAATAGCCTCAAGTGCATTGTCCTTTGTAACCGTACTTACTGAAACCATTTTATATCCTGCATCTTTTGCAAGAGTGCATTTTTCCAAAAGCTCGCTCATTATTCTTCCTCCTTATCGAAATTCTTCGACACAAACAACGTTCCGACAGGCTTTCCGTCAAGTATATCGTAAAGTGAATCAACATTGTTTCCGTTTGCGATTATCATATGAATACCGGCATTTGTCGCTCTTTCGGCAGCCTCAAGCTTTGTCACCATACCGCCCGTACCTCTGCTTGTTCCCGCACCGCCTGCAACATCTCTGACTTCGTCAATATCGTATACTGTAGGAAGTAATTTTGCGTTTTTATTCTTGTGTGGGTCATCGTCGTACAAGCCGTCAATATCGGAGAAAAGTACAAGTAAATCCGCGTCAACAAGGTCGGCAACGACTGCCGATAAATTATCATTGTCGCCGATTTCAATCTCGTCATAACTTACCGTATCATTTTCGTTTACAACAGGAATTATCCCCATTTCAATAAGCGTTGTAACAGTATTTTGAATATTTCTCTTTCTGCGCGGAATTGCAATATCCTCACGCGTTAAAAGTACCTGTGCAACGGTGTTATTGTAACCCGAAAACATTTTGTCGTAAAGATACATCAATTCGCACTGTCCGACCGCCGCAATGGCTTGTTTGCCCTTTGTATCTTTCGGCTTTTCAGCCAAACCGAGTTTACCGAGTGCAATTCCCTGCGCACCCGATGAAACAAGAATTATCTCCTTGCCTTGATTTCTTAAATCAGAAAGCACCATAGACAGTCTGTCTATAAGTTTTAAATTCATTGTTCCGTGTTCATATGTAAGCGTAGACGTTCCGACTTTGACAACAATCCTGTGCGCCATAGACACGTCCTTTAATATATCGTTCATTGCCATCCTCCTATAAAGCATATAGTTATTTCTATTATATCGCTTTATGGGTGGTTTGTAAAGTCATTTTTATCTTACCTTATTCTTCAAAATTTTACTTGCATTTTTTTACTCTCTATGATACTATATAAATATATTTTTACAAAATTTTCATTGTATCATATAACAATAATGTGAATTTTATTATACATTATACAACATTGTGGGAGGTAATGATGAAAAAACAAATAATTGCGGCAACTGCGCTGATGTTAGCGATTTCTTCAACCGCATATGCGTCCGACAACATAAACATATTCGTAAACGGAAATGCCTTAAACACAGGTGCTTTCATTATGAATGATTCGACGTATATACCGCTTAGAGCGGTCAGTGAGGCTCTCGGTTCAAACGTAAAATGGGACGGAAATACAAGAAGTGTTTACATTGATTCCGATGAAGATACAGTCACTGCTCAAGTGATTGAAAACGCAAGTTCAAGTGTCGTTGCAATAGTAGGAAATTACAAACCCGAATATATGACAGGGACTGTTTCAAATTACAACGAACTTACCGCTCACGGTACAGGTGTAGTTATCAAATCAGGCGGTATTATCCTTACAAACGCACACGTTGTAAGCGATATTGACAACATAACAGTCGTTTTCTCCGATGGCGAAAGCTATGCCGGACAAGTTCAGGCAATCGACAAAGATTCCGACTTGGCTTTGGTAAAGGTTGGCCGTCTTGGTTTAAAGCCAATATCGTTTGCGCAATCGGACAGTATCTTCGCAGGGCAGTCCGTTGTTGCAATCGGTACTCCCCTTTCGCTTTCAATGCGAAACAGTGCATCAAAAGGTATCGTAAGCGGACTTAACGTCAGCACTCCGAGCGCGTATTATCCGTTAATTCAAACTGACGCCGCTATCAATGCAGGTAATTCCGGCGGACCGCTTCTTAATATGAAAGGTCAGCTTATAGGTATTAATTCTTCAAAATATGCCGGTGTCGGAATTGAGGGAATTAACTTTTCAATCCCGCTTGACACGATTAATTATGTACTCAATCAATTTGAGCAAAACGGAAAAGTCATAAGACCGGATTTAGGCGTTACTCTTGAAAATTCATGGGAGGCACGAATCGGTCTGCCGACAAAAAAAGGCGTCACCGTAAAAACATCTTCGTCAAGTTCACTTTCAAACGGTGATGTTATAAACTTTATCAACGGCGTTGAAGTACACAGTATTGTGGACTTTAATAAAGCATTGCGTGATACATATTCTTCGGGAAGTATCAACGTAATTTATACAAGGAGCGGTGAACAAATTTCAACTGACATCGTTCCTAATCTAAAATAATAAAATTGGGGGTATTAAAATGAACAAAAAACTAATCGCTGCAATTCTTGCCACAACAGCAGCTCTTTCAGCAGCACCTTTTGCGCTTGCTGAAAATGACGAAAACACAAATGACAAAGTAGAAATCGCATTCAACGTAGGTGACAGCATTCTGAAAATAAACGGCATTGAAACAGAAGTTGAAACACCGTATGTAACAGAAAACAACACTACATTGGTACCGTTAAGAGTAATAACAGAGGCTTTTGGTGCAAAAGTTGACTGGGACGGTGATACTCAAAAAATAACTCTTACATACCCTGCCGTAAATATTGAACTTCAAATCGGCAATATCGTTGCAACTGTAAACGACCATACAGAAACACTTCTTGAATCACCTGCACTTTCCGAAAACGGCGTTACAATGGTTCCGCTAAGATTTATTTCCGAAACATTTGGTGCAACAGTAGGTTATGACAACGACACTCAAGCAATACTTGTAACAAAAGAAAATATGGACAATTCTTCTACCGTTACAGGTATCACCGATATGACAAAAACAGGTGACAGCTATTATTTATGGAGCATTGACACTCCTACTCAAATGAAAATGGCTGACAGAACTCTTGATGCAATGACAACAAAATTTGTCGCCGATGACGAAAGTTCAATGTACATAGAAGTTTATCCTATAACAGAAGATACTGTCGATTTTGATGAAGAATATTCAAAGAGAAAAGACTCTTTTTCTTCATATACACTTATCAATGCAGAAAAATTACCTGAATCAAACGGAACACAGCATATGCACTTTCAGGCAAAAAATAAAGAGCAAATCATTGATTTACACGAATACTATGCAAAGAACTACAAATATTTAGTTTTGTCGATGATAAAAATTAATGACGATACATCAACAAAAGATATGATACTTTCTTTAGTGGATTCATTTAAGATTGGTAAAATAGATAATGAAACATATGATCTTTCCACAGTAAAAACAGAAGGTACAAGAAAATACCGTGAAATCACAGACGATACATATAAAGTAAGTTTCTATGTACCGGCTAATTATCAAATGGAAGATGATAATACTGAAAACGAATTTACATTCTATGAGCCTAAAAACGAATCAACATCACACATCTCATTGGGTATTTATTCAAAAACAGGTGACACGACTGCTTATTCGCTTGCCACACATGACCATGCCATAAGAGAAAAATACGCAAGTACAAAATATTCCACTCTTACCCCGGTATCAGAAACAGGTACTAATTCATACAAGTACACTCAAACTATTTCGGGTTCAACCGATTCCGATTTATACACAGTCGATACTTTCTTTGAAAAAGGCGATTATGTGTACAATTTTGCCATAACGACTAATTTAGATTACGATGAAATGGAACTTAACACAATTCTAAACAGCATAAAGGCAGAAGAACTTGATTCTTCAAAAATCGGTAAATTGATGAGAAACGACCCTGAGGATACCTTAAACACAGCAAAAGTCGGAGATTATCAATTTTCAATTCCTGCGTCATGGAAACTTTTCTCAAAAGCATCTCAAGGATCTTCATATACGAACGTTTCATATGTAAACACATATACAACTTCGGGAATTATTTATGCCAGCATGACCGGTTCTGATTTCAAGCAAACTAACCTTTCTACAGTTGCAAACTCATACTCAAAGAGTATAACTCAAGACGATGAACACGAAATGTTCAAAAAAGTTGAGTACACTTCAATAAACGGTAAACGTTATGCTTATTTCACATATACAACAACAAGCAAAGCTGACTATAAATCATATGGAACCGTATATATGACTTGTGACAACGGAACGGCTCATATATTCACGCTTATACAAGACGAAGTATTCTACGGTTCGGCTGAAATTGACGATTTTATCGACATCGTTAACTCATTTCAAAGCAAATAAAATTTAAAATTCTGTATTAAAAGTTCGGATTTTTTTATCCGAACTTTTATTTATATATTTTTTCTAAATAAATATGTATAAATTGTAAATTTTTTTTTGGTTTGTTGACTTTTCACAAAAAATATGTTATATTTAATTACAATTAATAGTGGTGCAGTATCCTAGTCAGTACGGCTCTTCGGAAAGCGGGCCTAAAAATCCGCCAAATGGCACATCGATGAAGTTTCTGGTGTTTTGCTTTGAACGCCCAGTTCGGGGCTGATGCTGGGAGTTAAGGTTTAGGGGCGGTTTCCAACGGCATGGTAACCTTACCCCCTTTTCCGTGGAGGCCTATGACTGTGGCGGCCCATACCTCCTAAGGGAGCAAGTCGTTACGGCATAGGGGAAAACCTGTTTTGCGGTTAGTAATTCACGTCCTCACAAGGGACGTGGTATGAATGCTGTGGGCAGCGTAGCCAGCCTTGAGTGGATATGGCGGATAGACGCCCAAAACTTTTTCGCCACTCGGCCAGTGGCAAAAAGGCAATGCGTCTTGAAACCATATTTGCAAAAGAGGATACGGAAAGCTCAGGCTGTTTGGGAAAACTTCTAGGCTGTCGTAATTGGATGAACAGGGGATTGCAGTGCGGACTCAGTGGCAATCCGGTAACTACAAAACAGTATAAGTCTTTAATGGGAAACCGCTTTTTCGGCGACGATTAAGCAGATTTATGGGAAAGCCAACCGGACCTATGCCGCAAACTTTACTCTGTTCATTACCCTATTTAAAATTAATTGAGCCTGTCGACAAGATGTCGCCAGCTCCAAAAATTACATCTTACGATGTGATTTTTGAGTATTTTTAGAGAAAAAATCATAAAGTTCCTCCAAAGTCGAAACTTTAGATTTTATGCCATTTCTGCCGCGCAGGTCGCCAGAAATGATTTTCAATGAGGTTGCACCTCAAACACCCATAAATAAAGTAGACAAAACCATAACGGTTTTGTCTGTAATCTTAGTCGGCATTTTGCCGATTTATTATTATAGAAAAGGAGATTTATAAACTTGGATAAATCTGACTCTCACAGGCGAAAAAAATTTAAAGTACCAAAACCTGATTCAAATGTTTCGACTTCACACAAATGGACGATTTTCGTAATCTTCCTTTCGTTCGTGCTGTCATTGGTATTCAGTCTTATAACATCGGTTGCGATGCAATCGCTCAATTTATTTTTTGCATTTATAGTTTTGTTCGCTATCATTGCAATAAATATTTTATTTGATATGATTGGTACGGCTGTTCAGTCTGCGGAAGAAAAGCCTTTTCATTCCCTTGCGGCACGCAAAGTCAAAGGTGCAAGAGAAAGTATTTCCGTAATACGTCACGCACCTCAGCTTGCAAACTTATGCTGTGACGTAATCGGCGATATTGCCGGAATTATTTCCGGTGCAACGACAACTCTTATTGTTTCGGAACTTGTCGCAAAATTTAACCTGAGCGGTATATTGCCGAGCCTTATACTTACAGGCATTGTCAGTTCTCTTACTATCGGCGGTAAAGCTATGTCTAAGGGAATCTCTATGAATAACGGTAACTCAATCGTTTTTACGGTTGGAAAAATAATGAGTGTTTTTAAACGTTGCAAATAACATTAATGGGGCATTGGTGATGGAGAAAATTTTAAATAAAATCGAATCACCCGATGATTTGAAAAAATTAAATAAAGACGAATTGAAAACTCTTTGCAGTGAAATTCGCGAGTTTCTGATTGACAGTGTATCGGAAACCGGCGGTCATCTCGCCTCAAACTTGGGGATTGTTGAATTGACCGTTGCTATTCACACTGTTTTTAATGTGCCTGAAGATAAGATTGTCTTTGACGTAGGTCATCAGTCTTATGTGCATAAAATTCTTACAGGAAGAAAAGACGGATTCAAGTCGCTCCGTCAGTTCGGCGGAATGTCGGGATTTCCGAAAACAAGTGAAAGTGATTGTGACGTATTTAATACCGGTCACAGCTCAACTTCAATTTCAGCCGCACTCGGTATTGCCAGAGGGCGTGACCTTGCCGGTGACAATTACAATGTAATTTCAGTATTCGGTGACGGTGCTCTTACGGGCGGTATGATGTACGAGGCTATGAATGACGCAGGTCATTCAAAAACACCGCTTATACTTATTTTGAACGACAACGCAATGTCTATTTCAAAAAATGTCGGTGCGGTGTCAAAACACTTACGTTCACTCAGAATGTCGCCGTTTTATTTCCGTTCAAAACACGCGGTTGAAAACTTTTTAAAAAAAATGCCTACAATAGGCAAACCTACCGCAAATATATTAAAGCAAATAAAACGTTTCTTCCGCAGGCTTGTAATCCCTACAACGATTTTTGACGATATGGGATTTATATATATGGGACCTGTTGACGGTCACAACCTAACAGAAATTATACAGTGTCTTGAATATGCAAAAGAAGAAAAACGGCCTGTCTTTATTCACGTCCACACGAAAAAAGGCAAAGGTTATGCCCCCGCGGAAAGCAATCCGCAAAAATTCCACGGCATATCACCTTTTGACAAAGCTACGGGTGAAACGAAAAAAGGCAGTGAAACATACAGTGCAAGATTTGGCAATACGCTTGTCAGATTAGCGAAAAACAACAAGAAAATAGTTGCAATCACAGGTGCAATGCCTAACGGCACAGGACTTGACGAATTTCAAGAGCAATATAAAGACAGATTTTTTGATGTCGGTATTGCCGAACAGCACGGTGTTACGCTTTCAGCAGGACTGGCAACGGTCGGATACACTCCTGTTATACCGTTGTATTCATCATTCTTGCAACGTGCATACGACCAAACTTTGCACGACGTCTGTCTGCAAAAACTTCACGTTGTATTTCCTATCGACCGTGCCGGTATAGTCGGCGCAGACGGTGAAACACACCAGGTGTATACGATATTTCGTACTTATCACATATGCCGAATATGACAATTCTTTCACCTGCCACGCTCGATCAGCTTGAATATATGCTTGATTTTGCAATCAATAAATTCAATGCACCGATTGCAATACGTTACCCACGCGGCGGAACAGAAGCTGAAAATGTGCCTTCCGCTTTCACTTTGGGACAAGCACAGTGCATACAAAACGGCTCTGATGTTACAATTATCGCAACAGGCAGAATGGTTAAACGTGCCGAAGAAGTTGCAAAACTTACAACGAAATCCGTTGAAATTTTAGCTATGCCTACAATAAAACCGCTTGATACAAAGAGCATAATCGATTCGGCAAAAAAGACAGGCAGCGTTATAACCATTGAGGACAACGTAAAAATCGGCGGTATGGGAAGTATGATAGGCACATTGCTTGAAGAAAACCATATCGACTGCAAATTTAAAATATTTGCTTTCCCCGACCAACCGATTACGCACGGCTCAATAGATGAACTTGATAAATTATACGGACTTGATGCAAAGACGATTGCATCAAAAACAGATTAAAAGGATAAGAACTATGGGAAAAATAAGACTTGACGCACTTCTTGTCAAAAACGGACAGGTACAAAGCCGTGAAAGAGCGAAGGCTCTAATTATGGCAGGACAAGTGTATGTAAAAAACCAAAAATGCGACAAAGCCGGACAGATGGTTGACGAAGATACAACCGTTGCGGAAATTCGCGGCGAAACTTTAAAATATGTAAGCCGCGGCGGATTAAAACTTGAAAAAGCTATGCAGGAATTTCCGATTACCCTTGAGGGTAAAACCACAATGGACATAGGCGCGTCAACAGGCGGGTTCACCGATTGTATGCTCCAAAACGGTGCTGTCAAGGTATTCGCCGTTGACGTCGGCTACGGTCAGTTCGCGTGGAAATTACGTCAGGACGAAAGAGTCGTAAATATGGAGCGTACCAATATCCGCTATGTGACACCTGAGGACATTGGCGAAGAAATTGATTTTGCGTCTGTTGACGTGTCATTTATTTCGCTTAAACTTATACTACCCGTTGCAAAAACACTTCTTGCCGATAACGGCGAAATTGTCGCACTTATAAAGCCACAATTCGAGGCAGGACGTGAACAGGTCGGTAAAAAAGGTGTTGTAAAGGACATAAAGGTACACTATGAAGTTATAAAGAAAATTCTTGACTTCGCACGAAGTATTGATTTGCACGTTGCAGGTCTTTCATTCTCACCTATCAAAGGTCCGGAGGGCAACATTGAATATCTTGCATATTTGAAAAAAGCCGAATGTGAGGATAACATCACAGATGAAAAAATACAAGAAATAGTAGACAAATCACACAATCTGCTTTAAGAAAGGAATGAACAGAAATGCTTGCCGAAAATACAGTTTTAACAGGCAGACGTGCGATAACACGTTCATATGCAAAAATAAATCTTACACTTGACGTACTTTCAAAACGCGAAAACGGTTATCACGACATTAAAATGATTATGCAGACAGTATCACTGTTTGACCTTATTTTAGTCGATAAAACGCACAGGGGTATTTCTATTTCAACAAATTTGCCGTATTTGCCTTGCAATGAAAAAAATATCGCCTATAAAGCAGCAGACGCATTTTTTAAAGCGACAGGTATTCGAGGCGGTGCAAAGATTGTAATTCACAAAAATATACCCGTAGCCGCAGGGCTTGCCGGCGGCAGCGGTAATTGTGCGGCGGTTCTTACCGCAATGAATATGCTCCACGGCAATCCTCTTTCTAATGATGAGCTTATGCATATCGGTGCGTCACTCGGTGCAGATGTGCCGTACTGTTTTGACGGCAGTACACAGCTTGCAGAAGGTATCGGTGAAATTTTAAAACCGCTCTCCCCTATGCCAAATGCGTACATCTTACTTGTAAAACCGCCTATCAACGTATCTACGGCACTTATTTACGAACAAATCGACAACGCACCTATCGAAATTCGTCCCGACACAGACGGAATGATTGACTCTTTAAATAATAACGACCTTTACGGCGTTGCAGACAGGCTTTGCAACGTTATGGAAAACGTGACCGCTAAAATGTATCCGATTGTCGGCGGTATCAAAACCAAAATGATTATGAACGGCGCCGTTAATGCCATTATGAGCGGTTCGGGTCCGACTGTTTTCGGTATTTTTGACGATTTTGAAAAGGCAAAAAAATCCGCTGACAGTTTTGCTTATCAGTTTAAGGACGTATTTCTTACGCAAGTTTTAAATTAAACGAGGTGATTATTTTTGGAGAAAGACAAGGATATTATAGAAGTAATCATCGACGAACAACCGACAAACAATAAAAAAATCAAGTTTGCATATTGGGATAATCTCGCAAAGGATTTATCACCGCTGTTTATAAAAGTATCATCGGCAGTATGTATTATGATTGTTTTGGGAGTATTTTTTGTCGGCTTTTTCATACCGAAAAACGATAACAAAATAACAAAACAACTTGAAAAATTGCAAAATACAAATTCGGAATATATTACGGCACAAAACAATTATTCATCGCTTTCCGATGAAATAAATACTCTTAATTCGGATTTAGCCGATAAGAAAAAAAACTATGAAGAATTTACAACGTCGCAAAACGGTCTTGAAAAAATAAATGACGAAAACGATAAACTCGAAAAGGAAAAAGAGGAATTGCAAAATATGGTTAATACAAAGCAAAGCACACTCGATTCCTTGAATAACCGGGTATCATCGACTTCTCAATCAACCTTGACTTTGACATCAGGCACTTATACAGTAGGTGAAAATATAAAAGCCGGTAAATATACAATTATGGGTTCGGGAAGTATTGCGATTTCGTCATCAGGAAAAGCAAGAGTAAACTCGAATTTAACCGCTGACGGAAAAGATTACGTATTAAACGATGATGAAACAATAAAAATCAAGGGCAAGGCTCAATTTATTCCGATAAAATAATGAAAGGATATGACGATTATGACGCAAAAAAAATTATATGTTATAATACTTTCGTTTTTCACGATTATAATCGGTGTGGTTTGTTTTTCACTTGGCAACTATTTTGACACAAATTCTCTTGCAACAGAAAAACTGAAAACTCAAATATCTGCCCTTGAAGAAAATACATCATCACTTACCGATACAAAAAACGATTTGGAAAGTCAGATAAATGACCTAAATTCGGAATTGAGTACAAAAACCACCGTAAACAATTACTTTATGGAGGCAAAGAAAAAGAATGACAAATTAAAAAATGACATTACCGAATTAAATCAAAAGTCATCTGAACTCGACTCACAAATTGAGGAACTGCAAAATCAAAACTCGTCATTACAAACAACCGAAAAGACAGGCAAAACATATACATTAAAGAAAGATCAAAGCTATACTTGCCCGTCAGAAATCCCTGCCGGACGATACATCGCCACAGGTACGGGAACTCTTGTAATTTATTCATCAAGCGGTAAAGCTCGTGTAAGCGAAGATTTGGCCGTTGCTTATAATAATTCGTATTCATTTACACTTTCCGAAAAAGAAAAAATCAAAGCGACTGATGATATTAAATTAACTGAAATTAAATCAAATTAGCATAAGGGGACACTAAAAATTTAGTGTCCCCTTTTTATTACTTAATTTTTTGAAATCGTCGCCAAACTCTATTCTATATGTCAATGTCTACTCTGTTGCGTTTACCGCCCATCATAAACGTTTCTATATTCTTAACAATCTCATTCATACATCTGACTCTCGCTTCATACGCACCCCATGCCATATGCGGAGTTAATATAACATTACTGCGGTCTAAAATTCGATTGTACGGGCTGTCATTCGTAATCGGCTCAACCGAATACACATCAACACCCAGTCCGCCTATTTTGCCGTTTTCAACCGCCGTAACAAGTGCGTTTTCATCTGCCACAGCACCGCGTGAAACATTAATAAATATAACACCGTCTTTCATTAATGAAAGACGTTTTTCGTCTATCATACCTTTAGTTTGACTTGTAAGCGGTACATGAACGGATATAATATCCGCAACTTTACACAACTCGTCAAGTTCAAGCCACTCATAACCCTCATGGTATCTGCGTGAATTTGACACAATTTTCATACCGAGTGCATAAGCAATATCAGCCGTCCTCTGACCGATATTACCAAGTCCGATTACACCCCAAGTCTTACCTTTAAGCTCATTAAAATACGGTTTCAAGTGGTTTTGCACACCGCTTATCATATACTTTCCGCTTTTGACATAGTTATTAAATTCATTCAAATGACTTGCCAATGACAATGCCATAGAAACGGTAATCTGTGCAACGGAATCGGTTGAATAGCCTTTTACGTTGCACACACCTATTCCTTTGTGCCAACAATAATTTATATCGATATTATCGTAACCTGTTGCCGTAACACATATCAATTTCAATTTTTTTGCGTCGGTCAAATTATCTTTGTTAAGTTTGATTTTGTTTACGATTATAATGTCGGCGTCCTTTATTCTGTCTTTAAGCTGCAGAGATGACGTTGTTTGATAAACGCTCACATCACCCAACTTATTAAACATAGAAAATTCAATATCGTCACCAAGCGTCTTTGCGTCAAGGATTACTATTTTCATATTTTAATCCTCCAAAAGGTCGTGCATTTTGTTCCATATTTCAGGATATAGCTTTTTAAGATTTATCGGTACAAATTCACGGTTTACAAAGCCGTGACCGGTCTTTCCGACAGTCATAAGCTTCTTTTCCGGAAGTTTATAGACTTCGTAAGTGAATTCACATCTTGCAACGGTAAGCCTTGTCATTTTACAAGTTACAAGCACTTCGTCCTCATATTTTAAACCGTAATAATACTTTGCCGCCGTTTCGGTGAGCGGTAACATTATCCCCATTTTCTCCATTTCGGTATAGCTCATACCGATTTTTTGATAAAATCCGTTCTCGCAACTTCAAACCAAGGATAATATCTCGAATGATGGACAATTCCCATCATATCGGTTTCTGCGTATCTTACTGTCAAATGCGTTTCACTTACAAATGCCATTTTTCTTTTCCTTTCCGATGTATATTAATAGGCAAAACCGTAACGGTTTTGTCTACTTTATTTTTGGGAGTTTGAGGTGCTAACCTCAAATAAAAATCATTTCTGCCGACATGCGCGGCAGAAATGGCTTAAAATCTAAAGTTTCGACTTTGGAGGAACTTTATGATTTTTTCTCTGAAAATACTCAAAAATTACATCGCAAGATGTGATTTTTGGAGCTGGCAAGCTCAATTTATCTCTTCCATTCCCGAATAAACAAGTCCGCGTTTTGCATCCATAGTAATGGTCGTACCACTCTTTAGTACTTTTGTGGCACCTGCCGCCGCAACAATTACAGGAATATCAAGTGCAACCGCAAGCACGCTTGCATTATTCGCCTCGCCCACTTCTTCAGAAATAATTCCGGATGATTTTTTCAAAATAGGTATCATATTCTTTGTGACGTTATTTGTTACAACAATATCGCCGTCACAGAAATTCTTTTTAAGTTCTTCGTAACTTGTCGCAACACAAACATTAGCCGTTGCATTAATCGCATCAAGTCCGCGGCCACTTACAAGTATATGACCGACAAGGTGAACTTTCATAATATTAGTCGTACCCGCAACACCCATAGGTGCACCGCCTGTTATAACAACAAGGTCACCGTCTTTGATAAGACCTGTCTTTTGAGCACATTCAACCGCATGGTCAAAAAGTTCGTCGGTATTCTTTCTTGTTTCACTCATAATCGGGATAACGCCCCACGAAAGATTAAGCTGACGTCTTGCTTTTACACTCAATGTCGGTGCAATAATCGGACAAGTAGGTCTGAACTTTGAAAGCTGCATTGCAGTACCGCCCGAATATGTCAACGCAATTATAGCCGCCGCATGCAAATCATGTGCCGTTGTACAAGTAGCATGGCTGATAGCGTTTGTAACGTCCATACGCGAATCGAAATTCATTCTGTCAAGACGTTTTACATAGTCAATATCATTTTCCGTTCTTTCCGCGATTGTTGCCATTGTCTTAACCGTTTCAACCGGATATTTTCCGATAGCCGTTTCACCTGAAAGCATAATAGCACTTGTACCGTCATAAATTGCATTTGCAACGTCTGTTGCCTCCGCTCTTGTCGGTCTTGGGTTTCTTATCATTGAATCGAGCATTTGTGTTGCCGTAATAACAACCTTACCTGCTCTGTATGTTTTCTTGATAAGGCTCTTTTGAAGCACAGGCAAGTCATGCATATCAATTTCAACGCCCATATCACCTCTCGCAACCATTATACCGTGAGTTTCGCGAATAATATCATCAATATTATCAACGCCCTCGGCATTTTCAATCTTTGCGATTATTCTTATATCTCTTCCGCCGTTATCTCTCAAAAGAGTTTTAATTTCTCTTATATCATTGGCAGTTCTTACGAATGACGCCGCAATAAAATCAACGTCCTGCTCGATACCGAAAAGAATATCGTCAATATCTTTTTGGCTCATATAAGGCATTGAAAGTGCGACATTTGGGACGTTAACACCTTTTTTATTTGAAACAACTCCGCCGTTTTTAACCTTACAAAGAATTTTGCTATTCTTTACGCTGATAACTTCCATCTCAATAAGACCGTCGTCAATAAGAATTTTACTTCCCACCTTAACGTCATTCGGAAGATTTGCATAAGTGATAGAAACTTGATTTTCGTCACCCACAACGTCATCTGTGCACAAAGTGAACTTTTGACCTTCTTTAAGTTCAACCTTGCCTTCCTTAAAGTCCTTTATACGAACTTCGGGGCCTTTTGTGTCAAGCAAAATTGCAACAGGAATATTAAGTTCATCTCTGACCTTTTTAATTCTGTTGATTCTTTCTAATGCTTCTTCATGACTTCCGTGTGAAAAATTAAGACGTGCAACATCCATTCCGTTAAGCATCAAATCCCTAAGCACATCTTCGTTGTCAGTCGCCGGGCCCATCGTACAAATAATTTTTGTTCTTCTCATAAATCTATTCTACTCCTTTAATAAGTGTTATACCCCATTCTCTCTTATATCAAACGTAACCGTTTGTTTTTTACCCTTATCTAACAAAAGGCGGACAAAAATGTCCGCCTCATATATTACACTGTTAACTTCTTTGCTAAATCAACTAAATTCTGAGGCAATTCTTTCTTCATTGCAAGACCTTCTTCAATATCAACATCAACAATTTCATGTTGTTGCATACATACGATTCTGTTCTGCTTACCTTCAAGTAAAAGCTCAACCGCCTTACAACCCATTTCACTTGCCACAACTCTGTCACGAACTGTCGGACTGCCGCCTCTTTGAACGTGACCAAGAATAGTAGCTCTTGATTCAATGCCTGTCTTTTCTTCGATTTCTTTAGCCATTTCAATAACGCCGCCGATACCTTCGGCAACGATAATAATAGAGTGCTTTCTTCCTCTTGATTTACTCTCAAGAATAGGACGAAGTACATCTTCGTCAAAACTCCACTTTCTTTCAGGAACAAGAACAACCTCAGCACCGCAAGCGATACCTGCCTGAATAGCAATATAACCTGCCGCTCTGCCCATTACTTCGATGATTGAACATCTTTCGTGGCTCTGTGCCGTATCTCTGATTTTATCGACTGCGTCTTTAACAGTGTTAAGACAAGTGTCGTAACCAACTGTATACTCACTGCAACTGATGTCATTGTCGATTGTACCCGGAAGTGCGATAGTCGGAAGACCTGCCGCACATAAATCTCTCGCACCTCTGAATGAACCGTCACCGCCGACAACAACAAGACCGTCAAGACCGAATACCTTTGCAATCTCAACAGCTTTCTTTACGCCTGCCTCTTCCTTAAATTCAAGACAACGCGCTGTTTGAAGAATAGTTCCGCCTCTTTGAAGAATTTCAGAAACAGATCTTGCATTCATTTCTTCCAATTCACCGTTTATAAGACCGTTATATCCACGTCTTACGCCAAAGACCTTAAGTCCGTAATATGAACCTACTCTGACAACCGAACGAATTGCCGCATTCATTCCCGGTGCGTCACCACCACTGGTTAAAACACCTATTGTTCTTACATTTTTGTTCTCCATAATTTGTCAATCCTCCCACGAATTTTTAAAACAGTTCGTTTTCAAAAATTAAATCCTGTGCTGTTTCCAGCTCCGTACTCGGTACAAGTACCTCGTAACAACTACTCTCATTTCCATTGCAGTTATTTGTGCGTCTTAATTTGGAAATTACTTTATTAGTCAAAAGTACATCTATAAGCTTTTTTGCTGTTTCGATTGACTGCGATACATAAATTACTGTCCACATAAAATAAACCTCCTGCCGATAAGGCAAACCTTATCTCGCATCTGACATTAGCTTACCATGTTTCGTGTATATCTCAGCAGCACCGTTAATCTTTATTGCTGTTGTAACATCTGTGAATTGAGCAAGAAATACCTCTCCCTTATCAAGTTTCTCCGTATGATGAAACTTTGTATCCTTGCCGCTTGTAAGCCCTATAATATTCACACCGTTTTCAAGTGCTTTTACTACAATATACTCATCCATAATTAATACCTCGTTTCGGTAATTTTGCAAAATACTACATCTATAATATAATATAGCATTTCGCAAAATATTTCAAGAGTAAATACAATAAAATTTTTAATTATGCAAGTTTATGTTTTAGTGAATATTGCTACTTTATTTTAACATTATCCTCTCCGAAGATATTTTTTAAGTCATAAATTGCATTTTCTGTACCGTTAAACCACAATCTTCTCGGTACAGACGACATTTTTCTTGTATCCTTAAAGAAAAGTCTTACCTCCATATCGCCTTGATACGGCGAAAGGTACTTTTCTACATTTTTCAAATTTTCGTCATTCCTTGTTTCAAGCTGAATGTACAGTCTTTTCGGCTCTTTTTTTGCCATAAGTGCCTCGTCCAAAAGCTGAACGGACTGCATTAATATTTTAGGAGCCTCGTCTTCCCTTATCGACAATCTGCAAGCTATCGCAACAAGATTATCTTCCTGCAAAAGCGGTGAAAATTCATTCAAAACTTTAGGGAATACTATACATTCGACAGAACCGTATACGTCCTCCACATTAAGAAAAGCCATTTGTGCATTTGAACGTGTCGTTTTATTTTTTCTTGATGCTATGGCGGCGCATATAATCATCATATCGCCGTCCTGAAGTCCGCCCTCAACTGCGTGATAATTGCCGTCCTCATCTTTATGCACACTGGTTAAAACATCGCTTATATTATATTTTGTAAGTTTTTTTATTTTATCCGTATATTCCTCCATTGGATGTCCGGAAAAATATAGTCCGGTAGACTGTTTTTCCATCTTTAGCATCGTCTTTTTGTCAAGTTCGTCAATATTCGGAAATTGCATTTCACTTTGTTCTTCGATTGTATCAAAAAGCGACATCTGACCTGCAACATTATCCCTTGCGGCTCTTGCCGTACCGTCAAGTGCTTTTTCGTAAACAGCCAAAAGCTGTGAACGTTTAACGCCCATGGAATCAAACGCACCGCACGAAATCAATCCCTCAAGCGCACGTTTATTCATATCCTGACCTGCCATACGGTCGATAAAATCAGAAAAATTTTTAAATTCGCCGTTATTTTTACGCTCATTGACAAGATTTAAAATCATCGCACGACCGACATTTTTAACCGCCGACAATCCAAAACGAATACTGTTATTTTCAACAGTAAACGTATCCTCGCTTTTATTTACATCAGGCGGCAAACGGTCGATACCCATTTCCTTGCAGTTTGCGATATAATGGTTTATCTTGTCAAGGTCATCAATACTCGATATAAGTGACGCCATATATTCAACGGGATAAAACGTCTTTAAATATGCGGTCTGATACGTTACAAATGCATATGCCGCCGCGTGTGATTTGTTGAAAGCATAATTTGCGAAATCGTTTATTTCGTCAAATATCGAAATTGCCGTCTGTTCGTCAATTCCGTTTTTGATACAACCCGGTATATCTCCGTCGTCACTGCCGTAAATAAAGTTTTTACGTTCAATAACCATTTGGTCGGCTTTTTTCTTACTTATAACTCTTCTCATAGAGTCAGCCTTACCGAGCGAATATCCCGCAAGTGTACGCACAATTTCAAGCACCTGTTCCTGATACACCATACAGCCGTATGTAACGTCAAGAATATTTTTCAAAAGCGGGTGCTTATATTTAATTGTTTTTGGATTTTTCTTACTTTTTATATATCGCGGAATTTGTTCCATCGGACCCGGTCGATAAAGTGCAATACCCGCTATAACATCTTCAAGCGTATCAGGCTTTAATTCCTGCATAAATGACTGCATTCCGGCACTTTCAAGCTGAAATACGCCGTCTGTATTACCGCTTGAAATAAGTTCATATACTTCCTTACAGTCATAATCAATCTCGTCCATATTGAGGTCAATCCCCCTTGTACGCTTGATAATTTTCACTGCGTTTTCAATTACGGTAAGGTTTCTAAGTCCCAAAAAGTCCATTTTCAAAAGACCGAGATTTTCAACCGTATCTTTCGTAAACTGCGTCGTTATAAAATTTTCACTGTTTAACTGCAACGGCACATAATTGACTATCGGCTCACTTGTTATAACCACACCTGCCGCGTGCGTTGACGCGTGGCGCGGAAGTCCCTCAAGCGCCATTGACGTATCAAGCAATTCCTTTATTTGGGGGTCATTTTCGTAAAGTGCGTGAAGTTCCGTACTTATATCAAGTGCTTTGCTTATCGTCATTTTCAAATCAAACGGCACAAGTTTCGCAACTTTGTCAACCTCCGCATACGGTATATCAAGAGCACGTCCGACATCACGAATCGCAAGTTTTGCTTTCATCGTACCGAATGTAATTATCTGTGCAACCTGCCCTTCACCGTATTTTTCAACAACGTAATCTATAATCTTTTGTCTGCCGTTTGGCGCAAAGTCTATATCAATATCGGGCATACTTACACGTTCGGGATTTAAGAAACGTTCAAAAATAAGTCCGTATTTTATCGGGTCAACTGTTGTTATGCCAAGACTGTACGCAACGATACTGCCTGCCGCACTTCCACGTCCCGGTCCGACCATAACACCGTTATTTTTTGCAAAATGTATGAAGTCCCAAACAATAAGAAAGTAGTCTACAAACCCCATACTTTTTATTACACCGAGTTCGTAATCAAGACGTTTTTGTAATTCGTCCGATACCGGTAAATATCGTTTTTCAAGACCGCTTTGACAAAGTTCACGTAAATATTCAAACGCGTCCTTACCGTCCGGCACTGCATAAGCAGGCAAGTGCCTTGTACCGAAATCAAAATCAACATTACATCTCTTTGCGATTTTTTCCGTATTCTCAATCGCTTGCGGCACATATTCAAAAAGCGACGTCATTTCTTCCGGTGACTTGATATAAAATTCTTCCGTTTCGAACTTCATCCTGTCGGGATCGTCAACCTTTTTTTCCATTTGAATACACATCAAAACGTCCTGATACTTTGCGTCCTCTTTTTTCAAATAGTGTATATCGTTTGTCGCAACAAGTCCGATACCCGTTTCCTCTGACAATCTCAACATATCCGGAATTATTCTCTTTTGTTCGCTGAGTCCGTGGTCTTGAATTTCAAGGAAATAATTATCCTTACCCAAAACCTCCGCATATTTTAAAGCGATTTTTTTTGCTTCGTCATAGTCGCCTCTAAGCAATGCTTTCGGCACTTCACCCGCAATACAAGCCGACAGTGCGATAATACCCTCGCTATGCTCTTTAAGCATTTCAAAATCAATTCTCGGCTTATAATAAAATCCGTCAATATATCCCGCCGAAACAAGTTTTATAAGATTTTTATAACCCTTTTGATTTTCGGCAAGCAAAATAAGGTGACTTGTTTTATTATCAATATCATGTACCTTATCAAAACGGCTTCTCGGTGCCATATACACCTCACAGCCTATAACTGGGTGTATTCCCTGTGATTTTGCTTCACGATAAAAGTCAACCACGCCGTACATTGAGCCGTGGTCTGTAATGGCACACGAATCCATGCCAAGTTCTTTAACTCTTGCAACAAGTTTTTTTATACTTGCCTCACCGTCCAAAAGACTGTATTCAGTATGTGTATGAAGATGGCAAAACTGCATATGTCCCAAACCTCCTTTATATCGTTTCCGCTAACTCAACCAATCTGCTCAATCTGTGATTTACACCCGATTTGCCAATCGGCGGATTTGTTTTTTCACCCAATTCTTTCAAACTGTCCTCGGGATATTCTTCGCGTAAAATCGCGATTTCCTTTAATACATCGGGCAGTTTGTCCCACTGTTTTGCGTCCTTGATTTTTTTTATCGCAAACAAATGCTTTGATGACGCCTTCGCGGCTTTATTCGTGTTGGCATTTTCACAATTTACACGTCTGTTGACTTCGTTACGCATTTCTTTTTCAATCTGTACCGAAAACAGTTCAAACGCCCCTTGTGCCGCGCCCATATATCCGAGTATATCCGCAATTTCTTCGCTACCCTTGACATACACAACATTATACCCTTTACGGTATGTTATTTTTGAATTAAAACCCTCATTTTTAAGCAATTTCTGCAAACGAAGTGCCTGCTCATCGCTTTTCGTATTAAATTCCATATGATACCCTTTTTGAGGGTCTGTAACAGAGCCACCGCCCAAAAACGCACCACGCACAAACGATGCTCTGCAACACGAAAACGGTATATCGTCCGATTGCGATATACCGCCTGTGATATTTTCAACCTGATATATATTATCTATAATAATACGCTGTACTTTTGAAATAACCTGTGTTTCCACCTGTATTCCGTAAGCCGTATTTATATCCGCTGTTATTCTCTTTGCAATGTTTTCGTTTTCTGTTGCAAACTTAATGCTGTCACTGCCTATATTTCCTCCGAACATCAATGCTCCAGACAATTCATATGCAGCACAGTTCATACAACCGTATTCACTCTTACACAGCTTTTCTTTTATCTGTGATGAAAAAGACATTAAAATAATCCTCTCATATCTTTATCTTATTTATTTTCAAAATAATTTACGTCACTGCCCAATCTCATAATAGTTCTTGCCAAACGGCTGAAATTGTGACGTATTTTATCGCTTCGTACAAGCAAAAGATTACCTTGCACAAGTTTCGCTCTTTTGAGAACGTTTATTGAGTCAATCATAACTTCACGCGCATGTTCGGACGCGTACTTAATTCTAAGACTTTCGGGAATTATTGCGTTATTCGCAATAACTATATCCGCAATACCCTCATACGAATGACGTTCAATCGCCGCAAGGTGATCGGACACCGTATAATTTTCCGTTTCGCCTGCCTGGCTCATTATGTTGCACACATAAATTTTTACGGCATTACTCTTTTTGATTGCGTCAACAACACCGTCCACAAGCAAATTAGGTATAATACTCGTGTAAAGACTTCCCGGACCTAAAACAATTATATCGGCTTTTTCAAGAGCCTTTATAACTCCGTCAACAGCCTTTGGCTTTTCGGGATTAACCATTAATTTAACTATACCGTTTTTAGGCCCGTCATGGTGTACGCCGATATGCGACTCACCCTCAATCAGTCTGCCGTCCTCAAGCAATGCGCTTAGCGTTACAGACTCATTCGTAACGGGATACACCGTTCCTACCACACCTGTAAGGTGGCTGAATTTTTTTACCGCCTCATCAAAGCTTGACGAGGTTTCATTAAGTGCCGCCAAAAAAAGATTGCCAAGACTGTGACCCTTTAAGCTTCCGTCTTTAAATCTGAAATTCAAAAGTTCGCCCATTACGGGATCAACCTCTGCCAACGCACTTACGCAGTTTCTCACGTCACCGGGTGCAAGCATACCGAGGTCACTTCTAAGTATTCCCGATGAACCGCCGTCATCGGCAACCGTTACAACCGCTGTTATATTATGAGTATGTAGCTTTAGACCCTTGAGCATAGTCGAAAGACCTGTTCCTCCGCCTATCGCCACAACCTTTGTATCTGAAATCATCTGCCATTAACTCCTTTCACAAAGCTAACGTCGGCGAAATATTCGCCTTTTAAACTATTCCCTGCCCATATCACGATACGATACATTAACCGTATAGTCACATGATTTTAAATAATCCGCAAGTTTATTTGTCATAGTAACACTTCTGTGTTTACCGCCTGTACAACCGATTGCGATTGTAAGAGAAATTTTTCCCTCCTCAATGTAAAGAGGTATCATAAATTCCATAAAATCTTCGAGCTTTTCCATAAAAGTAACCGATTTCGGAAAGCTCATAACATAGTCCTGAACTTCCTTATCATTACCTGTTTTATGCTTTAATTCATCAATATAGAACGGATTCGGAAAACATCTTACGTCAAACACAAGGTCGGCGTCAAGCGGCATACCGTATTTAAAACCGAATGCCATTACATTAATTTCAAGTCCTTGCTTTGTATCGCCTGACGCATAAATTTCTTTCAATTCCTGCAAAAGTCCCTGTGCCGTAAGATGTGACGTATCTATAACATAGTCCGAAGCCTCGTAAAGAGCGGAAAGCATTTTTCTTTCCTGTCTTATTGATGCCAAAAGCCCATTTGTATTTTCAATAGGGTGCATACGTCGTGTTTCTTTATATCTTTTTACAAGTGTTTCATCATCCGCATTGATGTACAAAAGTTTGCAATCGTATCCCTTTTGCTTTAAATCATCAATCTGTGCCAAAAGTTCATTTATCATATCGCCGACACGGGTATCGACAACGAACGCAACATTATTAAATTTACCGTTTACCGAAGTCAGCATTTCCGAAAACTTCGGTATAAGCATAGGAGGCATATTATCTATACAGAAATATCCCATATCCTCCAAATATCTTATTACTTTAGTTTTTCCGCTGCCCGACATTCCTGTTACTATTGTATATTGCATCCGATTTCTTCTCCTTACTGTTCCCCTATAAGCCTTACTTCAGGCTCTAATTTCACTCCGAATTTTTCTTCCACGGTATCTTGTACATACTTAATTAAATCCAAAACATCCTTAGCCGTTGCACCGCCTTTGTTCACAACAAAGCCTGCGTGCTTGTCGCTGACCATTGCACCACCTATGGAATATCCCATAAGTCCCGCATCCTGTATCAGCTTACCTGCAAAATAGCCCTCCGGACGTTTAAATGTACTTCCAGCCGACGGCTGTGACAAAGGCTGTTTATCACTTCGTCTTTTATTGTAATCAGCCATCAATGCCTTAATTTCGTCATAATTGCCTTTTTTAAGTTTTAATTTACAAGATAGAATGGTATAACCGCCGTTTTCAAACATACTGTGACGATAACCGAAATCAAGCTTATCTGCCGTTTCGGTTTTTATAAGTCCGTCAGGACATATAAATGTTACGTTTTCAATTATATCCTTAAGCTCACCGCCGTACGCTCCTGCATTCATATATATACCGCCGCCGAGTGTACCCGGTATTCCGCCGGCAAATTCAAAACCGGTAAGATTAGCCTCAAGGATTTTCTTTGAAAGCGTTGACATCAGTATTCCTGCGTCGGCATATACTTCTTCACCCTCAATTCTGCACTTTGACATACCGTTTCCGATGTGTATGACAACACCTCTTATACCGCCGTCACCGACAAGCATATTTGAGCCGTTGCCCATAAGCATATACGGTGTATCGGTATCTTTGCAAAAATGAATAATTTTTTCGATTTCAAGTGCGTTTTCAGGCGATACAAACGCGTCTGCCGTGCCGCCTATTCTGAATGTTGTATGCTTACTCATAGGTTCATCGTAAACAACATTGTCAGTAATAGCCGAAAGTCTTTCTCTGTCTAACATATATTCCGCCTTTCCGTAATTACATACGCCACTTAAACAGTTCTTTTCCCTTTTCTTTCATATATGCTTCAAATGATTTTAAATCTCTGTTTATAACCAATTTTTCGGGGAATGAAATTTCACTGAGCATACCAAGCGCATTATTGTAATTACCCAAATCAAACGTAATGTGTGCGTCAGAACTTACAACTATTCCGACTTCTTTTTCTTTGCATATTTCCGCAATTTTTCTGCAATTCGGAATACTTGCTTTTCTGACGTCAAACGAATGATTGTTTATTTCTATTAGCTTATGATTTTTCTTTGCAAGGTTTATGATTTTTTCGTAATCATACGTAAATGCCGGTGAACCGCTGTGACATATAACATCTACAAGAGGGTTGTTGACTATCGCCAAATACGCACTCGTATGGTCTGTCGCGTCACCGTCCTTGTAGCAAGGTGCGTGTATACTTGCATTTACAACGTCAAGTTTTTCAAGTACCTCATCGGCAAGGTCTATATTACCCTCCAAGTCAAGTATATTCACTTCCGCACCGTATAATATCTTTACACCGTATATTTCACGCGGAATGGCCTTCAAATTCTGAAAATGCCAAGGGTGTGCACCGTCGGGAATAGCAGGTGCGTGGTCTGTTATCGCAATAGCCTCCATTCCTGCCTCCGACGCATATTTCGCCATTTCAAGAACTGTTGAATATGCGTGTGTACTTGCCAATGTATGTGTATGTGTGTCCAATAATATCTTCACGTTATATCTTCCTTATCTAAAAATTACAATAGTTTGGAGCTGTCGACATTTGTCAACAGGCTCTTTACAAATTACCAAGCTGACTTTCCATCTGGCTCATAAGTCTGTTGTTAAGCTCAACAGCCGCATTATATCCCATACGTTTCTGTCTGTTGTTCATCGATGCAACTTCGACAATTACCGCAAGGTTTCTGCCAAGTTTTACAGGTATCGTAAGTGACGGTACGTTTATACCCATTATATTTGTATACTCATCCACCATACCGAGTCTGTCATATTGCTTGCCCTCTTCCCAAGGCTCAAGATGAATAATCATATCAATATTTTCAGTGTCTTTAACCGCACCTATACCGAATATTTCCTTTACGTCAATAATACCGATACCGCGCAGTTCAACGAAGTGACGTATAATTTCAGGTGACGAGCCGACAAGCGTCTTGTCCGAAACTCTCTTAATTTCAACCGCGTCATCGGCAACAAGTCTGTGACCTCTCTTAACAAGCTCGATAGCCGTTTCACTCTTTCCGACGCCGCTCTCACCCAAAATAAGAATACCCTCGCCGTATACTTCGACAAGCACACCGTGACGTGTACGTCTTGGTGCAAGCTGTACATTAAGATACGCGATAAGCGCACTCATAAATGCCGAAGTACCGCTCTCACTTCTCAAAAGCGGAACATTATACTTTTCAGCCAATTCAATCATTTCAGGAAAAATCTGAAGTCCTCTTGTGACGATAAGTGCGGGAATATGCTGTGACATAAGTTTTTCAATCTTCTCCGCTCTCTCGTCGGCATGGAACTGTTCAAGGTAAGTAAATTCAACCTTTCCCATAATCTGAATACGATTATTGTCAAAATAATCGAAAAATCCCACCATTTGAAGTCCCGGTCTGTTTACGTCTGTATTGGTTATCATTACAGAATCAAGATCATCTGTTTCGTAAATCTTTTCAAGTTCAAACTCCTCAATAACCTTTTTTAGCGGGAGCTTATATTCATCAACATTCATCATTTGGAACGTCCGCCTTTCATGACATTTTTATAAATATCCTATTCTATTATTATAACCCATACCGATACATTTTTCAATAAAAAATACATAAGTTTTTAGCTGTATTTACGGTCATAATATGTGCAAAAGCATAATTTTAAAAAAAATTTAATAAAAAAGTAATAAAAGTCTTGCATTATTAAAAATTTTGTGTTAAAATATTTCTTGATGTTTTAACAAACGTGTCAGGAGGTGTAATGAAATGGCAAAATGTGATGTTTGCGGAAAAGGCGTTGCTTTCGGTATTAAGGTCAGCCACTCTCACAGAAGATCTAACAGAACTTGGAAGCCAAACGTAAGAAAGGTTAGAGCAGTTGTTAACGGCTCAGTTAAGTCAATGCATGTTTGTACTCGTTGCCTACGCAGCGGAAAGGTAGAACGTGCTGTTTGATTACTTTTTTAGATAGAGACAGCTTGCTATTTTTTAGGCAGGCTGTTTTTTTCTTACTTTTATTCATTACATACCGCAATTTATTTTCAAAAAATAAGTCATTTTTTTTTATAAATTAAATTGCTTTTTATTGGTTTTTCTGTTATAATAGTTTAGAATAGATTTTGAAGGGGTGTATCGGATTGGAGAAACTCTTAGTCAAGGGTGGTAACAAGCTTAGAGGCGAAGTTACTATAAGCGGTGCAAAGAATGCCGCAGTCGCAATATTGCCGGCTTGCCTTTTGGTTAAAGGTAATTGCAGAATTGAAAATCTGCCTGATATAAAAGACGTAAAATTATTTTTACGAATACTTGAACAGCTTAATGCTGATGTTAAATATATAGATAAAAATACTGTTGATATAGATTGTACAAATGTTGATTCATATCGTCCGTTGGGTGACCTTACACGCAAAATGCGTGGTTCAAGCTATCTTATGGGCGCACTTTTGGGTCGTTTTTCTAATTTTATTGTTGACCCGCCGGGCGGATGTGACTTTGGTACACGTCCTATCGACCAGCATATAAAAGCATTTGAAACGCTCGGTGCTGACATTGACACATCAAAAGGTGTTATCGAAGGTTCTGCCGAAAATCTTTCTGGCGGAAATATTTTCTTTGACGTTATAACCGTCGGAGCGACAATCAACGCTATGCTTGCGGCGACAACCGCAAACGGTATTACCGTTATCGAAAATGCCGCAAAAGAACCTCATATTGTTGATCTTGCGAATTTTCTTAACAATATGGGTGCAAACATAAGAGGTGCGGGAACTGATACAATTAAAATTAAAGGTACAAAAGATTTGCACGGCGGAACATACACAATTATCCCCGACCAAATTGAAGCAGGTACATTTATGATAGCGGCAGCCGCTACAAGAGGCGATGTTGTTCTTAAAAATGTAATTCCGCGTCACCTTGAAATCATAAGTGCAAAACTTATCGAGGCAGGCGTTAATATTTCAGAGGGCGAAGACAGCGTAAGAGTTTGGGTTAATGACGATACAAAGTTTAAACACATTAATTTTATCGCTATGCCTTATCCCGGATTTCCTACCGATATGCAGCCTCAGCTTGTAACGTTCCTTACAACAATCGAGGGCACAAGTATGGCTCGTGAGGGTGTTTGGGACAACCGTTTCAGATATGTAAACGAATTAAAGCGTATGGGTGCTGATATTCGAGTTGAGGGCAAACTTGCGATTATTAACGGTGTTAATTCACTTATCGGTGCACACGTTAAGGCAACAGACCTTCGTGCAGGTGCGGCAATGATTATTGCCGGTCTTATGGCTGAGGGTACTACCGAAATCACCGACATCTATCATATTGACAGAGGTTACGAAAACTTTGAAGAAAAGTTCGTTAACCTCGGAGGCAGTATTGAAAGAATACAAGTCGTTGATGATTTATTGGATTAATTCAAAAATACAAGCCTGCTTGACTTTTGTCGGCAGGCTTAATTAATTTTAGGAAGGTTAAAATGGCTACTTTTGTTTCACTTATAAGCGGTTCGTCCGGTAATGCGACATTCGTTTCGGACGGCAAAACAAATTTACTTATAGATTGCGGTATGTCGGGTGCAAAATTAAAAGAATCGCTTCACGCTATTGACGTAATGCCCGAAAGCATTGACGCACTCCTAATAACGCACGAACACGTTGACCATACAAAAGGTGCAGGGGTTATTTCAAGACGCTACAATATTCCTATTTACACTACACAAGGTACTCATACAAGTATGGATATAGGCAATATTGCCGATGAAAATATTAAAATAATCACCGAAGATACAGATTTTGAAATAGGAAATATCGGAATATGTCCTTTTGCAATTCCGCATGACGCCGCACAACCTGTCGGTTTTAATTTTATGATTGGCGATGAAAAATATTCGCTTGCAACAGATATAGGCCAAATTACAAAAAGCATTTTAGAAAATATAACGGGCAGCAAAAAAATATTGCTTGAATCAAATCACGACGTTGAAATGCTTAAATGCGGTACATATCCGTATCCGCTGAAACGCAGAATATTGGGTGAATATGGTCACTTGTCAAACGAAACCGCCTCAAAAGTCGCTCTGCACCTTGTACAGAACGGCACTGAACACATTATGCTCGGTCATTTAAGCAAAGAAAACAACCGTCCGGAAATAGCTATGCTCGAAACATACAATTTACTTTCACAGTCGGGTGTTGATGTCGGCAAAGATATGACTTTGCAGGTTGCCGACAGATATAAGCCCACTTTATTTTAAACGGAGGAAAATATGAATATAACTGTTATTTCCGTAGGCAAAATTAAAGAAAAATATTTCACTGCCGCTATTGATGAATATTCAAAGCGACTTTCAAGGTTTGCGAAATTAAATATAATCGAAGTAGCCGATGAAAAGATACCCGATAATGCGTCCGAAAAGGAAATGGAGCAAATAAAAGAAAAAGAGGGAAATAAAATCCTTGCAAAACTTCCGCAAAATTCGTTTGTTGTTACACTTTGCATTGAGGGCAAGGAACATTCTTCCGAAGAATTAGCGAAAAAAATCGCCGATATTTCAATGACTTCAAGTCATATTACATTCATAATCGGTGGCTCACTCGGTCTTTCCGATACCGTAAAATCAAAGTCGGCATTAAGATTGAGTTTCGGTAAAATGACACTTCCCCACCAGCTTATGCGTGTAGTTCTTCTTGAACAAATTTACCGTGCATTTAAAATTAATAATAATGAAAGTTATCATAAATAAAGGAGTGGCTTAGCCACTCCTTTTGAATTATTTGTTATTGTTTATAAATTCAACAACGCCATTAACTGCGTCATCAATATTCTTTTCAACAGCATTTTCTGCTGTTCTTTCCTTATATTCAACAACGCCCTCGCCGCATTTTTTACCTACGACAATTCTTACAGGAATACCGATAAGGTCAGCGTCTTTGAACTTAACTCCGGCTCTTTCGTTTCTGTCGTCAAGCAATACTTCTATTCCCTTTGCCTTTAGGTCATTATATACTTTTTCGGCAATTTCACTCTGTTCTTCATTCTTAGAATTTACAGGGATAACGATTGCGTGATACGGTGCGATTGATACAGGCCAGATAATACCGTTTTCGTCATTGTTTTGCTCGATAGCCGCTGCAAGACAACGTGTAACACCTATACCGTAGCAACCCATAATAACAGTCTTGCTCTTTCCTGTTTCGTCAAGGCTCTTTAGTCCAAGTGCGTCAGAATACTTTGTACCAAGCTTGAATATATGTCCTACTTCGATACCTTGAGCAGTCTTTATAGGCTTGCCGCACTTAGGGCAAACGTCGCCTGTTTCGATTGTACGAATATCAGCAACTTCTGTCGGTGTGAAGTCCTTATTGATATTTACGTTCTTATAGTGCATATCTGTTTCATTTGCACCAACAATAAAGTTCTTCATCATTGTGACTTCTTTATCAACGTATACAGGAATATCAAGTCCCACAGGACCTGCAAAACCAACTTCTGCATTTGTAATCTGTCTTACCATAAACGGCTCGGCAAGTTCCAAATCGTCCACACAGCCGACAAGATTTTTAAGCTTAACTTCGTTTACTTCTCTGTCACCTCTTACCATTGCGGCAACATACTTATCGTCAGCCTTATATATTATAGTCTTTGCAAAGTTATAAGCCTCTGCATTTAAGAAACTTACAAGTTCCTCGATTGTATGAGCATTCGGAGTATGGATTTTTTCCATATCCAAATCACCCTCCGGTGACGGCTTTTCTTGAGGAATACATTCAGCTTTTTCATAGTTAGCCGCATATCCGCAGTCATCACAATAAGCAATACCGTCCTCGCCTATTGGCGACTTAACCATAAATTCCTGACTTCCGCTGCCGCCCATAGCACCGCTGTCAGCGTCAACGATAGTGAAATCAAGTCCAAGACGGTTGAATATTCTGCAATATGCGTCATACATTTTTTGATATGACTTATCAAGTCCTTCTTCCGTAAGGTCAAAGCTATACGCGTCCTTCATTATAAATTCACGGCTTCTTATAATACCGAATCTCGGACGTCCCTCGTCACGATACTTGTGCTGAATTTGATATAAAGTCATTGGGTATTCTTTATATGAACGAACACTGTCAATTACAGTTTGAGTGAAAAGTTCCTCGTGTGTAGGACCAAGACAGAAATCACGGTCGTTTCTGTCTTTCATTTTGAACATACTCGGTCCGAACACTTCCCATCTGCCCGAAGCCTGATAAGCCTCTGCCGGCAAAAGTGCAGACATCAAAAGTTCCTGTGCACCAGCGTTGTCCATTTCTTCACGGACAATCTGTTCAACCTTTTGCAAAGTGCGAAGTCCAAGCGGAAGATATGAGTATATACCCGCCGCAAGTTTTCTGATAAGACCTGCTCTCAACATTAATTTATGACTTGTTATTTCCGCCTCTGCCGGTACTTCTCTAAGCGTCGGCATAAGCAAGTTAGACATTCTCATTATATAAATTCCTCTCTTTATTAATATTTATCACTCTTAATAAGCGTGCCGATACCTGTCTTTGTAAAGATTTCAAGTAACAGGCAATGCGGTATACGTCCGTCAATGATATGCGCACCCGTAACACCGCCGTCGATTGATTCAAGACAGCCAAGTACCTTTGGTATCATACCGCCGCTGATGCTGCCGTCATGTATCATTTCATATATTTCATTTTTATGTATTTCGGCAATAACATTGCCGTCTTTATCCTTAATACCCTCAACATCAGTAAGCAAAATAAGTTTTTCCGCCTCAACAGACGCCGCAACTGCCGCCGCAACCGTATCTGCATTAATATTGTAGCTGTTACCGTCCTCATCTGTACCGATAGGAGCGATAACAGGGATATATTGATCCGATGACAATAAGTCAATCAAGCAATGCTTAACGTGAACAATATCGCCGACATAGCCTATATCAACCTTTTCGCCGTCCACTTCCGTATACTGCTTTTTACACTCGATAAAACTGCCGTCAATACCGCTGATACCGACTGCACGACCGCCGTTTGTATTAAGAAGTGCGACAATTTCTTTATTTGTTTTACCTATAAGTACCTGTTGAGCAGTCTGCATTGTAATATCGTCCGTCACACGCAAACCGTTTACGAATTTACTCTTTACACCGCGTTCGTTAAGTGCCTTTGAAATATCGGGACCTCCGCCGTGTACGACAATCGGATTAAGTCCGATGAACTTCAAAAGAGTAATATCCTCCATTACGGAGTTCTTTAATTCTTCGTTTATCATAGCATTACCGCCGTATTTGATAACAACGGTTTTGCCCGAAAATTTCTGTATATACGGAAGTGCTTCAATAAGTATTCCCGCTTTTTTTATAAGTTCTTGCATTACTTCCACCCTCTATTATAAATAAAATCCCGGATTTGTAAGGGCTGTCTTTTCGTCCAAGCCGAATAACAAGTTCATATTCTGAACGGCTTGTCCCGCAGCACCCTTTACAATATTGTCAAGTGACGATACGACTACGGCTCTTTGAAGTCTTTCATCATAGCACACGCCTATATCAACGAAGTTTGAACCTGCAACGTGTTTTGTTTCGGGCAAGTCGCCCACTTCCTTAACTCTTACAAAAAATTCGTCTTTATAAAATTCCTTGTACATTTCCGTAAGTTCTTCCGCACTTGACTTTCTGTTTAGATTTACATAGATTGTCGAAAGTATTCCGCGTTTTTGCGGAATAAGGTGCGGCGTAAACGAAATCATTATTTCTTCACCTGCAACATTGCTAAGCTCCTGCTCGATTTCAGAAGTATGACGGTGAGTTGCTACCTTATACGCTTTCATATTTTCAGTACATTCGCAGAAACTGTTTTGAAGTTTAAGACCGCGTCCTGCACCTGTAACACCGGATTTTGCGTCAACAATAATATTCTTTGTTTCAGCAATTTTATTTGCCAAAAGCGGAACTGTTCCGAGTATTGAACAAGTTGTGTAACAGCCGGGGTTACCGATAAGTCTTGCATTCTTAATCTTATCTCTGTGAAGTTCGGGAAGTCCGTAAACAGACTCCTTTAAAAGTTCGGGTGATGAATGTTTTTCACCGTACCACTTTTCATACACTGCCACGTCATCATATCTGTAATCACCGCTAAGGTCGATAACTTTAAGACCTTTTTCAAGTAATGACGGAATTACCGATTTTGACGCACCGTGCGGAAGTGCGGTAAATGCCACATCACAAGCACCGACCTTATCAAGGTCAAGTTCTTCACATTCCTTTTCAAGTACATGATTGAAGTTCTTATAAACATCACTTATCTTCTGTCCCGCAAAACTGTGCGAACCGAGTATTTCAATACTTACCTCCGGATGTGATGTTAATAATCTTACAAGCTCAATACCTGCATATCCCGTTGCTCCGAGAACTGCCGCTTTTATCATTTCGTATCCTTCCTTCCAAATAAAAAATAAGGCACTTTATCGTTTTTTTACCCTATTTTTTGCTACTATCTAATTAATTATAATACACATTTTGAAATTTGTAAAGGGTAAAATGCCACATTATTGTAATATGCTCTTAACAAAAATCAAGTTGAATTGTCACAGATTTACTTGTATAATGTATAATATTAAGAATTATGTAAACATAGGGGGGTGTGATGTTGAAAAACAGAATATTCAGGTTGTTATCTGTTTTCTGTTCGATTGTAATTTTAATGTCCTGTCTTACATTCAGCACTGTTGTTGCTGATGAGCCTGTCGGCAAAATGGCGGCGGTATATGCTTATGTACTTAATAACTATTTGTACACTTACAGTTCAATGCACACCGAAAACGCAGGTGATTCTCTTTCAATTTCGGAGGACAATATACCTAACGGCGTTGTGTACAGTGATATAGTAAATTTTGACGCAAATGAAAATCCGTATCTTGTTATTTTCCTTGCGGACAGCGGATACACTACCGCCTCATGTCACGTTTGGAAATATAACGAAGAAACGGAAAATGCGGAACGTATCGCTATTTTAGACGTTAATTACAATCAAATACCGCTTGGTCAATCGGGTGTATTTTCTCTCGGTTCAAACGCTGAAAAACGTTATATAACATACAAGGTGTTTGAAGGTGACGAACTTGTTCACGCGGATTATTACACCGTTATCGACGGTGATGCGTTTGAATATGTAAACGCACCGCAGGTACTTTCGGAAACAGGTGTTATGGACTTCAGTTCGGAATATTTCCACCCTAATGTTGACGTTTCTCATTATAACCAAAATATCGGCAACTTTTTCGACAAGCTGAAAAACTCAGCCGCAGACAGTGTTACATATGAGGACATTGCGGAACGTTTGAGCGATGAGGACGAACATCAGATTGAAGAAGTTCTTAAAAATGTAGTAAGCTATACCGATTTTGATATTGCCAACTACACTACTATGGACGAATACCAAAACGCACTTAACGTCGAACCGAACGGTGACAGATTTTATCTGATTTCAGAGGCATATAATCTTGGTGACGAGATTTATTACGTTCGTTTCTCTACCGACCGTTCATATTACAACTATGCACTTTTGCGCAGAAGTGATATGGCTGATAACGGTTATCAGATTTTAAAGGTCAGAACAGACTGTATACCTCTTTCGGACAGAGAACTTAAACAGATAAAAGCCGATTACGACAGAAACACTTTACTTTATAAAAAATCAAAAGGTACTCTGAAGCTTTCAAAAACATCAAAGTATGATGACAGCGACGGTCTTTCAGAGCCTACAAAAGCACCGGCTATTCATATTGAGAAATCATTAAAGAGTTCAACCCGTCTGCCGGCAGTATGCTTGGGCGGCGGTATCGCAATAGCCTTGCTTACTGTTTTATGGGTTTACCTTTACAGTGACAACAATTAAAAACGAAAATCCGATGGTATGAAACCATCGGATTTTTTGATTATTTTTTATTTTTCTTTTTTAATTTCCACGTTTTTTCTTTAAGTTTTGCAAGCTGTTCTTCGTATCTTCTTGACGTCAAATTTGGGAATGCTTTAATAATACGTTTTTGGAATATATGCGTTTCTTTAACAAGATTATCGTACTTCGCTTTAAGTTCGTCCAAATCGTCCTTATGCTTTAACTTGATTTCTTCTTTCTTATGCTCGTACTTCTCTTTCATATCGTCCAAATTCTCACGAATTTCCTGTACGTTTTCACTGTTGTATATCTCAATGCCCTTTTTCATAATATCGTTGGCACCGTCATAAATATGTTCGCCGACTTCGTCGGAAACACTATGAATTTTCTTCGCAATATCATTCATAAGTTTAACACGTTTTGTAAGATTATTAATGGTTATAACGGTTATAATAACGTCAGCCACAAACACTGCCGCAAAAAATACAACTGCAACAAGTCCCAACATATGCGGTATAAATCTTACAAATCCGAGTATAACAGGGTGAATACCTTTCATAAGCGCGATACACACAAAACCCCAATATATCGAAAATTTAAGGCATATGTAACCGCCTATGTTAAACGGCATATCCGTATAATCCCACCAACGTGCGTGAAATATTTTGTCGAGTGCAAAACCTGTAATCAGTTCCAATATTGACGTAAGCAACGCTGAGCCGACAAAAAGTAAAAATATATTGTCTTTTATCGGCGTAAGACATAATACAACTATCACACCTCCGACACCGTATATCGGACAAACAGGTCCGTTTAGGAAACCGCGGTTTATAAAATGTCCTTCATTCAGTCCGCAAAATACTACTTCGATACACCAACCGAAAAATGCGTAAATGAAGAATAGCCATAAAAGTTCATAAATTGAATAGCCTAATATCATTTATTTGTTCCTTTCGTTATAAAATTATTTCGTATCCTTATTTATGTATTCCGCTTTCAACTTCGAATACATAATCTTCTGACTGCTGTATAGTCCGTAATATCCCGACAGCATATAACTCACACCTGCCGCAATGGCAAAAAGTATAAAGCCTTTTGAGCCGAACAATTCAATACTTAAAACTATCGACGCAATAGGACAGTTAAGCACGCCACAGAACATTGCAATCATTCCGATTGCCGCCGCAAATCCCGGATTTAAACCGAACAAATGACCGACAACACAGCCGAATGTCGCACCGATAAAGAATGTCGGAACAATCTCTCCGCCTTTAAATCCAGCACCGATTGTTATTGCGGTGAACACGATTTTCAATACCCACGCCCAACCTTTTGCGTGACCGCCGACAACGGCATGTTCAATTATATCCATTCCCGAACCGTTATAATCTCGTGAGCCTGTTAAATATGTAAGTGCGATTATCGCCAACGCACCGACAACTACTCTTATATACGGATTTTTAAACCATATTTTTAAATATCTTGCCGTATAGTGCATTGTCGTACAGAATATTATGCTTAGTTCCGCACACAATGCCGAAATAAGTATTGTCTGTAAAATCGTTATAACGCCTGTTTGCGGAATAACGGTTATTGCGAATTGAGTAGGCTCAAGTCCGGCAAATCTTGTAACCAAAAATGCCGCAAGTGATGACATAAGACACGGCACAAGTGCCGAATAATACATAATTCCCACGCTTGTCACACCGAGTGCAAACACAGCCGCCGTTATAGGTGTACCGAACAGAGCCGAAAACACCGCACTCATTCCGCACATTACAACCATATGCATATCTTTTTCATCAAGCTTAAAAAGTCTGCCGATATTGCTTCCTATACTTCCGCCAAGCTGAAGCGCCGCACCTTCTCTGCCGGCACTGCCGCCGCAAAGATGAGTTATAACCGTACTTACAAATATAAGCGGTGCAAGTGAAATAGGTACTTTTTCATCATTTCTTATTGATGAAATAACACTGTCCGTACCCTTGTTTTCAAGCATTTTACACGCTTTGTACATTGCCACGATTATAATACCGCCTATCGGAAGAAACAGTACAAACCAATCGTGCATTGTAAAAATAATATTCGCATAATTTACACTCATATGAAACACAGCGCCGACGCACCCACCAACCACTCCGATTATTATTGAAATCAACGCCCATTTCAAAAACGTAATAACGTAATTTGACGCAGATTTCATTTTTCCAATCGCTATATCCTTTATCATATTTATCTCCCTGTTTCTTTTTATAATATATTAAATTATATCATTTTACACCGTTTTTTCAACATATTTATATGCTAAATATTACTAATAAAATTTTTGAATATAATTTTCATCAATGTACAAAATATTAGTGTAGTCGATACAATTCGACACAAAATTTTAAATAGATTAAGACTTTGGTTTTAAGGAGGGAAACAAAATGAGTAAAAACAAGATTCAAGTTCCTGAGGCAAAGCAAGCTATGGAACAGTTCAAAATGGAAGCAGCTAACGAAGTAGGCGTAAACCTAAAGCAAGGTTACAACGGTGACCTTACAGCAAAGCAAGCCGGAAGTATCGGCGGTCAAATGGTTAAAAAAATGATAGCTGATTACGAAAGCAGAATGAAATAAGACATTCTGAAAATAAACTTACTATCATAATTTAATCAAATCACAAAAACGGTGATTAAAAATGAAAATCATTTTTAATCACCGTTTTCTTATTTTTCAAATAAATACTGTTCCCCGTCAATACTCGCAAACGTGCCGTAAAGCTCTCCGTTTTCCTTAACTGCTTTAATATAATCACCGTAGTTTTCAAGTACAATGTTAATTACCTCATCATCGTTTTCCAAGGCAAAAAATCTACATATTTCGGGTGTATCAATATACGGAGCAAGTTTAATAATTTCGCCGTCCTTTATAGGTGTAAGATTATTTGTAAACTCAACACCGCTCATATGACGCATACAGCCCGTTATATCCGCATAATTACTGCACGCACCTCTTACGCTTTCAAACCATTCTACTGTTTTCACGTTTTTATAATAGCTTTCCGCACCGAGGAGATATGTATTTCTGTCAACATTGGTTACATCTTTATTATAATCCAAATCCAAGATTTGCTTTACTATTTTCATATCGGTTTTTGAAGTATTTTGATATTCGTCAACAATTCCCCACCCCGATACAGTAAACAAAAGTGACAAAGCCGTTACCGACACCGCAACCGTAACGCATCTTATTTTATATGACAGGAGCATTAATATTTCTTCAATCAATATACCTATGCCGATAACGGCAAAATATACGGAACGCACCGTCACTCTTGTGTCTTCCAAAATATAAAACACAAACAGTCCGACAACTATCATAATTATTCCTATACAAACTTTTTTAAGACTGAAATTTCCGTTTTCCGAAACCATATATTTTGAAACCGCACCAAAAGACACAGAATATATTACCGTTGCAAAAAGTTGTATTATTGGCTTTTTATTCACCACAATCGAGAAACCTTGTTTTAAACCGATTAAAAACATTTTTAAATTTATCGTTGTTAAAACCTCTCCCGATTTGGCTGTGATTTTCGCGGTATGAGTGATAATGCCTGAAGTCAGCAAATGTCCTCTTGTTTCCATCTCCGCAGACGAGCCGTTACATAAATAATATATGCCTATCGCCAATATGTGTAAAAAAGTTATACCCAAAATACAATAATACTTTTTGTTTTTCTTCTTCAAAACAAGATAAGCCGATAAAAAAGCATATACAACAATAGCAGGCTCATAAAAACCGACCGTTATAAACCCGACAATCCCGTATCCTATCAGAAATTGCTTGTTTTCTTCTTCCAAAAAGCCGTTTAGCATATAACACGAAATTCCAACAAAAAATATTGAGCCAGATATTCTGATTGACGCCGCAATCCAGTACGTTGCCTCAAAATTCAACGGCAGCAAGCACAGTAGCAATACGAATATTCCGCCAACATTATAATCATTCTTTCTGAGTACATACATCACCGACAGCACACCGACCACCATAAACACACTCAGCATAATTTCAACTGTCCATAAATGCTTGAACAACGGTGACGCAACAAATATATCTATCAATCCAGCAATCGGTCTTATTGCGAACTTTTCATTCGGTACTATAAAATCGGCTACTTTGTTTTTGTATATATCTCCGTATAAAAACCAGTCGTCCATTACAGGATAATACAAAGCATTATATGCAAATCTTTGTATAAATACAAGGCATATTGTTACAAAAAATAGAATACCGATATATTTTTCTTTCGTTTTATTCATTTTTACACCCCAAGTTATTTTTATAGTAACAATATTATATATCTATAAATATTATTTGTCAACTCTTTAGATATAATTTTTTTATACTATTGATGTTAAAATATATCAGTGAGGTGCTTTTTATGAATGTAGGAGAACGAATAAAAGAATTACGCGAAAAACGTGGATTGACTGTCAACAAACTTGCTAATTTAGCGGGAATATCCCAAAGCTATCTGCGAGATGTCGAATTGGGCAATAAAAATCCCACCGTGGAAACATTGTCTTATTTTTGTGATGCACTCGGAATTTCATTAAAAGAATTTTTTTCAGAAAATGACAATGCCATAAACCCATTCCTTATGTCCGCAATCAATCAGCTTTCAAATCAACAACAATTAAAACTCGCAGAATTTTTGCAAACCTTAAAATAACATCATAAAGACGTCTAATCGACGTTTTTATGATGTTATCTTTTGCTTTATTTCCTGAACTATTTCAACCAACTTAAATTTAACAACAACTTCTTTATCGTTTTTGGTAATTATATCGTAAGTATCTTTATCAAGTTTTTCACGAAGAATTTTTTCGCTTTCTTTACTGAGCCGAACTTCCTCACCCTCTTTAAAGCACAACGGCGGATACATAACGCACCACCAATTATGTCCTTCACCGCTGCCGAGAACAATCCTTACACCGTAATATTCGCCCGCCGGCAAAATCATTGACTTATATGTTTTTTCGGGAAATTCAAATTTACCGTATTCGGCGTGTGCCGTATATGAAAAACCGTTTTCACGAAGTACGTCATTCGCTATATCTTCAAATTCATTCAAATCGTTTATTATCTCATCGCGACATTCGTTTTTATCCGTTTTTGAAAGTCTGTCGCCGACATTTTTTAAAATTGCGTCACGCACCTTTAATTTAACTGCTTGGTCGTTATCATCGTCACTGTCCGCGATAATATGTAATCTTATCAAATTATCCTGCAAATCCGCCTGTACACCGTCCGAATATGCAGTTACACAAACCGTCATACAAAGTGCCACCAAAAATACCGCTATTATCTTATTCATAATTAATACCTCACTGATTTAATCTTATATTGAAATTATTAACCTATTTTTCATCTCGCATACATATTTATTACGATTTTATGGAAATACTAAAGAAAAATCACAAGGAGGAAGTAATATGAAAAAATTAATATCTGTCGTTCTGGCATTTGCATTGATAACTTGCGGCGTCGTTTATTACACTAACGAAAACAACGCATATGCGGTAAGTGCCTCATCAAACGAAAAACAGCTTTTGGCAAGAGCGGTAAACGGTGAGGCACGCGGTGAGCCTTACGAAGGACAAGTTGCCGTTGCGGCAGTTATTTTAAATCGTGTACGTCATTCGTCATTCCCTAACACAATTTCGGGTGTTATCTATCAGCCCGGTGCATTTACGGCGGTCAGTGACGGACAGATAAATGTTCCTATCGACGAAAATTCTACGGTTTACAAAGCCTGCAATGACGCTTTAAACGGTTGGGATCCGTCCGGCGGTGCGATATACTATTTTAATCCCGACACCGCCACAAATGCTTGGATATGGTCAAGACCGCTTATAAAAACCATCGGCAAGCACAGATTTTGCAAATAATATGAGAGAGAGGAAAATAATATGGAGAGAAAAAAAAGCATACACGTTTGGCTGTATACAATACTTATTGTAGGAATAATCGCCGCAGTCATATGGGGTGCTACCGCAACGAAAAATGCAAAAGCACTTGAAGTCACAACAGAAAATCAGTACAACAGAGCGTTCCACGAGCTTGTCGGTTATGTTGACGATATAGACACTCTTTTGAGCAAAACACAGCTTACAAAAAGTCCCGCACAGCTTGCAAAACTTTCAAGCGATATTTTTCGACAAAGTGCAGAGGCAAAGTCATGTCTTGGTCAGCTTCCCACATCAGAGGTACAGCTTGACAACACGTCAAAATTTCTTTCACAAGTCGGCGATTACACCTATGTGCTTTCGCAGTCAATGATTAACGGCGAAGAAATTTCGCAGGAAGAATATGACAATCTTTCGTCAATGAACGAATATGCCGCAACACTAAAAAATACCCTTTCGGAAATAGAAACAAAAATTTACAACGGAGAAGTACGCATTTCACAGTCAAGGACAAGACAGCGCGGAACAGTCGCAGACGCGGCAGATTCAAACGTACTTGACGATTTGGCTAACGTAGAAAAATCGTTTGACGAATATCCGTCACTTATATATGACGGTCCGTTCTCGGAGCATATTGAAAACAGAGAGCCTGCACTTTTGAAAAACGCACACACAATTTCACAAGAGGACGCACTGAACACAGCTGAGAAATTTGTCGGTACAAAAGGATTGGCTTTTGAAAGTCTTTCGGAAAATACCGCAATACCGTCATACACATTTGTGAAAAACACCGACTCAAATCAAATTTCAATAAGTATAACAAAAGACGGCGGATATATTCTTTCATATCTGAACAGCAGAAATATTGAAGGCGAACGTCTTGACATTAATTCCGCAACAGACAAAGCGGCTGAATTTTTGCAGAAAAACGGTTTTTACAGTATGCAGAGCAGTTATTATGAAAAATCAGGCGGTATCGCAACGATAAACTTTGCATATGTACAGGACAACGTAACGTGTTACAGTGACCTTGTAAAAGTTCGTGTTGCACTCGATACAGGTGAAATTGTAGGTCTTGAAACAAACGGATATATTATGAATCACGCAGAGAGAAACTTATCAGCCCCTGCACTTTCCGTTGATGACGCAAAATCAAAAATATCCACAGGACTTGACGTGACCGCAACAAAACTTGCTCTTGTTCCGAAGGACAGTATGAGAGAAGTGCTTTGCTATGAATTTAAGGGTGTTTTTAACGGCAAAAACTTTTTAATCTATGTCAATGCCGAAAACGGTCGTGAAGAAGAAATATTCCTGCTTATCGAATCGGAAGAAGGAATTTTGACAGTATAATTTAATATATTGACTTTTTCGTGTATTTACGATACAATATATAATAGTATATTATAGGTACATTGTAAATATAGGAAAGGAAATAAAACCAATGAGTAAAAGATTATTTACTTCGGAATCTGTAACAGAAGGTCATCCCGATAAAATCTGTGACCAAATTTCTGACGCAATTCTTGATGAAATACTAAAAGAAGATCCGATGGCAAGAGTCGCTTGCGAAACTACTTGTACAACGGGTATAATCTCAATTATGGGTGAAATTACAACATCTTGCTATGTTGATTTCCCTAAGGTTGCAAGACAGGTTGTTCTTGACATCGGATATGACAGAGCTAAATACGGCTTTGACGGTACAACTTGTGCCGTTGTTACGGCTATTGACGAACAGTCGCCTGATATTGCGCAAGGCGTTAATGACGGTTATGAAAACCGTGAACAAGGTGGTAATGACAACGAAAATTCAACAGGTGCCGGCGACCAGGGTATGATGTTCGGTTACGCTTGTGACGAAACACCCGAATTTATGCCAATGCCGATTTCTCTTGCACACAAAATGGCAAAGAAACTTACACAAGTAAGAAAAGACGGTATCCTTGATTATCTTCGCCCTGACGGCAAAACTCAAGTTACTGTTGAATATGATGACGATAAGCCTGTAAGAGTTGACGCAGTTGTTGTATCAAGCCAGCATTCTCCTGATGTTGATATTCAAAAGCTTCGTGAAGATATTAAGAGAGAAGTTATTTTAACAACTGTTCCGGCTGAACTTATTGATGAAAACACTAAGTTTTATATCAATCCGACAGGCAGATTTGTTGTCGGCGGACCTAACGGTGACAGCGGTTTAACAGGAAGAAACTTATCGTTGACACATACGGCGGTTATGCAAGACACGGCGGCGGTGCTTTTTCGGGTAAAGACCCTACAAAGGTTGACAGAAGTGCCGCATATGCATCTCGTTGGGTTGCAAAGAATGTTGTTGCGGCAGGACTTGCAAAGAAGTGCGAAGTTCAGCTTGCATACGCAATCGGCGTTGCACACCCTGTTTCAATAATGGTTGATACTTTCGGTACTGCAACAGTTGATGAAGATAAGATTGAACAGGCAATCGAAAAAGTATTTGATTTAAGACCGCACGCAATTATCAAACAACTTGATTTGAGAAAGCCTATCTATAAAAACCTTGCCGCTTACGGTCATATGGGACGTGAGGACTTAGGCGTAAGTTGGGAAAAACTTGATAAAGTTGAAGAATTGAAAGCTGCAATTAAATAACTAATAAAATCCGATGGCATTAACCATCGGATTTTTTATGCACTCAAAAAGCACATCTTACGATGTGCTTTTTGTAATACAAATAACTTTTCCATTAGAAATCTACTTCTGTACCGTAGTATGTGCAAGTAAACAATTTCTCCATCTGTTCCGGAGTAATTGAACGTGGGTTTGAACCTGTGCAAGCATCACCTACTGCAAGTTCGGCGATTGATGACAATTTTTCTTTAAATTCATCTTCCTTAACACCGAATTCCTGCAATGTCTTAGGGATATTCATAGCTCTGTTAAATTCTTCAATCTTAGCGATTAGAGCATTTACCTGTGCCTTTTCAGATGTTCCGCCAAGTCCTACACGTCTTGCAATATCTGCATAACGGTGCATAGCCTCTGGCTCGTGTGCGTTGTACTTAATTACATACGGCAAATAAATTGCATTTGCACATCCGTGAGGAATATGACCTGTTGAGAATGCCGCACCTGTTTTATGTGCCATTGAGTGAACTATACCAAGCAAAGCATTTGAGAATGCCTGACCTGCAAGACATTGTGCATAGTGCATTTGTTCTCTCGCGCCCATATCGCACTTATACGACTGCGGTAAGTAATCAAACACCATTTCTATTGCCTTAATTGCAAGAGGGTCTGTAAACGGTGAATTAAGCGTTGATACATATGCCTCGATTGCGTGAGTAAGTGCGTCCATACCTGTGTATGCAACTTGCTTTATCGGCAATGATTCAACAAGCTGTGGGTCTACGATTGCAACATCCGGTGTAATCTCAAAGTCTGCAAGAGGATACTTGATACCCTTTGCATAATCTGTGATAACCGAAAATGCAGTAACTTCAGTAGCCGTACCCGATGTTGACGGAATAGCTACAAATTTAGCCTTTTGGCGAAGTTTCGGGAATGAGAAAGGTGTACAGAGTTGCTCAAAAGTAACCTCAGGATATTCATAGAATGCCCACATAGCCTTAGCCGCGTCAATCGGTGAACCGCCGCCGATTGCTACGATTACGTCTGGCTGAAAATCTGTCATAGCCTTTGCACCCTTCATAACAGTTTCAACTGACGGGTCAGGCTCAACGCCTTCAAACAACTGTACTTCCATTCCTGCTTCTTTTAAATATGCTTCTACTTTATCAAGAAAACCGCCGCGACGCATTGAACTGCCGCCCGATACGACGATAGCTTTTTTACCGTCAATATTCTTTAGGTTTTCAAGTGAATCCTTTCCGTAATACAAATCTCTTGGTAATGTAAATCTTCCCATAATAAATAACCTCCTCTAATAATAAGAAAAAAGTAGTTGTTAAATTATTATCAATCTAACAACTACATTATATCACTTTATATTCAGTTTTTCAATGATTTAAACCTATTTTACAAAAAATTTACCTTTTGCATAAATTTCTTGGTTTATTTTGTACACTTTTCAAAATCATAAATTAAAAAATCTTGTTGCGATATTGAAAAATATCAAAATACTCGTTGCATCGACAATGGTCGTTATAAGCGGTGCCGCCATAACGGCCGGATCAAGTTTACAACGCTTTGCAAGCATAGGCAGTGAACAGCCTATAAACTGCGAAATTATGACTATAAATATAATCGACAGACTCACCACAGTCGCAATTTGCAAATCACCTGACATTATCCATATTCGCACACCGTTTACGATTGCCAATATAACGCATATTACAAGCGAAATTCTGAATTCGGTAAATATGACCTTTAAGAAGTCTTTCAGTTTAATTTCGTCAACCGACATTCCGCGAATTATCATTGTTGAGCTTTGCGAACCGCAGTTACCGCCCGTACTCATAAGCATAGGAATAAACGATACAAGCGCAGGTATCGCCGTACACGCGTCCTCATATTTTGTTAAAATAGTTCCCGTTATCGCCGCCGACAACATCAGTATCAACAGCCAAAAAATTCTGTTTTTGGCATGTTTAAAATCAGACGTTTTGAAATACGACTCCTCCGTCGGATTGATAGCCGCCATTCTTTCAATATCCTCTGTCGCCTCGTCCTGCATAACGTCGATAGCGTCGTCAAATGTTACGATACCGACAAGTCTGCCCTCATCGTCAACAACAGGCATTGTTACAAAGTCGTATTTGTTCATATCCTTTGCAACGTCCTCTTTATCGCTCAAAGTATGCACGCATATTATGGTCTTATCCATTATATCGCACACTTTTTCATTCGGCTCGGCAAGCAAAAGATTTTTTACCGACAAATATCCCAACAGTTTTCTGTTATCATCAGTGACATAACAAGTATAAATCGTTTCAGCCTCATTGATTGTACGTCTTATACGTTTGATTGCGTCACTGATTGTCATTTTCGGTCTAAGACTGATATAATCGGTCGTCATAAGACTTCCGGCACTGTCCTCGGGATATTTCAATATCTCATTTATCATCTGACGCATATCAGGCTCTGTATTTTTAAGAATACGTTTCACCACATTTGCAGGCATTTCCTCAACAATATCCGCCGCATCATCAACGTAAAGTTCATCAAATACTTCCTTGATTTCATTATCCGAAAAACCGCGTATCAAAAGTTCTTGCTCATCAGTGTCCATAAGTGCGAATGTATCCGCCGCCAAATCTTTCGGCAAAAGTCTAAATAAAAGCGGTAAACTGTCCGAAGAAACCTCTGAAAACATTGCCGCTATATCCGCCTCATTCATTGACGAAAGTACATCTCGAAGTGATGAATATTTTTTGTTTTCAAGTAATGTTTCGATTGTCTTAGCCAATGCTATCATTTTCATCACTCCTATCATTTTTAGTCCTATATATAGTATAACCTTATTTTTGCTTTGTGTCAATTTTTAATTCCGATTTTTGTGTAAAATATATTTTTGAAAAGTTTTTTATTTTTTTCAAAAAAACTATTGACATTTGTCTAAATATAAGTTATAATAGTCAAGCAGTCAAGAGTTGGCCCGGTAGTTCAGTTGGTTAGAACGCCAGCCTGTCACGCTGGAGGTCGTGAGTTCGAGCCTCATCCGGGTCGCCAACAAAAAGGAAGTACGATGTACTTCCTTTTTTTATTTTTAATTTCAGATATAAAAAAAATGCCCTTATGGGCAAATTCTATAATGTAATGACATCAACTTGATTTCCGTGTTCTTTTATTATATCAATTAAATCTTCTGCTTTTAAATACACTGTTGCGGTATTATCATTCGGATGTACGGCTATTAAGTGTCCCGTTTTGCAAATTCTTTATCTATAAAAAATTTAACTTTTAACTCTTTATCGTTTAACAATCCGAACGGTGTAACCGCTCCCGGTATCACACCCATTATACTTTTCAACTCGTCCTCTGATGCAAAGCTTAAAGCACGAGTATTATTTTCCTTTCTAAACTCCTTTAAATTAACCTTTTTATCGCCTTTTACGGTTATAAGATAATAATTTCTTTTCTTATCATCTCTGACAAAAAGATTTTTCGCTTCCGCTTCGGGATAAGGAATATCAATCTGCGACACTTCTTCCATATTATAAACCGCTTTGTGTTCGGTTACTTCGTGCAATACATCTTTTTCTTTTAAATAATCAAGTATTTCTTGTTTATTCATACTTTATCCCCTGTCCAAAATCGTTAAAAGATTTCGTTCAAACCGTTCGTCATCTTCTTTAGTTCTCTTTTTCGGGTTAAACGTCTTACCGCCTTTTCTGCCGGCTCGGCGTACTTTCTGTCCCAAAAACCTTTCAAACATAAGTTTATCGATATTATTGTTATCATAAATAAGTCCGCTGTTACCGATTGCATACGCACTGCGTCCGAGTGCAAGCGACGCAACGCCGTAATCCTGTGTAACAATGACGTCACCCTTTTCACTATCGTTTATCAGTGCAAGGTCAACCGCGTCCCTACCCTTACTTATTGTCACAATCTTACTGTAATCCGAGCTTAAAATATGGCTTGAATCAATATACATAACAACTTCGATATTCTTCTGTTTTGCAACCTTTTCAATAATTTCTTTAACAGGACACGCGTCCGCATCAACAAGTATCTTCATCATACATACCTTATAATCGCAATTATTACGCCCAAAATAGCACCGGCAAAAACTTCAATCGGAGTATGTCCCAAAAGTTCTTTCAGACGTTTTTCTGTTTTTGAAAAATCGGCATTCATAACAGACTCAACCAATTTATTAAGTATAGCAGCCTGCTGACCTGCACTTCTTCTGACGCCTGCCGCATCATACATAACCACAAACGACATAACCGCCGATATTGCAAAAACCACACTGTCAAAGCCTTGCGTAAAGCCGATAGACATTGTAAGTGCCATTACAAAAGATGAATGTGAACTCGGCATACCGCCCGAACCGATTATTCTCTTAAAATCAAACTTCTTTTTATCCCAAACGAGTATCATCTTTAGTACCTGTGCCGCAAACCAACCTATAAGAGCCGTTATAAGCACCGAATTTGAAATAAGCTGTTGTAAATATGACATTAACTATCTCCTTTAGAATTTTCTATCAATTAAGTAATCTGTAAGATTTACAAGAAATTCCGCTTTTTCACCGAACATTTCAAGTGACTTCTTTGCTTTTTCCGAATATTCCTTTGCTAATTCCTTTGACTTTTCCAACCCTACAAGCTTTACATATGTATTTTTGTTTTCTTCCGCATCCGAGCCGATAGGCTTACCAAGCTCTTTTTCATCGCCTGTAACGTCAAGAATATCGTCCTGTATCTGAAACGCAACACCGAGATTTTGAGCAAATTCATCAACGGCTTTTATTTCTCCGTCACTCGCACCGCCCATCAACGCGCCGACTGTGCAGGCACTTCTTATAATTGCGCCAGTCTTGTTAAGGTGAAGATATTTAAGTTCATCAAGGGTAATATCCTTACCTTCACTCTCCATATCTACAATCTGACCGCCTATCATACCCTCTGTACCTGACGATACGGCAAGCATATTCATTGCTTTAATCGCCCTTTGAGGATTGTTGCCGTTGTACTGCGACACCACTTCAAATGCCTTGTTCAAAAGTGCGTCACCTGCCAAAATAGCGGTTGCCTCACCGAATTTAATATGACTGGTCGGCATACCGCGTCGTAAATCGTCATTATCCATTGCAGGCAAATCGTCGTGAATAAGCGAATATGTGTGTATCATTTCAAGCGCACACGCAAACGGAATAACCTCATTTACATCACCGCCGCACATTTTACAAGTATTCATCATAAGTATCGGACGAAGTCTTTTACCGCCCGCAAAAACACTGTATCGCATTGCCTTGTATATAATATTCTGCGGATTGTCTTTTTCGGCAAGGTACTTATCAAGATAACCGTCTGTAAATTTAATCTGCTCTTTCAGCAATTCATTTATATTATTCATTGTCCGCACCTGTAAAGTCCTCTTTTACTATTTCTCCGTCATCATTTGTCATCAGTATAGAAACTTTCTTTTCTGCCGTGTCAAGCATTTTCTGACAGCTTTTCGATAATTTTATTCCCTTTTCAAAAAGTCCGAGGGACTCGTCAAGAGTCACGTCACCGTTTTCAAGCTGTTCAACAATTTCTTCAAGTTCAGCTATTGACTGTTCAAATGTCTTTGCCATATCTATTCTCCCTTTACTACACAATTTGTCTGTCCGTCTTTCATTCTAAGCGTAAATTCCATACCCTTTTCCATATCGTTCGCACTTCTTATAACAGTTCCGTCCTCTTTTGTCGGAATTGAATATCCTCTTGAAAGAGTTTGCAGAGGACTTAACGCGTCAAGCTTTGCAGCCTGTTCCGCAAGCTGACGTCTTAGCGACATAGTTTTCATTTTAATGCAGTTATCCATAGATTTAACAAGTGAATCTATCTTCAAATAATAATCGTCAATCCTATCCTTAGGAGTACGCATTTTAAATCGTTTTAAAAGCAATTTACAGCTTTCGATACGCTTGACTATATTTTGAGAAATACGGTTTTTATCGGTATTTATTCTGTTTCTGAGTTCAATCACCGACGGTACTGCTATTTCTGCCGCCGCTGACGGAGTAGGTGCTCTCAAATCCGCAACGAAATCGGCAATCGTAAAATCGGTTTCATGTCCGACAGCCGATATAATCGGTATTTTTGAATTAAATATAGCCCTTGCGGTTATTTCCTCATTAAATGCCCACAGATCCTCTATACTGCCGCCTCCGCGCCCGACAATCAGTGTATCAACCTCATTTGTTGCGTTAAAGTATTCAATCGCTTTAACAACGCTTTCCGCCGCACCGACACCCTGTACCTGTGCAGGATATATCACAATTTCAGCCATAGGATAACGTCTTGTTATAACATTTATAATATCCCTTACCGCCGCACCTGTTGAAGCTGTAACAACTCCGACACGTTTAGGGAATTTCGGAATAGGCTTTTTATGTTCGGGACGGAAAAGTCCTTCTTCTTCAAGCTGTTTTTTTAGTTGTTCGTATGCAATATAAAGTTCACCCACGCCGTCGGGTATCATTTCCTCTATATAAAGCTGATACGAACCGCCTGCCTCATACACACTTATTCTTCCTCGTGCAAGGACTTTCATACCGTCGCTCGGTTCAAAGTTAAGCGACTGCGCACTGCCTCTGAACATTACCGCTTTAAGCACTCCGCCCTCGTCTTTAAGCGTTATATAAAGATGTCCGGAATAATGATGTTTAAAATTCGATATTTCGCCCTTTATCCAAACATTATTAAGTATTATATTATGGTCAAGTATTTTCTTTACATAACCGTTTATCTGTGAAACGGTAGCAATTTTAGGTTCCAAGCCTATGCCTCCTTATGTGCCAGATGTGCAAGATATGCTGTTCCGACTGCATTATCGGTTGAATATTCCGCTTTCGCGAAGTATACATCACCGTCAAGTTTTTTTGTAAGTCCGTTTCTTATAATTCCGTTTGACGCAACACCGCCCACAATCAACACGCGGTGAGTGTTTGTGTCCGTCATTGCCTTATTTATCGTTTTAACAAGTGTATCACGAACATTTTCAAGTACGCCGAGTGCAAGAGCGGATTTATCGCATTTTTCACTCTCCGCCATGCGTGACGCTTTTGTTTCAACACCCGAAAAATTCATATACGCACCGTCAACGGCTATCGGAAGTTTTTCACCTTTTTCAGTCTTTAGAGCAAGCTGTTCCAAAGCCTTACCGGCAGGAAAATGCAAACCCATTTTTACGCCCACTCTGTCAATAAATTGTCCGGCACTTATATCCTTACTTCCGCCGATAATTTCATTGTCAAAATTAAATTCGTTGTAACGGCTTTTCAAAATTTCCGTTGTACCGCCCGAAAGGTGTACCGATATAAAATCGTTTTCAAGCAATTCAAAAGAGCCGCTTGAATATATTCCCGCCATTATATGTCCGTCTTGGTGTGAAAATTCATACAAAGGCACACCCAAAGTATTAGCGACAACCTTTGCATACCCCTCACCTGCAAGGAATACAGGCATATATGATCCCTCTACACATCTCGGTCTTGTACTGACTCCAACAGCCTTAACATCTTTAAAATCAATCTGCTCCGACAATTTTTCATACATCACCGGCATTAATTTTATATGCTGAAAAACGCCGTCACTTTGACGTATTCCTCTTTCACCGTCTTTTACGTATAAAATCTGTCGTACATTTATATCGGTTTTTCCGTCAGTCCACGCAGTTGACGTTGTGTAATTGCTTGTATCAAAGCCTATTGTACTCACGCTAACTCCTTAAATACATTACCCAAAAGTCCGTTTACGAATGTAGGGTCACCGTCATCGCCGTAACGCTTTGCAAGTTCAACCGCCTCATTTATCGCAACTTTCGGCGGTACGTCGTCCATATACTTCATTTCAAATATTGCAAGCTTCATTATTGAAAGTGACGCTTTTGAAATTCTTGAAAGCGTCCAACCTGCTTTCAAATACTTTGCAACCGTATCTTCAAGCTCGCTTTCGTGTTCTTTCACTCCGTCAATAATCTGTCTTATATAACCGAGATTTGTTTCACATTCGGGACGTGCATTTAAAAGCTCCTCCAAAATTACGTCCATATCATCCTTGTGCATATTCATTTGGAACACTTGTGTAAAAGCAGCGTCCCTTGCTTGACTTCTCGTCTGTTTTTTCATATTTTTATTCCTTTCCCAAAATAATAAGGCTACTTAAATTCTATGTTAAAACTATACCACAATAACATAAAAAAATCAAGCTTATGCCTATAAGACACAATCCTTGATTTATTTTCTCAGTCTTGAATATCCTCATCGTCCATAGAATCTTCATCAGTGTCAACAGTCGGTAAAGGTGTTTCGTTTACGTTGCTGTCAAGTTCGATTTTTTCTTCTTTTTCCTTTTCAAAGCTTACGCCTTCGATATGGATATTAACCTTTTGAACATCAAGTCCTGTCATTGTTTCAACGCTGTTTTTAACGTTTTCTTGAATTTCCCAAGAAAGTTCCGGTATTCTTACACCGTAATCCACCACAATATAAAGGTCAATCGTTGCAGTTGTTTCGTTCATATCAACCTTAACGCCCTTTGACGGATTTTTCTTTGCACCAAACATTTCGGCAATACCGCCGGCAAACGTTCCGTACATTCCCGCAACACCGTCAATCTCTGTTGTTGCGATACCTGCGATTGTTGATACAACATCAACTGAAATTTTTATATTTCCGATTGGTTCTTCTTCAACTTCTGCATTTGCAGTTGTTTCTTCGGCAGTTTCTTCGTTTATGCCGTCTTCGTTTTGAACATTCTTAATTTCTTCATCCATAATGCTACCTCCGTAAATTTTTCCGAATAAATTATTATATGTATATTATAACAGATAAATCACTTTACTTCAACTATTTTTATGTTTTGTGCTGAAATTTTAAGTTGTTCGGTTGCGATTGACGTAAGTTTTACTACATCTTCGTCTGAAAATCCGTCTTTTCGTACCATAATATTTGCCTCACTGCCGTCTACATACACACATATTTCACTGTAGCCCTTTGACTGTGCGATACTTTCGATTTCCGATTCTTTCTGTACGTTGTTTGCCTCTTCAAGAATTTTGTCACCGGCTTTTTTACGAATATCAGCGTCAAAGCTTTCGTTTTCGGCAGTTTGATTTAATATTTCAAGTGACTTTGAACGTGATGTTTCTTTATTCATCTTTGCCTGTTCAAAATAATTGCCCGAATCCGACGCGGTTTCTACCGTTACATTGCTTTCCTGACTGTCAGTTGCCTGTTCGCCGTTATCCTCTGTTACAGCCGTTTCCTCCGCTTGCTCGCCGTCGTTTTGTTCGGCGTTATCCGTTGATGTTTCCTCCGCTACCGTATCGGAAGAAACATACTGTGCCTCACCGAGTTTCTTGCCGGTTTCAACGTAGCTTTCGCCGTCCTGTACCCTTATTGTATCTTGATACGACCAATTCAAGTATCCGGCAACTCCTATAAGTACCACAAGCGATGCCGCTATTATCTCTTTCTTCTTCAAAACCATTTTATTTTTCCTCCTTCTTAAATATACATATTCTGTGTGCAGGCACGTCAAGTGATGCTGTAACCGCCTCGGAAATAGCACTTCTGACTGCACTATTTCCGCCCCCGTCGGCAGTCACGATAACACCTCTGACTTTTGGATACACCTCTTTTACCACCATAGGTTCACCGTCTGTCATAACAGCCTTTTTATCCTCGCTTTCTTCCTTTTCTCTTGATGAAACTTTCGTTTCGTAAGCAATATTCTTTTCCGAACTTGAATAATAGGTTATCATAACAGATACCTCTCCGGCACCGTCAATCTGTGAAAGAATGTTCGCAAGCCTCTCTTCTTCATCTTCAACACTTGTTACGGCTGCCGTAGGTTGTACGTCAGCTTTTTTATTTTTGTCCACACTTGCCGCTGCCATAAGTACAACTCCAATTATTAATATTAAGCATATCAGTCTGTTATTCTTATTTTTGAATATTTTAAGTAAATCTTCCTTATTCATCATGCACCTCATAAGGTTTCAAACCGTATACCTCGCATATTCTGCTCCTTGCACGGTCCGTTAATTTATCCCCGTAAACGCGTACACTGTCTACCCCTGTAATCTCACCATCGTCATTCACCATTATTTCACATTCCGCCGTAACCGATAATTTAAATTCTTTTTCCATTCGTGCTTTAATATCCTCGTTTATCCTGTTTTTCAGTTCTTCTATAACAAGTTCCGTCTGCATATTACTGCTGTCGGCTATGTTTTCCTGTACACTGTCAAAGCCGTCGAATATATCACTCTTTACGATAGCCGTCACAGGAGAAATGATACAGCTTATTATAACCAAACCTGTTATAACCTGTACATAACTGCGCCACTTTTCAGGTGCAATAATCCCAGCCATAGCCGAAAGCAAAGTCGCACCGATTATGGTTATGATATATTCTTTCATCGCTTATCCTCCTATGCCAGTGGCGGCTAACATAATACTTATATTAATCATAAAAAGTACCGCTACCATAACCACTACCGCAAATATCGTTGTAACTGACTCCGACACCTCCCAAAGCATAGACGAAACACGTTTATCCGTAAGCGGTTCGGCTATTGATGATGTGAGTTTTAGCATTAACTGTATCACGCCGATTTTAAGTATCGGCAATACGCATATAACGCACATCACAATAATTCCCGATGTTCCGACCGCATTTTTCATAAGCCTCGTTCCGCTCACAACCGTTTCAAGCGTATCGGATAAAAACGTACCAACAACAGGAACAAGACTTCCTACCGCAAACTTAACAGCCTTACCGCTTACCGCGTCAAGTGCGGGAGAAGAAAAGCCGTATATCGCACTTATACCGGTAAAAATCGTTATGATCGCCGCCATAAACCACTTTGAAATCGACTTAACCACCTTACAAAACCCCGAAAGCTGTACCTTGTCACTGATATTCCCTGCAACCGCAAGCACCGAGCTGAACGCTATAAGCGGTACAAGGCACTTCTCAATAATTATCGACACAACATACACCGCCGCCGACATAACAGGCTGAAACGTCGACGCCGATACCGCTTTACCGCTTGTCGCAATCATAATCATCAACAGCGGTGAAAATTTCGTTATAAAGTCCGTCATTGCCGTAACAACCGTTGTTCCGTACTCCATAGCCGTTCCGAAACATTTTATCGCCGCCGCCGACATGAGCGTAAAGCAGGCGAAAAACGCCGCCTCACTTGTCGATTTATTTCCGAACGATGTTGAAATAGTTGTTATAATCCCCGAAATCGCCGCTATTATAAAAAGTATTATTACATCATCGGTACATTCCCTTATCTCCCCCATAATGTCGTCCGACAGCATATTTAATATATCAGTCGGATTTAACGACAAATCACCCGTCATACTCCTCTCCACCGTTTGATTAAACAAATCCTCACCCTCAAGTGTCGGTACGTCCGCATAAGCGGTTATCGGCATTATCAGAGTAAGGATAATGATTATTTTACACAGCAGAAAGTGCATTTACACACACCTCCAAAAATTCCGTAACTATCGGCAGAGTCAGTCCCAATATAAACACCTTTCCGGCAAGCTCTACCTTTAAAGCAATCGCCCCCTCGCCGCCGTCACGCAATATTTCCGCTCCGAACTGCGTTATATATGCCACACCGACCACTTTCATAACTGCCGTAAAATATCTTGTGTCCACACCGCTTTTCTCGGTTATAAGCGAAATCTGCGAAATTGCGGTTTCAAGCGTATCAAGCGTAAAAAACAATATCACCGTCACTGTCGCAAGTGCAACAAGCAAAGCATATTCTTTTTTGTATTGTTTTACGGTCATTGACAAAATTCCGCCTATCAGCCCCACTCCTATAATCTTAAATATATCCATTCTTCTCACCTAAAGACTAAAAATATTTTTCACCGTATCAAACAAATCTCCGATTTGCTGTGACAGTATAAAAAGTACTGCCACAAGTCCGGCTATCGTTGTAAGCAAAGCTTGTTCGTCACGTCCTGCACGCGTTAAAAGCTGATTCAATACCGCTACGATTATTCCGACACCGGCTATCTGAAATATCAAATCTACATTCATAACTATATCTCCATTATATCAGCATAATAACAATCAACAGTCCGACAAGTACACCGCCGTTTCTGTACATTTTTCCGAAACGGCTGTATTCGCTCTGTGCCTGTTTTTCCTGCTCGGCTATTATACTTTTTATATATTTTATATTCTTTATCTGGTCATCAGTATCCGTTCTTCCTATGTTTTTCCCAAGTGTCATAAGTATATCTTTGTCCGCGTCTTTTAATGACAGTTTAGTACTGCATTCATTCACCGCATTTGTCCAAGCCGTTTTTACGCCTTTTTCATCCATATTTTCTGCGGCGAATTTAAACAATCCACATTTGTCCACACGCATAAATGCTTGTTTCAACTTATTCATACTGAAATTTATTTCACTTTCGAGCATTTCAAGCGAAGTGATTATATTATTTAAACTTTCCGCCCTTATTTTCATTGCATAACTTATTTTAAACCCTAAATATCCACACGCAAAACCTGTCATTACCGCTCCGAGAATTTTCACCATTCCGTAAGAGCCTCCTCCACCGTTCCGATGCCCTTTCGCTTGCTTAACGTTATAATTAAATCGAAAAATTTCAGCATACGTTTTAAATCGTCGCGTCTTTTTATCATATCAATATTTCTTCCGTGTATCGTTGCAATAACCGCCGCACCGCTGTTTGTTATTCGTTCGATTGCGTCAATGTCCGACTGCTTGCCTATTTCATCTGTGACAATTACATCAGGACTCATCGAACGCAATACCATAAGCATTCCCTCCGCCTTGTCCACGCCCTCAAGAATATCGGTTGAAAATCCTAAATCGAATGCACTTCTACCCTCACAAAGTGCCGCAATTTCACTCCTTTCGTCCACAACACTCACACGATACGACTTGTACGAAAGCTGACGTACAATATCTCTGAGCATTGTTGTTTTTCCTGCTCCGGGCGGTGATATTATAAGCGTGTTTTTTATTCCTCCGCCTTTTAATATCATCGGTACAACCTCGTTCGCCGCTCCGATAACTTCACCTGCAAGACGGTAATTCAGTCCCGATATATCCTTTATAAACGAAACCTTGTCCTCTTTTATAACCGCCGTACCCGTTATACCGATTCTGTGACCGCCGGCTATTGTTATGTAACCGTTTTTTATTTGGTCACGCACCGAATATACAGACGAACTTGTTGCAATTTCAATCGCTTCATCTATATGCTCACGAGTGACTTTAAGCGTTGAATTCGGTATCGGCGTCAAGTTGCCTTTCGCGTTAAGATAAAACCGACCGTCACTGTAATTTATACAAAGCGGTTTGCCGAGCCTCATATGTATTTCACAAGCTCCGTCAAGATTTACGCCGTACATATATCGCCGTATCCCCTGTGGCATATAATTCAATATACTTTTTGAAGAAACAGCCGTTTCATTGTTTGCTATGTACATCTTCCTGTCCTCCATTCGTGTTTTGTATTTGATATATATTACTTTTCGGACACGTTTAGAACAGAAATTTTCATACAAATAATTTTACGCACAAAAAAAGAGAATGTCATAGACATTCTCTTTTAATTTAACAAGCCGAATTAATCCTCAACTTTTTTTATAACTTCCTTGCCGTTGTAATATCCGCAGGACTTACAAACTTTATGAGGCATTTTAAATTCGTGACACTGTGGGCATTCAACCATATTTGGCACACTTAGCTTCCAGTTTGCACGTCTTTTATTTCTTCTGGCTTTTGAAACTTTACCCTTAGGTACTGCCATGATTACACCTCCATAATTCTCTCTGACTTTATCTTACTTATCTTTTTCCATAATATCTACCAAAGCCGCCCAACGCGGATCTATGTTTTCCTGACTGCAGCCGCAATCGCCTTCGTTAAGGTCCGCACCGCAATGCTGACAAAGACCTTTACAGTCCTCACTGCACAGATACTTACCTTCAACATTCATAAGAAAATTGTTAGCTACTATATCATCAATATCAATTTTAACGTCCTCAAACAATATAACATCATCATCTGACGATACACTGCCGTCGTCCTGAGCAAGATTTTCGTCAATGTCAAAATCAATATCAACGACTATATCTTTCATACATCTTGCACACTGTGTAGTCATATGACCTGTACAGTTAGCCTTTAATATCAAAGATTTTCCGTTGTTTGAAACACTGCCCGAAACCTTAACAGGCTCGTTAAAATGATACATTTCCCCAAGAAAATCGGTGTCAGACATTTCAACGTCACCGTTAATATCAATCTTTCCGCCAAGTTCCTTTAGAATTGTTGATACATCTATTGTCATAACATACTCCTTGATAAATACGAATCAGAGCAAAATTACTTTAATTCTACCTTAGCGCCTGCTTCTTCAAGCTTAGCTTTCATTGCTTCAGCATCTTCCTTAGCAACAGCTTCCTTAATTGTACCAGGAGCACCGTCAACAAGAGCCTTTGCTTCCTTAAGACCAAGACCTGTAAGTTCTCTAACAACTTTGATTACGCCAAGCTTTGATGCGCCTGCTTCTGCAAGTACAACATCAAATTCTGACTTTTCAGCACCGCCTGCAGCAGCACCGTCAGCAGCACCTGCAACCATAACCGGTGCAGCAGCGCTTACGCCAAACTCATCTTCCATCATTTTTACTAATTCAGCAACTTCAAGTAGCTTTAATTCCTTAATTGAATCAAGAATTGCATTCAAATCTGCCATTTTAATTTCCTCCTATTAATTATAACTAATTTTCAAATAAATTATTCAGCATCTGCTGTTTCTTCAGCCGGAGTTTCCTCAGCCGGTGCAGCTTCTTCAGCTGCAGGAGCTTCCTCAGCGCTCTTCTTTGCTATTAGGTCTGCGATTTCTTCGCCACCGTCAGCAATAGTTGCAAGCAATCTTGCAAGTGAAGAAATAGGTGAGTTCAAGCTTCCCATCATCTTTGCGATCAATGTATCCATGTTTGGTGTAGCTGCAAGCTTATTAACCTCGTCAAGAGAAATTACAGCGCCGTCCATGAAACCTGTCTTAATTTCAAGCTTATCGTTTTCCTTAGCAAAATCAGCAATAACCTTTGCAGGTGCAACTGCGTCTTCTGAAGAAACAGCGATAGCTGTCGGTCCGTGAAGTGCTTCATCAAGAGCATCAAGACCAACTTCCTTTGCAGCAAGACGAAGAAGTGTGTTCTTAATAACGAAATACTTAACGTTAGCTTCTCTAAGCTTTCTTCTAAGTTCAGTATCCTCTTCAACGTTCAAACCACGGTAGTCTACAAGCACGCCTGTCTGAGCAGCCTTCAAAATTTCAACTGTTTCGGCAACTTGTGCTTTCTTAGCCTCTAAAACCTTTTCACTTGGCATAATTCGTTTCACCTCCTGTAAGAATAATCACCTTTGAAAATCCAAAAGCAATGTCTTACATATAAAACAAAAAGCTCTCAGTCATAGACCAAGAGCTTTGTAATAGTCATTACTAAAACACCCTCGGTAGGACTTATGTCTGCAATGTACATTGCAAGCCGCCGACTGTCTACGGATTTTCAACTTTTATAGTATAGCATACTTTAAACAGCTTGTCAATAGTTTTTTTTATTTTCATCAAAAAAATTTTAACAAAATGCAAAAACCGCTCATATTGTGAGCGGTTTTTATTGCTATTAAAATCAATTAGCCAATTTTAGCTGCATTAATCTTTATACCAGGTCCCATTGTTGATGCTACAACAACGCTCTTTAGGTATTGACCTTTAGCAGCAGCCGGCTTAGCCTTAACGATTGCACTCATTAGTGCGTTAAAGTTTTCCTGAAGTTTTTCAGCACCGAATGATGCCTTACCGATTGGGCAGTGAATGATATTTGTCTTATCAAGTCTGTACTCAATCTTACCTGCTTTAATTTCGTTTACAGCCTTTGTAACGTCCATTGTTACTGTGCCTGCCTTTGGTGATGGCATAAGTCCCTTAGGACCAAGTACCTTACCAAGACGACCAACAACACCCATCATATCAGGAGTTGCAACAACAACGTCGAAATCGAACCAGTTTTCACCCTGGATTTTTGCTACTAAGTCAGCATCACCAACGTAATCTGCACCAGCAGCCTTTGCTTCGTCAGCCTTAGGACCCTTAGCGAATACCAAAACCTTTGAAGTCTTACCTGTACCATGCGGAAGTACAATAGCACCTCTGACCTGTTGGTCAGCGTGTCTTGAGTCAACACCAAGTCTGATGTGAGCCTCTACAGTTTCATCAAACTTAGCCTTAGCTGTCTTTGTAATAAGGTCCATAGCCTCATTTATATCGTAAAACTTTGATTTTTCAACAAGCTTTACGCTATCTTGATATTTCTTTCCTCTAAACATTTCGTATCCTCCTTCGTGGTTAAACGAGATTTTATATCTCTCCCACTTCTCTTAACAAATTAGTCACCGATTAGAACGCCCATACTTCTGCAAGTACCTGCGATCATGCTCATAGCAGCCTCTACGCTTGCAGCGTTAAGGTCAGGCATCTTCTGTTCTGCGATAGCTTGAAGATCTGCCTTTGAAATTGTAGCTACCTTTGTCTTGTTAGGAACACCTGAGCCGCTTTCGATCTTACAAGCCTTCTTGATAAGAACTGCAGCCGGTGGTGTCTTTGTTACGAATGAGAAAGAACGGTCAGCATATACTGTAATAACTACAGGGATAATTAGACCTGCGTCCTTTGCTGTTTTTTCGTTAAATTCCTTTGCAAACTGCATAATGTTTACGCCGTGTTGACCTAGAGCAGGACCAACCGGTGGTGCCGGAGTTGCTTTGCCGGCAGGAATTTGTAATTTAATATAACCTGCAACTTTTTGTGCCATAATGGCCACCTCCTTGAATTTTTCATAGCATATCGCTATATGAATGTGGTAATTGCGGGCATAAAGCCCTCCCACTGTTACCAGAGGGATATTATAAACAGCATTTGCTGTCTATATCAAAATAATTTGATTGACTATTCCATATGTTCAACCTGTGTATAGTCAATTTCAACAGGGGTTTCACGTCCGAACATCGAAACAGCGACGTTAATCTTACGTGTTTCATTGTTAATGCTCGTAACTTTACCCGAAAAGCCTTCCATAGGGCCTGATTTAATTGAAACAAGATCTCCTACGGTAAAATCAATATCTTTCATACGAATAACTTCAACACCCATGCGTTCAACTTCTTCGTCCGAAAGCGGAACAGGCTTTGAACCCGGTCCCACGAATCCTGTAACACCACGTGTATTTCTGACAATGTACCAGCTTTCATCAGTCATTATCATCTTGATAATAACATAGCCCGGGAAAATCTTGTGCTGAACTACTTTCTTCTTATCACCGTTTTCCTCAACGACTTCTTCGGTCGGCACCTTGACATCAAGAATTAAATCCTGCATACCACGGTTTTCAACAGATTTCTCAATATTGGCTTTTACCTTGTTTTCATAACCCGAATATGTGTGTGCCACATACCATTTTGCTTCTTCTGCCATAACCGTTCTCCTTCCCTAACAATTCTTTTAATGAATTATAATATGTTAGTTAATAGTTGGAACAATTTTGCAAAGCCAAAATCAAGTACGGACAAGATGATTGTAATTATTAAGATAAACACAATAATTACGCCTGTGTTATGAATAAGCTGTTCCTTGTCAGGCCATGTGACCTTTTTTAGCTCAGCCTTAGTATCCTTAAAGAATCTCTTGACTCTTGTACCAAAGCTTGGCTTATTTGCTTTAGATAAATTTGTATCAGCCATTTTTACACATCCTTACTCAATCAAAATTACTTGGTTTCCTTGTGAAGAGTGTGCTTTCTGCAGAACTTACAATACTTGTTCATTTCAAGTCTGTCAGGGTCATTCTTCTTATTCTTCATTGTATTATAGTTTCTCTGCTTGCATTCGCTGCACGCTAATGTAACCTTTACTCTCATTTTTTACACCTCCGCATTTATATATGTTCAGCTCTCTTTTCAAGCATAAAAAAAAGAGCTTTTATTCGAGCAAAATTATTATAACATTATTACAATTATAAGTCAAGCTATTTTTTCATATTTTTTCTTTTATTTTGTTTTTCACGTGTATATTTTCGCGATTTCCTGTATTTATGTACTTTTTTTTGTACTTTAAATATGATATAATTACCTTAATATATATTACGAAAGGATTAAAATTATGGGAGTCAGTATTATACGAGGCGCTATCTCCTCCGGCAAGAGTGATATGTGCCTTAAACAAATAAGTGAAATACACGAAAATAATCCCGATTCAAAATGTATAATGATTGTCCCTGACCATTATTCATACGAAACCGAACGAAAATTTGTTGATTTTTTCGGCGGTATAGGACTTAACAATATTGAAGTTCTTACGCTAAGACGTATGTCCATAAACTTTTTAAGTGCCAAACAACAAAACCATCTTACCGCCCCAGGTAAAATGATGCTTATATATAAGGCTGTTTCGGCGGCGTGTGACGAGCTTTTGAACGTAAAGGATATGGATATAAAACTTATCACCTCTATGCGTCAGCAGGGTTTTCTTGACGTTATGTCATCACTGATAAGTGAAATGAAGCGTTACCTTATCACACCCGAAATACTTTTTGAAAAGGCAAATGCATTAACGGACAACAAAACTTTAAAAAACAAACTGATTGCACTTTCAAACGTATTGGAGAAATATCTTTCTTACGTCGAAGAAAGTGGCTGTACCGACAGCGAGGACGACCTTTTTTATCTTGCCAACCGTATCGAAAACGGCACCGAATTTGACGAAAACACTTATATATGGGTAAATCGTTTTGACAAATTTATGCCGCAGCAGATTTGCGTACTTGAGGCACTTCTGAAAAAAGGCGTACATATGACGATAAGTGTATGCTGTCCTGTTACAGAATACGAGAACGAACGCGAAATTTATCTTCAGACCGAAAAGACTGTACAAAAAGTTTACGAACTGTCACAAGTATACGGTTTTGAAAACGAATACACCGCCTCTGACGGGCTTCGTCACTTAAAAGGCAAGGACGACCTATACAAGCTTTTCAGATATTGGACAGAGGACTTTGTATATCCCGACAAGCCTAAAAATACGGCACTTTTCCAAAGCCGTGACACCTACGGCGAAATCGAACGAATTGCCTGCAAAATCGTTGACCTTGTCCGCGATGACGGCTATCGTTTTAAAGATATTGCACTGTTATGCGGTGATGAAAATGATTACAGACATCTTATAGAGGCTGTTTTCTCCGAATACGAAATACCGTATTTCACCGACAGAACAATCCTTTTGAGCGACCATCCTATCGCAATGCAGATTTTATCTTTATTCAGTATTCTTGAAGACGATTGGAGCTATGATTCTGTTTTTCGTTATCTTCGTGCCGGTTTTATTTACAGAAAAGAACAACACGGAAAGTTAAAATTTTTCAAGTCGATTAATCAAGAAGAAATAGATATACTTGAAAACTTCGTGTTGAAGCACGGCATAAGAGGCGGTTCAAAGTGGCTCGGTGAAAAAGAGTGGCTTGGCGAAAACAATATCGTAGACACTGCTTTTCAAACAGAGTCTGAAGAAGATGCAAATGAAGTTATAGAAAAACTCCGTCACGAAATAGCCGCACCGATTGCGTCATTCAAAGAAAAAACAAAAGGCAGAAAAACGGTCGTAGAATTTGCAACAGCATTGTTTGAATACCTTGAGGACATCAACCTGTATAGCGGATTAAAATCCGACATCACAAAATTCCAAAAAGACGGCAAACTGAACGAATCCGAACAATTTACGAAAATATGGAACCTTATTCTTGATATATTAAATCAAGTCACAATCGCACTTGACGGTGACAAAATTAACATTTCGGAATTTGCGGAATATATAACGGTAGGTCTGTCGCAATGCGAAATACGCACTATTCCATCGGGTATTGACCAAGTGTATGTAGGAAGTGTGGAAAGGAGCAGTCATACAAGCGTTAAGGTAATGTTTATTGTCGGCGCAAAAAGCGGTACTTTTCCTACGGGTATTGCATCCGAGGGTTTTCTTTCAAACCGCGACAGATGCACTTTGCAGGAAGAATACGGCGTAGCTCTTGCACCCGATACTAAAAAGAAACTTGACGAACAGTATTTTAAGGTTTACAGAGCATTATGCGCGGTAAGCGAAAAATTGTATTTCAGCTATTCAATTCAAAATGAAGAAGGCAAGTCACAATCACCGTCGCATATGATAAATGACATAATGCGTAAATTCCCTAAAATGACCGTATCGGATAACCTTTTAAACGACCCATTGAAAGACGGAATTTACATTTCCACCCCGCAAGCAACAATACACAGAATGCTTATCAATATGTCCGACAGATTTAACGGCAGTAAAAATCAGTTATGGGAAATCGTATACGATTGGTACAAACACCAAACAAAATGGAAACCTATGCTTTCGCTTATGAAACGTGCCGATTATTACAGTGAACGCGGTGTAATGCTTGACAGCGATATATCAAATATGATGTATGACGGCAAAATCACATACAGTGCAACGCGTATCAACACCTATGCCGCTTGTCCGTTCCAATACTTTTTAAGATACGGACTTAACGCACAAGAGCGTGACGTATGGGAAGTCAATTCTTCAAATATCGGAACATATGCTCACGAAGTTATCAGAAAATTCTGCGATACCGTTGAGGACGGTGCAAATACCAACGATGATAAAATAGAACGTTGGCGTAATTTGAGTGACGAAAAACGTGACGATATTATAGGCGGTATTATAAATGAATCGTGCAGCAATCTGCTGTCATCAGACGTTCGCGACAAAGAACGTACCGCGAATATTTTCACCCGTATGGGCAAAACAATTTCAAATGCCGCAATACTTGTTCAAAAAACACTTTCTGTCGGCAATTTTGCCGAGAACGGTATGGAATACGATTTTGAAGAAGATATTTCCGATACAGTCGCATTAAAAGGAAAAATCGACCGAATCGACATATGCCGCGACGGTGACAAATCATATCTTAGAATTATCGACTACAAGACAGGTAAAACGGTTTTTGATATAAAAAATATTTACAACGGCTATAATATGCAGATGGTTATATATGCCATTGCCGCAAAAATAAAAAATTCCGACACTGATGTGGCAGGTATTTATTACACAGGTGTGCGTGATGAAATAAAGGAGCTTAACTCATCAACTACAGAGGACAATATAGTTGAGTCCAACAAAAGCGTACTAAAACTTGACGGTGTAACATTCACGGACGAAGACGAACAACTTCAAACAAAACTGCTTTACAATATGGATAACAAATTCCTCGAAAGCGGTCAGGTTTCATTCACAAACATAAAAACAGGTACAAAAACAGGTTTTAAAGAAGTTCACACCACAGATGAAATTAACGGTCTAATGAAATATGTGGCTGATACAATTATTGAAATGGACAGCAATATCAGAAACGGCAAAATAAGCCTTAGTCCGTACACCACATCAAATTCAAGTGTATGTGATTACTGTTCTTACTCCCCTGTCTGCAAATTCGACCAAGACAGCTGTACACCGCGTATTGCGGATTCATCGGTCAAAAAAGAAGATATTTGGGAGATATTAAAAACAAAAGGTGCGGCGTTAAAAAACAACAAATCGAAAGGAGTTGACGAAGATGCCTAATTGGACAAAAGAACAAGAAAAAGCGATATATGAGCCGTCAGGCAAGAAAAACATACTTGTTTCCGCCGCCGCAGGCTCTGGTAAAACGGCGGTACTTGTCGAACGTATCGTAAATCTTATAACCAACTCCGAAAACCCTTTTCCGATAGACAGTATATTGGTAGCAACGTTTACGGAGGCGGCGGCTACCGAAATGAAAGAAAGAATTATAAACAGAATTAACAAATCATATCGTGAGGCACTTGAAAACGGTGATATTGCACAAAGCAAATATTTAAAAGAACAAATGCACCTTACAGCAGGTGCGGATATTAACACAATCGATGCATTTTGTTTGCGAGTGGTCAAAAACAATTTTCACGTTTTAGGTATTGATCCGAATTTCAGCATTATGGACACCAACGAGGACAAAATGCTCATTGACGATACATTAACCGATTTATTCGCGGCACTTTACGAAACAGAAAACGAAGAAAACAAAAATCGTTTTCAACACCTTGTAACAACTTACGCATCAAACCGCGATGATGAGGGATTGAAAAAAGTTATACGCAAACTTTACAACTTTATACAGTCATTCCCCGATCCGATAAAATGGCTTTACGACAAAGCGGCTATGTATGACAATAATATGTCGCAAAGTGTATGGTTTAAGGAAATATTTTTATCAGTCCACAAAGAGAACATTTTAAAACATCACGGCGAATTTTGGGACAAGCTGATAAAAGAAATGATTGGGATTGTAAAGAAAGTATATCCCGATACAGATACTTCCTTACCGCCGGTTTGTATTCCTGAATGTGAGCAATATTGGGGAAAGATGTGGGAGTACATATGTATATGCGCCGACAGTGTAAAAGCATTAAAATCAGCTGAATCATTTGACGAAGTCGGCTCAGCATACGATACTTACATCGCCAAAACAAAGCTTGGAACAGCCGTAAGAGCATACAAAAAAGCTGAATCGCCGATTGAAGAGTGGCAGTATTACTCGAACAAATATAACTCTATGCGTGAAGATTTACTTAGCAGTACATCTTACTTGCCTAACGGCACTGCCGAGCAATTTAACAAGTATGTTCACTCGGAAGAATTGAAACAAACGATTGACGATATTGTTTGGATAACGGTTTTGTTCTCGGAACTTTATGAGAATGCAAAAGCAAAAAAGAACGTCAAAACATTCTCCGATATTGAACATCTTGCCTATCGTCTTTTCAGCGAAAATGAGAATATAAGAAACGAATATTCGCTGAAATATAACGAAATACTTATAGATGAATATCAAGATACAAACGGCTTGCAGGATTCGATTTTCACGCTTATTTCGAGAGATAATAAAAATATGTTTATGGTCGGCGACTTAAAGCAAAGTATATATCGTTTTCGCGGCGGTGACCCGACTATTTTCAAGAAAAAATACAGTCTTGACAGTGATGAAATCGAAATTATACACCTTTCACAGAACTTTAGAAGTCGTATGCAGGTTATCGACAGTATAAATGACGTGTTCAGATTTAATATGTCGCAGGATGTCGGTGACGTTGATTATAACGACACCGCCGCTTTGCAGCGTGAAGAAAGCCGCGAATGTTATATAAACACCGCTGAAAATGCCCGGAATGACTACAAATCCGAATTTTACTGTATCGGAAAATCGAAGGATTCAAAAGAATCTTCTTCCGATTATCTTGAGGCAGTTACCGTGGCAAACAGAATAAAAGAGCTTGTTGACAGTCATTTCAAGGTTTATGACGGCAACGGAAAATATCGTGATTTGAAGTACAGCGATATAGTCGTTCTTATGCGTTCGACAAAAGTAAACGGCGAACTTTTGCAGGAAATATTAGAATCAAACAACATACCGTCATTTTTGCAAAAGGAAGAATATTTTGAAAAACGTGAGATAAAGCTTATGCTTACACTTATTTCACTTATCAACAATCACATTCAGGATATTCCGCTTGTAAGCGTTATGCGTTCACCGATAGGTAATTTTACCGAAAACGAACTTTCAAAAATCAGACTTGAAAACAGAGCCTCATCTTTTTACAATGCCGTAAAATATTATAAATCGTCTTCCGATGATTTGACGAAAGAAGAACAGAAACTTTCAAAAAAATGCAAGAGCTTTCTAAAAGACCTTGACCGTTGGCGCGGATATGTTAAGATGAAGTCAATCTCCGCGTTGATTTGGACGTTGTATGAAGAAACGGGTTTTTACGACTTTATGGGTGCTCTCGAAGGCGGTGACGAGGCACAGGCAAATTTAAAACTTTTATATGAACGTGCAAGAAAGTATGAGGAATCGGGCTTTAAGGGTATCTTCAACTTCATTCGATATATCGAAAGAATTGAAAAGAGAAACGAAGATTTAAGCGGCGCTCAGCTTATCAATGAAAACCACAATGTTGTACGAATTATGACAATACACAAAAGCAAAGGTCTTGAATTTCCTGTCGTATTTATTATGCGCACAACTAAAAATATGCTTGCCGCAAAACCTACGGAGGAACACAGAATACAACTTCACAAAGATTTGGGGATCGGAATTGATTATATAAATTATGAAAATTTATATTTAAAAAAAGCTGATGTTTACAAAATATATAAAGCGACAAAATCAATCCGAAACGCTTTCGGAAGAATTGCGTCTTTTGTATGTCGCAATGACTCGTGCAAAAGAAAAATTAATTATTGTTTCGTCCGACAAATACAAAGATGAAAATGAGTTTAATCAAAAAATCCAAGAAGCAGTATATAATGCAAAGACAATGCCAAAGTACATCATCGCATCAAATGCAAAAAAATATTCCGATTGGCTGATTCCGTCAATAGGCATATCGTTAAATCACTGGAATTTCATACCAAGATTTCTTGCCAAAACCACTGTATCGGATGTCATCAAAGAAAAACAAGAAACGATAAAGGTCAAAAACATTGATGAAATGCGTGAAAAAGTGCAAAAGCTCCTTGAATTTCATTATGAACGTCCGCAATCCGGCAACATTCCGACAAAAACATCCGTAACGGCAATAAAAGAAATGGCGGAAGAAGAACTTACACGAAAAAGTGACATTGAATACGAGCCGATTTATATGATACAAAAACCTGACTTTATGCGTACAGAAAAACTCGGTACACAAATCGGTACGGCGCACCATCAGCTTATGGCATTTTTCGATATTGAAAAGATTAAGACGCTTACCGAAAACAATTACGCCGACTTTGTCGCATCCGAGCTTGTCCGCGTCACAAATGACGGTCAGATTGACAGCAATGTTGTTTCGGATAAAAATATAGCCGATATGATATGCAAAAATGTCACAAGCTTTTGGAAAAGCGATATGGGTAAAGAAGTTTTAAGTGCCAAAAAAGTATATCGTGAAAGTCCTTTTGAAATATCAATTCCGGCATATGAATACGACAACACTTTACCTGACGAGTACAGAAACGAACAGATTATTTTACAAGGTATTATTGACTTATACTTTGAGGATAAAAACGGTGATATAATCCTTGTCGATTACAAAACCGACAAATGCACTTCCAAAGCAGAACAACTTGCAGTTGCAAAAAAATACGAAAAGCAATTAATTCTTTATGCACGTGCCATGGAAAAAATCTTAAAAAAATCTGTAAAAGATAAATATTTGTATTTATTTTCTCCGCAAAGTGTGGTAAAATTAGATTAGTAAAATTTTTTGAGGTGATATAATGTCAAACTACGGCAATTTGAATATAAACAGAAATAAGAACAGAAAAGGCAAAAAAATTATTATCGCCTTGATTTGTATTGCGGTTTTAATACTTGCATTTATATTTTATATAGGTATTACAGTCGGAAGCAACAACGACAAATCCAACCAAATAGTCGACGCAATTCAAGAAAATACGGAATTAAAGTTAAAGGTAAACGAACTTAACGACCAGATTGCACAAATGCAGGAAGAAATAGATTCACTTCACGCAGAACTTGAGGCTATGCCGACGATTGAACCGACACTGCCGTCAGGCTCACCTGCTCCGTCAGTATCTCCTACTTCACCTATTTCACCGAGAATCGGTGTTCAATAAAAATTAATACAAAAGGTCTGTGGCTTTACCACAGACCTTTTAATTTGTTGTTTTATTATAACTCTACAATAGTTTCAACTTCAAGAAGTACGTCCTTAGGAAGTCTTGCGACTTCTACGCATGAACGAGCCGGATAAGGCTCTGTAAAATATTTAGCGTATACTTCGTTAATCTTTGCAAAGTCATTCATATCCTTAATAAATACTGTTGTCTTTACAACATTTTCAATACTTCCGCCGGCAGCTTCGATAAGGTTCTTTACGTTTGTAAGTGCCTGTTCTGCCTGTGCCTCAACGCCCTCAGGAATATCGCCTGTTGCAGGGTTAATCGGAATTTGTCCCGATGTGAACAGCATATTTCCGACAGTTATTGCCTGTGAATAAGGTCCGATTGCTGCCGGAGCATTGTTTGTCTTTGTTTCTTTCATTTGTACCATTCCTCTCGTTTTATAAAATTTATATGGTAATTAAATAGCATACAACAGTGAAGAATACGAAATATCCAAGCATCATTGCATACAATACCTGACTTGGTGATTTAGAAATCCATTCTGTGCGCAGTGCCTCATAGGTAAGCACAGCCACGCTGACCGCGCCGCACAAAATCAATATCATAAGCGTTACAGGTGACAACATACTGAGAATTACGCCGATTGCACATATTGCCGTAAACGGTATCCACGTTGACGCAAGACGTATTGAAAATTCCCAATATGCCGTTTTAAGACGCATTACAAATCTATTGATAAGCCAAAATATTCCCGAATACACGAAAAATAAAATCACTCCGCTTATCGCGCCGGATACCATGCAAAGTATGATTTGCAATACAAGACTGTAACCTGCACCGCCGTTAAAATTCATAAGTGATGTCAATATTTTAAGCGGGCCTACTCCGCCTCCTCTTAATATAAAGAACATACACAGCCACAATACAACTCCTTGAAGTGCCGCAATAGTCATTATTGCCGCTTTTCCGAGATGTGGCGGATTGGAAATTGTGTCAATCGGTGATTTTATAAATCTCACGATATATCTTCCCAACTCACCGAAAAATCCTTTCGGATTGATATTTGACGTTCTTGTTGCTTTAGCTTTCCTTGCCGCTTTTCTCGCCTTATGCTTTATCTTTGCTCTTTCAAACTTGCTTTCCGTTCCGGCATAGCCTGTTTTGTAAGAAGTTTCGGTTTTATACGGATTACTGTAATTAGCCTGTGTTTTCTCTTGTTTTTTATCCGATTTTTTGTCTTCTGTTTTTGTTTCGTTTTTTCTTTCGGCAGATGATTGCTGTTTCCCCGCTCGGTGTGCAACACTCTGCGGACAATCGCAAACTTCGCCTTTTTCAAGTTCTCTGCCGCAATATATACAGCTTCTCATATATACACCCTTTCATAATTTAAGTATATATAAATTATAAACCTGTAATAAATTGTTGTCAATGTGCCAAGTGTAAACAAAATGTTAATTATTTCAGAATACTTTTGACGGCGCCCGTCTTATTTATACAGTCGTGCCTCAAATGTTTTAATATCCGCCTGATGTTCGTCACGGACACGGTGGAATAATTTTATCGTTATACCGTCTATAACGGTTTCACATTCGGGAACTTCCTCATATGCCGTTGCAATATCCGCATAATTCATAAAACTGTTTACAGCCTCCTCAACAACCGTCTGACTGCCCTCTGCCAAGTGCGTCTGTGCAGGAGATGCGACAAGAACATAATTTACGGTATACAACGGTGTCAAATCCCTGTCACGCGAATCTACCTGCGGCAATGACACGATATAATTATCACGTATCGACTTTACTCCGAGTGACGGTTCTGCATTTATAAGTATATCCTCATTAAGCGTAAACGATGACGCAAGTACGCCGAGCGTATCACCGTCATAAACGGTTGTGTCGATTTTTTTCTTTAACGCAAGAATTTCGTCCGTATCGTCTCTTGATACAGGCAGCATCGAAAAATTCGGTATCAATGCCATATGCTTAATTTCCTGTATATTATGCGGTTGTGTGCGTGGAATATATACATTCACCGAATGTACCAACGCCAAAAGCGATATTCCGACCAAAGCCCATTCTTTTGTTATATGTCTTATTGATATAAGTGTAAGCATTATAAGTGACGGAATGTATAAAAGCAAATGTTGTTGTCCGTGTGTCTGAGTTGAAAGGAACATAAACAGGCACACTATCATCTGTACCCATATAAACAGCGTTCTTGTTTCTTTCTTTTTAACCGCCATAACCACTGACGAAACAGCAAGCACTCCAACGAATATTATACCGAAATATCTTGTTATAAGTTTCAAATCAATTCCCACCGAAAACTTATATCCCGAATAAAGATTGCCGTAATCTTTCATCAGTTTGTACACAAGGAAATCTCTGAAAAATACAACGAGTATCAATCCGACAACTGCGATTGTTACAATCGGTTTGTACCATTTTTTCTTAAACAGTACGCAATCCGCAAGCATTGCGGTTATAAACGATACCGTGAAAAACGCGTACCATCTTCTCCAAAGCATAAGTGCGACAAGCAGTACGCCGATTACCGCATACCGCCATATCGCGTCATCATCTTTGTCTTTTACAAAATACAAATTAAAGCATACAAGACACCCTAAAAGTCCTCCTATATCAACAAATCCGTTAAATGTCAAAAACACCATAGACGGACATATCATAAGCGAAATCACCGCTGCAATTTTAGGTGCTTTACTGACTTTTTTCGCCAACACATACACCATTGCAAATGACGTCACTAAATATAAATTGACAAGTCCCAAAATATACGCAAGCCGTGACTCACCGAAAATTTTTACAACCAACGCCGACGGAAGTCCAGCTATATAGTTATAATCCTGTTCAGCAACGGAATTATAGACATTATGCCAAAAACCGCCTTCACTAAACGCTCCCGACGCAATTTTTCTTGCAATATCCCAATACGTCGAATCGTCCCAAAAATATATATAATTACTTTTTGTAATATAAATAATCGCCAAAATATTAAGCACCGCCCATACAACCGCAAAATAAATCAAAGTTTTATGATGTGGTCTTGCCGATTGTTTGCGTTGTGCAATTTCTTCAAGGTCATACTTATCGTTTAAAATCGCCCTGAATTTCACCTGACTCAGCCCTCCTGTTTAGCTAAATAATGAAAGTATTTCTTCGTTAGAAAGACTTTTAAATGTGTCCGTATTAACGCGGACTATATCGTCTGCAAGATTTTTCTTGTTTTCCTGCAATTTAAGTATTTTTTCTTCTATTGTACCCTTTGCGGCAAGACGTATAACCTGTACCGCTTTTGTTTGTCCTATTCTGTATGCACGGTCGGAAGCCTGTTCCATAACTGCAGGATTCCACCATGGGTCATAGTGAATTACGGTATCCGCACCCGTCAGGTTAAGACCTACACCGCCTGCTTTAAGCGATATAAGGAACACGTTGTTTTCACCGCCGTTAAATCTGTCGGAAAGCTCCGCTCTCTCGTAAGACGGAGTTTTTCCGTCAAGGTAGAACGAATCTATCCCCACATTTTTCAGGCTCTCTCTTATAATTGAAAGCATTGACGTAAACTGTGAAAATACAAGTATTCTGTGTCCCGACTCAACCGCATTCGTGACAAGTTCCATAAGCAAATCAAGTTTACCGCTGTCCTTATCATAGTTTTCGTCAAACAATGTAGGGTGACAACAAATCTGTCTTAGTCGCATAAGCAGTGTCAAAATACGCATTTTACCTTGACCGCCCTCGCCAAGCAACGCAAGCGTCTGATTTTTCGCAAGTGCAAGATACGATGTGTACATTTTCTTTTGTTCACCAGTAGCTCCGCATACATTGTGTTCTCGATTTTTTCCGGTAACTCGTTTAAAACATCGTTTTTCATACGTCTTAGCATAAACGGCTTTATCCTCGCTCTGAAACTGTCCGCCGTCATTTTGTCACCGTCTTTTACAAGCGGCATTTCATATCTGTTTCTGAATTCGTGTGCCGAATACAAATATCCCGGCATTACAAAATCAAATATTGACCACAATTCAAGCAACGAATTTTCTATCGGTGTACCGGTAAGGGCAAATTTATGCTCCGCATTTATTTTCTTGACGCTTCTTGCATTCATAGTTTTCGGATTTTTAATATGCTGTGCCTCGTCTATAAAGCAATACGAAAATTCAAATTCTTTATAATGTGCAATATCGCGTCTTAAAAGCGGATATGACGTGATTACAAATTCATACTCACTGATAGTCTGTATAAGTTTTTCTCTGTCCTCTTTTGCACCGTCAACTATTATGGTTTTGGCGTTCGGTGTAAATTTATTTATTTCGCTGAGCCAGTTATAAGTAAGTGCACTCGGTGCAACGATAAGCGTCGGTTTTTCGGGTTTTATTCCATGAATATACGCAATAACCTGCAACGTTTTACCAAGACCCATATCGTCCGCCAATATACCGCCGAAGCCAAGATAAGAAAGCTGGCTGAGCCATGCCATTCCGTCTTTTTGATAGCCGCGCAAAATGTCGCTGACTTCACTCGGAATTACAGGCTCTATATTTTTTATTTCCTCAATATATTTTTTAAATTCTTCATTCTTTTCAACAGATGAAAGAGAATTTAAGTAAAGTGCATGATACTTTGGAATTACTTTTTTACCGTTTTTAATATCTTCAAAAGAAAAATCAAGTTGATCAAGCAAATTGAAAATATCCTTTTGTTTACTGTTTTCAAGGTCGATAAAACTGCCGTTTGACAATCTGTAAAATCTTTTCTTCAGTTTAACCGCACTTAAAATTCCGCTGATCTGTTCATATGACAGATTACTTTCAAAGTCAGCCTCAAGCAAATCAACACCGCTGTTATATGTTACAGACGCACTTATATCCACTCGGTCCATAATCTTCAAGCCGGCAAATCTGTCGGAATAATAGAGCTTTGCTTTTTCTTTAAGTACAGGAATTTCGTCCGATAGGAATAAATATATTTCTCTGTCCGATTTCAACATGAATGTACCGTCTTGTAAATTGAACATCTTAAATGACGAAAGCAAATCGTTTTCAATCTCATAGTCACGCACAACGATTTTGCCGTTACCGTTTACATCGTTCGGCAAACGTAATCCTATACTTCCGTAATTCGCCTTAACAACGGCAGTTATACCGCCTTGTGTCGCGTCAAAATACACTTCAAATGTCGGTTTCGCATCGACAATCATATCTTCGATACCGCGTGTTATAACGCCGTGCTTACTGCGTATATCAGGTAAAACGTGAGTGGCAAACAAAATTGTATTGTCACCTTTAAAACTGATTTGTGTTCTGCCCTCTGTTGCAAGTGCATGGTATATCGGCATAAAATACTCACGCCATTCTTCGCTTGTGTGGTATATCGTGTTCTCGTAAAAGAACCACTCACCGTCATGCGTCAGTGCAAATCCTCTGTCACTGACAGACATATCAACTTCGCCGTCACCTGCGTCAACATCAATTATTATATCTGGATTGTCTTCTTCTATTCTTACATTGCCCAAAGAAAGCCCATCAAATACAACAGAAAAATCAACATATTGCAGCAGAGGGAATATTCTCTTTGCCGCAAGTGAGCCGAAAGCAGTTTGATATGCCGCTTTCATATACATCTGAACATCTGCCGCACGATTTTCGTATGTTTCCGCAAGTATTGCTATTATCTCGTCTTGATGTTTCGGAAATTCCGTTACTGCGGGATTATATGACGTGTATCTGTCAAATTTAAACTCCTTGCCTTTCAAATAACATTCCAAAAAATTTTCAATACCGTGTACTTTATTACCGCCGATTTCAACAGACATTGCATACGATACACCGTTTGTATTGTGCTTATTTATGTGCAGTGTAAACTTTGCATATAGTGGCTGTTTTTCGTATTTTCTTGACGCAAATTCACCGCAAAGCGTTTTTGCAATCTTATCGTTTTCATCAACATAATCCGCACCCTCGTCAAGTTCCTTTTGACGTTGCTTTAATGTTGAAACAATATGTTTGCAAACAGAATTCATCGTTTCAAAATAAGGACAGGTACAAAAACAATCCTCTACACCTTTTTCAGACAGTCTTACCTGCACATTGTAGAGTTCTTCCCCGTCAACTACGGCTGTTATTAAATTATCCTCACGTTTTCTTAAATGAACTCTGCCTTCTTTAAAGTATTCCAAGCCACGCTTGTAAATAGTCGCCGAGCAGGATTTTTTTATCATTGAATCTGTTATTTTCATACCTTACAGCCTTCCCGTTTTGAATATTGTACACCCATTCTGTATCTTATAATTATAGCACATTTTAACTTATGATACAATATTATTTTTATATAAAATACAAATGGATTAAATTCATATAATATGCTAAAATTATGCGTGTAGAAAAAAACACGAAAGGACGAATAGTATGGGAAAATTTGACGGAATACTTTTATGCACCGACCTTGACGATACACTTCTTACAACCGATAAACGTGTATCGGACGAAAACAGTAAAGCTATTGAATATTTCAAGTCAGAGGGCGGACTTTTCACATTTGCAACGGGACGTGTGCCACAAGGCGCAAAGTTGATGCTAAACTACGTTCACCCAAATGCACCTATGGTTTGCTTTAACGGTGCGGCAATATATGATTTTAATGACGAAAAACTTTTATGGGCAAGCACACTTGATAAAGGCACTTTGAAATGCGTTGAATATATGGATAAAATGTTTGACTTTGTGGGAATTGAAGTTTGTACTTCGGATAAAATTTATTTCTGTAAAGTTAATCAAAAAGTAAGAGAACATCAAGTTCTTGAAGATTTACCCGATAATTTTCTTGATTATCACGATATAAAGGAAGATTGGGTAAAAGTATTGTTTATGGTTGAAGAAAATGAAATTCAGCAGATAAGAGATGCGATTGCAAATTCACCGTTTGTTAATGATTATGAATTTGTGCAGTCCAGTCCTTGGTACTATGAACTTTTGCCTAAAAACGCAAGTAAGGGTGAGGGGCTTATGCACCTTGCCGATTTGATGAATGTTGACAGAAGTAATACAATCGGTATCGGCGATAACGAAAACGATCTTGCACTTGTTAAAATGGCAAATGTCGGTGTTGCGGTCAGTAACGCCGTTGATGAAGTAAAAGAAGTCGCTGATTTTATAACGGTTGATAATAATTCCAGTGCCGTTGCGGCGGTGATTTATGCACTTGATGACGGGGAAATTAAATTTGAATAACGTAATAAGGGCGGTCATTGACCGCCCTTGTATTTTGTGGTTGCCACCCCTCAGTCAACTTCGTTGACAGCTCCCCTCTATGGGAGCCATACGGAAAGCCTCTCCTTAAGGAGAGGTGGTACGAAGTGACGGAGTGGTGGCTTTTTAGGGACGTCCCCTACTCTCATTATCCATTATAGGCTCCCCTCAATGGGAGCCTTACGGAAAGCTCTCCTTGAGGAGAGGTGGCACGAAGTGACGGAGTGGTGGCTTTTTAGGAACATCCCCTACTCTCATTATCCATTATAGGCTCCCCTTGAGGGGAGCTGGCGGCATTACCGCCTGAGGGGTGGCTTTGCGGGACGTCGCGAGCGCCGTTATCTGCTCTCTTTATCTATATCTTAGTCTACCAAAACGGGCAACCAATGGTCGCCCCTACGGATGTGAACGGCTGTTATAACTTTCCTTAACGTCACCCTACGAATTATTGTTTAAAATTATTTCTTATACAGCATATCAAGTTCATCTTTTGTCAATTCACGGACTTCGCCTTTTTCGAGTGATTTATCAAGTTTCAAATTGCCGATTGCGACACGTTTCAGATACGTCACCGTCTTACCGACTCTTTCGCACATACGTTTTACCTGATGAAATTTACCCTCTGCAATTTCGATATAAGCCTCATTCGGATTTTCCGTTATTTCAAGCTTTGCACTTTTTGCGGTAAACTCTTTAAATTCCATACCGCCTGCGAATATTTCAACATCTTTTTCTTCCATAGGTTTATCAAGCACCGCGAAATATCTTTTATACACATCTTTTTTCGGTGATGTCATTTCATGAGCAAATTGACCGTCATTTGTGAGTATCAAAAGCCCCTCCGTATCTATATCAAGTCTGCCTACGGGATATACCTCAAAATGTGCGTATTCCTCCGGAACAAATTCGGTTACAACGGGATACTTCTTATCATAAACAGCACTTACGCAGCCTTGCGGTTTATTTAGCATTAAATACACAAATTCACGATAAATCAATCTTTCGCCGTCAACCTCAACAATACTGTCTTCATCAGTCTGTTCCTCCGGCTTTTTACACACTTCACCGTCTATAAACACAAGACCTTGTTTTATTAGTTTTTTCACATCTTTTCTGCTTGCATATCCGCAGCCGGAAATATATTTATCTATACGCATATATAACTCCTTAAGCAAAAAGGACGGCATAATAAAGCCGTCCTTCAATTTTCAATTATCAATTACTGATTGTTTTCAGCAAGCTTTTCGTCGTATTCCATTGCAAGCTGTTCAATTTCGCCTGAAGCTTTCATTTCTGAAAGTGTTTCGTTAATCTTGTCAAGAAGTTCTGTGTTACCCTTCTTAACTGCGATTGCATATTCTTCTGTTTCAAATGCCTGTGGGTCTTCAACAATCTTTAGACCGTTCTTTTCAGCAAGAGCCTTACCTGTTGCAGAGTCGATAACTACTGCGTCAAGCTTACCGTTCTTAACGTCTTGAACTATATCAATACCTCTGTTTGCTCTTGTAACCTTGTCTTCTGCAAGCTGTAAATCGTTTGTTACGATATTGTCGCCTGTGTAACCAAGAACAACGCCGACTGTCTTGTCATTCTTCAAATCTTCTGCACTTGTAATATCTGTGTTGTCAGGTGCAACAACGATAACCTGTGATGCAACATAGTATGGATCAGAGAAATCAACGCTTTGCTTTCTTTCGTCTGTAGCAGTCATACCTGCAACAACCATATCAACCTTACCTGTGCTTACAGATGCAACAAGTCCGTCAAATTCCATATCTTCAATTTGAAGTTCTTTACCTACATTTTCGGCAATCTTATTTGCAATAGCAACGTCAATACCGTCAAATTCGCCTACAAGACCTTGTGATGTTGTGTATTCAAACGGTGGGAATGCTGCGTTTGTACCCATAATCAACTTATCACTGCTTCCGCAACCTGCAAGTGCTGCCACTGCCATAACTGATGCAGCTGCCAAAGCTACCACTTTCATTAAACCCTTTTTCATTTTTTGTATCCTCCTAAAAAATCACTTATTTTATATTTAACACATTCTGTGTTAGATAACTACTTTAAAACTTTGCTCAAAAATTCTTTTGTTCTTTCGTTTTTCGGATTGCTGAACACTTCGTCAGGAGTGCCTTCTTCAAGTACATATCCGCCGTCCATAAACAAAACTCTTGATGCAACTTCGCGTGCAAATCCCATTTCGTGAGTTACAACAACCATTGTCATACCACCGTCCGCAAGGTCTTTCATAACAGAAAGAACTTCACCGACCATTTCAGGGTCAAGTGCCGATGTAGGTTCATCGAACAACATTATATCCGGCTGCATTGCAAGTGCACGTGCTATTGCAATTCTCTGCTGTTGACCGCCCGAAAGCTGTGCGGGATATGAGTCCTCTTTGTCCGCAAGACCTACTTTATTCAAAAGCTCACGTGCAAGCTTTTCAGCCTCTGCTTTCGGCATTTTCTTAACCTTAATCGGTGCAAGAGTTATATTATCAAGCACTGTAAGGTGCGGGAACAGATTAAACTGCTGAAACACCATACCCATTTTTTCACGAATTTTATTTACATTTGTTTTTGGAGCGGTAATGCTTTCGCCCTCAATGAGAATTTCACCCTCTGTCGGCACTTCAAGCAAATTAAGACATCTCAAAAATGTTGATTTACCCGAACCCGAGGACCTATAACAACAACCTTTTCGCCTTGTTTTATGTGCTGGTCAATTCCCTTTAATACTTCCAAATCTCCAAAATGCTTTTTTAAACCGGTAACCTTTATCATCTCTTATCCGCCTTTCTCATACCTTTTTCAACTTTAGAAAGCAACGTACTTATAATCTTTATAACAACATAATATATAACTGCTATTGACAAAAGAGGTATAAGGTAATCATATGTAAGGCTCTGTACCTTTCTTGCCGCTCCGACAAGGTCGATATTCGCAATCATACCGATTACGGCTGTTTCTTTTATCAATACAACAAATTCATTACCAAGCGCCGGCAGAATATTTTTCATAGCCTGCGGCATAACAATGCTTGCCATAGTCTGTTTATGCGTCATACCAAGCGAACGTCCCGCCTCAGTCTGACCGATATTTACGGACAATATACCGCCTCTGACGATTTCCGCAATATACGCACCGCTGTTTATACCGAATGCAATAAATCCGACTACCCACTTATCAATATGCACATTTGCAAAAATAACAAAATAAATTATAAGCAGCTGCACCATTGTCGGCGTACCGCGGATAATATCAATATAAATTCCCGAAACGGCTCTTAAAATCTTACTTTTTGACAGACGCATAAGTGCCATCAGAATACCGATTACCAAACCCAACAATACCGAGAAAAGAGATATTAAAAGCGTATATCCCAATCCACTAACAAACCACTGCCAACGTCCGTCTACCACAAATGTAGAGTTCAAGCGGTTTAACAAATCAACAACCCAAGCAGGCATATCTTCAACTCCTAATGTATTTTTATTTCAATACTCTATATAATATCAAAAATTGCCCTAAATATCAATACTTATTTGAAATTTTCTACATTTTGATGTATAACAATTCATTTTAGGATTGCAAAAAGGTTAAAATAATGATATAATATATATAAGATTGGTTTAGGGAGGGATATTATGAATAACGATATGTTCGGAAAATGCGGTATGACACAGTTTGTCGGTGTCGGCGTTTGCGATACAATCGGTCTTTATATCGCCAATATTGATGACGATTTAAGAAAACAAATGAATATCCCGGAAAAGTTCCACGCGGTCGGTCTTATCGGTTCCCGTACAGGTGCGGGAGCACAAATTCAAGCCGTTGATGACGCGGTTAAAGCTACTTCGACAGAGGTTATCTCTATCGAAATTCCGCGTGATACAAAAGGTTGGGGCGGTCACGGAAACTTTATCATAATCGGCGGTGAAACACCTGCCGACGTTAAGAGAGCCGTTGAATTAGCGCTTGAATACATAGACATAAATGCCGGCGAAATATACATAAGTGAAGCAGGTCACATGGAATTCCAGTACAGTGCAAGGTGCGGTGAGGCTATCAACAAGGCATTTGATGTGCCGATAGGCAGACCGTTCGGCTTTGTATGTGCGTCACCTGCTCCGATTGGTATGGTAATCGCAGATATTGCGTTAAAATCTGCCGGTGTCGAATTGATAAAAACACTTCGTCCGGACAGCGGTACAAGCCATTCAAATGAAGTGATTATAATTTTCACAGGTGAAGCGTCAGCGGTTAAAACCGCCGTCACAGACGCACGTTCCGCAGGAATGCAACTTCTGCGTTCACTCGGCTCTGAACCTTTGCCTGTAACAAAACCATATATTTAAGCTAACAAAAAAATCACATCATATGATGTGATTTTTTGAATATTATGTTTTTTTATTTTGAAACCAATACAAGCTCATCATTTTTTTCTATTATCGTACTTCCGACAGGAATAACGACATCATCACCGCGTTTTATCATAATCACAAGATAGCCCTCAGGAAATTCAATTTCAGCCATACTTTTTCCACGCCAATTTTTTCTGTCGTTCGCAGAAATCTCCCTAAAACGAACATCACCGTTTATTCCGTGTGACGGTGCACCGAGAATTATCGTATCACCCTCATATATTACCGTTTCACCGTTCGGAATAATCGTTTCGTCATTTCTGTAAATCGCCGCAAAAAGCATTTGCGGAGGAAGGGAAATATCCTTTACCGCACGGTCAATCCATCTGTTACCGCTGTCAATATTCAAGCGAATAAAATTAATTTCCGTTTCGTCCGAATAGTCGTTAAACGTTTTCAGTACAGAACCGGTCTTGTCAATCATATTCGTTTTACTTGCGACAAACGGAAGAAGCGACCCTTGCAGCGTAATTGAAAACAATACAACGCAAAATGCAATATGGAAAACGTCCTGCTCCATTGTCACACCGCCTACCATAGCCATTATTGCGAACACGATTGACGCCGCACCTCTGAGACCTGCCCACGACACAACAAGATATTGTGAAATTTTTGTTTTAAACGGTGCAAGCACAGTCGCAACCGCCAACGGTCTTGCAACGAATGTGATAAACAGTGCTATAAATATTGACGGCAACAAAACAGTTAATATTTTTGACGGGAACGACAAAAGTCCCAAAAGGAAAAATATAAGCATTTGCATAAGTCCGGTCATTCCATCAAAAAAATGTACAAGTGATTTTTTGTTATATATGTTCTGATTTCCCAAAACGATACCTACTATGTACGCACTGAGATAACCGTTTCCGCCGACCAATGTCGGCAATGCGTACGCAAGCACCGCCACTCCAAGCACAAACGCCGCATCAAAACCAGATGTATTAAAAGTGAAATATTTCATAAACCATACTGCACCGAGTGCAATCAGAAAACCTATCAAAACACCGAAAACAATTTGTGCGGCGATACTGTAAACCATCTGTCCGACACTGTTTTCGCCCTTCATAAACGACAGAACTATAACGGTCAGCATATATGCAAACGGGTCATTACTTCCGCTTTCCATTTCAAGCATTGACGCAGTGTTATACTTCAAGTTAAGATTTTTTGAACGCAGTACCGAAAACACAGACGCTGCATCAGTAGAACTCATAACCGCACCGATAAGCATACTTTCGAGCAATTTTATTTTTAAAACAAAAAAACAAAACACTGTTGTAAGAGCCGCCGTGAAAATAACTCCCACGCTCGATAACAACAGTGCCTTTACTGCCACAGGTTTAGCCTCGCTTAATTTAGTGCCGAAACCTCCGTAAAACATAATAAATACAAGCGCAACAGAACAAATCTGTTCTGCAAAGCTGTAATTTTCAAAAGGAATTTTAAGTATTCCGTCCGAACCGAACACCATACCAAGTGCGATAAACGCAATAAGTACAGGCATTCCGATTTTGTTTGATAACTTATTTGCAAGTACGCAAATTATAATAACAGCCGCCGAAAGCAACAGTGATATGTTAAACATAAATACCTCCTTAAATACTTTTTATAGAGTTATGTTAACATAAAACTGACGATATTTCAAGCCTTAATTTTGTGTTTTTACAATTTTTTCAAGTCTGTTTATGATATATGCGATAGCACTGCCGTTGTTAGACGGCGCTAAGTTGTCCGCAATTTTTTTCACGCTTTCTTCTGCGTTCTCAACTGCATACGAAATTCCCGCTGCTTCCAACATTGAAATATCATTCATATTGTCACCGACAGCTATAATTTTGTTCTGCTCAATACCTATTTTTTTCGCCATATCAAGCATTCCCTTACCCTTTGAAACTCCGTTCGCAACAATGTCAAGATACTTGTCACCGCTTCTGACCGCATAGCCGTTATCATATTCGGCTCTGTATATCGGCTCGTACTTGTCAAGCAGTTCTCTTTCACCAATCAAAAGCACCTTTATCCAAGGTCTTTGCCAAATTTCATCGGGTAAACTATAAACAACCTCATAGCTGCGTGTCAAAAATCGCTTTGTTTCCTCACATTCTCTGTAAACGTACACAATTTCATCACTGTACACTTCCAAACCTATTTGCGGAAAATCATCATATACACGCTTTATTGCCTGTTTTCTGTTTTCCTCAATAAATCGTTCAAATACCGCACAATCTTTTTCATAGTCATATATCTTCGCACCGTTATGTAATACCGCCGGTGCATTTATGTGCAAATTCGGCATATATGCACGAACTGCCTCAACCATTCTTCCCGTTGCGACAGTAAACCGTCCGCCGTTTTTTATGAAATAATCTATCGCTTGTCTGTTTTCTTCAGATATGGTGTGATTGTCATCAAGCAACGTTGCGTCCATATCCGAAACAAGCAAATAATCCGAAAATTTACCTTGCATTATTTTTCCACCTTGTAAACCTTTATCCATAATCTCGGTATATCAATAAAATGAATACCGTCAGACGATTCAAGCAAGCTGTTATCGTCACTCGTTTGACATTTTAGTTTTCTCATACCGTATCTCGCAACATCTACACGTGCTCTTTCTTCTCTTGTACCCAGATTGGCAACAATAAGATATTTTTCATCATGATAACAACGTACAAAACCGTACACGTGTCCGACTTTATGAACACATTCAAAATCGCCGATTGAGAATGCCTTTGAACTGTTTCTCAATTTAATCATATTCTTATAGCGTTGTCTGATTCTTCCGTCCTTGTCAACTTCGTCAACATTATCCCATGGATATGTCTGACGGCAGAACGGATCGCCATATCCCTGCATACCGATTTCGTCACCGTAATATATACAAGGCACACCAGGAAGCATCATCTGCAGTCCGACTACTAAAGTTGCTTTTTCCTTGGCAAGTTCAAGTGCATAGCCGTCAAGTTTAAAGCTCGCCTGAAAATCTTTTGATATTTCGTGTCTTGACGGTGCATCACCCATACGGGTCATTATTCTTTCGACATCGTGACTTGTTATTATATTCAAAAGCGAATAATAAGCAGGTGCAGGGTAATTTTCTTTAATGCTCATAAGACGTGCGTCAAATTCTTCAACGTCAATTCTTCCGCTTACCGCGTCAATCAACGCTCTGCGCATTGGGTAATTCATAACGGAGTCAAGCTCCTTACCCAAGAAATATTCACGTCTTTCACCGTAAGCGGACTTATTTGACGCGTCTTCCCAAACTTCACCTATAATAACTGCATCTTTATCGGCTTTCTTTACGTTTTCTCTAAGTTCTTTAACGAAAAATCCCGGTAATTCATCAACAACATCAAGTCGCCAACCCGACGCACCGTTCTTTATCCATCTTTTAACGATTGCATCTTTGTCCGAAAGCAAATACTTACGACATTCTTCACTGTGTTCTTCAATCTGCGGAAGTGTCGTCATTCCCCACCATGATTCATACACATCAGGCCAATCCATAAATCTAAACCAAGTGTAATACGGTGATTCCTTCGACTGATAAGCACCAATGCTGTCGTATTCGCCGTATTTATTAAAATAACGGCTGTTACTTCCCGTATGGTTAAATACACCGTCAAGAATTATGCGTATTCCCATTTCTTTTGCTTTTGAACAAAGCTCTTTAAATGTTTCCTCATCACCAAACATCGGATCGATTGTTTCATAATCGCCCGTATCGTATTTATGGTTTGAGTATGCTTTGAATATCGGATTTAAGTAAATTACCGATATTCCCAAATCTTTTAAATACGGCAATTTTTTAATTACACCTTTCAAATTACCGCCGAAAAAGTCATTTGCTTTATACTCACCGCCAAATTGTTCGGCTTTATAAAACGGTTGTTCGCCCCAATTACGCTTTATTATATCTGTACGATTTCCTAAAAATTCTCCGTTTTCGTTGCCGTTGCAAAATCTGTCTACAAAAATTTGATATGCAATCCCCGTTTTAAACCAATCCGGAGTTTTGTAATCTTCGTTATAAACAGTTATCTGATACGAATTACTCGGTGAATTAAAACACATTTCACCAATTCCGCCGAGTTGTTTTGAATTGTTGCCGTAATAAACCATACCTCTTTCGGTTTCAAGTTCAAAATAATACCAAACAAGTCCTGCTTTTTCAGGCATTTTCACGTTCACCGAATATATGCAGTGGTCACCGACATCAAAAATATACGGCATATCCTTTCGGACTTCGCCCTTGCCATCCTCCATATAGACAAGACGAACCGCCGACGGAATACCTGCGCCCGACACAGCCAAACGCAATCTGACTTCACCGCCGCAAGTCACCGCTCCAAAAGGAAATCTATAAAATTTTTCTCTGGAATTATGCTCTATATCCATATTTACCCCTTTATCGTAAAAGAAGTGACCTAAGTCACTTCTTTATTTTTATTATTTAATTGGTGTCAAGTGCCAAATGTTCTTATTGTAATCTTCAATAGTTCTGTCACTTGAGAAGAATCCTGCACTTGCAGTATTCAAGATTGCCTTTTCAATCCACTTATCTCTGTCTTGATAATCAGCAGACATCTTTTCTTGAGTCTTCATATATTCTTCAAAATCTCTGATTACCATATATGTGTCAGGGAATCCGTAGTCACCGAACAACAATGTTTGATACAAATCTCTGAACATTTGGTTGCTGCCCGGAACGATTGAACCGTCAACAAGCTGTTCAAGTGCGTGTCTTAGGCTTGCGTTTGATGAGTAGATATTCTTAACTTCATCAGTTCCCGCATACTTAACTCTTGCGGCAACTTCGTCAGCCTTTAGACCGAAGATATATATATTGTCTTCACCGACCTGTTCAAGCATTTCAACGTTTGCACCGTCAAGTGTACCGATTGTAAGCGCACCGTTAAGCATAAACTTCATGTTACCTGTACCCGAAGCTTCCTTACCCGCTGTTGAAATTTGTTCTGAAATATCAGCCGCAATGATAAGTTTTTCAGCGATTGATACGCTGTAATTTTCAAGGAATACAACTTTAATCTTATCCTTAACTCTCGGATCGTTGTTAATCATATCTCCGACTGAGTTAATAAGCTTGATAATAAGCTTTGCTCTTTTATAACCCGGAGCAGCCTTTGCACCGAATATATATGTCTTTGGATAGTAATTTTCAGCATATACGTTATCTTCAAGAATTCTGTTGTATTCTGCAAGAATATGAAGTACGTTCATCATCTGACGCTTATATTCATGCAATCTCTTACACTGCACATCAAAGATAGAATCAGGATTTACAACTATATCGTTGTGTTCCTTAATATATTGTGCAAGTCTAACCTTGTTATTGCGCTTAATTTCAGCAAATTGCTTCTTGAATGCAGGGTCTTTAGCATATTTCTTTAGCTTTGAAAGTTCTGAAGCGTCCTTGATCCAATTCTTACCTATCTTTGAAGAAATAAGCTCAGTAAGTTCCGGGTTACAGTTAGCAATCCATCTTCTGAATGTAATACCGTTTGTGATTGCATAGAAGTGGTCGTTATTCATATTATAGTAATCAGCAAAAATATCCTGTTTTAGAATATCTGTATGCAACTTTGAAACACCGTTTACTGCGAAACAGCTTGCAAGACACATATTAGCCATAAATATCTGATTATCAGAAATAATTGCCATATACTTATGCTTAGCCGAATCGTTAGGATAAACTTCGTTAAGTCTGATCATAAGACGTCTGTTCATTTCTTCAACGATCATATATACACGCGGAAGAATCTTTCTGAACATATCAAGCGGCCACTTTTCAAGAGCCTCGCTCATTACTGTATGGTTTGTGTATGCGAATACATGAGTTACGATGTCCCATGCCTCATCCCAACCAAGACCTTTTTCGTCCATCAACAAACGCATCATTTCAGGAATAGCCATTGTAGGGTGTGTATCATTGATATGAATAACGACCTTATCAGGCAATTTTGACCAATCTTGACCGTTTCTGTTTTCAAATTCTTTCAAAATCCACTGCAATGTTGCAGAAACAAGGAAATATTGTTGCTTTAATCTAAGTTCCTTACCCTCTGTATGATTATCTTCCGGATAAAGTACCTTTGAAATAACTTCTGCAAGTTCCTTTTCTTCAACGGCACGAACATAGTTACCGCTGTTAAATTCCTGCATATTCATATGGTCAGGAGATTTTGAACTCCACAATCTTAATTTATTTACAATTTTTGAATCATAACCGCAAAGAGGTACATCATAAGGCATAGCCAAAATTGTATGTGAGTTGTTGTAACGGCAAGTAAATTTACCGTCTACCCAATCAGTATAAACTTCACCGCCAAATTTAACTTCAACAGTTTCTTCAGGTCTTGCGATTTCCCACGCATTACCGTTATCAAGCCATGAATCAGGAAGTTCTGTCTGATAGCCGTCAACAATCTTTTGTCTGAATAAGCCGTATTCATAACGGATTGTACAACCATATGCAGGCAAATCCAATGTTGTAAGTGAGTCGATAAAGCAAGCTGCAAGACGTCCCAAACCGCCGTTACCAAGACCTGCGTCATTTTCAAGTTCGGCAATTTCAGGAAGTGAGTAACCCAAATCATTTAAAACGTGCTGATATTCTTCAGTCTGCATAAGGTTTAAAATGTTTGTGCAAAGAAGTCTGCCCATAAGGAACTCAAATGATAAATAATAAAGTTTTTTTGCACCCATCTTCTTTACAGTCTGATGAGATACGGCCCACTTTTCCATAATTCTGTCACGAACAGTAAGTGCACATGCAGTATAAACCATATGAGGAGTTGCATCCTCCATAACTTTACCGAAATGTCTGTTTACCTTACCTACAATTTCCTTCTTCAATACTTCTTCAGACGCTGTCAATTTTTTTGTTGCTGTTGCTGTTGTTTTTGTATTTTTATTTTGTGCCATACTTTTAGCTTGTGCCATATTTATTTTACACCCCTTTAAAATTCTTCTTATTTCTTGCGAAGATTTCTTATCATCGGTTTATTTTACAGTCTTCTTTTGTGTCGTTTTCTTTGATGCCGTTGTCTTCGCTTTTGCACCTTCCTTAACCGTTTCGGCTTTAGTCGTTGTCTTTGCCGTCGACTTAGCCGATTCAGCCTTTTTAGGCTCTGTTTTTTCTGTTTTTGCCGTCTTTGCAGGCTCTGCCTTTTCAGCTTTTACAGGTTCAGCCTTTGCAGGTTCTTCTTTTACCGCTTTCTTTGCTGTTGACTTAGCCGTTGTTTTTTTAGTTGTAGTTTTCTTAGCCGCTGTTTTTCTTGTTGTTTTCTTCGTTGTTGTCTTTTTTGCAGCAGGGGCTTTTTCCTCCTCAAAAGGATTTTTAACTTCAACTATTTCAGGCTCTTTTGCACCGTCTGCCGCAGCCTTTGCAGCCGCCTCGGCATCTGCCTTTATACTGTCCTCAAAAGTTTCCTTTTTTTCTTGTTTCTTTGTAGTTTTTGCGGCTGTCTTTCTGGCAGGCTTTTTCTTTTCAGGTAAATCATATATACCTGTAAGTTCTTGATACAAGTGAATATATTTATCAGCCGATACATTCCATGAGTAATCTACTGCCATACCGTTATCAACGATTTTCTTCCACTCGTCTTTTCTGTCATAGTAAATCTGCATTGCATACCAAATAATATTTATCATTTCGTCTGCATTGTAGTTTGCGAATGAGAAACCGGTTCCCTCGCCTGTATATTCATTATATGGAATAACAGTGTCTTTAAGTCCGCCTGTTTCACGAACAATCGGAACAGTACCGTATCTCATACTGATAAGTTGTGACAAACCGCAAGGCTCAAATCTTGACGGCATTAAAAATGCGTCACTTGCCGCATAAATTTTACGTGCCATATCATTTGAAAAGTAAATTTGTGCCGAGAATCTGTCAGGATACTTCCAAGCATAATGTCTGAAAAGATTTTCATACTTTTCGTCACCTGTACCAAGTACAACTACTTGACAGCCACCGTTGCAAAGTTCCTCAATCTTGTAAGCTACAAGGTCAAAACCTTTTTGGTCTGTAAGACGTGATACAATACCAATCATCATCTTATCGGCATTCACTTCAAGACCTAATTCTTCCTGCAACTTTTTCTTGTTCTCAGCCTTTTTCTTGTGAACTGTTTTTGCTGTATAGTTTTGATAAATAGACTGATCTGTATTCGGATCCCAGTCAATATAAGAAATACCGTTTACTATACCCAAAAGGTCGTTCTGTCTTGCACGAAGAAGATTGTGAAGTCCTTCTCCGTATTCTTCTGTTGTGATTTCGTTTGCGTAAGTTGAGCTTACCGTAGAAACCTTGTTTGCATAAACCATACCGCCCTTTAACAAGTTTGCGTCCTTGTAGAATTCAAGCTTGTCGGAAGTAAAGTAATAGTCGCTTATACCCATTGCGTCCTTAATCTTGTTGAAATCCCATCTTCCCTGGAACTTCAAGTTATGAATTGTCATAACAGTCTTGATACCCTGATAGAACGGATTATCCTGGAACGTATCAAGGAATACAGGTATCGGTCCTGTCTGCCAGTCGTTACAGTTAATAACGTCCGGTCTGAAATCTATTGTCGGCAAAATTGACAATACAGCCTTTGAAAAGAATATAAACTTTTCACAATCAAGGTGTATAAAGTCATAAGCTTATCGCCGTTAAAGTAAAACTCGTTGTCTATGAAATAGAACTTACAGCCGTTATACTCCAACTCGAAAACACCGACATACTGTTTTCTCCAAGCCATATCAATATAGATATGGTCAATATATTTCATCTTGTCCTTATATTCTTGCGGTATACAGTTGTACAGCGGTAAAATCACTCTTGCGTCAACGCCTTTTTCGTTAAGCGCTGCAGGCAAAGAACCCGCTACATCACCAAGACCTCCTGTTTTAACAAAAGGTGCCGCCTCCGAAGTAGCAAATAAAACTTTCATAACAAATTATTCCTTTCTATATGCTTAAATCTTATCTCTATAAGAATTATTTGTCAATAAATATTCTTAAATTCCGTAAAACTTCAACAGAACTGCTCAATTTTTGAACAGTTCTATTATATATTTGTCATTAAAATCTTTATTATTAAATCTTCGTTCCTTTTGATATTGCAAGAGGATAGCTCTCTTGTCCTATAAGTTTTCTTCCTTTTGTTATATCAACTTCCTTATCAAATACAACATGACTAAGTTCAACGTCCTCTTCAATCACAGAATCCTGCATAATGATTGAATTTTTAATGACCGCACCCTTTGCGACTTTTACACCTCTTGAAAGTACACTGTTAATTACAGTACCCTCAATTACACAACCGTCTGAAATAAAGCTGTTCTGTACAGATGCGTCACTTCCGTATTTAGTCGGCGACTGGTCTTTTGTCTTTGTGTAGATAGGATTTTTAGGATTAAACAATTCACGTCTTATGTCCGAATTTAAGAAATTCATATTATTTCTGTAATATGCTTTAAGTGAATCAATCTTATCAGTATAACCCGTATACTCATATCCGTAAATTCTAAGGCCTGTCATTTTCTTAACAAGTGCATCCTTTACGAAATCTCGGTCGCCTCTTGCACTGCATTCATCAACAATACTTTCAAGCAAAGCCTTTTCCATAACGTAAACATCCATACTTGCCATACTCGACTTTGGATAATACGGCTGAACCTCAATATCTGTAATACGATTTTCCTTGTCAAGTTCAAGCGTTGTAAATCTTGAAATTTCTCTTTCAGGCATACCTTTCATATCTTTATAAAGAATTGTAACGTCTGCCTGACTTTCGATATGATTTTTTACAACTTCTTCAAAATCAATATTGTAGATGCTGTTACCGAGCGACAATATTACATATGTCTGCTGACTTCTGTGAATAAAGTCACTTATACCTGCAAGTATATCTATATTACCCTTTATTGAACCGTATGATACCTTTTCCAGATTCGGAGGAAGTATATTAAGTCCCCAATTCTTTCTGTCAAGGTCCCAAGGCTTACCCGATTTAATGTGGTCCATCAAAGATGAGTAATTTGCCTCTGTTGCAACACCGATATTTGTTATACCCGAGTTTGCCATACACGAAAGCACGAAATCTATTATTCTGTATCTTCCTGCGATAGGAAGTGCTGAATTTGCTCTTATATCTGTAATCGGAGGTATTCTGTCATTACTTGTCAGAATAATACCCATAGTATCTCTTCTCATTGGCTCTGTCCCCTTTCCTATGCTTCTACCATACTGCCCTTGCAAATATCTTCTTCAACGCCGACTTCGGCACCGCTTTCGATAAGAACAAGATCATTGGTACACAATTTTGATGCATATTTGTTATCGTCCGAAGAATTAACTCCGACTTTCGCACCGTCACCTATAACTGCGTCTGCACCTATAACAGCTTTTTCAATTACAACATTCTTTCCGATTTTCGCACCCGGCATAATTACCGAATCACTGACAACACTGCCTTCTCCGAGTTCAACACCGCCGAAAATAACCGAATGTTTTATTTCGCCGTCAATAAAGCAGCCCTCTGTTACGGTTGAATTTGTTATCTTAGCATTTTGTCCAACATAATGAGGAGCAAGTGCCATATTTCTTGAATAGATACTCCAACTTCTGTCGTTTAGATCAAACTTAGGTGGTTGGTCAACAAGATCCATATTTGCCTCCCACAAGCTATGAATTGTGCCGACATCTTTCCAATAGCCCTCAAATCTGAATGATACCATCTTTTCGCCGTTTTCAAGCATTGTAGGAATTATATTCTTACCGAAGTCATTTGCAGAACTTGGGTCACGTTCGTCAGCCTCCAAATACTTTTTAAGCACTTCATATGTAAATATGTAAATACCCATTGACGCAAGATTACTCTTAGGCTCTGCCGGTTTTTCTTCAAAGTCTGTGATAGTACCCTCTTCGTCAACGTTCATTATACCGAATCTGCTTGCCTCCTCCCAAGGTACAGGCATTACGGCAATAGTTACAGCCGCACCCGATTCCTTGTGTGCCTTCAGCATTTCGCCATAGTGCATTTTATAGATATGGTCGCCTGAAAGTATAAGAACGTTTTCAGGTTTAAAGCTTTCAAGAAAACTTAAGTTTTGATAAATGGCATTTGCCGTACCTTTATACCATTCACCCGCTTTTGCACTTTGGTATGGAGGAAGTACATAAACACCGCCATGACTTCTGTCCAAATCCCAAGGGTTTCCGTTACCGATATATCTATTTAGTTCCAACGGTTGGTACTGTGTAAGAACACCTACCGTATTAATTCCTGAATGTACACAATTTGAAAGCGGAAAATCTATGATTCTGTACTTTCCGCCGAAAGGCACTGCCGGCTTAGCAACATTTTTTGTCAACGCACCAAGTCTTGAGCCTTGACCGCCTGCAAGTATCATTGCAACGCAATCCTTTGATACCATAAAATCATCTCCCTATAATTTTTCTGATTAGATTTTTATTAAAACCGACTATTTAGCCGATTTATTTGTCCTTGTTGATGTTTTCTTCGCAGCGGTCTTTGTCGCGGTTGTTTTTTTAACCGCCGCTTTTTTCGCCGTTGCACTTTCGGTTTTATCTGTTGGTTTTTTAGCAGTTTTTGATGCAGTCGTTTTCTTTTTGCTTGCCGCAGTTTTGTCCGCCGGCTTTTTCTTTAGGAACATAACCGAATTGCCGTCGATAGCAACTTCAATAGTGTACATCATATCTGAAAACTGCATATTCTTTGTCTTGTATACTTTCTTTGTAATACGTTTGTTTCCGCCGTACTTGACAGCACTCGAATGGAATACTACTTCATATTCGCCCGCAAGCGGAACACCGATTTTATATATCGGTCTTTCGACAGGTGTGAAGTTTGCAACCACTACAACATTATCAGCTGCGTGTCTGCCGCGTCTTATATAGGAAAGAACACTGTTTTCACTGTCAGCCTCATTAACCCATCTGAAGCCGTCCCAACTTGTATCAAGTTCCCATAAAGCCTTGTTTTCCATATAGAAATGGTTAAGGTCTTTTACATACTGATGCAATCTCTTATGCTTATCTATTTCAAGTACGTTCCATTCAAGTTGGTCGTCATAACGCCACTCAAGCATTTGACCGAATTCACCGCCCATAAACAACATTTTCTTTCCCGGCATTGTCATATAATAGCCGAGTAATGTTCTGTATGCCGCAAATTTTTCGTCATACTCACCGAACATCTTGTTAAGCATAGAACCCTTGCCGTGTACCACTTCATCATGTGACAAAGGCAAAATATAATTTTCGGAATAAGCATACATCATCATAAATGTAAGCAAACTGTGATTGTCCTTACGGAAATACGGATCCATACCCATATAACGAAGTGTATCGTTCATCCAGCCCATATTCCACTTGTAATTAAAACCAAGTCCGTCATTTTCAGGCGGTGCGGTTACAAGCGGCCAAGCCGTAGATTCTTCCGCAACCATCATAAAGTTAGGGAATTCCGTCCCCATAATCTTGTTAAGCTTTTTAAGAAAATCAACTGCCTCAAGATTACCGTTTCCGCCGTATTCGTTCGGAACCCACTCACCGTCATTTCTCGAATAATCACGGTAAAGCATTGAAGATACCGCATCAACTCTTATTCCGTCAATGTGATACTGTTCTGCCCAAAAATACGCTGATGAAATAAGGAATGAAATAACTTCGCTCTTTGAATAGTCAAAAACCATTGTTCCCCAATCCTTATGCTCACCCAATCGCGGATCGGCATATTCATAAACAGGAGTTCCGTCAAACATTCTCAGTCCGTGTGCGTCACGCGGAAAATGAGCAGGTACCCAGTCCATTATAATTCCGATATGATTTTTGTGACACTTATCTATAAGATATTTCAAATCTTCACTTTCGCCGTATCTTGTCGTAGCTGAGAAAAATCCCGTTACCTGATACCCCCAGGAGCCGTCGAACGGATATTCGGTGATAGGCATAAGCTCTATATGCGTGTAACCCATCTTCTTAACATAAGGAACAAGCTCGTCCGCCAGTTCACGATACGTATAAAAACTTCCGTCATCATGTATTTTCCATGAGCCGATGTGGATTTCGTATATATTCATAGGCTCCGTCAAAGTGCTGTTTTTACCGCGTGCACTTATCCAAGCCTTATCGCCCCATTTGTAATTATTTGAAATATCCTTTGTTACGGACGCAGTACCCGGTCTCAGTTCACTCTTTACAGCATACGGATCGGCTTTGTAATAAGTTTCTCCGTTCTCAGCCTCAATAGCATACTTATACAGCATTCCTTCTTCTATATCTGTAAAAAAGCCATACCAAACTCCGCTTGTTTCTATTCTTTCAAGCATTTTGTCATAGCCGTTCCAATCGTTGAAATCGCCCACGACTCTAACACTTACGGCTTTAGGTGCCCAAACGGCAAATCTCCAACCGTCAACGCCGTCTATTTTGACTTTATGTGATCCAAGCATTTCATATGACTTAAAATTGTCACCGGAATTAAATAAGTACGTTTGAAAACGACTTATATTCGCCCAGGTCTTTTCTTCTGTCATATATTTCCCTCCCTTTTCAGTAAATTAAAATATACATATTTCCTTACTGATTTATCTTGTTGCAACTATTATATCACACTTATTTTTGTTAGTAAAGACCATAAGTGAATAAATTTTTTAAATTTTTTTGTGCTATTTTACATAAAATTTACGTTTACGACGTTTTTACGCAATTTCCAGTCTTATTTTACAG
>QTVU01000030.1 GCA_003460745.1 Firmicutes bacterium AM55-24TS
TTTAATTTATATTCAAAATTATTTACCGATTATAATGCTTTTGCATTTAATAATCGTGTTAAAGTTTCTTCTGTTGTCTCGATGGCTTTTGATTTTTTGCATTGCAGACACGTCAGAATAATGTTGCCGTTTATGATATTTAATTCAATATCTTCACTTCCGCATGCACAGGAAATATTATGTGATTCCTGCAAGGCGTGCAGACGTTCGATAATTGCATAAATCAAGTTAAAAGAAATATCACTGTCGTCATCGTCAAATTCATCGAGAATATCTGAAAACATATCAGTGTTTTCGTTAAGCATATTTTCAACCAAATCTTTTTCACCGGCAAAAAATACATCTATTCCCGCAACGGGACATTTGTATGTTAACAGCGGTTTGTTCCAAAAGTTTTCTTTCGTTGTTGTGTACGAATGGTTGTCACCGCATATCGGACATTCGATGTCAAATTTGTATTTATCGTGTTTTTCGGCTATTGTAACACAGGTTTCGTGACAGCCGTGAGTAGGGCATATAAGCTGAACCTTGTCTTTACCCGAAAAATTAAATATTGAAAGTGATTTTGACGACATATTTGAACAGAAAGGACATATATATGCTACTATTCTTTTTAAATCCACTAACACTCTGAAATTCAAATCCTTTCCGCCCACGATATACTTGTCTAAATCACTTTTAATGTGGGCTGAAAAGTGATTATTCAGTGCCGATTTTGTTTTCTCTTGCATAGAAGAATAGATATTGCTGAGCAAAACCGCCTATATCGCCGAAATGCTTTTCTGCAAATGCGGATATTGCAGGTATGCTTTGTTCACCGTCAAAATAACAGTATTCCATTATGCGTTTAATCCAAACGTCAACGGGGAATGAGTCCACTCTGCCAAGACCGAATAAAAGTATACAGTCGCTGACCTTGTTGCCGACACCGTTAATAGTCATTAATGCTTTTTTGGCGTCCGGAGTTGACAGTGATTTTATATATTCTTCCGTAAGAGTGCCGCTCTTGAATTTGTCTGCGGCGTCCATTATATATTTGTCACGAAAACCGGAACGGATAACCGATAAATCTTCTTTTGAAAGAGAATATATCGTATCGGTATCGGGGAACGTGTAATATGTTTTACCCATATAACTTATTTGTTTTCCGAAGTTTTCGCAAAGTCTTTCTATAATGCCTTTGATTCGCGGAATATTGTTGCTTGCCGAAATGATGAAAGAAATAACAGCCTCCCATAAATCCTGGTTAAGTATACGAATACCGTCACCGTATGAAACAGCCTCTTTCATAATCGGGTCATTGGATAATCTGCTCTTGATTTCGCTGTAGTCGCGGTTTAAATCGAAGTAATCATACCAAATATTCTTAAAATCGTCTTCAGTTGTATCGTGAAATATAACTTCATCATCATTTTGCGATATTAAAAGAGCCTTGTTCTTTGCAATGCCGAAATATGAATTCTCGCTTACTGCATTAAAACGAAAGCATTGACCGCAATCAAATATATGGTGTAAGTTAAAATCTTTTAAACCTGTGACAATAAGATTATTGTCTTTTTATTAATATCCATATTAGATATTATATCACGTTGTTATAAATTTATCAAGTGACAAAATCCATATTTATCTGCATAATTACATACTTGACAGAGTTGCACAGAGCATAACTTTTTTATATATTACATTATGGTCAAAATGCACGGAATTAAAACAAATAAGAAAAAATATGAAATAAGAAATTCGTTTCATATAGACTATTTTTTGTATTTGTGGTATAATGAGTGTCAATAATAAAAATAAATGACGTCTTATTCGTCCGCAATAAGCCGCGTATATTATTTTTATCAGCGGACAGAAAGGTTATGATTTATATGACAGATAAAGAGTTATTTAATGAATTATCATACAAAAGAAAAAATGTGTATGAGAATTTGAGCGAACAGGAATATAAGGAAATGTTTGAACTTTGCGACGAATATCGCGAATTCCTTGATGAGGGAAAGACAGAACGTGAGTGCGTTGAAAAGTCGATAAAAATGGCTGAACTTCACGGATTTAAGAATATTAATTCAGTAAAGCAGTTAAAGGCGGGAGATAAGGTTTATAAGATTAACAGAAACAAAAATATTTTACTTGCGGTTATCGGCAGTGAAGATATTAAAAACGGTGTAAATCTTGTCGGCGCACATATCGATTCACCAAGACTTGACTTAAAGCAAAATCCGCTATATGAAAGCAATGATATGGCACTTTTGAAAACGCATTATTACGGCGGTATTAAGAAGTATCAATGGACCGCAATTCCTCTTGCTATGCACGGTGTTATCTTTACAAAAGAGGGTAAGAAGGTGACATTAAATATAGGTGAAAATGAAAACGACCCTGTATTTTGCGTGACAGACCTTTTGCCGCATTTGGCTAAAGACCAAATGACAAAGAAAATGATTGACGGAATAGAGGGAGAAAATCTTAATATTCTTATAGGCGGTATGCCTGTTAAATCGGAAGATGTAAGCGAAAAGGTTAAATTTGCGATTTTGAAACATCTTAACGAAAAGTACGGCATAACGGAAAGAGATTTCCTAAGTGCCGAAATCGAAATTGTACCTGCGTTCAAGGCTAAGAATGTCGGACTTGACGAAAGCTTTGTCGGCGCATACGGTCAAGATGACAGAGTGTGTGCATTTACTACATTAAAGGGTATATTCGCTGTTGAAAATCCTAAAAAGACAGCACTTGCAATCCTTGTTGATAAAGAAGAAATCGGTTCAACGGGTAATACGGGTATGCTTAGTGCATTCTTTGAAATGACTCTTGCGGAAATTATTGAAAAGATTAACGGCAACTGCACAATTACCGATTATAATACAACAATAGAAAATTCAGCTTGCTTGTCATCGGACGTCGGTGCGGCAGTCGATCCGAACTATGAATCCGTATACGAAAAACGTAATGCGGCATTTGCAGGCTGTGGTATGGTGCTTATGAAGTATACAGGTGCAAGAGGTAAGTCGGAGTCATCAGACGCGTCTGCCGAATTTGTTTATGAAATAGGTAAGATACTTGACGATAACGGAGTTATTTGGCAGACAAGCGAACTCGGTAAGGTTGATCAAGGCGGCGGCGGTACAATCGCACAGTACGTTGCTAATCTTAATATGGACGTTATTGACTGCGGTGTTCCTGTACTTTCAATGCACGCACCGTTTGAAGTTACTGCGAAAAGTGATGTATATATGGCATATAAATCATATGTTGCATTTTACAATAACAGATAGTAAAAATGAGTCTGTCGACATTTTGTCGACAGGCTCATTTTGCTTTTATTGTTGAGGAAGGTAGTCGGTTGGGTTTACCAAAACTCCGTCTTTTGACATTTCAAAGTGAATATGCGGATCGGTCACATTTTCACCGGTACATTTACCTGACGTTCCGATAACTTCGCCTGATTTTATTTCTTTACCTACAGTAAGATTTTCAATATTTTCAAGTCCCATATATTTCGTTATAAATCCTGCGGCGTGAGATATTATTACATATTCGCCCATTGCGTCTTTGCCTGTTTCGTCAATAACGCCGTCAGCGACGGCTTGTACACTGCAACCTGTGTTGGCGGCAATGTCAATGCCGTTGTGGGTACGCCAATCGGAAAGCTGTTCGTTGTATTTTAATTTGTCCGAATATCCTTCAAGTGTATTTCCGTTTACAGGCATAATAAATGCAGGTTGTTCGGATGATACGATAACTGCGGTTTGGTCAACGTCGGGATTGTTGACTGCATAGTCCTCGACAGGTACTTGTTGCTCGGACATAACAGGTATATCGGTTTGAGTGTCGGTACTTTGAGCGGTTTCGGTATCAGATACAACTTCCGAACTCTCTTCTACATTTGCTGATGACGCCTCTTGAGTTTCATCTTCTGAAACGTTCAGAGCGGAAGATGTGAATTTGTCGGTTGAATCCGAAAAAACTTCGCTGCCACTGTTATCGGCTATCTCATTGCTTAGCATACTCGATGAGTCTGAATTGTGTCTTTCGGTAAAATAACCGGCTATACCGATTGCCAATACACAGCAACAAAGTGCTATGTAAAAGCTTGGTAGCTTTTTTGTTTCCTTTTTTTGTTGTTGATTCATTTTGTGTTCCTCCATATACATTGTAGTATTTAGTATTGTTTCCTTAATTTTCTGTATTATACATTTTGCTAAATAAAAATTTTACATAAATAATTGACAGGTATGACGGGAAGTGTATCTTTTAAAATTCACGGTGATTATAGAAGTTGTGAATTGCTAAAGAAGTTGATTCATTATTCGTATTATTCGGGTATAGGAAGCCGTAAGGCACTCGGTATGGGTGGTGACGAACAGAATATGCTTTTGGTATAGCTAAAAAGAATTTCTTAAAATTTAATAAGGTTGTCGCAAACTATTGCAACAACCTTATTTTTTTGGTATAATGTAATCTAAATGAACAGAAAAAAGAGGTAATTATTTTGAAAAGAACGGATTTTTATTATGACTTGCCCGAAGAACTTATTGCACAAGAACCTTTAAAGGACAGAAGTTCTTCAAGGCTTATGATACTTGATAAAAATACAGGTGAAATTGAGCATAAGCATTTTTATGATATAGTCGATGAACTAAATGAGGGTGATGCACTTATATTGAATGATACAAAGGTACTTCCGGCACGTCTGTACGGTCAAAAGGAGGGTACGGGCGGTGCTATTGAATTTTTGCTTTTGCATAAGCATACGCTTGATACTTGGGAAGTAATTTTGAAACCGGGCAGAAAAGCTAAACCCGGTGCAAGATTTGTTTTTGGCAACGGTGAGCTTAAAGCGGAGGTTTTGGACGTTATAAATGACGGTAACAGACTTGTTAAGTTTGAGTATGAGGGAGTATTTGAGGAGGTTTTGGATAAACTCGGAGAAATGCCTCTGCCTCACTATATAACACATAAACTTGAAGATAAAAACAGATACCAAACAGTGTATGCAAAAAATCCCGGCAGTGCGGCGGCACCTACGGCAGGACTTCACTTTACACCCGAATTGCTTGAAAAGATTAAGGCAAAAGGCGTTAATATAGGTTATGTAACACTTCACGTCGGACTCGGAACATTCAGACCTGTTAAAGCCGATGATATACTTGAACATAAAATGCACTCGGAATTTTATATACTTCCGCAGGAAACAGCCGATTTGGTAAATAAAACAAAATCAAACGGTAAACGTGTAATTTCTGTCGGAACAACTGCTACAAGAGTTTTGGAAACGGTCGGAATGGAAAACGAAAAACTTGAACAAAAAACAGGTTGGACGAATATATTTATTTATCCGGGTAAGGAATTTCACGTTATAGATGCGCTTATAACAAACTTCCACTTGCCTGAATCAACACTTATAATGCTTGTAAGTGCTTTGGCGGGCAGAGAAAATGTGCTGAATGCCTATAAAACAGCGGTACAGGAAAAATACAGATTTTTTTCATTTGGCGACGCGATGCTTATAAAATAAAGGAGATACGAAATGTTTAAAATTTTGCATACTGACGGAAATGCAAGACGCGGCGAATTTCATACGGTACACGGAGTTGTACAGACACCCGTTTTTCAGAACGTCGGAACAATAGCGGCAATAAAAGGTGCGGTAAGTACAATGGATTTAAAAGAGATAGGCTGCCAGGTTGAACTTTCAAATACCTATCATTTACATTTAAGACCCGGCGACAAAGTTATAAAACAGCTTGGCGGGCTTCACAAATTTATGAATTGGGACAGACCTATTTTAACGGACAGCGGCGGTTTTCAGGTGTTTTCACTTGCAGGTTTGAGAAAAATAACAGAAGAAGGCGTCAGCTTTAATTCACATATTGACGGTCACAAAATATTTATGGGACCTGAAGAAAGTATGCAGATACAGTCAAACCTTGCGTCTACAATAGCAATGGCATTTGACGAATGTATTGAAAATCCCGCACCGTACAAATATGTAAAGGACTCATGCGACAGAACGTACAGATGGCTTGTTCGTTGTAAAAAAGAGATGGAAAGACTTAATTCGCTTGACGATACAATTAACAAAAATCAAATGCTTTTCGGTATCAATCAAGGCGGAACTTTCGATGATATAAGAATTGAGCATATGCAGAGGATTGCGGAACTTGATTTACCGGGATATGCGATAGGCGGTTTGGCGGTTGGCGAGAGCACGAAGAAATGTATCATATTCTTGATGTTGTACTTCCTCATGCACCTGTAAATAAGCCGAGATACTTAATGGGTGTCGGAACACCGTCAAATATTATTGAATCGGTTGCAAGAGGCGTCGATTTCTTTGACTGTGTTATTGCATCGAGAAATGCAAGACACGCATTTATCTTTACAAGAAACGGCACGATGAATTTAATGAACCAAAAATATGAACTTGATACAAGACCGATTGACGAAGAATGTGGTTGTCCTGCTTGTCAGCACTATACGAGAGCATATATAAGACATTTGTTCAAGGCAAAAGAAATGCTTGGAATGAGATTGGCAGTTCTTCATAATTTGTATTTTTATAATGAGCTTATGGAACGCATCAGAAAGGCAATAGAAGAGGACAGATTTGAAGAATTCAGACGTGAAAATGTTGAAAAGCTTGCACAAAGACTTTAATAGTGCAAAAACTATAATTAAATGACAATTCTATATTGCTTTTTTGTGAAAGTTTGGTATAATATTATACAATATGAATAACAATTTAAGGAGGATACCATAGATGAGAGCAAAGTATAAGAGAGTGCTTTTAAAAATAAGCGGAGAGGCACTTGCGGGAACAAATGGATTTGGACTTGATGAGCATACTATTGCACATATCAGTGAGAACATAAAGAAAATTGTGGACATGGGTGTACAGGTTTCAATCGTTGTAGGCGGAGGAAACATCTGGAGAGGACGAAGCAGTGAAAATATGGACAGAACAAGAGCTGACCATATGGGTATGCTTGCAACTGCGATAAATGCGTTGGCACTTTGCAGTGCACTTGAAAACTGCAATGTACCTACAAGAGTGCAGACTGCGATTGAAATGCGACAGGTGCAGAACCTTATATCAGAGGTAAGGCTGAAAGACATCTTGAAAAGGGCAGAGTAGTAATATTCGGCTGCGGAACAGGTAATCCGTTTATGTCAACAGATACAGCCGCCGCACTTCGTGCAGTTGAAACAGATTCACAGGTTATATTGCTTGCAAAGAAAGTTGATGCAGTATATGACAGCGACCCTAATATAAATCCTGACGCAAAGAAATATGATGTACTTTCATTCAGTGATATACTTTCAAAAAATCTCGGTGTAATGGATTCAACTGCGGCATCAATGTGTCGTGATAATAATATGCCTATACTTGTTTTCGGTCTTAGCGACCCTGAAAACATTGTAAGAGCGGTAAAAGGCGAAAAAATAGGTACACTTGTAAATAATGAGGGAAAACTTTAGGATTAATTGATATATTTAAGGAGGAATTTTAAAATGGGTAAGTATCCTGAAATTGAAGAAAAGATGGAAAAAAGAATAAACGGTTATGCGGGTGAATTAAAGACAATCCGTGCAGGACGTGCAAACGCGTCTGTACTTGATAAAGTTGCTATTGATTACTACGGCACAATGACGCCTGTCCAACAGGTAGGTTCAATCTCATCACCTGAACCGAGATTACTTGTTATTCAACCTTGGGACGCAAGCGTTTTAAAGGAAATCGAAAAGGCAATCAATGCGTCTGACATCGGTATAGCACCTCAAAATGACGGTAAGGTTATAAGACTTAACTTTCCTCCGCTGACAGAGGAAAGAAGAAAAGAACTTGTTAAGACTGTAAAGAAGTATACAGAAGAAGCTAAGGTACAAATTCGTAACGCAAGACGTGACGCGATTGATAAGTACAAGGCTATGAAGAAAGACGGCGAAATCACAGAGGACGATTTGAAAGAAACAGAAAAGGATATACAAGACTTGACAGATAAGTATATTAAAGAAATTGATAATATCAGTGCCGCAAAGGAAAAAGAAATCCTTGAGGTTTGATAATTAAAATCACTACGCATATGACCGGCAGGCTAAGTCTGCCGGTATTGTGCTAAATAGAGAGGTATCGTATGTTTTTTTCAAAGAAAAAGAAAATCAATGAAATAGATATGTCAAGACTTCCACAGCATATCGGAATTATAATGGACGGTAACGGCAGATGGGCGAAAAAAAGAGGTTTGCCGAGAAGTGCCGGACACAGTGCCGGAGCGGATTCGCTGAAAAAAATTATCACAGAGGCAAATAATCTCGGTGTAAAGTATATAACGGTATATGCTTTTTCAACGGAAAATTGGAAACGACCGAAAGAAGAAGTTGACTATCTTATGTCGCTTTTGCTTGACTATCTGAGAAATGCCGAAAAAACTCTTTCGGGAGAGAATGTTGTTATTCGTGTAATCGGTTCAAGAAAAGGTCTGTCCGAAGAAATTTGCCGGCAGATTATAAAGACAGAGAATTTTACAAAGAATAATACAGGAATTGTTATGAATATCGCTCTTAACTACGGCGGTCGTGAAGAAATTGTAAATGCAGTAAAAAATATCTGTAAGGATGTTACGGGCGGCAAGCAGATTGTTGATGATATTGACGATGAAGTTTTTTCAAGCTATCTGTATACCGAAAATCAGCCTGACGTTGACTTGCTTATCAGAACAAGCGGCGAGCAGAGATTGTCAAACTTTATGCTTTGGCAGGTAAGCTATGCGGAAATGTGGTTTACCGATAAGCTATGGCCTGATTTTAAACCGACTGATTTACATAAGGCTATAATCGATTTTCAAAACAGAGGCAGAAGATTTGGGGGTGTGTAAAAATGGTTAAGAGAATTATAACGTCGGTGGTGGCATTGGCGGTATTTGTTGGTATACTGTTTTTACCGCCGATATACTTTACAGTTGCACTTGCGGCGGTTATATTGTTTATGCTATATGAGTGTTACAGTGCAACAAAAGCCGATGTCGGAATGAAAACTATCGGATTTATTTCCGCTGTCATATTGATGTCATCAATTTATTTTTGCAAAGCAATAGAGTGGGATACTTTTGCATGGGAAACTGCGTCAATAGGTATAATTTTTATCATAGCACTGCATATGATTACAGTAGTGGCAAAGCACGGTAAAAGAAATTATAAGGATATACTTTCAAACGGTTTCTTAACTATATATATTGTACTTTCGATGAGTTGCGTGTGGCTTGCAAAAGAAACGTTTGATACTGCTACCATGCTTTTAACATTTATATGTGCGTGGTCGTGTGATACGTTTGCATATTTTACAGGCAGATTTTTAGGCAAACACAAACTGATACCTCACGTCAGCCCGAATAAAACGGTTGAAGGCTCTGTCGGCGGTGTTGTCGGTGCAATGGTTATATGTATTGTATATCTATTGATTGTGAAAAATGTATTTGATACAAATATGTTGCAGTGGAGCAATGTAGTTGTTGAGGGTGCGGTTTACGGTCTTGTAGGCGGTGCATTGTCACAGCTCGGCGATTTGATTGCTTCGGCTATCAAACGCGATACAGGAATAAAAGATTTCGGTTGGATATTCCCGGGACACGGCGGATTTATGGACAGATTTGACAGCGTTATGTTTATAGCACCTATTATGTATATATTGCCGATGGTGATTTTTGGAATTATGTAGGGAATGTCAAATTAATTGGAGAAAAGACAAATGGAATTTGAAAAGAAAATAGCGGTATTGGGCTCAACAGGCTCAATCGGTACACAGACTCTTGAAATTGCCCGCGAATACAAGGGTATAAAAATAGAGGCAATGTCTGCACATTCAAATATTGATTTGATTGAAAAACAGGCGAGAGAGTTTAAACCGAAAATGGTGTGCCTTACCGATGAAGAAAAGGCTAAGGATTTGAAAATCAAGCTTGCCGATACCGATATAAAAGTAGTACAAGGAAAAGAAGGTCTTATAGAAACGGCAACGGCTGACGGTGCTGATACGGTTGTAACCGCGGTTGTCGGTATTTCGGGACTTGAGCCTACAATAGAGGCAATAAAGGCAAAGAAAAATATTGCTCTTGCGAATAAGGAAACGCTTGTAACAGGCGGTCATATCGTTATGGATTTGGCAAAGGAAAACGGAGTTGAAATACTTCCGGTAGACAGTGAACACAGTGCGATATTTCAGTCACTTCAAGGCTGTAAGGACAGACGCGAAGTAAAGAGAATACTTTTAACCGCATCGGGCGGTCCGTTCTTTGGGAAAAAACGCGAAGAACTGGTTGACATAAAACCTGAGGACGCATTAAAACACCCTAATTGGAATATGGGTGCAAAGGTTACGATAGATTCATCAACGCTTGTCAATAAAGGTCTTGAAGTTATGGAGGCAAAGTGGCTTTTCGGAACGGATAACATAAAAGTTTTGGTACACAGACAAAGCGTTGTACATTCAATGGTTGAGTTCGTGGATAACGGAGTAATCGCACAGCTCGGTGCACCTGATATGCGACTTCCTATACAGTACGCATTGACGTATCCGAACAGACTTCCGATGAAGAATAACGAACTTGACTTTACAAAGTATCCGTCACTTACATTTGACGAACCGGACACAGATACGTTTTATGCGTTGAAATTGGCATATGACGCACTTAAAGACGGCGGTATAAAACCGACTGTATTTAACAGTGCTGATGAAGCGGCGGTTGAGTTGTTTATGCAAGGTAAAATATCTTATCTCGGTATATCCGACGCTATCGCAAAGGCGATGAGTGAGATTAAAAATATTGAAAATCCGACAATTTCGGATATTTGGGAAACAGATAAGTTAGCCCGTGAGATTGTATATAGATTGGAAAAGGAGAGCTTAATTTGATAACTGCGATTGTATCTGTTGTAATGTTCCTTGTAATGGTTTCACTGCACGAATTCGGTCACTTTATAGTTGCAAAAATGCTGAACTTTAAAGTCGATGAATTTTCTGTCGGAATGGGACCTGCAATATTCAAGAAAAAGAAAGGCGAAACACAATACTCAATAAGAATTTTGCCGCTTGGCGGTTATTGTAAATTTGAGGGCGAAGATGAAGCGACAATACCGATCCGCGAGCTTTTTCAAATCAAAAAGCATGGAAAAGATTGCTTGTGCTTTTGGCAGGCGGTGTTTTTAATATCATTTTGGGTTTTGTACTGTTTCTTGTTATCGTTCCGTCAACGTCGCCTGCACGAACAAATGTTATTGATACGGTTGTTCCGCACAGCTATATAGAACAAGTCGGAGTACAGCCGAATGATAAGATTATAAAGATTAACGGAAAGAAAATTAATTTCTATAATGATATTTCGCTTTATACTCAAAATTTCAAAAAAGACGAACAGGCAACCGTAACGGTTTCAAGAAAAGGTGAAAAAATCGACTATTCATTTATGCCGACGGAGCAAATTGTCAAAACAACTTACGGAGAAAACGGCGTACAAGTTGACAGTACAATAAACGGATACACAACAGGTCAGTTTGTGGAATATTCCGATAAAATGCCTAAGGACGATTCGATTGTAGGTCAGTCGGAAACAAGCACAAGATATATAATAGGCTTTACACCTAAAACAAAGGATATAACGATATTTAATGTTTGGGGAGAGGCTTTAAATGAAACCGAATTTGTGGTTAAGCTTGTGTATCAGTCATTCTGGCAGATGATAACAGGTAAGGTCGGAGTAGACCAAATGTCAGGACCTGTCGGAATTGTAAGCGAAGTGAACAACGCGGTTAATTCGGGCAGTTACAGTTGGCTTTATGTGCTTAACTTGGTTGCACTTTTGACAATAAATCTCGGAATATTCAATCTTCTTCCGATACCTGCACTTGACGGCGGAAGAATATTGTTTGTACTGATTGAAATGATACGCAGAAAGGCTATTCCGCCTGAAAAAGAGGGGATAGTTCATGCAGTCGGAATGTTATTGTTATTGGCATTCATTGTGTTCGTATCATTCCACGATATAATGCGTTTATTCAATAAGTGAGGTTAATATTTATGAGAAAACAAAAAAGAATTGTAAATATAGGCGGTGTGAAAATCGGCGGTGACAATCCCGTTGCAATTCAGTCTATGTGTAATACCGACACAAGAGATGTCAAAGCAACGGTAAATCAGATACATGAACTTGAAAATGCAGGCTGCGAGATAATTCGTGTTGCCGTGCCTGATATGGTTGCGGCTAAAGCCGTAGCGGATATTAAAAAGCAAATTCATATACCGCTTGTTGTCGATATACATTTTGATTATCGTCTTGCGTTGGAATGTATGAAAAACGGTGCGGATAAAGTCAGAATTAATCCCGGAAATATCGGTGACCGCGACAGAGTAAAGCAAGTTGTCGAAATGGCAAAGGAAAGAGAAATCCCTATCAGAATCGGCGTCAACGGCGGTTCGCTTGAAAGAGAATTACTTCAAAAATACGGTGGTGTAACTGCCGATGCACTTGTGGAAAGTGCTATGGGACACGTTGCAATTCTTGACGAACTTAATTTTAATAATGTGGTTGTGTCAATTAAGATTTCAGATGTTCCGAAAATGCTTTGCGCATACAGAAAATTCAATGAAATATCGGATATTCCGTTGCATATCGGTGTAACCGAATCCGGTACGTTAAAAGGCGGAACGGTTAAATCGGCTGTCGGAATTGGTGCACTTTTGGCAGAAGGAATAGGCGATACTATGCGTGTTTCGCTTACGGCAAACCCTGTTGAAGAAATTTATGCGGCGTATGATATTCAAAAGGTTTTGGGTATGAGAAAAACAGGTGCGGAGATAGTTTCGTGTCCGACTTGCGGAAGAACTCAACTTGATCTTATTTCAATTGCAAACGAAGTTGAAAAACGTGCCGCAAATATTGATAAGCCTATTAAAATCGCCGTTATGGGTTGTGCGGTAAACGGCCCCGGTGAAGCAAGAGAGGCTGATATAGGAATTGCAGGCGGAAAAGCTGAGGGACTTATTTTCAAAAAAGGCGAGATTATAAAGAAAGTACCTCAAGACAGCCTTGTCGATGAACTTATGAAAGAAATAGAAACATTATAATACGAGAGGATTGGGATATATTGAAGAAGTATCTTGTTATAAACGGCGTAAACTTAAATATGCTTGGTATCAGAGAACCGGGAATATACGGAAACAGCACTCTTGACGATTTGGAAAACAACATCAGAAAAAAAGCAGATGAACTTGGTGTTGAGGTTGATTTCTTTCAAAGCAATTTTGAGGGCGAAATCGTTGAAAAAATACACAGTGCAATGGGGAATTACAACGGCATTATAATAAATCCGGGGGCATTTACTCATTATTCGTATGCTATCAGAGATGCGTTCGGTTCGGTTAAAATGGATGTAATCGAAGTACATATTTCAAATATCCATAAACGTGAAGAGTTCAGACATACATCTGTTATCGTACCTGAATGTATAGGACAGATTTGCGGTTTGGGATTTAAGGGGTATGAACTTGCATTGGAGGCATTGGTATGCAGAGCAGAATAGATAAACTGTGCGAAAAAATGCACGATAATGAGGCGGTTTTTATATCAAGCTATCCGAATATATTTTATTACAGCGGTTTCACGTCAGAGGATGCATATTTGCTTATTTCGCACAGCGGCAAGTATATTATCACAGATTCGCGATACACAATACAGGCGCGTGAGCAAGCAAAAGGCTTTGAAGTGATTGATATTGCAAACGGTTTTGAAAAAATATTTTCAAGAATAGACGAAAAATATATAGGTTTTGAAGAATCATATATGAGCGTCGGAGAAAATAAGCGAATAAGAGCAAAACTAAAAGATGGACAAGATTTTGTTGAAATGCAAAATCTTATAAACAAACCGCGAGAAATAAAAGATGAATGCGAAATTAAAAAAAATTGCAGAGGCCGAAAAAATTGGCGATATGGCATTTGAATATGTTTTAGGCAGAATTAAAGAGGGAGTAACCGAAAGAGAAATAGCATTTGATTTGGAGTTCTTTATGAAAAAACAAGGTGCGACTGCATTGTCGTTTGACACTATTTCCGCATCGGGTATTCGTTCGGCAATGCCGCACGGCATAGCTACCGATAAAAAAATCGAAAACGGAGATTTTCTTACTTTGGATTTCGGCTGTGTTTTCGAGGGTTACTGTTCGGATATGACAAGAACAGTAGTTGTCGGCAAAGCGAATGATAAACAAAAAGAAATTTACAATACAGTTTTAAAAGCGCAAACCACTGCAATAGACGCAATTAAAGCAGGTATGAAGTGCAGTGAAGTTGACGGAGTGGCACGAAAGATTATAACCGACGCAGGTTACGGTGAGAACTTCGGTCACAGTCTTGGACACAGTGTCGGTATTGAAATTCACGAAAATCCGTCATTTTCACCGAAAAACAATGCTGTTGTGCAAAACGGTAACGTAATTACGGTTGAACCGGGAATTTATATGGACGGTTTCGGCGGTGTAAGAATTGAAGATTTAATCGTTGTACAAAACGGTAAAGCGGTAAATCTGACATCATCACCGAAAGAACTTATTGAAATTTAATACAGCTCAAAAATCACATCAATTTTGATGTGATTTTTGATTTTTTTAATCTATGGTGTTAGTCATGTCAATCATATTTTCAGCAAGAGTGCCGTATCCTTTTGTGGGATTGTTTACAAATACATGAGTTACCGCACCTATAAGCATACCGTTTTGTATAATCGGCGAGCCGCTCATACCCTGAACAATTCCGCCTGTGCAGTCAATTAAACGAGGATCGGTAATTTCAATAATCAATCCTTTGTCGGAATCGTTTGTGATTTTGTTTATTTTTATCGAGTATTTTTCCGTTTTTTGCCCTATAACGTCTGAAAGTATATATGCGTCACTTTCGCATATCTGTTCCTTTGCGGCAACGGGGATGGCATTATCAGAGGAAAATTCATCGCAAGACATATTTCCGTAAATACCTATTTGTGAATTTATACTGATATTACCTATTGTATTACCGTCAAACGCACCGTTAATTTCTCCGGGATGACCTTTTGAACTTTTTGATACAGATAAAATATCGCAATTAAGAATATTTCCTGATTTAACGGATAAAATATTACCTGTATCAATATCGTTTATTCCGTGACCGAGTGCGGCAAAGCTGTTGTTTTGAGGATTGTAATAAGTCACAGTACCGATTCCGGCGGTACTGTCACGCACCCAAAGACCTAAACGGTATATATTGTCTTCCGATAAAACGGGAACGGCATTAATCAAAATATCTTGATTATCCCGCTTTATTGAAAGTGCCACACCGCTTGGATTTTCATTTACGGTCTTTGAAAATTCTTCTGTACTGTTGATGAGTTGATTATTTATTTTTTCTATTCTGTCATTTATCTTTATACCGTATTTTTTTGAAACATTTTCACCGTTTACTTCCGATGTTCCGACAACGAGCAAACCGTCGGTATATATCTTTACGCCTACCGCTTTACCGATAGGAACGACTTTGATTTCATCGGCATAAACGCTTGTGAAAATACACAAATTTAAAAGAAGAAAAACTACTATTTTACAGGAAACTTTTTTCAAATTATTCACCGCCTTTCTACACTTAAATTTGCCGAAATTCGACACGTTTATACTGAAAAACTTATTGAAGAAATGGTTTTAAAAGTTTGTGTTTTTTCTGAATATGTGGTATAATAACCTCACGAAACATACAAAAAATCAAAGATTTTTATGTTTCGGAGAACATTGTATCATAATACTGCGGCGACATTCAGCCGCCTTCGTTGTTATGATATAATAAAATGAAAACGATTTTAGGAGAACATTTGATGAATAATATGTTAGATAAACTTAACGAAAGGCAAAAAGAGGCTGTATTGGCAACGGAAGGTCCTGTTCTTGTGCTTGCAGGTGCGGGAAGCGGAAAAACAACGGTGCTTGTAAACAGAATTGCATATATGATTTCCGAAAAACATATACGTCCTTGGAATATTTTAGCGATAACTTTTACAAACAAAGCCGCAAGAGAAATGAAAGACCGTATTGAAAGACTTTTGGGTGATACCGCAAAAGATATGTGGATTGGTACATTTCACTCGGTTTGCGTCAGAATTTTGCGTAGTTGCATTGATTTGCTTGGTTACAGCCGTGATTTTGTAATTTACGATACAGCAGATACAAAGACAGTTATGAAAGAATGTCTAAGAGAACTTGACATTGACGAAAAAAGTTTTCCTGTCAGAAACGTATTGTCTATAATAAGTAACGCAAAAAATGACTTGATGGATGCGGCAACTTTTGAAAATGTTTACAAAAGCGATTATCGTATGAGCATAATCGCAAAAATATATTACAGATACCAGACAAAACTGAGAAAAAACAATGCAGTCGATTTTGACGATATTATTTTGAATACAGTTAAGATTTTAAGTGAAAATCCAGATGTATTGTCAAAATATCAAGATAAGTTCCGGTACATACTTGTTGATGAGTATCAAGATACGAACAATTCGCAGTATCTTCTTATAAATCTTCTTGCACAGGCAAACAGAAATCTTTGCGTTGTCGGTGATGACGACCAAAGTATTTATAAATTCAGAGGTGCAAATATCGGAAATATTCTTAATTTTGAAGATGATTACTCTGATGTACAAAAGATAACGCTTGACCAAAATTACCGTTCAACGCAAAATATCCTTGACGCCGCAAACAGCGTTATATCTAACAATAAGGGTAGAATGGGTAAATCGTTGTGGACGTCAAACGGCAACGGAAACAAAGTTTATGTATACACAGGTACAAACGAATATGACGAGGCAAGATATATTGCACGTCAGATAAAGAAGCATTTCGATGAACAAGGTTCATTTTCGGATTGTGCGATATTGTACAGAACAAATGCACAGTCGCGTGTAATAGAAGAAATGCTTATGCGTGAGTCTGTTCCGTACAAAGTACTTTCGGGACTTCGATTCTATGACCGTAAGGAAATTAAGGATATAATCGCATATTTGAGAGTTGTATATAATCCGAATGATGACGTAAGTTTGGCAAGAATTATCAATGAGCCGAAAAGAAAAATCGGTAACGCAACGCTTGAAAAAGCGAGAAATATTGCACGTGAAAAGGAAACAAGTCTTTATGATGTTATTTCTCACGCGGACGATTACCCTGAATTTAAAACGGCTATAAAAAAATTACTTAGTTTTTCGGAAATAATACAATCACTTATCAAACTTAAAGATACCGTTACGATTGAAGATCTTACGGGAAGAATATTGAATGATACAGGATATATGCCGGCACTTGTAATGGAAGATACAACGGAAAGTAAGACAAGAATAGAAAACTTGGGCGAATTTATTTCTGTTATTACCGAGTTTGAGAAGAATGAAGAAACGGGGAATACACTGGGTGAATTTTTGGAAAATATAAGTCTTGTTTCGGATATAGACGGATATGACGAAAATGAGGACAGTGCGGTACTTATGACTATTCACAGTGCAAAAGGTCTTGAATTCCCGATTGTATTCTTGAGCGGTCTTGAAGAAGGATTGTTCCCGGGAATGCGCTCAATGGAATCGGACGATGATATAGAAGAAGAAAGACGTCTTTGCTATGTTGCGATAACGAGGGCGAAAGAACAGCTTTATATCACCAAAACGATAAGCAGAACTATTCACGGTAAAACAATGCCGACAACCGCGTCAAGATTTTTCAAGGAAATACCTGTTGAATATCTTGAGGACAAGACAACGCTGCAACCGAAAGTTGCAAAGGTAATGCAAGACTTAGGAGTGCGTAATGCGGCTGCACCGAAAAAAGAAGTTTATATGACAAAAGGGTTTGGCAGCAGTGTAAAATCAAGTGGTTCAACCGACTATTCTAAATTCAAAGCCGGTGATGCCGTTGAACACAGAACATTCGGACGCGGAGAAATTCTGAAAGCCACTCCTTGCGGAAATGACTGTATTCTTGAAATTCAATTTGAAAGTATCGGATTTAAACGTCTTATGGCGGCCTTTGCAAAGGTGAAAAAGATTAATTAATGTTGATAAGCCTTAAAATATTATCATTAAACGGCTGAATATTTTGATTATATAAAAAGCCTGTTTCGCGTGGCGGTATTGCATTAGGCAGATTTATTTCGATAAGTGAGCCGTTAGACAATTCGCTTTTTACAAACTGCTTTACCACACATGAAACACCTATGCCGATTTTGGCAAATTCAATAAGCATATCCATATCGTTCACTTCAAGGATATGCGTAGGATTGATATTGTTTTCGGCATAGTAGTTGTTTATATGCATACGGGAAACGTTGTCTTTATTTAAAAGCATAATATTGCCACGTTCAAAAATTTCAAAATCGTTGCAGTCAAGACGTTTCAAGTATGACGGAGTACATACGAATGTGTCCTGTATTGCACCGAGCGGATAATATTCAAGACCGCTGATGTTGTCGGGCTTTGCCATAAGCGCAACGTCGATTTTACACTCTTCAAGCATTTTATGTGCATTTGCAGATGATGTACAAGTTATGGAAACATCGGTGAAAGGATATTTTTCGGTGAATTTTTGAAGATAGGGCATAAGCAGGTACTTGCAAAGCACATTACTTGCGGCAATGCGAAGTCTGCCGTTGTTTTCAAGGTGCTTTAAATTGCTTTCGGTATCGGAGAGCATATTTAATGCTTGTTTTACGCCGTCATAAAGAAGTCTGCCGTTTTCGGTCATAACAACACCTCTCGGTTTTCGTAAAAACAAAGTTGTTCCAAGACTTTCTTCAAGCTTTTTTATTGTCATACTGACAGCCGGCTGAGAAATATAAAGTTGCTCGGCAGATTGAGAGATACTGCCGCACTCGGCAACACACAGAAATACCTTGTATTTGGAAAGATTATCGTAGTTATACATTTGACACCTCATATAAGTTATTTTTATGGATAATATAAATTATATATATTTGAATTATATCACTTGTTGTGCTATAATTCAATAGTAATAAAAGTAAAATAAACATTTCGGAAAGGAAGGTTTTTGTTATGGGAATGACTATGACGCAAAAAATTCTTGCGAATGCCGCAGGAAAGGAAAGTGTTAAAGCCGGAGAACTTATTATGGCGAATTTAAACTTAGTTCTTGGCAATGACATAACAACTCCTGTTGCAATAGGAGAATTTGATAAGATAGGACTTGACGGAGTATTTGATAAAGCAAAAGTTGCTCTTGTTCCTGACCACTTTACACCGAATAAGGATATTAAGTCTGCTCAGCAGGCATTAAAGGTCAGAACTTTTGCAAAGGAACAGGATATTGTAAATTATTTTGAAGTCGGCGAAGTGGGTATCGAGCACGCACTTCTTCCTGAAAAAGGCTTGGTGGTAGCTGGTGACGTTGTTATCGGTGCAGACTCGCATACTTGTACATACGGTGCATTGGGTGCTTTTTCAACAGGTGTCGGCTCAACAGATATGGCAGCCGGTATGGCAACAGGTAAGGCTTGGTTCAAAGTTCCTGAGGCTATTAAAATTAACCTGACAGGTAAACTTAACAAATATACAAGCGGTAAGGACCTTATTTTACATATAATCGGTATGATTGGCGTTGACGGTGCACTTTACAAGTCAATGGAATTTACAGGTGAGGGTATGCACACTCTTACTATGGACGATCGTTTCTCAATCGCAAATATGGCTATTGAAGCAGGTGCTAAAAACGGTATATTTGAAGTTGACGATTTGACTGTTGAATATATGAAAGACCATTCGGACAAAGAATATACAGTATTTAAAGCTGATGATGACGCTGAATATGTACAGACAATAGACATCGATCTTGCAACAGTTCCTCATACGGTTGCATTCCCTCACTTGCCTGAAAATGCAAGAACACCGGAAAACTGGGGCGATGTTGAAATTGACCAGGTTGTAATAGGTTCATGTACAAACGGACGTATTTCGGATTTACGTCATGCGGCTGAAATTCTAAAGGGTAAGCACGTTAAAAAGGGTATAAGAGTTATCGTATTCCCTGCAACACAGGCAATTTACCTTGAAGCATTAAAAGACGGTACATTATCGACACTTGTTGAGGCAGGCTGTGTAATTTCGGCACCTACTTGCGGACCGTGTCTTGGCGGTCATATGGGTATTTTGGCAGAAGGCGAAAGATGTGTTTCTACAACAAACAGAAACTTTATCGGACGTATGGGACACGTTGACAGTGAAGTTTATCTTGCAAGTCCTGAAGTTGCGGCCGCAAGTGCTGTAACGGGTAAGATAACAGCACCTGAAGAAGTAATGTAAAAAATAAACTTCACAACTTAAAATTGATTTTGAGTTGAGTTTGGAATGGAGGATTAATATGAAAGCAAACGGAAAAGTTATTAAATACGGAGATAACATTGATACAGACGTAATAATTCCGGCAAGATACCTTAACACAACAGACCATAAGGAACTTGCGTCACACTGTATGGAAGACATAGATAAAGAATTTGTAAATAAAGTTAAAGACGGCGACATTATGGTCGGCGGTGCAAACTTCGGCTGCGGTTCATCAAGAGAACACGCACCTATCGCTATAAAAGCAAGCGGTATTTCATGTGTAATCGCAAAGGATTTTGCAAGAATTTTCTATCGTAACGCAATCAATATCGGACTTCCTATTCTTGAATGTGCCGAGGCGTCAGAGGATATAGACGAAGGCAATGAAGTAGAAGTTGATTTCGATACAGGCGTTATCACAAACAAGACAAAGAATAAGACTTATCAAGCAGTTGCATTTCCTGAATTTATGCAGGGCATTATCAATGCAGGCGGTTTGGTTGAGTACATAAAGAAAGGAATGTAATAAAATGGCTGAATTTAATATTGCACTTATACCGGGTGACGGAATTGGTCCTGAAATCGTATCGGGTGCTGTTACAGTTCTTGACGCTGTAAGCAAAAAGTACGGACACAAATTTAATTATCAGGAAGTATATATGGGCGGTTGTGCCATAGATAAGTACGGCGTACCGCTTCCACAGGAAACAGTTGATATTTGTAAAAAATCAGACAGTGTGCTTTTAGGTGCAGTCGGCGGTCCGAAGTGGGATTCACAACCGTCTGAAAACAGACCTGAAAAAGGACTTTTGGGTATAAGAAAAGCTCTTGAATTATATTCAAATCTTCGTCCGTCAATCCTAAAGCCGCAGCTAAAGGACGCGTCACCGCTTAAAGACGAAAAGCTTGAAAAGGGACTTAACGTAATGGTTGTCCGCGAACTTACAGGCGGTATTTACTTCGGTGAAAGAAAGAAAGCAGAGGACGGTTCATGGGCGTCGGATACAGAAAAGTATTCAGTTGAAGAAATCAAGAGAATAGGTAAAATTGCATTTGAAACGGCTATGCTTAGAGATAAGAGAGTTGTATCTGTTGATAAGGCCAACGTACTTGAATCTTCAAGACTTTGGAGAAAGACTATGATTGAGCTTTCGGCAGACTATCCCGAAGTTGAGCTTACTCATATGTATGTTGATAATGCAGCTATGCAGCTTGCAATTAATCCGGCACAATTTGACGTAATCGTTACATCAAATATATTCGGAGATATTCTTTCAGACCTTTCAAGTGCTATTGCAGGTTCAATCGGTATGTTGCCGTCAGCGTCACTTGGCGCAACAAAATGCGGTATGTACGAACCAATTCACGGCAGTGCTCCTGATATTGCAGGTATGGATATTGCAAACCCTATTGCAACCATTGTTTCAGCCGCTATGATGCTTGAAATGTCATTCGGTCTTGTAGAAGAGGCAAAGGCAATAAATGACGCAGTAGATAAGGTGCTTGACCAAAATTACAGAACAACCGATATTATGTCAGACGGTATGAAAAAGGTTGGCTGTAAGGAAATGACTAAACTTATTGCGGAAAATATATAGTATGCTAACAAAAACACTCATAAAGAGTGTTTTTGTTGCTTTATGGCAAAGTTCTTTAAGGATGTTGACTTGATATGAAGTTTGTGGTAGAATATAGTATTAGATAGGACTACACAAAATTAATTACATCATTGGAGGCATCATTATGAACATTTCAACAAATCTAAAAGCTATTGATATGATAAAAGGTGAGATTTTATCGGAGATAGCACATCTTTACAGAACTCTTGCGGACTATGACGAAATAGGCGATTATGAGAGTGTTACAAATGAAATAGCAACGGTTATTGCTATGGATTACATACTTGCAAGACGGTTGGGAATCGGTTATGCAAGCATAGATAAAAAAATTTCCGAACTTCTCGGCATAGGTGAAGAAAACGGACACGAACTTGAGATAGAGTTTTCGGATATGTCGGAACTAAAGAAATATTTAAAGAGCCGCTAAGGCTTACAGTGCATCAATGCACTTTGGAGGGACTTATGAGAAAACATTACGGACAAGTTGTTAAAACTTGCATTAAGATAGCATTTGCATCAGCACTGCTTTTGATCATAAGCGGTGTACTCAGTTATGCGATTAAAGGCAAGGTTATAGCAATATTAGAGATAATTGCGGGGATAATAGCATTTAGTGCGGTTATTTTTATAAGAAATAAAAGAAATGAGAGTGTTAATAATTTTCTTGAAATTATGGCGAAAAGCTCAAATTCGATTTCGGCAAATATTATGGACTCTTTTCCTATACCTATCGTTGTTGTGCATATAGACGGTTCCATATGCTGGTACAACGGCAAATTTTCGGAATTGTTTTTTAATAAGGACCTTTTTGACACAAAACTCGAAAATTCAATATCCGATATAAAGTGGGGAGAAATTTTAAAATCAGCCTCACACTATGAAAAACGTATACGAATTGACGATAAGCGATATTTGCTTATTGCAAATACAATCAGAAACAGAAATATAAGTATTTCCGAAGATGAGGATAAGGTATCCGTATATATTTATCTTATTGACAGAACTGTTGAATATGAATTAAAAAGAAAATACGTTAACGAAAAAACAGATGTTGCGATTATCAATATTGATAATTATGACGATGTATTGCAACGTGTCAATGACAACGAGCAACAACAAATTTTGGCACAAATAAGAAAATGTATCAATGAATGGGTAGACGAATCGAATGCACTTTTAAAAGTAACCGACCGCGACAGATTTTATATGTTCTTTGAACATCGCTATCTTGCACAGTATGTCAGTAAAAAGTTTGATATATTGTATAAGGTGAGAAAAGTCGGTGAAGATATGAAACTTCCGGTAAGTATCAGTATCGGTATCGGCGTAGGCGGAAGTCTGTCGGAAAATGATATGTACGCAAGAAATGCACTTGATATGGCACTCGGACGCGGAGGCGACCAAGTCAGCATAAAGGACGATACACAGTATAAATTTTACGGCAGTAAGGCTCGTGATTACGAAAAGAGTACAAGAGTTAAAACAAGAGCTATTGCTGTTGCATTAAAAGACTTTATAAAAAATTCCGACAAAGTAATATTTATGGGACATTCCGGTGCGGACTATGACTGCTTCGGTGCGGCGGTAGGCTTGCAGAGAGCAGTCAGAACGCTCGGCAAAAAGCCGTATATTGTCTATGACAACAATTCACCGGCCATAAAAAAAATGTATGACGACCTTCGTGCAATGAGTGAGTACAGAGGTATGTTTATAAGCAATGACGACGCAGTCGAAAACGTTACATCAGATACATTGATAGTTGTGCTTGATACGCACAGACCGTCAATGTTGCCATGCCCGAAACTTATAGAAAAGGCAAGTAAGGTTGTGCTTATCGACCACCACAGACGTTCGACTGATTTTATTAATCCTTGTTCGCTTATTTATCACGAACCGTATGCGTCGTCAACTTGTGAAATGTCTACTGAATTATTGGAATATATGAATTTGGGAAGTTCACTTACAACTGTTGAGGCGGAGTGTTTGTATACGGGTATCTTGATGGATACAAAGAACTTTATAGTAAAAACAGGTGTCAGAACATTTGAGGCGGCTTCATATTTAAGACGTTTGGGACTGAATACGGCAGACGTCAAAAAGCTGTTTAACGTGAATAAAGAGGACTATGACCACAGAGCCGATATTGTAAAGACGTCGAAAATTATAGTGTCACAAATTGCCGTTGCAAAGTGTTACACAAAGTATCCCAATATAAGAGTGATAGCGTCACAGGCGCTGATGAAATGCTTAATATAGGTGATATTCGTGCGTCGATAGTTGTATATGCGCAGGACGGCGGCGTGGGTATAAGCGCCCGTTCACTCGGTGATATTAATGTACAGCTTATTATGGAGTATCTCGGTGGCGGCGGACACAGTACCGTTGCCGGTGCACAAGTAAAAGACAAAAATGTAGATATGGTAATTGAGGACGTTGAAAAGGCTGTCTTTGATTACGTTGCAAATAATGAAAGTTAATTGGAGGAAGGACAATGCAAGTTATATTGACAAGAGATGTAAAAGGACAAGGTAAAAAAGGTCAGATGGTAAATGTATCTGACGGTTATGCAAGAAACTATCTTTTGCCGAGAGGTCTTGCCGAACCGGCTACAAAGTCGAATATAAACGTAATGAAGGGAAAGCAGGAATCTCTTGAATACAAGAAAAAAGTTGAGCTTGAAGAGGCAAATACAATCGCAGAGAAAATGAAGGAAATCAAGGTTGTGCTAAAGGCGAAAGCAGGCGAAAACGGTAAACTTTTCGGATCTGTAACATCAAAAGACGTAGCAGAGGCGCTTACTTCACAACACCACATCAAACTTGACAAAAAGAAATTTGTTATGCCTGACGGCATAAAGACATTGGGAACAACGACTGTTGACGTAAAAATTTATACAGGCGTTGTCGGTAAGTTAAACGTAGTTGTAGAACAGATATAACTTTGGGGAGGTAATGGATTTATGGCAGAAATGTCGAATCCTGTTGACGTAATGGGCAGAGAATTGCCATATAGTCAAGAGGCAGAATTGGCTGTAATAGGCAGTGCGCTTACTAATTCGCACAGTGTTGCGGAGTCGGTTGAAATACTTAGACCGTCTGATTTTTACTTCCCACAGAATAAGGAAATATTCAGTGTAATTCTTGATTTATTTAACGAAAATGCGGCTATAGATTTTATTACCGTTTCAAATAAGTTGAGCCAAAGCGACAAACTTGAGGCTGTCGGAGGTATCGCTTATTTGAGAAATGCGGCAACGAATGTGCCGACAACAAGGCACGTGACGTATTATTCGCAAATAATTAAGGAAAAGGCAGTTTTGAGAACACTTATTAAAAGTGCAGGCGATATTTCCGATATGGCTTACGGTCAGAACGATAAAGTCGAAAGAATAGTCGACCAAGCCGAACAGCTTATTTTTGACGTTACATCATCAAACAACAAGAGCGATATACTACCTATAAGTGAGATATTTATGGGCAGTTATCAGGAACTTGTTGAAAACTCTTTAAATCAAAGCGGTATAACGGGTTTGCCGACAGGCTTTGATGAACTTAACAGACGTACGGGCGGTTTTCATGGCGGCGAACTTATTCTTATCGCCGGACGTCCGGGTATGGGTAAGTCAAGTTTTGCGGTAAATATAGCGGAACACGTCAGTATTACCGATAAAAAAACCGTTGCGATATTCAACCTCGAAATGCCGAAAGAACAGATTGTAAACCGTATTATATGCAGCCAGGCACTTGTTAATTCAAATAAAATCAGAACAGGTGATATAACAGGCGAAGATTGGGAAAAAATCGGTGCAATAGTAAACAGAGTTGCAACTGCACCGATGTATATAGACGATACTGCGTCAATAACGGTATCGGAAATCCGTGCAAAATGCAGACGATTAAAGCAGACAAAAAATCTTGAACTTATTGTAATCGACTATTTGCAGTTAATGCAGTCGAGCGGAAGAACAGAGAGCAGACAAAATGAAATTGCCGAAATTTCGCGTTCGTTAAAAATTCTTGCAAAGGAACTTAATATTCCTGTCATTGCACTTTCACAGCTTTCGCGTGCGGCTGAATCGAGAAGCGATAAGCGTCCCATGCTTTCGGACTTGCGTGAATCTGGTGCTATCGAGCAGGACGCCGATATGGTTATGTTTTTGTATCGTGACGAATATTATAATCCCGATACCGAGGATAAAAATTTGGCTGAATGTATTGTCGCAAAAAACAGAAGTGGTGAAACCGGTATGTTTAAACTTGGTTGGAAAGGTGAATATACTAAGTTTTCTAATGTTGAATTTGCATTGAAGGAAGAATAATGGTTTTAGATATTATTAAAAAGACCTTGCGTGAATATAATTTATTGAATAACGGCGACAGCGTGCTGGTCGGTCTTTCTGGCGGTGCGGATTCGGTGTGTCTTACTCACGCACTTTGGTCGCTGAAAGATGAATTTGACATAAAATTATATACGGCTCATATTAATCACGGCATAAGAGGCGAGGAGGCAAAGAGAGATGAACTTTTTGCCGAAAACTTTTCAAAAAAATTGGGCATTGAATGTTTTGTGTTAAATGCAGATATACCCCAAATTGCAAAAGATACAAATGTGTCGGAAGAAACAGCCGGCAGAAATGTGAGATATAATTTCTTTAATAAATTGTGCGAAAAATACGATATAAACAAAGTTGCAACGGCGCATAACAGAAATGACAATGCCGAAACTTTGCTTATGAATTTTATGCGTGGCAGTACGACAAACGGACTTTGCGGAATACCGTATGTCCGCGGAAATATAATTCGTCCGATATTGAATGTTTCACGAGATGAAATCGAAAAATATTGCAGTGATAACGGACTTGAATATATGACAGACAGTACAAATTTGACAGAAAATTACACACGCAATAAAATACGTCACACATTACTTCCATATATTCAAAAGGAATTTAACACGAGTTTTATTAAAACCGTTACGGAAAATGCTTGCTTGATAAAAGATGACAGTGATTATCTTGACGGTATTGCGGAAGATTTTTATAAAAAGCACATCAGAAATTGTGCTGTTAATATTGAAGATTTGAATAAGACGGATATTGCGATAAAAAGACGTGTTTTAAGGTTGATGTTAAGAGATATTTATAACGGTCTTAACGATATTTCGTCAACATATGTTGCTGATATATTGTCGCTTGCCGATAAATCAAGCGGCAGACAAATAAATTTGCCGTACGGTATTGTTGCAAAAAACGAGTACGGCAAAATAATACTTGAACACAAAAAAGAAGAAACACAGCCGTTTGAAGTCAGTATTAATATCGGTGAAACAGTTTTTATTTCGGAACTTGACAAAAAAATTTCGGTATCTGAAACGGATATGCGAAATAAAGACGGTGCAATATATCTTTCGTGTGACAAGACTGATAAAATCATTGTACGCAACAGGCGAAACGGTGATAAATTTCAGCCTATGGGTATGAACGGTACGAAGAAATTAAAGGAATATTTTATAGATAAAAAAATTCCTAAAGATAAACGAAACAGTGTGCCGATAATTGAGATAAACGGCGAAATTGCTGCAGTCGGCAACAGAATAGACAAACGTTTTGCTTTCAAGGATAAAGGTATAAAAATAGAATTTTACGATAATTAAGGAGGTAGTCAGTTGCAGAAAAGATTTAAAGGACTCGGAGTATGGGTGGCAATGCTTGTAGTTGCGTATCTGATTTATATGTTCGCAGTCGGATTCGGTGCATCGCAGACCAAAATGGTTTACTCTGATTTGGTCAACAGTATAAAGTCCGAACAGGTAAGTTCGATGCTTGTGTCGGGAAATACCGTAACGGTGACACTTACAAACGGTGACAAAGCAAAGGTGAAAATTCCGTCACTTGACACGTTGCAGGCAGATGTCGGAAAAGAAATGAACGACCAAATGGATAAAGGCACTTTAAAGCAAGAGGCTTATGAAACCAAGATTTCATGGACGGCGGTTACAAATATAATTTTGATAATTGTATTTATATGTGTGTTCTTTTTCGGATTTTTGCGAAAAGGCGGTTCGGGTGCAACCAATTTTACAAAGAGCAGAGCAAGACTTAATGAGAACACCAAGAACGTGACATTTAAAGATGTTGCGGGAGCTGATGAGGAAAAAGCCGAACTTGCGGAAATAGTCGAGTTTTTGAAAAATCCTCAAAAGTTTGTAAGCCTTGGTGCGAGAATACCTAAGGGTGTACTTCTTGTCGGCTCACCGGGTACGGGTAAAACACTTCTTGCAAAGGCGGTTGCCGGAGAGGCGAAAGTTCCGTTTTTCTCTATAAGCGGTTCGGATTTCGTTGAACTTTATGTCGGTGTAGGTGCATCGCGAGTGAGAGATTTGTTTGAACAGGCAAAGAAAAACAGACCGTGTATTGTGTTTATAGATGAAATAGACGCAGTCGGCAGAAAAAGAGGAGCCGGTATGGGCGGCGGTCACGATGAAAGAGAACAGACTTTAAATCAGTTGCTTGTTGAAATGGACGGATTTGGCGAAAATGAAGGCGTTATAATGATGGCGGCTACAAACCGTCCGGATATACTTGATCCCGCACTTTTAAGACCGGGACGTTTTGACAGACAGATTGTCGTTGACGTTCCTGACGTAAAGGGCAGAGAGGCTATTCTAAAAGTTCATTCGGCTAAAAAACCTTTGGCAAATGACGTTGACTTGGAAGAAATCGCAAAAGCAACAGCAGGTTATTCGGGTGCAGACCTTGAAAACTTGATGAATGAGTCCGCTATTTTTGCGGCAAGACGAAACCATCTTGAAATAACAAGAAAAGATATTGAGGACGCAAACTTAAAAGTAATGATGGGAACGGAAAAACGTTCGAGAATTATTACCGAAAAAGAAAAGAAACTTACGGCATTTCACGAGGCAGGTCATGCAGTTTTGGCAAAACTTGTTGATAAAACATCGCATATTCATAAGGTGTCAATAATACCGCGTGGCAGAGCAGGCGGATATACGATGTATGTGCCTGATGAAGATAAAATGTACACATCAAAAAATGAAATGTTGGACAGAATAATTGTAATGCTTGGCGGCAGAGTAGCCGAAGAACTTACAATGGACGACATCAGCACAGGCGCGTCAAGTGACATTCAGCGTGCAACTGACATAGCACGTCAAATGGTTACAAAATACGGTATGTCAGAGGCAATCGGCCCTGTATCGTATGATGACGGCGGCGAAGTGTTTATCGGACGTGATTTTGCACATTCAAAAGCATATTCCGAAAAAACAGCCGCAGATATTGACGCGGAAGTAAAGCATATAATGACTTTACAATACCGGAAAACTGAACAAATTCTTACTGAAAATATGGCTGTACTTACACGAGTGGCTGAAAAACTTCTTGAAAAGGAAACTATTGACGGTAAAGAATTTGAAGAATGTTTTAATATATAAAAAGGAGGAAACAATAATGGCACAAGTAACAAAAAAGACTCTAATCGGTGAGGCTTTAAGCATAGATGAAGAAATCGCTCCAATACTAATGGGTATCGGAATGCACTGCCTTGGCTGCCCGGCATCACAGGGCGAATCACTTGAGGAAGCTTGCATGGTTCACGGCGTTGATGCTGACGAACTTGTAAAGAAGATTAATGACTTCTTGGCTTCAAAGTAATAATTTAAAGCAGATAACCGTAGCTTATGCTACGGTTATTTTTTTATAAAAGTGAACATATAAATGATTTAGATTGAATTATACGACAAAATGTGAGAAAATTATTATATGCGAACTATTACCAATGTGTATCCAAAAAGAAATGTACCGTCGATGATAAAATATTTATCATTGTATGAAATGTTTAAATAAAATGTCGGTTTTTGTGCATAGTGTACTATAACATAATGCTCTCAACTGCTATAATAAGTTCAACAAATAAACAAAGAGAAAGCGATGGCAAAGGCGTCATATTCAATCTAACATTGATGATTTTATCATTGTGTATTAAAAAAGTCAATATGTCTAAAAAATAAATTTTATTGTTAGATGTGTTGAATGATTTCCACAAAAAAAATATTGTAGGATATACATATAAAATATATTTCAGAGGTAAATAAAATGTCAAAGAAATTTTTAAGTATGATTGTGGCGGCAGAAATGTTATTTGAAGTATATGAAATATTGCAGAACGGTACAAATTGAATGGATCGCAGATCAAGATTGAGGTTCAGCGTCGGCAGACGAAAAAACATTGACTTCTTTATAAAAAGCAATAATTTCATATTTTACAGCAATAATGCTTAATGATTTTTTGGATTTGGCGGTGTATAATCTAATCATAAATAAAACGATATGCGAAGGAGCAATTATTATGGATAAGGTTATATTAAAGCAAGAAAAAGTTACAATACCTACATATGAAATTTCTGATTACGACAAAAATCCTATGTTTCTTGAAAAACGTGTATATCAAGGTTCAAGCGGACGAGTTTATCCGCACCCTGTATGCGAGGGTGTTTCGGACATTAAGACTGATAAAGAATACAACGCAATTTTCTTGGAAAACGACTATATTCTTGTAATGATTTTACCTGAAATCGGCGGTAAAATTCAAAGATTATATGATAAAACAAACGGATATGACGCGGTTTATTATAATGAAGTTGTAAAGCCTGCGCTTGTAGGCTTGGCAGGTCCATGGATTTCGGGAGGTATTGAGTTTAACTGGCCGCAACACCACAGACCGTCCACATTTGATCCTGTTGACTATAAAATCGAAGAAAACAATGACGGTTCGATTACGGTATGGGTAGGCGAAACAGAAAAGATGTTCCATACGAAAGGTATGGCGGGATTTACTGTATACCCAGACAAGGCATATCTTGAAATAAAAGGTCAGGTATACAATCCGACAGACAGACCTCAAACATTTTTATGGTGGGCAAATCCTGCCGTTGCGGTAAATGACTATACACAATCAATATTCCCACCGGATGTTCACGCGGTAATGGATCACGGCAAACGTGATGTATCAAAGTTTCCTATTGCCGACGGAGTTTATTATAAGGTTGATTATGCACCGGGTACGGATATTTCAAGATACAAAAATATTCCTGTACCGACTTCGTATATGGCATATCATTCGGATTATAATTTTATAGGCAATTACGATTATTCCAAAAATGCGGGACTTCTTCATATAGCCGACCATCACGTTTCACCCGGTAAAAAGCAATGGACTTGGGGTAACGGTGATTTCGGAAAAGCGTGGGACAGAAATCTTACAGACGAAAACGGTCCGTATATTGAACTTATGACAGGTATGTTTACAGACAATCAGCCCGACTTTACGTTCTTAAAACCGTATGAAGAAAAGACTTTCGTTCAATACTTTATGCCATACAAAAATGTCGGTGCGGTTAAAAATGCTTCAACAGAAGTTGTTATGAATCTTGAATTAGATAACGATACGGCTAATATAACTGTATATTCGCCGATACAAGTTGACGATGTAACAATCAAATTTGTTTATGACGGAAATAAGATGTTTGAAGAAAAAGCAAACATATCACCGACCGATATATTTACAAAGAGTGTTCCTATGCCTAACATTGATGAAACAAAGCTTATACTTGCCGTATATAAAGACGGAAACGAATTATTAAGCTACACTCCTATGGGCGAAAATGACGAGGAAACACCTAATCCGGCAGAGGCATTGCCTGAGCCGCAATTTGTGGAAACAACCGAAAAACTGTTCCTTGCGGCTACACATTTAGAGCAATATCGCCATGCTACATATTCGCCTGAGGATTATTACCTTGAGGGATTGAAGCGAGATGAAACAGATATTCGTCTTAACAACGGATACGGAAAGTATTTGTATAATAAGGGCAGATTTGCGGAAAGTGAAAAATATTTCAGACAGGCTATTAAATCATCAACTTGGAAAAATCCTAATCCATATGATTGTGAACCGTATTATAATTTAGGATTATCATTAAAGAAACAAGGTAAAATCAATACTGCATTTGACGCGTTTTATAAAGCTGTTTGGGACGGAAATATGCAGGATAAAGCATTTTATCAATTAGCCTGTATTGCATCGGGCAGAGGTGATTATAATGATGCGTTGGAATATATAGAAAAGTCGCTTGTAAAGGGAATGCATAATTTAAAGGCAAGAACTTTAAAATCGGCGTTGCTCAGAAAACTCGGAAAAAATACAGAGGCAACAGAATTTGCAAAAGAAACACTTAATATAGATGCATTAGATCACAGTGCATATTATGAACTTTATAAACTAACCGGCAACGGCTTAGACGAAATGCAAGCTGTTATGCGTGGCGACAATCATAACTATATTGAACTTGCACTTAGTTATATGACGGCTTATTTGACGGAGGACGCAATCGAAATATTAAAACTTGCACCGAATGACAATGAGCCTATGGTACATTACTATCTGTATGCACTGACAAATGACAAGTCAGAACTTGATAAGGCTGAAAATTCTGAAAGCCTGTATTGTTTCCCGAACAGACTTGAAGATATAGCTGTATTGGAAAAGGCAATATATAACGGCGGTAATTATGCTGCTTATTATCTTGGCTGTTTGTTCTATGACAAAGGCAGATGGGAAGAATCAAAAGAATTATGGGAAAAGTGTGCGGATAATATAAAACTTCCGACAGTGTATAGAAACCTTTCGCTTGTTTATTACAATAAATTAAAAGACGGTGTCTTAGCACTAAAAGCAATGGAAAAAGCATTCAGTATTGATAAGAGTGACGCAAGAATATTCTTTGAACTTGATCAACTGTACAAAACACTTAATTTCTCTCTTGAAAAGAGATTGGCAAATATGAATGAAAATTCTGACTTACTTGAAAAGCGTGACGATTTATATACGGAATATATCACGTTGCTTAATATGAACGGCGAATATGATAACGCATACAATCGTATTATGAACCATAACTTCCACCCTTGGGAGGGCGGTGAAGGTAAGATACCTGCTCAGTACAGAATTGCGCTTATTAATAAGGCTAAAGCAGAAAAAAATACAGAAAAAGCAATAGAATATCTTGAAAAAGCTCTCGTTTATCCGTATAATTTAGGTGAGGGCAAGTTAATCGGTAATATGGATAACGATATATATTATATGCTTGGTAACTTGTATGAAGATAAGGAAAAGTCCGAACAGGCATACAGACTTGCAGCAAGGGGTGAATTTAATCTTTCTTCGGCGATGTATTATAACGACCAACCGCCGCAGATGATGTATTATTCTGCAAAAGCGATTGAGGCACTTGGAGATAAAGACGAGGCTAAAAAGAGATTTAACGCATTTATTGAGTATGCAAATAATCATATGAATGATGAAATGAAAATTGATTACTTTGCTGTATCATTACCGGATTTCTTGATATTCGAAGGTGACTTAAATAAAAACAATAAGGTACATTGTAATCTTATGGCGGCACTTGGATATTTGGGTATAGGTGATAATGATAATGCCCAAAAGTATGCAAAACAAGGACTTGAATTAAATCAATGCCACGCAGAACTCAGAGATATAGTAAAATAGGTGATACAATGAAAACAATAGATTTAAGCGGAAAATGGAATTATAAAACAGATATTGACGATAGTCAGACAATAGACAGCGTAAAATTTGAAAATAATAATTTTAATCTTCCGGGTTCAACTTGTGATAATCAGATAGGCAAAAAAACAGAATACTTTGACAAAATATCAAAAGAGGCTGTACGTGCACCGAGAGAGCGATATGAATATATCGCTCCTCTTTGGCTGCAAAAAACGGTCAACATTCCGAATGATACAGACGGTAAAACTGTCAGACTGTTTATGGAGCGAGTTAATATAGCATCTGAATTATGGATAGATGGTGTGAAAACAGACAGACAAATAATTGAGCTGTCCACACCTCACATATACAATTTAACAGGTAAAATAACTCCGGGCGAACATACGTTTACGCTGAAAATAGACAACAGAAATTTGCTAAACCTTGATACAATGGCAAGCGGATACAGTGTCGACACGCAAGGATATTGGAACGGTGTTATCGGACGTATTGAATTGCAATATGAAGAAAAAGAACATATTGACAGCATTCAAGTATATACAGATGACAAAGGCATAACGCTTAAAGTTGTTGAAACATCGGATGTACATTCTCCGTTTAAAACGGAGAAAGCGACTATTACCGTAAATGTTACTTCACCAAAAGGAGATTTACTTGGAGAAAAAATATTTGAAACGAAAGTGTTTAATTCAAAACAAGTTGATTATTTCAGATATGATATTTCCAAAATAGATTATTGGGACGAATTTAATCCTAATTTATATACGGCAACAGTTAAATATGAATGTAACGGTCATACCGATATAAAATCCGTAAAGTTCGGTATGCGAACGATAAAAACGGAAAATAAAAAGATTTTGCTTAACAACAGACAAATTTCTTTGCGCGGTACAATAGATTGTGCTATATATCCGCTTACAGGTTATCCGCCTATGGATATTGAGGTGTGGCGAAAAAATTTCAAGACTATCAAAAGCTATGGCTTAAATCACGTTCGTTTTCACGCATGGTGTCCGCCTGAATGTGCCTTTAATGCGGCTGACGAAATAGGAATGTACATATCTGTTGAAATGCCACTATGGCTTAATCACGATGTATGTTCACTTGAAACAGGTGAAGACCCGATACACCGTCAATATTTTATGCAGGAGGCTATTAATATCTCAAAAACATACGGCAATCACCCTTCGTTTATAATGTTTTCAAACGGTAATGAAAATATGGGCGATTTTGATATGCTTAACGACATAACCACTTGCATAAAGGCTTATGACAACAGAAGAATTTATACGCTTACGACGAACTTCGACCACCCGATTATGCCGTGTGAAGATTATTTGTGTGCATATGAGGCAGGCGGTCACAATGTCAGAATACAGAACTGTCAGGATAAGGCGGCTGAAAATACGTCGCTTGATTATTCCATTGCGGTAAAAGATGTGTCTGTACCTATAATTTCATTTGAAGTGGGGCAGTATTGTGTATATCCTGATGTTGACTTAATTGAAAAATATACAGGCAATATTCTGCCGGTAAACCTTGACGCGATTAAAAAATTTATGATTGAAAAGAATGTGTATCATAAATTGAATGATTATATTAAAGCGTCGGGCGACTTAGCTGTTAAGCTTTATAAAGAAGATATTGAGGCGGCACTTAGGACAAAAGATTTCGGCGGTTTTGAACTTTTGTCGCTATCGGATTACACAGGACAAAGTACAGCCACTGTCGGCATACTTGATGTGTTTTATGAAAGTAAAGGCTTGATTTCACACGATGAATTTAAAAATTTTGCAGGTGAGGCAGTACCGTTATTTAAAGCAAAGAGAATATTTAAAAATACAGATACATTGGAGGCGGAATTGGACTTATATGATTTCGGCGAAAAGAAAATCAACAATCCTGTTTATAATTTGACGGTACAAAACGGTAAGCAAGTATTTTATAAAACGTCAACAACAGAAAGTAAGGTAAGCATACCGCTAAACAGTATAACAAAATCAACAATGCTTAGTGTTATACTTGAAGTGAACGGTTATAAAAATACTTGGAGAATATTTGTTTTTGCCGAAAATAAGATTGAAAACAATGTTCGTATGATTAAATCGGAAGAAGAACTTTATGATATAATCAAAAACGGCGGAAAAGCTATTGTGACGAAAGAGTGTTTTAAAAATCCAATACATGGAAGCTTTATACCTGTATTTTGGTCGCCGGTACATTTCCCGTCACAAAAACCGTGCGGTGCAATAATTGATAATAAGCATAGAATATTTGATGATTTCCCGACAGAAAAATATCCCGATTATCAGTGGAAAAGACTGCTTGATAACTCGGTCGGTACAGATATATCGAAGTTTGCTGGTGAAGTAAAACCTATAATTGAAACAGTACCGAATTTTTTTGATAATACTGCGTCATCACCGCTGTTTGAAACAAAAATAGGCAAAGCAAAACTATTGTTCTGCGGTTTTGATTTAGACGGAGATTATCCCGAATGTAAACAGCTTTTAAGCAGTATAACGCAATATGTAAATTCAGATAAATTTTAAAATAAGCCGAAAAGGTTAATTTCAGAGTCGGAGTCGGACTCCTTTAGGAGCCCGACTCCGACTTGTTTTTAAATTAGATGAGTATTCTTCAAGTTTTGTGTAAATACAAAATAGTGCAGAAAAATTTATTTAAGTGGACGGAATTAAATTCCGTCCGCTTTTACGTTATCAGAAAAATAAGCACTTGTCAATAGCTGATTCTATCAGCGAAGAATATCTCCAACTGAGAATGAATCTCACCCCAATCACGACGGCGACCGGTCCATTTTTTTGTGATGTCCATCATTGCAAGGTACAGCATCTTAAACAAGCTATCATCTGTAGGAAAAACCCCCTTGTTTTTAGTCACTTTTCGGAGCTGGCGATTGAATCCTTCTATCG
>QTVU01000031.1 GCA_003460745.1 Firmicutes bacterium AM55-24TS
TAAATGATGTGCAATTCTATTTTCCTGAACCACATCAACCATGGCAAAGAGGTACTAATGAGAATACTAATGGACTTCTACGCGAATATTTTCCTAAAAAACAGGATTTGACAGAAATTAAACCATCATTAATTAGAGATAAAACTCTTATTTTAAATCAGCGTCCACGCAAATGCTTGAACTGGAAATCGCCTTTTGAAGTTTATTTTGATATATCGTTGCATTTGACTTGACAATTCAAGGAATAAAAAAATTGGTCGTAATGATCCGTGTCCGTGTGGAAGTGGGAAAAAACATAAAAAAATGTTGTGTTGACAAAGATTTAGATACAGACAGGAGTGCGGCCATTTATCAATAATAATATTTCAAGCAAAAATTTATAATTTTCAATGTCTATAAATTGCATTTTCACACACGCTATATATCCCCCAAATCTGTTTGAATGAGTAAAAATTGCCTCACCGAATCTTTGGAAATGTACTACTTCACGCTGGCGCAAGAATTTAATTACTTCATTAACGTCAGGGTCATCTGACAATTTAAGTATGTTATCATATACGGCACGTGCTTTTTGTTCCGCAGCCAAGTCTTCATAGAGATTTGTAAGCGGATCACCGGTTACGGCGATGCTTGCGGCGTTAAAAGGTGAGCCTTGCGAACTTTGTGGGAATACTGACGCACCGTTATCCGAATAATACTCCCACGAGCCCATTTCGCTCCACTCTTTAGGCGGAGCATTTTTTGAAAGCTGTGCAACAAGTGAGCCGACAATTTCCAAATGTGCCAATTCCTCCGTACCTATATCCGTAAGCAACCCCTTTGAAACTTCATCGGGCATAGTATATCTTTGCGACAAATATCTAAGTGATGCGCCGAGTTCACCGTTTGGACCGCCGTATTGAGTTATAACCACATTTGCAAGACGTGGATTAGGTTTTGAAACCTTTACCGGAAATTCGAGAAATTTATTATAACTAAACATTACTTATTAGCCTCCTTTTCCCACGGCCACGGATTATCAAGCCAGTTAAACTCATCCTGCATAGCGGTTGAAAACTGGTTTAGCGGGCCGAATTTTTCTTCATATTCACATTTCAATTCCTTTGTTTTCTTAACAAGTGCCTGAAACATTCTGAATGCCTTTTTATCGTCCGAATGGGTATCAAGATACAAAAGCATATCATAAGCGGCAAAATTGCTGCACTGAATTTTTTTCAGCATTTCAACTCTTGAACATTCCATCACATACCGCCTCCCCACTGTTTACAAACCTTACCGTATTCACACATATTCAAATCAAGTTCAGGGAATATCGTACCTTGCATAAGCCCTGTACAATCATCATAAACTTCTTCCATTTCCTGCACGGGAACATAACCGTAGCCGACACAACCGCACTTCGGATAAGGGCAGCTCGGTTTATTTGATTCTGACATTTATAACAACTCCTTTTTTCAAATTCGGATTTACATATCCGTAATATATAGTATGATTTTATACCAATAAAGGTGAAATTTATTTACATATTCTTTGATTTAAGTTATAATAATGAAAAAGGAGTGAATGAATATGAAACGATTACTTATAGTAGTAGATTACCAAAATGACTTTGTATGCGGAAGTCTTGGTTTTGACAAGGCAAAAGAGCTTGAAAAAGGCATTTTAGAAAAAATCGCCGAATACCAAAATGACGAAATAATATATACTTTAGACACTCATTTTGACGACTATCTCACCACAGCAGAGGGTAAAAGTCTGCCTGTTCCCCATTGCATTAAAGGAACCGTCGGTCACAAGCTTTACGGCGGATTAGCCGACGCTTTAAAAGGCAAGCTATGTTTTGAAAAAAATACATTCCCATCGCTTGAAATGGCAAAGTATCTTGAAGGCAAAGACTTCGATACAATAGAGCTTTGCGGACTTGTGAGCAACATATGCGTACTTTCAAATGCCGTTATGGCAAAATCGGCTTGTCCGAATTCCGAAATAATTGTCGACTCATCTCTTACCGCCGCGGCAGACGAAGAAATGCATCAAAAATCGCTTGACGTTATGAAAGGTTTATTCATAAAAGTACTTTAAAATCAGAAAAAAACATTAAATATCAGAGTATTTTTTTTAACATATTGCATTTAAAATTCGGTCATAGTATAATCAAAACGGATATTTTTTGTATGTGAAAGAGAGGAAATGAAATGGCAAAAGCAATAATAAATACAGCAAGAAATCAAGGAAAGATAAGCAAATATATTTACGGTCAATTTGCCGAACATCTTGGCAGATGTATATATGAAGGATTATATGTTGATAAAAATTCGGACATACCTAACAAAAACGGTATGCGTTGTGATGTTGTAAACGCTTTAAAGGAGCTTGAAATACCGGTATTACGTTGGCCGGGCGGTTGTTTTGCGGACGACTATCACTGGCGTGACGGTATCGGCGAAAAATCACAGCGTCCTTATATGGTAAATACAAATTGGGGCGGTGTTGTCGAAAACAACCACTTCGGTACACACGAATTTTTTGAACTTTGCGAACAGCTCGGAACAGAGCCGTACATATGCGGAAATGTCGGCAGCGGTACTGTACAGGAAATGCGTGACTGGGTTGAATATATGACATTTGACGGTGATTCACCGCTTGCAAACGAACGCCGTAAAAACGGCCGCGAAAAGCCTTGGAAGTTAAAATTCTTCGGTGTCGGCAATGAAAACTGGGGTTGCGGCGGTAATATGCGTCCCGAATATTACGCCGACCTATACAAGAGATATGCAACATTTATAAGAAACTACGGCGATGAGCCAATCTACAAAATCGCAGGCGGTCCGAACGTTGACGATACTCGTTGGATGGAAACATTAATGCAGAATATCCGTCATATGACAGAGGGTATCTCTCTGCACAACTATACTTTTGAAAGTGCTTGGGAAAACAAAGGCAGTGCAACCGAATTTGACAATGACGGTTGGTATAAACTTATGGCTAACGCTATGAAGATGGACAAAGTTATAAACGTTCATACTGCAATCATGGACAGATATGACCCCGAAAAGAAAATCGACCTTATCGTAGACGAATGGGGCAACTGGTTTGATGTTGAAATCGGAACTAATCCGGGATTTTTATATCAGCAGAATACTATGCGTGACGTTATAAGCGGTATGCTTATACTTCACATTTTCCACAAGCACAACGACCGTGTTAAGATGGCTAACATTGCACAGATGGTGAACGTACTTCAGGCAATGATTCTTACGGACGGTGAAAAAATGGTGCTTACACCTACATATCACTTGTTCAGAATGATGAAAGGTCATATGGACGGCGAAAGAGTTGACGTTGACTATGACTGCGAAGAACAGGAAATCAACGGCTTGAAGTTCCCTAAAATCAGCATTTCCGCCTCAAAGAAAAACGGTGAAATGACTGTTTCAATCTGCAACACAAGTCTTGACAGTGACGAAGATATGGAGCTTGATTTGCGTGACAGTGAATTTTCTGTTGCAGACGGAGAAATTCTTGTATCGGAGCATATGAACGACTGCAACACATTTGACGCACCGAACACCGTTGAGCCGAAAAAGTTTGATGTATCACTTGAAAACGGTAAACTTTCATTCAAGCTGCCTAAAATGAGTGCTTGTGTAATAACATTAAAGTAATGGCAAAATGTAAACGGTGCGGATTAAAAACCGTTCTTTCCGAAGACGATATTCAAAAAATGGTTGAGCAAGTCACTTCAATGAAAAGTGTACGGCTTGTAAGCAGTGATGTATATAAAAACAGATTTGATATTTGTCAAAACTGCGATGATTTTATGTACGGCTCAACGTGCGGTGTATGTGGCTGTGTTATGCAGGTAAGAGCAAGATTATCGGACGGCAAATGTCCGAAGAAAAAGTGGTAATATGAGTAAGTATATTTGTGTATTTTGTGACGAACGAAAAGAGAGCGACACCGCTCACCTTATAAACGGTAAAATCGGCATATGCCGTCACTGTTTTGAAAATCTTGACAAAACGGCATACGCCTCACCTTATCAAGGTACGGAACATATCGCTTTCACAATGTCCCCCTTTGAATACACAAAAAGTATGCGTAAAGTTATACTTGATTTAAAATTCTCAAATTGCAAAGCCTATGCAAAATTACTTGCCGATATGATGAAAAATTATCTTGATTCATATGATATATGGGATACATTTGATTATATCGTTCCGGTTCCTCTGCACAAGAAACGTTTAAAGGAACGCGGTTACAATCAATCCGAACTTATAGCAAAAGAAGTTGCGGAGTATTTAAAAATACCTATGCGTACAGATTTGCTTATCCGCACAAAAGCAACTAAAAAGCAAAGTTCACTTGTACGAACGGAACGTGTTACAAATGTTCAGAGTGCATTCAAATGCACAGAAAAATGTGACGGTAAGAAAATATTGCTTTTTGACGATATTTACACCACAGGAAACACCGCTCAGTCTTGTGCAAGAGAATTGGCGAATAACGGTGCTGAGCAAATATGTGCTTTGACGCTTGCAATTCACGTTCAAATAAAATTACCTATAATTGCGTATTAAAAACAAAATATCCGTTAAAAATAGATATATATTACATCAAGAAAGAAAGGATTTCTTATGAAACATATATCTAAACGAATATCGGTAATTTTATTGTCAACAGTAATATGTTGTGTGTTTTGCGAAAGTACCGTTTTCGCATTGTCAAAGATAGGCTCGCAAGGTCAGGAAGTCACAAATATTCAAACAAGGCTTAAGTCTTGGGGATATTACAGCGGAAGTATTGACGGAATATACGGTTGGCGTACCGCCAATGCGGTGAAAGAATTTCAGCGTAAGAACGGTCTTACCGCCGACGGTATCTCAGGTCCCGCAACACTTTCAAAAATAGGTTTGCCGACAGGCTCATCATCAAGTTCATATTCTAATGATACAACACTTCTTGCAATGGTTATAAACGGTGAAGCAAGAGGTGAAAGCTATGAGGGGCAAGTGGCAGTAGGTGCTGTTGTTTTAAACCGCGTACGTCATTCCTCGTTTCCGAACACAATCGCAGGAGTTGTATATCAACCCGGTGCATTTACCGCCGTTGACGACGGACAGATTAACAAAGCGATACAATCATCTTGCTATAATGCCGCGCGTGACGCTTTGAACGGCTGGGATCCGACAGGCGGTGCAATATATTACTACAACCCATCCACAGCAACAAGTTCATGGATTCGTACAAGACCTATTATTAAAACTATCGGAAAACACGTTTTCTGTAAATAAGGAGAATAAATTATGTCTGCAAAAGCTATTGTATTGACTGTTCTTATTGTAATATTTCTGCTTTTGGTCGTTATAGACGGCCGCAGAAAATTAAAGAAGAATAACAATAATGATAATGATTAAAAAAGACTGTCGGCGATTTTTTGCCGACAGTCTTTTATTGTTTGGTTTCTATTCTGAAAACTTCCACTTTATCGTCATACCACGCACTTACGCCGTCAATATATGACGCTATCGCGCTGACTTCCATAACGAATTGTCCGCTGTCCGAAATATACGGCTCACCGTCCATAAGATTTTCATTTCCGTTTACAAGTAAATGAGTACATCCGCACTCTGCCGTAACGACATATTCACCGCTTTTCAATGTAAGTATTTTTTCGTCCGAATTATATTCAAAGTCGAAATGTTCGCTCCACTCGGTTTTAAGACGTTCAAGAATACAAATCACCGCACCCCATATACGACCGTTTTTATTAAGGCTTCTTACTCCCCTTGTATCCGGCTCTTGACCGTTCACAAGTATTTTGCAGTAAGGCTCGGATTCGGGAACATACTTAATGTTATCGATTTGTTCTATCGCCTCAAATTCCGCTCTGTCTGCGTCATTTTTGCAATCTTCGTATATTCCGTCAAACGTACATTCCGTAAGAGTATCATTTTGGGTTTCAACGCTTTCAAATTCGATTTCCGCCGTTATGCCGTTCATATTCGCTTTTAGCTTTAGCTTTCCGACATTTTCTGTCGAACGAATAAACACTCTGTTCGTACCGCACTCGGCATAGACGTAATTTTTATGTATAACACTCTCTTGCTTATCTCCGAAATCAAATTTACCGCTGTTATATCCGCCCAAGAATACACCGACACCGCTGAATTCAAAGTCAATTTTATCATAACACAACGGACAAATATCGCCGTTTTCATCGGTTACTTCAATATCAACGTATGCAACGTCATTGCCGTCAGCTTTAAGTCCGTTTGTATCGGTGTGAAGTGTTAAGTGAATTTGTGACGGTTCACCGACTGTTTTAATCGTGTCACTTGCAACAAGATTGCCGCCACAGTCATATCCGTATGCGGTTATCTCACCGCTTTCGGTTATGTCGATATTCGGAAACGGGAACACAAATGTGTAAATCGGTTTATCACACACCCCGACTTCTCTGCCATTGACTTTTAAAACAATTTTCGCAATATCATAACTGCCGATTACATACACCGTCTTATTATATGCGTCACGAAAATCCGTTTCGCCTGTTTCTTTCCAATATGTGCCGTTGAACTTTTTCACATTGTATTTGTAATTGTCGCCGTCAGCTTTAGGATAATTCCGGTGACCGAAAATTTTAACCGCACTTTTCGGTGACTGCATAACGCGGAACACGTCAAAGCTCTGCTTTTTATTACGTACCGCGTCAACTCTGCCACTCATTCTTGCGTTTTCACTGTACGCCTGTCTGCCGTGTTGTGCCGAATCTGTCCAGCACAAAGCCGCACAACCGCTGTAATAATCCTTTTTCGACGCACCGCCTATTCTGTCATTAAAAAATTCGCCATAGCCTTTAGCCGAAGCAAGTGCCAAGTCCTCCGACGTCATATCGTAAAAATCAATACCGACCTGCTTACGGCCGCCCTTTCCGCCCCACTTTGTCTTATAATCAAAATCAGGCGGTGAAAAATCGTCCCAAATTCTTCTCGGTGCTTCTTCACGCAAATATTCAGTTTCCATAATCGGTCCATGCTCGGCGGTAAATCTTGCGGCATGGCGGTTAAGCATAGTTCCGACAAATTCGGATTCTTCTATAACGTCCTCTGTATTCAATGTACGGCAACCCATAAATCTTCCGCCGCTTGGGTCAAGTTTTTCTTTAATCGCACGCATTTCAGCCATATGCTCTTTATTTATCGAATTGTTGCCCGCCTCCCAAAACAAAATTGACGGACTGTTTCTAAACGCAATTATCACATCACGCATAAGTTCAACTCTTTGTTTCCACTGTCTGCCGAAATTCTCACGTTCCTTGTCGCCTGCCGGTTGTGTGCAAACAATACCGTGACGGTCAAACGAACGAACATCTGCTTTTGAGCCTGCAACGTGCATAAAGCGAATATGATTTGCATTACTTTCTTTTATAAGCATTGCGTCAACGTCTTTCAGCCATTCAGGTGCAATGCCGATTGCCGCCCATTCATTCGTTGCCCTTTGTGCGTAACCCCTAAGCCAAACAGGAACATCATTCAAAAGCACGCCCCTATCCTTGTCGTAACCGACCTTTCTGAAACCTGTTTCGATAACTACACTGTCGCACAATTCGCCGTCCGCAAAAAGTCTTACTTCCACTCTGTACAAAAACGGATTGGATATGCTCCAAAAATTCAGCTTTGTTGTATCCGAAACGGCGCTTACTTCCGTTACGTTAAACGACTTTGTAACCGTTTCGCCGAGTTTGCTTTCATCATTAACCGCTGTATAGTGCTTTCTCCCGTCAGGCAAAATCTCCGCAATATATGCGTCTGTCGGCGTTATTGACAACGGCGGTATTTTAGCACTTGTTGAATTTACAACACATTCGTCCGATTTAAAACGCGTTACTTCTTCGCCGACAATATTTTTTACGATTATCTCAATATATGCCTTAACATCTTTTCCGCTTTCGTTTCTGATTTCCGACTCAACATTTATTTTCGACGTACCGTTTTGTATATCAAAATCACTGCCATAAATATATGTACCCTTTGTCATAAGATTGCTGTAAAGCGGCAAAGTCAAATGCACCTTTGGTTTAAAATGAATTTTTACAGGTCTTGTTATACCGCCAACAGACGGATTGAAGTCATTGCAATTCCAGAAATATCCCACACCCTCACACACTTTATCGACCTCTTTGTCCTGCGGAAACAAGTACGAACCGGGTATAACGTCAGGCTTGTTCGGTGTTTCTGCAATGCAAAAATCCGTTTCACGCGTGGCGGTGTTGTCAGTAGCAACAGCGATTAAATTCGGTTTATCGTAATCGATAAACGGCGTCAAATCAAACCCAAACGGCGCAACACCATTTTCGACATATCCGACCATTTTACCGTTTACGTACAAATAGCACGTCTGACGTATTCCCTCAAATTCGATAAGTACCTTTTGACCGCAATATTCTTTCGGAACGGTCAAATAATTTCTGTAAAATGCCGCAGTACGTTTTTGACCGCTGCCGGCGTCCTTTATTCTGTCACGAAACAAATCGGTATCGTTAAACGTATGCGGAAGCGTTACGCTCTCCCAATTTTCTTCTATATAATCAAGTTCATAAAAACAGCGTCCGTTTTTATCCTTATGCTTTTCAAGTGCTTTTTGCATAGGAAACTCATCCGCAAGCAGGAAATGCCAGCCGTGATGAAAACAGAAAACTTTACCCTCTTTCATAAACAAAATTCCTCCATTATAATGTTATTTCTATTTTACCACATCACACACATTTTTGTTATTCAATAATTGTCTTTTATATTGCAAAGATTGCTTTTTATGTTGAATGTGGTAAATCTATATGATATAATTTAAGAAAACTTGATTTAAAGAGGCGAAAACATATGGATTATGTAACTTTAGGAAGGACAGAAATTAAAGTCTGTAAGAACGGATTCGGTGCATTGCCGATACAACGTATAAGCTTTGATTCCGCAAAAGAAATACTTCTTCATGCGTATAACAGCGGAATTAATTTTTTTGACACCGCACGTTTTTACACAGACAGTGAAGAAAAAATCGGTTATGCGCTGTCGGATGTTCGTGACAAAATATACATCGCCACAAAAACCGCCGCACAAAATGCCGATGATTTTTGGAAAGACCTAAATACAAGTCTTAACAATATGAAAACGGATTACATAGATATTTACCAATTCCACAATCCGTCATTCTGTCCGAAACCGAACGACGGTACAGGACTTTATGAGGCAATGCTTGAGGCAAAAGCACAAGGAAAAATTCGTTTTATCGGTCTTACAAATCACCGTCTTGCAGTCGCACAAGAGGCTATCGACTCCGTACTTTACGACACAATTCAGTTCCCGTTCTGCTATCTTGCAACGGATAAAGATATTGCGATAGTTGAAAACTGTAAAAAGAATAATCTCGGTTTTATAGCAATGAAAGGACTTTCGGGCGGTCTTATATCAAATTCCGCCGCCGCTTATGCGTTTATGGCACAATATGATAACGTACTTCCTATTTGGGGTGTTCAGCGTATGAGTGAGCTTAACGAATTTTTGAGTTACAACACAAACCCACCGTCTGTGACAAGTGAAATTAAGGAACTTATTGATAATGACAGAAAAATGCTTGCAGGCGAATTTTGTCGCGGTTGCGGATATTGTATGCCTTGTCCTGTCGGTATCGAAATAAATAACTGTGCAAGAATGTCACTTCTTCTAAGACGTTCACCGTCCGAACTTCAGCTTACTCCGGCTGTTCAGGCTAAAATGAAAAAGATAGAAAATTGTCTGCACTGTAATCAATGTAAATCAAAATGTCCTTACGGACTTGATACCCCAAAACTTTTGGAGGAAAATTATAAAGATTACGTTGAAATTTTAAACGGAAAAGAATTTTAAAAAAAGCGGTTTGCTTGCACATAACCGAAAAATATGATATATTATAAACAGCCTAACGGCTCGGATATTGAGTTTGAGCGGTAGGCGGTTGTTTCGGAAAGGATTCAGCTATGAGTGAAACAACGGTACAATTATTGTTGATTTTGCTTATTGTATGGGTAATAAAGAAATAACCGCCCTACTGGCATAGGGCGGTTGAATGTAGATTTCTTCTACTAAAACCAAACTACATGAGTAGAAACAATCGTTTTACTGCTCCTACTCTCTATTTGAATTATAACACTTAACAAATGTCATGTCAAGCACTGTTACAGTGAAAAATCCTCAGGATTAAAATTCGTTTTCAATTTACGCATACGTCTTACATGACGTTTTAAAATATCGTATTTGAATTTATCACAAGCGGTATCGGTAACGGACACCGCTTGTTTTTTTATATCACAATACATTTCATCTTCGCTTTTTTTATAAGCCATCTGACAGACGGCACACACTTTATTTATATTTTGCGAATATATCATTGCACATACAACACCCTTTTATAAATTACATACTTTCAACAGTTTCAATTCCAAGCAATCCCAATGCTGTCTTTATAACCTTTGTTGTTGCGTCAACTATTGCAAGACGTGCTTTCTTTGTTTCTTCATCCACATCGTCTTTCATAATAGGATTTGTGTTATAGAACTTGTTGAATGACTTTGTAAGATTTGTAACGTATCTGTTTATATAGAACGGCTCGTTCTTGTCTGCCGCATCTTTTACCGCGTCACCGAATCCGTTAATTTGCTTTACAAGCGAATATGCCTCATCAGATGCTGCTTTTGAGAAGTCTGCGTTTGAGTAATCAATACCCTCTGCTTTTCTCAAAATACTTCTGCCTCGTGCATAACCGTACTGACAATACGGAGCAGACTCGCCCTCAAAGTCAAGCATAGTATCCCAACTGAATATAATATCCTTTTCACGCGAATTTTTAAGGAATGTATAAAGTATTGCGCCGATACCGATTTTCTTTGACGCGTCCTCGATATCCTCAACATTTGAGCCGTTTTTCTCGATAATTTCCTTAGTCTTTTCGATTGATTCATTTAAAACGTCCTCAAGGAATACAACGTCACCGTGACGTGTTGACATATTCTTACCCGGAAGTTTTACAAGACCGAAACCAACGTGAACACAATCATCTGCCCAATCCCAGCCTGCTTTTTTCATTACGGCAAATATCTGCTTAAAGTGAAGTGACTGCGGAATACCGACAACGTATATATTTTTATAGAAATCATATGTTCTGTGGCGGTATAGAGCCGCCGCAATATCACGTGTTGCATAAATTGTCGCACCGTCCGATTTAAGTACGATACAAGGCGGTATGTTAAGCTCTGACAAGTCAACAACCTGTGCGCCGTCACTTTCGGTAAGCAATCCTTTGTCACGAAGTATATCGACAACTTCGTCCATTTTATCCGAATAGAATGCTTCGCCGTTATATGAATCAAACTTAACGCCAAGCATATTATATACTCGCTTGAATTCAACAAGGCTTATATCTCTGAAATATGTCCACAGAGCCGTTGTTTCCTCGTCACCGTCCTCAAGCTTTTTGAAATATCCTCTTGCTTCATCGTCAAGTTCAGGGTGCTTTTCAGCTTCTTCGTGGAATTTTACATATATCTTTAAAAGCTCGTTTATAGGGTCTTTTTCGATAACCTCTTTAACACCCCATCTCTTGTAAGCACATATAAGCTTACCGAACTGCGTACCCCAGTCGCCAAGGTGATTAAGCGACTGAACGTCATATCCAAGGTGCTTGTAAATCTTTGAAAGTGAATTTCCGACAGCCGTTGAGAAAAGATGACCGATATGGAACGGCTTTGCTATATTCGGTGACGAATATTCGACAAGTACAGTCTTGCCCTTACCCATATCCGACTTGCCCCAATCCTCGCCTGCGTCAAGTGCAGAAGAAACTGTTTCGGAAATAAACTTTTCACGGTTTAAAAAGAAGTTTAAATAACCGCCGGCAGCCTGTGCTTTTTCAATCATATCGTCACCCGACATTTTTTCAGCAAGCTCCTGCGCAATAATAGGAGGTGCTTTTCTCATAACCTTTGCAAGCGGAAAGCACGGAAATGCGATGTCACCCATTTTTTCATCAGGCGGAACTTCGACGGATTTTTCCACAACTTCTCTTTCAAGTCCTGTTATATCAACAATTTTTTCAATTATATGTTCTTTAAAATCCATTATCTTTACTCCTCATTTATTAAATCACTTGTTATTATAACATTTAAACAGTGTTTATGCAAGGTCGGTTTTGTACATTATTCTGTTTTTTCGGCAAAAATATTGTAATAATTGCAAAACGGGTATATAATAAAGAGGTTAGAGTAATAAAATGAGGAGATTAGGAGATTAATTATGATAAAACGTGAAAATATAAGAAATATCGCAATTATCGCCCACGTTGACCACGGTAAGACAACGCTTGTTGACGCAATGCTTGCACAGAGCGGTACATTCAGAGAAAACGAACAAGTGGACGAAAGAGTTATGGACTCAAACGACCTTGAAAGAGAAAGAGGTATCACAATCCTTGCAAAGAATACTTCTCTTTACTACAAGGGTGTTAAAATAAATATTATTGATACACCGGGACACGCCGATTTCGGCGGTGAAGTTGAACGCGGTCTTGAAATGGTTGACGGCGTACTTTTACTTGTTGACGCATTTGAGGGTTGTATGCCACAGACACGTTTCGTATTGTCAAAGGCATTGGCACTTGACCTAAAGCCCGTTATCGTTGTAAACAAGGTTGACAGACCGAACGCAAGACCTTACGAAGTTGTTGATGAAGTGCTTGACCTGTTTATCGATTTGGGTGCAACAGAAGAACAGCTTGACACTCCTGTTATATATGCGTCGGGACGTGACGGTTGGGCAACCGCAGAATACAATCCGGAACAACCGAACAATGACCTTACAGAATTGTTTGAACTTATCGTAAATTCAATTCCTTGCCCTAAATGCGAGGACGACGCACCGTTCCAAATGCTTGTTTCAAACATTGACTATGATGATTATACAGGCCGTATCGCAGTAGGTAAAATCGAAAGAGGCAGTATAAAGGTTAATATGCCGCTTTCGATCTGCCGTCATGACGGTAAAGTAACAAGAGGAAAAGCTACAAAGCTATTTACTTTTGAAGGACTTAAAAAGGTTCCTACAGACGAAGTCGGTGCCGGTGACGTTGTCGCAATTTCGGGTATCGCTGATATTAATATCGGTGAAACGGTTTGTGACGTTGACAATCCCGAAGCACTTCCGTTCGTAAAAATCGATGACCCTGTACTTTCAATGACTTTCAGCGTTAATGACAGTCCGTTTGCAGGTCAAGACGGTAAATTCGTTACTTCCCGTCATCTTCGTGACAGATTGTTCAGAGAACTTGATTCAAACGTAAGTCTTAGAGTTGACGAAACAGATTCGACAGAAAGCTTTATCGTTTCGGGACGTGGTGAACTTCACCTTTCAGTACTTATCGAAAATATGCGCCGTGAGGGTTATGAATTCCAAGTTTCAAATCCTGTTGTTATTTATAAAGAAATTGACGGCGTTAAATGTGAGCCTATCGAAAGACTTACAGTTGACGTTCCGGATGAATACACAGGTACTGTAATGGACGGTGTTATAAACCGTAAAGGTGAAATGACAAATATGGCACCGACTGCACAGGGATACACAAGACTTGAATTTTTAATTCCGTCAAGAGGTCTTATCGGTTACAGAAGTGAACTTCTTACCGCAACAAAGGGTACTGGTATCATAAACAGTATTCTTGAAAAATACGAGCCGTACAAAGGTGACTTTAACGGCAGAACCCGTGGTACTCTTATCGCTTGGGAGGACGGTACAACTATTACTTACGGTCTTTACAACGCACAGGAAAGAGGTACTTTGTTCGTAGGTGCGGGCGTTAAGGTTTACGAAGGTATGATTGTCGGCGAAAACGCAAGACTTGAGGACGTTGTTGTTAACGTATGCAAGAAAAAGCACGCAACAAATACCCGTTCATCAGGTTCTGATGATGCATTAAGACTTGTTCCTCCAAGAGAAATGAGTCTTGAACAGTGTCTTGACTTTATCGCTGATGATGAATTGTTGGAAGTAACTCCAAACCATCTTAGAATGAGAAAGAAAATTCTAAGCACAAGCCTTCGAGCAAAAGCAGGCAACAAGAAGAAATAAAAAACATGACATAAAAATAGGATTGCATTAATCGCAATCCTATTTTTTTATAGCAAATGCCTTTCTTGCAAAGCATTCATTTTTTCAAGCGAAATATTTAAAAGTCCTTGTCTGTATTTTTCACGAATCGGATCACCGAAACCTGAAAGCAATTTCATAACAGATATGTCAAGTGCAATAGCCAAATCGGTAAGCATATCAACATTCGGTTGTGATTCGTCATTTTCATACTTGGTAAGTGTCGAAACACTTATCCCTACTCTTTTAGCAAGTTCTTTTTTGGAAAATCCCGCTCTTTTACGGTAAATCATAAGTCGTTCACCAAATGAAAAGATTTCCATTGAAAATCCTCCTATTTTATCTTTTGTAATAATGTATCGGCAATATTTGCAAATTCTTTAAGCGAAAGTGTTTCACCGCGTCTTGACGGTGCAATTCCTATACTTTCAAGAAGTGTTGATATTTCATCTTTCGGAATAGGAAAATTTGCCGAAAGGCAATTCAAAAGAGTTTTTCTTCGCTGTGAAAATGCCGCTTTCACCACTCTGAAAAATACACCCTCGTCCTTTACTTCCACCGACGGTTTATCAAGTACCTTTAATTTTAACACAGCACTGTCCACCTTTGGCGGCGGAACGAACAGTGACGCAGGAACATTTGCCACGATTGACGGCTCCGTATAATACTGACAAAGCACCGTTATCGCACCGTAATCCTTTGTTGACGGCTTTGCCGACATACGCTCGGCAACCTCTTTCTGCACCATAACCACTATATTTTTAATCGGTAATTTTTCCTCAAGCAATTTAGTGATAATCGGTGTAGTGATGTAATACGGCAAATTTGCCGCTATACTGACTTTTTCGCCGTTAAATTCATCGTCAATAACTTTTTTTAAATCAAGTTTTAAAATATCTTCGTTTATGATTTTTACATTGTCATATTCCGCAAGTGTGTAGTCAAGCACATCAATCAAACGTTCGTCTATTTCTATCGTAACGACCTTATCGCTGTTTTGCGCAAGCTCGCTCGTAAGCACACCGAATCCCGGTCCGACCTCTATAACACCGCTTTCAATCTCTGCGGCGTCAACTATTTCTTCAAGTATGTTTCGTGCAGTCAGGAAATTCTGTCCAAGACCTTTTTTAAACGTAAAACCGAATTGTTCCTGAATATTTCTTATCGTGCGTGGTGAAGTTAAATCCATATTATAATATCCCTTCATACATATTAAGTACATATCATTGAACCTGCCGACAAAATTTCGACAGCTCTGAATATCATTATATCCCACTTTGCAAATTTAGTCAATATAAATGCTCGACAAGTGTTTTTATACCTATTGATATAAGAATAATTCCGCCGATACATTCTGCCTTTGAGCCGAGAAAACCGCCGAACTTCTTACCGATAAAAACACCGCCGAACGAAAACAAAAATGCTGTAATTCCGATAACCGCGGAAGAAAACAAAATCGGCGTATCAACCGCCGCAAGCGTAACCCCCGCCGCAAGTGCATCAATACTTGTTGCGATTGCCGCAAGCAAAAGCGATGAATTTTTTAAAGGATTTTTCGGTATTTCCTGTTCTGAGCGTGACTCCCATATCATATGCAGTCCCAAAAATCCCAAAAGCACAAACGCAATCCAATGGTCAAAATGTTCCACAATATCAGTCGCAACCCCCGACACCAAATTTCCGATACAAGGCATCAGAAACTGAAACACACCGAAAAACAATCCCACTTTAATCGCGTCATAAAATCGTATTTTTTTCACAATCATTCCGTCCGTAACCGCCGCCGAAAATGCGTCCATCGCAAGTGCAGCAGCAAGGAGCAATAAAGACAGTATATCCATAAATCAATCCTCCTACGTCCAATATATGCTCCGTCTATTCCTTTAATGTATAAAAAATCACTATATAATCCGCAATTTCGCCCTATAAATTCTATATATTAATTTTCGAAAAAATATTGACAAAGCCTTGATTTTATTGTAGAATAGCCATATAGTATAGAAAGAGGTACGGAATTATGGATAAATTTTCAAAGGCAAATTTGAATAACCTCCTACTCCTAAGCTGAATCGACAATGTGGTCTTCAGTTTTGTTTTTCTGTACTGAACTGTATTGAAATTATGCTGGGTCACATTGTGGCTCAGCTTTTTTAGTTAGAAATTTCATATATTATTTTAGGCGTATTCGCCGGAAAGGCAGTGTTCATTATGAATTATAAAAAATATCAAAAAATGTACCATCCGATTCCGCTTGAGGATCGTCAGTGGCCGAACAATGAAATAACTCATGCTCCGATTTGGTGCAGTGTTGACCTTCGTGACGGTAATCAGGCACTTTACTCACCTATGACGACAGAAGAAAAAATAGAATTTTTCAAATTCCTTGTAAAGCTTGGTTTTAAGGAAATCGAAGTAGGTTTTCCGGCAGCGTCGCATACTGAATTTGAATTTGTTCGCCGTCTTATTGACGAAAATCTTATTCCCGATGATGTCACAATTCAAGTGCTTACACAGGCAAGAGAACATATTATAAAGAAAACCGTTGAGGCTCTGAAGGGTGCTAAAAACGCAATTATCCACCTTTACAATTCAACTTCAACACTTCAACGTGAAGTTGTTTTCAGAAAGAGCAAGGAAGAAATCAAACAGCTTGCCGTTGACGGTGCAAAGCTTGTAATGAGCCTTGTTGACGGTCAGCTTGACGGAAATATTCGTTTTGAATATTCACCTGAAAGTTTCACTTGTACAGAGCCGGACTACGCGGCAGAAGTTACAAATGCCGTACTTGATGTATTCAAGCCGTCCGAAACAAACAAAGTTATCGTAAATCTTCCGTCAACTATCGAAGTTGCAACAGCAAACGTATATGCCGACCAAATCGAATATATGTGCAAGCACCTTAACAATCGTGAACATCTTGTTATCAGCGTTCACGCACATAACGACAGAGGTACAGGCGTTGCGTCAAGCGAACTTGCATTGCTTGCAGGTGCGGACAGAGTTGAGGGTACAATATTCGGTAACGGTGAAAGAACAGGTAACACGGACGTTATCACTGTTGCACTTAATATGTTCTGTCAAGGTATCGACCCTGAACTTCATCTTGAAAATATTGATGAAATCATCGAAGTATACGAAAAGTATAATCGTTTGCCGATTAACCCAAGACACCCATACGCAGGTGAAATGGCATACGTTGCATTCTCGGGTTCTCACCAGGACGCAATCAAAAAGAGTATGGATAAATTCGGTTCAAGTCCATCAAATAAATGGGCTAACCCATACCTTACAATCGACCCTACCGACATCGGCAGAAAATATGAGCCTATTCTTATCAACAGTCAGTCAGGTAAAGGCGGTGTAAGCTATATTATGGAAAACAAGTACGGCTACACCCTACCAAAGCCAATGCTTGCGGAATTTTCTTCACTTATCACAGATATGTCTGACGAAAAGAAAACCGTACTTACAAATCACGAAATACATCAAGCATTCAAGGATACATATGTGAATGTGGCAGAGCCTATTAAAACCCGTTTCTATCGTTCAACGGAGGAAGATGACTGTACAATTCTTTCGGCTACTATCGAAAAGGACGGAAAAGTTACCTCTATCGAGGGTAAAGGTAACGGTCCTTTGGATGCACTTTGCAACGGTTTAAGACAATTCTTGGGTCAGCAGTTTGAAATCTGCAACTACACAGAACACGCCCTAACACGTTCATCAAATTCAAGAGCGGCAACATATATTGAAATCAACGACCACAACCACCAAAAAACTTATTGGGGTGCAGGCGTTGACGCAAATATAAATACCGCATCAATCTATGCACTTATTTCGGCAGTAAACAGAATGCTTGCAGATAATTAATAAAAAAAGCGACAAAAGCGGCAGATAATCTGTCACTTTTATAGCACTATTGAAAAAGGTTTATTATGAAAAAATCTATTTTAAATATAATCAGTTTAATGTGTTGTCTCACAATAATGCTCACTGCAACATCTTGCGGAAATAATGCAAAAAAAGAAGAAATAGTCGTTGACGGTATTATACCGTTAATATCTGAAAGTGAGCTTATTTTACGTTCAGACTTAATAATAGAGGGTACTGTTTCAGAAATTATGGACAGTAAATGGAGTAATCCCAATAATGAAAAAGGTGAAAATTTCAGAAATATTCTTCAGACAGACATAGTTGTAAACATTGATAATTACCTTTTCGGCGAACGTGACGATAATCAAGCTATAGTAAGAATAGATAAAGGCGAAGATGAAAACACAATCGTTTCTTCCGACGGTTATCCTGACTTTGAAGTTAATGAAAAAGTTTTATTATTCCTTTCAAGAGATGACAGCGACATTGCAACCGATGAAGACTATTATGTTTTAACAGGTATGCGACAAGGAAAATACGACCTATCAGAATCAGAAAACTCACGTTCGAGTAATACTATCAATACTTATATAAGTTCTATGGAAGTCGATAATGAAAGAGATACCGAAGTTATAGATGAGTTAAAAGACAAGATTGAAAAAGAACATAATATGCACCCTAACTATTCGGATGAACAAAAGCAAAGACAGATTGAAATTGATAACGAAAACAAAAAATTGTTTGGAGAATAATTTTAATTCGAATATCGTTGTAAATTATTGACAAAAGCATTCACAAAATGACCTGAAAAATCTCAAGAGCTATATTCTTGAGATTTTTTATTTTGTCGAAAAAGCAATATTTAATCTCGCTATGCAAATTCACTTATAAAAACTGTTGAATTTTATCGGAAAACAGTATATAATATAATATGTATCAAAATTTTAATACAAAGCGTATTTTAAGAGAGGATAAAGATTATGCAAAATGACAACAGAATCGGTGAAGAATGTGGTGTATTCGCCATTTATGATCCTGACGGTGATTGTGCAAGAACGACCTATTACGGACTTTACGCACTTCAGCACAGAGGTCAGGAAAGCTGCGGTATTGCAGTAAATAACAATCGTGACATTACTCATTACAAGGATATGGGACTTGTCAACGATGTATTTAATGACGAAATATTGACAAAACTTGACGGTAAAATGGCTGTCGGTCACGTTCGCTATTCGACAACAGGCGAAAGTATGCGTGAAAATGCTCAACCGCTTGTACTTAGATATGTAAAAGGTAATATCGCCATTGCCCACAATGGCAACCTTGTAAACAAGGACGAATTGGCACAAGAACTAAGCGTTACAGGTGCTATCTTCCAAACAACAACCGACACAGAAATGATTGCTTACACAATCGCCAAAGAACGTCTTAATTCAAAGAGCGTTGAAGAGGCGGTTGAAAAGACAATAAATCACCTTGTAGGTGCGTTTTCACTTATCGTTATGAGTCCGCAAAAACTTATTGCCGCTCGTGACCCTTGGGGTTTCAGACCTCTCTGTATGGGTAAAAAAGGCGACGCTATTGTTTTTGCCTCGGAAACTTGTGCACTTGACAGTGTGGGTGCGGAATTTGTCCGCGACATTGAGCCCGGTGAAATTGTTGTCGTTCAAGACGGTAAAATTTCCACTATCAGAACTCACGTCGGCAAAAAGCCACATACAATGTGTATCTTTGAATACTTATATTTTGCACGTCCTGACAGTATTATTGAAGGACAGTCTGCACACGATTCACGTATGCTTGCAGGCAAATACTTGGCACAGGAATTTCCTGTTGAGGCTGACGTTGTAATCGGTGTACCGGATTCGGGACTAAGTGCCGCAATGGGTTATGCAAAGGAATCGGGAATTCCTTACGACATCGGTTTTGTAAAGAATAAATATATCGGCAGAACTTTCATTCAACCGTCACAGGCAATGCGTGAGAATTCCGTAAGAATTAAACTTAACGTACTGAAAAGCACAGTTGAGGGAAAACGTGTCGTTATGGTTGACGACTCAATCGTAAGAGGTACGACTTCAAAGAGAATTGTAAGCCTTTTACGTCACTTCGGGGCAACAGAAGTTCATGTTCGTTCATCTGCTCCGCCGTTTATGTTCCCTTGTTACTTCGGTACAGACGTACCGTCAAAGGATCAGCTTGTAGCCTGTAACTACACCATGGACGGAATTAAAGAACTTATCGGTGCGGACAGTATCGGATTTTTAAGCGTTAATTCTTTGAAAAAGATTATTCCTAACGCAAAATGTCAATTCTGTGACGGATGTTTCTCGGGTAAATATCCTGTTGATGTTGACTGATAAAATTTAATAAGAAAGAATGAGGTAAATGATTACTGACTTGACAGAGGGCAAACCCTCAAAAATATTATGGAGCTTTTCGATACCTATGCTTTTGAGCGTGGTATTTCAGCAACTCTATAATATAGTAGACAGTATCGTAGCCGGAAAATTTGTAGGCGCCCAGGCATTAGCTGCTGTGGGCGCCTCTTATCCGATTACGATGATTTTTATGGCAATAGCCACAGGTGCAAACGTCGGTGCGGCTGTTATTATTTCGCAGTTGTTCGGTGCGAAAAATTTTGAAAAACTCAAAACTTCCATTTTCACTTCAATAATTTCAATGACTGTACTTGCCGCAATTTTTACAATCTTCGGAATTGTTTTCTGTTCGGGAATGTTAAAAATGTTATCTACTCCCGAAAATATTTTTTCCGACTCAATGACATATCTTAATATTTACATAGGCGGATTGATTTTTCTGTTTCTGTACAACATATGCACAGGTATTTTTACCGCTATGGGGGACAGTAAACTCCGTTGTATTTTTTGATTATGTCGTCAGTCGGAAATATAATTCTTGACCTTGTTTTCGTAATTGTATTTAATATGGGCGTGGCTGGAGTCGGCTGGGCAACATTTATTGCACAGGGTATATCTTCCCTGCTCGCATTCGCCGTACTTTTAAAACGCGTTCACGGTATAAAATCGGGGACATATAAAAAATTTTCAATCCGTATGCTCGGACATATTTCAAGAATTGCAATACCGAGTATCTTGCAGCAAAGTTTTGTATCGGTCGGAAATTTATTTATACAAAGTCGCGTAAACAGTTTCGGCTCTGACGTTATCGCCGGTTACAGTGCGGCTATAAAGCTGAATACATTCGCTATAACAAGTTTTTCAACGCTCGGAAATGCAATGTCAAGCTATACGGCACAAAACACAGGTGCGCGAAAGCTTCTCCGCATACCTGAAGGACTTAAAGCAGGTATTGTTATGCTTATCGTTGTTTCTCTGCCGTTTTTCATTGCGTATTTCGTATTCCCGAATACTATGATGAATATATTCGTAAAAAGCAGTGAGACAGGTATTATAGACGTAGGAAGAATATTTTTAAAAATCGTCACACCGTTCTATTTTGTAATTTCCGCAAAGCTTACATTTGACGGTATTCTTCGCGGTGCGGGACGTATGAGGGCGTTTATGGCAAGCACGTTTACCGACTTGCTTTTAAGAGTTATTCTTGCGTATGTTTTCTCATACGCACTTAATTCGGAAGTCGGAATATGGCTTTCTTGGCCTGTCGGCTGGACTATCGCCGCCGTTATTTCGGCAGTATTCTATTTTATTTATTATAAAACAACAATCAAAAACGGTGCAAATTAATTGCACCGTTTTTTAGTTTTCCTCAATATGAATAAGCATTTGTTCTATAATCTTTTTAACGTGGTCGTCATCAATCGAATAAAAGGCATTTTTACCGTCACGGCGTGACTTTATAAGCCTTGCCTGTTTTAAAGTTTTAAGCTGATGACTGATAGCCGACTGGCTCATACCGAGCGCGTTCGCTATATCATACACACACAATTCCTTATCAAACAACGTCCATAAAATTCTTATTCTTGTACTGTCGCCGAACACTTTAAACATTTCCGACAATTTATCCGTTACATCTTCATCAGGAAGTTGATTTTTCAATCTATCTAAAATCTGCGGATTATATTGACAGGTACTGCATTTATCCATTTATCTTCTCCTCTTTTCGGTCATATGTTCATATATTCATATTATACCCTTTTAATCTTTATTTGTCAAATCGCTTGAAAAATCAGATATTAATTTATAAAAATCAGAATTCATTATTAAATTTTCCCAAATTCTTTTTATAATATGATAAAATATAGTTTAGATACTTTGAAAAGGAGGATTTTAATACACTATGAATAAAAAGAAAATCATTTCGGCTATGCTTACAGTTGCAATGCTTGCAAGTTCGGCTGTTTCCGTGCTTGCCACAGAGGTAGGCGAAAGCCTGAAAGTCGGCGATTACACAGAATCCGCCGCCGAAACACAAAAATTAATCGACTCACGACCTGATATTCAGCGTCCTATGGAAAATCTAAACAGAGGTGCTGTTGCCGTAAGAATGGACGGCTATACATATATTTCGTGGCGTTGGCTCGGTACTGAAAGTGCGGATACGAGATATAACATTTATCGCGGCTCAAAAGAGATGTCCTCTTACGGACAAAAATTAAATACAGAGCCATTAAATGTAACAAACTTTACCGATGTGTTTACTGCCGATTCTAACACACAGTATTGCATTATACCCGTTGTAAACGGTGAAGAACAGGCAGACAAGGCTGAATTTTCTCAAACTTGGGATAACAATTATATGGATATTCCAATCCAAAAGCCCGAAAACAACAAAGTAAACGGCGAAGAATATTCATATACACCGGGCGACGCGTCTGTCGGTGACCTTGACGGTGACGGTGAGTATGAAATCGTACTAAAATGGGATCCGTCAAACGCAAAAGATGCCGCACAGGCAGGTTTTACAGGCGAATGTATTCTTGACGCATACAAGCTTGACGGCACACGTCTATGGCGTATAAATATGGGGCCTAACATTCGTGCAGGCGCACACGATACGCAGTTTATGGTATACGACTATGACTGTGACGGAAAAGCCGAAGTTGCTTGCCGTACGGCTGACGGCACAATCGCAGGTGACGGCTCTGTTATCGGTGACTCAAACAAAAACTATGCCGTTGTAAGCAACGGTAAAAACCTTACAGGCCCGCTTTATCTTACAGTATTCAAGGGTGAGGACGGCTCTGTAATTGATACAGTTGACTATGACCCGCAAATCACAGGCAAAACCGCAAGCGGTCAAAAATGGGATATAAGCTCTTGGGGCGATACATTCGGAAACCGTTCCGAAAGATACCTTGCCGCCGTTGCATATCTTGACGGCACAAGACCGAGCATGGTTTTTGCAAGAGGTTATTACACAGGTCCTGAGGGTGAAACAGGCGGCAGAACAGTTATTGCAACATACGATCTTGTAGACGGCAAACTTGTTAAGAAATGGCGCTTTGATACAATGGATTACAACAATAAATATATCGGACAGGGCAACCACTCAATGAGTGCCGCAGACGTTGATTATGACGGTTGCGATGAGCTTATATACGGTGCGCTTGCAATAGACAACGACGGCAAGCCTATGTATTCGACAGGTTTGGGACACGGTGACGCACAGCACGTCAGTGACCTTGACACGTCAAGACCGGGACTTGAAGTTTACTCTTGTCACGAAGAAACTCAAGCAAAATACAGCTTTGAAATGCGTGACGCACGTACAGGCGAAATACTTGTCGGCGGCGAACAAATGGGCAGTGACAACGGTCGCGGCACATCTGACGACATAGACCCGCGTTATCCGGGTTGCGAAGGCTGGTCAGCCGCAGGAATACTTACCGCCGCAGACGGTACCGTCATTTCAACAAAATACACTATGCCGGCAAACTTCCTATGCTATTGGGACGGCGATTTAGGTCGTGAAGTTCAGGATAACATTTATATCAGCAAGTGGAATCCCGAAAAAGAAAAGGTTGAAACTATCTTCACCGCTTCGGGCTGTACTTCTGTAAACGGTACAAAAGCTAATCCGTCACTTACCGCCGACCTTTTCGGCGATTGGCGTGAAGAAGTTATGTATCCGCTAAAGGACGGCAGTGCGTTGAGAATTTACACAACCACTACACCGACAAGCTACAAAATTCCTACACTTATGCACGACATTCAATACAGAATGCACGTTGCATATCAAAACGACTGTTACAATCAGCCTACACACCTAAGCTATTATCTTGGTTTTGACACTGAAAATGTACCTGTACCGCAGATTTATACAGTAGGCAACAATGAAAAAAATCCCGACCTTGCAAAGAAGTCTTGGAATATAAACGATTTATACAGCGGTGAAAAGGTTGAGCTTGTACTTGACACACCGACAGCACTTACAAACGGTGTTCCGAAACGTGTTGATAACGACAGCACGGACGTTGTACCATACCTTGACGAAAACGAAAGAACTCTTGTTCCGTTGAGATTTATTTCTGAGTCATTCGGCGCAGACGTTGAATGGGTGGCAGATACACAGGAAATCAAAATCAACGGTGACGCCGTTACAATGAAAATCGGCAGCAACGATTATACTGTAAACAACGAAACAAAAACAATGGACACTGCACCGATTTTGAACAACGACAGAACAATGGTTCCGCTTCGTGCAATCGGCGAAGCACTCGGAAAGATTGTTTACTACAACGATAAATATATCTGCATAAGCGATATTGACTTAAATATGTCAGACGATTCCGCAATATCTAGAAAATCTACAATCACATCTGCAAAAGTACCTGACAAAATTGAAGTTGTCGCAATAAACGGAACAGGTCAAAAATATTATCCTAACCAACTTGACGTTTTTGCCGTTGAGGCAAGCGACAATGACGGTAACGTTGAAGCAGGTGCGGTTGACCTTGATATAAACACGCGTTGGTCAAGTTACGGTAAGAGTACGCTTACGCTTGATTTAGGCGAAGAAAAGGACGTTTCGGGTGTTGCAATCGCAATGTGGAAAGGCAGCGAAAGAATTTATCCGTTCACAATCGAATACTCGGTTGACGGCAAAACTTGGGAAACTGCACTTCCAAAAACTCAAAACACAGGTGAATCAAGCGAATTTGAAAAGTATATGTTCCCTGAAACGGTAAAAGCACGTTATATCCGCTACAACGGTGACGGTGCAACAGACCCTGACAAGAATTACTGTCATATCAGCGAAATCGCTGTTCTTGGCGCTGAAGAATAAAAAAAGGAGCTGTCGACAGGCTGACAGAGGTCGAGAAATTAGTTCGGATTTTGTGAAAATGAACTCGTCGGCGTACGTGGGTACGTTAGAGTTTATTTTCGCAAAAAGTGCACAGGCAAGCCGTATATCAAAGATAGGCTTGCCTGTTATTTGTTATAGCTATAAATTTAGTTTTAAAATACAAAAATAATATTTTGCACGTTCCGGACAATTTGTCGACAGTCTGAAACGGTGTTGCATTGCAACACCGTTTTTTTGTTTGAATTGGACAAAACATTTCTATTATGATATAATTAAAATAATATATACTGTAAAGGCAGAGATGATATGAACAGAGTTGTAATTGGAATACTGGCACACGTTGACTCGGGTAAAACTACGCTATCTGAGGGAATGTTATACAGTGCAGGTGAAATACGAAAAATCGGTCGTGTTGACCATGGTGACGCATTTCTCGATTCACACGAAATTGAACGCGACAAAGGCATTACGATATTTTCAAAGCAAGCCGTTATGCGTTTTCGTGACACCGCATTTACTTTACTTGACACCCCCGGTCACGTTGACTTTTCTACTGAAATGGAGCGTACTTTGAGCGTGCTTGATTACGCAATCCTCGTTATAAGCGGTACGGACGGGATACAAAATCATACAGAAACACTATGGCGGCTTTTGGCACGATACAATGTACCTACATTTATATTCGTGAACAAAATGGACTTAAACGCCGACAGAAACGCCGTTCTTGATGAATTGCATACAAGATTTTCGGACGGTTGTATTGATTTTACGCAAAATCATGAAAATGAAGATTTCAGAGAATCTCTCGCTATGTGTGACGAAGCTATAATGAATACATTTCTTGCGGACGGTACTGTCAAAAATCAAGACATAAGAAATGCCGTTGTACAAAGAAAAATATTCCCGTGCTATTTCGGCTCTGCACTTAAAATGGAAGGTGTATCGGAATTTCTTGAAGGACTTGAACTGTATACAAGACAAATTATTTACGATAACAAATTCGGTGCAAAGGTATTCAAAATTGCCGAAGATGAGCAAGGCACACGTCTTACTTATATGAAAATTACCGGCGGTACTTTAAAGGTAAAAACACTTTTAAAGGGTAACAAGAAAAATGAGTGGTCGGAAAAAGTAAATCAAATCAGAATTTATTCCGGTGCAAAATTCCAAGCGGTTGACGAGGCATTCCCCGGTACGGTTTGTGCCGTAACAGGTCTTACACAGACATATTCCGGTGAAGGTATAGGTTGTGAGCCTGATTCAAAAAATGCCGTTCTTGAGCCTGTTTTGACGTACCGTATGGAGCTTACGGACGGTATTGACGTGCATACAGCACTTACCGAATTACGTCATTTGGAGGACGAAGACCCACAGCTTCATATAATATGGAACGAACAGTTGCAGGAAATTCACGTTCAAGTTATGGGCGAAGTTCAGCTTGAAGTTTTAAAACGAATTATAAAAGAGAGATTCGGTATTGATATTGAATTCAGTCACGGCGGTATTGCGTATCGTGAAACAATAGCCGCACCTGTTGAGGGTGTCGGACATTATGAGCCGTTAAGGCATTATGCTGAAGTGCATTTACTTATGGAGCCGACTGAAAAAGGCAGCGGTATGCAGTTTGCGGTAAATTGCAGTGAGGACAGTCTTGACCGCAACTGGCAACGACTTATTCTCACCCATCTAAAAGAAAAAGCACATATCGGTGTTCTGACAGGCTCACCGATTACCGATATGAAGATAACGCTTATCGCAGGACGCGCACACCAAAAACATACTGAGGGCGGCGACTTCCGTCAAGCTACTTATCGTGCGGTACGTCAAGGCTTGAAAATGGCTGAAAGTGTTTTGCTTGAGCCGTGGTACGAATTTCATCTTGAAATACCTACCGAAAACGTAGGACGTGCAATGACCGACATTCAGCAAATGGGCGGTACATTCAGTCAACCTGAAACAATCGGTGATATGACGCGAATTTCAGGCTCTGCACCCGTTGCGACAATGCGTGACTATCAAATGGACGTAACGGGTTACACGCACGGCAAAGGCAGATTAAACTGTATTTTAAGCGGTTATGAGCCTTGCCACAACACCGAAGAAGTGATTGCCGAAATCGCTTACGACAGCGAAACCGATATTGAAAATCCCGCCGATTCGGTTTTCTGTTCGCACGGTGCAGGCTTTGTTGTAAAGTGGGATAAGGTTTACGACCATATGCACATTGACGGCATAAAGCTTGACCAAGACGATGATGAAGAAGAAAACGTCTATCAGCGTGCAAACGACTACATCAATATGGTTGCCGATGATAATGAGCTTATGCAGATTTTTGAACGTACATACGGTCCTGTACGCCGTAAAGTAGCGTCATACACTGTAAAGAAATCCGCCACCGAACAGAAAAAACATCAAAAATCAAAGCCTGTTAAATTAGGTGACGAATATTTGCTTGTAGACGGTTACAATATAATTTTTGCGTGGGACGAACTGAAAGAACTCGCCAAATATAACCTTAATATGGCACGTGACCGACTGATTGATATTCTTTGCAATTATCAAGGCTTTAAGCAATGCAATTTAATACTTGTTTTTGATGCGTATAAAGTTAAAGGAAATGTCGGCAGTGCCGAAAAAATTCACAATATAAACGTTGTGTACACAAAAGAGGCTGAAACCGCCGATATGTATATTGAAAAAATCACACATGAAATCGGTAAAAAACATCGTGTGCGTGTTGCCACTTCGGATAACCTTGAACAAATTATCATTCTAGGCAACGGTGCGACACGACTTTCCGCAAATGAACTGTTACAGGAAGTAAAACTCGCTGAAAAAACTATTATGGATATTATAAATTCAAACTAAAAAAGGAAGTTTTGAAAACTTCCTTTTTTAATATTTCGCATTTTAGTAATTGTATGATCCGAGAAATTTATAGAAAAATGTATTCTGTCTTACTTTATCAAGTGCAAAGTAAATTGACGCATCATCAATATTGCCGTCAATATCAATGAAGAACACATACTTACCGAGTTCCTTTTTCATAGGACGTGACTCAATTTTAGTCATATTAATTCCGGACTTCGCCAAAAGCTCAATCGCACTGTACAAGCTGCCCGGTTTATTATCAATCGCAAATACGATTGATGACTTATCGTGACCTGTAACTGTCTTATTCGGTGTTTTTTCAATAATAACAAATCGAGTTGAATTATTTGCGTCGTCACCGCAGTCGTGACACAAAATATCAAGGTCATAAATTTTTGCACTGTTCGGTGAGCCGATACACGCCACAGAGCCGTCCGATTCTTTTACACGTTTTGCCGCAGACGCAGTTGAATCGGCAAATTCAATTTTCACGTCCGCAAATTCGTGCGACAATAATTTTGAACACTGTCCTATCGGTTGAGGGTGGGAAGTGATAATTTTTATATCCTCTTTCTTTACACCTTTTTTAACCATAAGATTTTCGCTTATATGAAGAATGTATTCACCTGTTATATATAAATCCACATCAAAAGCAAGAGTATCCAAAGTTGTGTTGATACTTCCGTCAATAGAATTTTCAATCGGCACTATTGCCCTGTCTATCTCGCCTTTTTCAACCGCCAAAATTACAGAATAAATCGTTGAAAACTCCTTTATTTCTTCTTTACCCTCAGACCATTCCATAGCCGCCTGATGTGAAAATGTCCCGTTCGGACCAAGATAACCTAACATATTAAGTCAATAACTCCCTTCAATAAAACGAAAGGCTGAAATAAAATTGTTCACACAATGTGGGCAACTTCATCCAGCCTATAAATTTCTTATAATAGAATCTTATTTACTGCCTTCGCGATTGGATCAAGCTCTTTCATAAGCTTGTCAAACTTTTCAGGTGTAAGCGATTGTGCGCCGTCTGACGCAGCCTTTTCAGGGCAGTTATGTACTTCAATCATAAGACCGTCAGCACCTGCCGCAATAGCACCCTTTGCAATAGCCGGAACATACTTATATGTACCTGTTGCATGGCTCGGATCGGCAATAATAGGAAGATGAGAAAGTTCCTTTGAAACAGGAATTGCCGAAATGTCAAATGTATTTCTTGTAGCAGTTTCGTATGTTCTGATACCTCTTTCACAAAGGATTACCTTTTCATTACCCTCAGACATAATATATTCGGCAGCCATTAGCCACTCTTCCATAGTACAAGCAAGACCTCTCTTTAGAAGTATAGGCTTGTCGCACTTACCGACTTCACGAAGAAGTTTGAAGTTCTGCATATTTCTTGCACCGATTTGCATAATATCAGCATACTTTGCAACAAGTTCAACATCTCTTGTATCAAGTACTTCAGTACAGATAGGCATATTAAGTTCCTGACCGCTGTTGTACATAATCTTCAGGCCATCACCCTCAAGACCTTGGAATGAATATGGTGATGAACGTGGCTTGAACGCACCGCCGCGAAGAATGTTTGCACCCGAGGCCTTAACAGCCTTTGATACAGTTGTGAACTGTTCCTGGCTTTCGATTGCGCAAGGACCTGCAAATACTGCAAGCTGCTTGCCACCGACTGTTATTCCGTGACCGATTTCGATAACTGACGGTTCTTTGTGAAGCTCCTTAGATGCAAGTTTATATGGTTTCATAATCGGAACAACGTTTTCAACACCGTCCATAGTAAGAATTTGATTCATACTCAAAAGACGCTTGTCGCCGATTGCGCCGATAACTGTTTTCTTTTCGCCTTGAATAGGGTGCGTTTGGAATCCGAACTCGGCAAGTAGTTTTTCAACACTCTCGATTTCCTTTGCCGATGCGGATTCTTTCATAATAATAATCATTTATGTTCACATTCTTTCTTTAATAATTACAACATATACAGTATAGCAAAAAAGGACAATTTTTGCAAGTTAGTTTTAAATAATTTCAGAAACATCTGCAAAAACAGCTACCGTTCTGTATGTTCCGTTGTAACATTTGCACTGTTTATTAAAGTACAGACGCTTTCCGTCATGCGAAAACGACGGATTTGGATGTACCTGAAGTTTCCATGTGGTGTATTCGTCCTGCGATATTTCAAAAGTCGCAATCGGATTTTTGTCACCGCGCTTGTACAAATAAACATTCGGTGCAAAGTCGGGATAACATCTGTCACCGGCAAAATATTTTCTGTCAAAACTTCCGTCCATATGATTTGAAATTCCGCCAAGCACTTCTAATTCCTCTCCGTCCTTTGAAAAACGTGCAATATAGCTTGTTTCCATTTCAATGTGTCTGCCTTGATTAAACTGACGCGTTGCCATATATGTGTCGTCGTCATACCAAAGCTGATGTACAGGCTTGTCCGCTATCATATGCGTTTTTTTAGTGTCTAAATCTATACAACCCAACGCACCGAATACAGGGCAGTCCTTTACGCCCAAGCGCATCATAACTGCCGTTGCGGACGGATTTAGCTGAACGTGGCTGACAGACGCGGTATGCTCGTTCGGAGTAAGACCGTGTTTCCTTACCATATTTAAAATATCTTCCTCTGTTGCAACAAGCGTTATTTTTCCGCTTTCAACATCAAGTATGTAAATTCCGCACGAATTAATTTCGGGATAATCGGGATTTTTGTCAAGATATTCTGTCGATATTGAAAACGGATACTTGCCGTTTTCCGCACAATGACTTTCTTTGCCGCGAATTTTGTACTTAACCTCACCCGTATCAACATCGAGTATACGGAATACACATATAGACGGCTCTTTGCCGGCTATGCCCTCAAATTCCACATCACGAAAAACTATAAGGCTGTTTGTTATAAATGTTGCTGACGGGCCGTTGTGATTGCCACAGTGTACGTCATATACCTTGCGGTGGTTTTCAAAATTTCTGTCGCATATCCATATTTCCGTTTCAGGCTTTGTCAAGTCTGCTTTGCGTGCATATATAATTCTTTTTGAATCCGGGCTCTCAACCATTCCGCCGTTCATTCCAAGCAATGTCGAACCCGAATAATCACATATTTCCTTTACTTTCATCTCTCTCACCTCATTATATGAATTATACCATAATATTGAGATGTTTTCAATATTGGTTATTTTTTCTTTTTCGGTGTCGGTAAGTCGTCATATATCGCCTTAAATAATTCGGTTAAATATTCTTTGTTGTCAACTTCTTCTATTAAAATCATTTCTTTCGCACCCTCATAAGGTACTTCGTATCGAATGTCAGAAACATAGTCAATAGCCGATTTAACAGGTTTTATAAGCAGTCGGTCATCATATATTCCGCCGGCAATTCTGCCTTTGTAGTAAATAATGTACTCCCCCATCATCGCCCTGTACGTTATTTCCTCTACCTCCGATAATTGCTCTAATATGTATTCTAAAAATTCTTTACTCGATGCCATCTGTTTCTCCTTTTTCTTATATATCACTTTCATATACAAATTTTAAAATATAATTGTTATCAACGCATTCCACAACCACATTGTATTTTTCATTTTCTGATAATTCATATCCGTTTGTGTTTAACTCAAAACTGTAATTTTCCGTACCATTGTATTCTTTGTCGCAAAAATTTCTTGCATTGACTATTTTCGCCGTAGTAATATCGCCCGATATGCTTTCAATGATTACGTCAGCATTATAACATTTCTTTTTTGTAAGAAGTGTTCTGTAATCTGCACCTGTACCGTTATAGATTTTACTTTCAACAAATTCACTCTTTTGTTCCGACAATATTGTTGATATTGGTTTAGAAATAAACTCCATTATTGGTGTGTTCATTGTTCTTTGGGCTAATAATGCCGCTGATGCGCGAGTAATAGCATCATCATAATTCAAATTTATATCATCTGTAATATTAAAATTTTCAGCATATTTGAAGTAACCATTCGGATATCCTCCAACTGCCTCTGAATAAAAGTCATATCCTATTGATGTAACCAACATTTTTACAAATTGTGCATACGTTACATTATCATTCGGTCGTGCCGTACCATCTTCAAATCCACTTATCACACTGTTACAGTACGCATAATTCCAATACTTCCAATCCCACGAATCCTTTGATATGTCACTAAACGGTAAATCTGAATTTTCTTTTCCTGTATATGATGTTTCATCGCTGAATCCCATCATATCATCAACTATTCTTATAGCTTCAGAGCGCGTAAGTACATTATAAGGTTTAAATGTTCCGTCCTCGTAACCGTTCATAATGTCCATAATCCTTAAAAATCTTGTTTCTTCTGTATCATAATCCGAATACGCCGATACATTAACTGCTACTCCCACTAAATTAGCACATATCACCAACAAACATATTAATTTTTTCATATTTATTTCTCCCTTGCTATTATTTGTTATCATAATATATGTAAAATTATATTTTGTCAATATTTTTTTACTAAAATTCAAAAAACTGATAGTAATTAACTTTTAGATAAATATTTATTGGTATATTCCGTTTGTTCAAATTATTCAATACGTTATCTTTTTTTAATTTTTAACACAATCGGCAGAGGTATCTCATCATTTAAACCTTTTCCATTATTTTTTGAACTATCATAATATTGTAAAATCAAATCATCTTTTTCCCAACATTTTGACGACCAATAAAAATCTAATATCTTCATTATTTTCATCCTTCTCATCAATAAAATCCAATCAGCATTTGTATAAAAAGGTGTATATACAAAAATAAACCGCATAAAATGCGATTTATTTTATGGCTAAGTACTACGGATTTGATACAATTAACCGTTTTAGCCATAGGGGGTATACTTTTAACCGATACTATTTTCTATAAGAAAATTAACATGGGCCCTATGTCAAGAACAATTTTAACACCCTTCATAATTTATTAGATAACAAATACACCTATGCAGTGTTTAACAAATAATTTCTATATTGTATAGGTGTCATTTTATTTAAGTTCCATTGATAACGATCATTATTGTAATAATCAATGTAATCTGATATAAGCGTATGTAATTCATCAAATGTATTGCAGTGCTTTATATCTACTTCATCCTTTAAATGACCAAAGAAAGACTCCTGTGGTGCATTATCCCAACAATTGCCCCTACGTGACATTGATTGCTGCAATCCCATTTCTGCGGCTCTGATACGAAATTGAGGATTTGTATAATGCCATCCTTGGTCTGAATGTATCATTCCATCATCAAAATGTACAAATTGATTATCCTTTAATTCATTCAACGTACTTATAACTAAATCCAATTTCATATTTTCTCTCACCTTGAATGATAATATCTCATTTGTACTTGCATCTAGAATTGTTGACAGATATGCTGTTTTTGCGTTACCATACTGTAAATAAGATATATCTGTCAACATCACCTTTCCAGGTACATTTTGTTTAAATTCTCTTTGAAGATAATTTTTACAGACTTTATGTTCCTTTGTAACTTTATATTTATACTTTTTTCTGCGAATTGGACATACAATATTATATTTACGCATTATCCGCATAATTCTCTTTCGATTGTAACAAATCCCAAACTTATCCTCTAACAGCATTTTTATACTCCGTGAACCCTTTTTGTATCCTCTAAAGCTTATTGCCATCAGTATATCATCACGCACTTTTATATCTATTTCCTCACGCCTTTCACGTTTACTTTCATTTGATAAATAATTATAGTAACCACTTCTTGATACGCCTGCACTCGCACATAAATAAGACACAACATTTTTTAGATTATTATCACGTATTGTAATCCTTATCAACTCAAAAATATCACTACTTTTCAGTCTTTGACTTCCTATCAGCCCCCTTTCTTTCAAGTCGATTTTTTTTAATAGTTCTACCTCTAGTTCCAAAAGCTTGATTTTTGCTTCTTGCCTTCTTATCAACTCTTTATCTGTAATATTTTTTGCTTTTAATACCGGATGACGATTAAGCAATGTTGCAGAAACATCTAATGTACCATTCTCATAAGCCTTCATCCATCTGCTTGTTGCTTTTTCTATACGCTTAGCACCCAATATTCGCTTATATAATCCAACACTTTCAAAAATCAAAGTAGGACCTTTCCCGTTCATATATTCTCGCACAAAAAATTGCTTAAACTCAATTGTGTATGTTATCTGTTTTTCATTAACAGATTCAACATATATATTTGATGACAAATATTCTATCTCTTCCTCTGTAAAATACTTAATTCCCATCATGATACCTCCATAACAAATTGCACTGTAATATTATTATAATACCCCCTGTGTTATTTGTCCATTTCTTAGGTACCACTATAGATTATATAACCCCTTGGGGAGAGTGTACCCATAAAATGCCCGATTATTTGTTCATTCGGGATTGTAAACCTTTAACCGATTATATATTTTTTATTTGCTTCGCTGCCTATGAGATTTTTATTATAATTGCATATAATATTTATATATTAAACTGCTGATTGCGTTTTATTAGCTTGATATTAGCAGTCTAATATGTTATAATAATACTACAATCAACGGAAGGAG
>QTVU01000032.1 GCA_003460745.1 Firmicutes bacterium AM55-24TS
TTGAGGACATGAATCTTTGAATTAAAACGAGCTAATGCAGCATCTTCCCTTAGAAAATAAACAAGGTTATCACCATACACAGAGGTTGCTTCAAGACCTATTAAAACAGTATCTAAGGAGCAAGATGTCATAGCAGAAAGAATTCTTTTTACCAACTGTGAAGAACCAGTATGTGAGTTGGCAACAGAAAAGTTACAATGTTTACTTCCGTCAGGAAGCATGAAATAAACGACATTGGATTTGCTGCTTACATCAATACCGACGTAAAGTGGGTTCATAAAAATCACCTTCTTTCGTTAAAATTTTAAGTGTTCAATCGGTTTGGTAAAACCCATGATTATGGAGCATCAACACCCTCGCATATAAGAATCTAACTTAAGAAGGACAGATGCGAAACCACACTGCTAAATGGTTGTCCCGAAGCTTAAGAAAACAGCCAGCCGGTTTGAAGTTAACTTCCATATCAGGGGAACAGACTTATTATGAAGCAACCGCAATGGTTCAACAGGGGGACAAAGAACTATTACCTGATTGACACCAAGTCAATTATATCATAGGTTTACCAAACCGATTGATATTTTGAATATAAAAATATATCTATAAAGATATTATACGAGGAGGAACTAATATGAGTAAACAGTATACAGCAATGGATATAGCAAATTACTTCATACACTATAATAATTACAGACGTATGGAAAACGGTGATGATCTAATATCAAACAACAAAATGCAAAGACTATTATATTATGCACAAGGAGCTATGTTGGCACTAAAGAATAAAAAGCTATTTGATGATGATATATGTGCATTCCATTACGGTCCGGCAGTAGAAAGTGTATACAATGAGTTTAGTAAATATGATGCAGGAATAAATAAGCGTATTAATAATGATGACCTTGTAATTGATGATAAAACTGCTTCATTGCTTGAAAAAGTGTATGAAACATTCGGTCAATTTTCAGCAGGTAAACTTACGGAAATGAGTCAAAAAGAAAAACCTTTTATACAAACTGCAAAATGTCAAGTGATTGATTGTAAGAAAATAAAAAAATATTTCAAGAAACACTACATAGAAAGAGAAAAGGAATAAGATATGGGAATGCTCGGTAATTTGTTGCCGAGTAGTTCACTGTAATAACATGTATAGGAATTTAAAGAAATAATTTTCACATTATATCATAAGATGTAACAGATAATAAAATGACGGAGGGGAATGAATGTGCCAAAAAAAATTGAACCAGTAAGAGCTTTTGCGGTATTAACAACAAGAAAATCGAATGAAAAGTACAATGAAAAAGAGATGGAAAATGAGTTAAAAGAGATAATAAGTTCACAATTAGAAAAAAAGACTTGAACATAGTAAAAATATAAAATATAATAGTAGAAGATTGAAAGATTGTACTCACTCTTCTGCTATTTTTTTAGGAGGAAAACAATGGGTACAAAATATAAAACAGATAAAAAAACATTGGTGTATTGTAGAGAAAGTAGGGATGATTATGGCGAAAAATATGAGAGAATAGAAACACAAAGAGATATACTGCTTGAGTTTTGTGCAAAAAACGGACTGACAAATATTGTTGACGTAATTATGGACGATAATATGTCAGGAACATCATTTAAGAGATTAGAATACATAAAAGAAAAAATGAAGAACGGTGAAATAGAAATTTTCATATGTAAAGATGCATCACGATTAGGACGTAATTTATTAGAAAGTCTTAAATTTATCGAGTTTGCAGAAGAATGTGAGGTCGAAATAATATTTGAGAGTGAAGAATTTAATCGTGATTTATTTCCTCTAATCGCTTGGTTTAACGAAAGACGTGCAAAAGATGATAGTGATAAGATAAGGCGAGTATTAAGACACAAATTAGAAAATGGATTAGTAATTGTGCCTAAATTCGGATATAAGAAAGAGGACGGAAAAGTTGTTCCTGATGAAGAAGTCGCCGATATTGTTCGGAAGATAGGTGAAATGGCTTATAATGGTAGTACACCCAGACAAATATCTGATTATCTTAATATTATTCATGCATTATCTCCGTCAGAAGGCAACAGTATTAAACGAAAAAAAATCCATTCATTATGGACGGCAGATAAAGTGAGACGAATAATAACGGACATAACATACACTGGAGTACAGGTGTCAGGAAAAATCAGAAAAGTAAGTTATAAAGGTAAAAAGTATAAAAAAGTACCACCTGAAGAACAAATAGTAATTGAAAATCATCATGAGGCATTAATTCCGAAAGAAATGTTTGATTCAATTCAGAAGAATTTAAGAACATTTAAAATACCAAGTAGGAATCCTACTAATAATCCATTCTCAGGAATATTAGAATGTGGAAGATGTGGAAAGACTATTGTTCTAAGAAGTAGAAAAAACGGTAATCCGGTCAAGTATGTATGTTCCAAACACAATTTGGAGGGGAACATAAAGACAGAACTCAGAGAGAATTGGGGTTGCTCACCGCACGCTGTTTATTTTGAGGATTTAAAAAATCTTATTATGAATTACGTTAAAGCGTTTATGGAAGATGCAGTTTTTCAACAAGAGGTAATAGAAAGTATAAACGAAGAATCTTCATCAACCAATTATGAATCAACCATAAAAAATCTTGAGAAAAGAGAAAAAGACTTACAACATAGATTTGATATTATGTATGAGGATAGGTTAAACGGAATACTGCCTGAATTTATGTTTACCGAAAAAACAGAACCTATACTTAAAAAAATACAAGACGTACATATTGAAATAGATAATCTACGTAATGAAATCAAAAGCAGTACAAAAGAATCTCCTCAAGACAAATACACACAGGCAATACAAAGATTGTATGAAGAAGGATTAAGTGCCGAAGGCATAAAACAATTATTTGAAAAAATAATAATATTTGAACAAGGTGAAATTGGTGAAGAAATTAAGAATCAGTATAATGTAGACGATGAACAATTTAAAGAACTGTATAAAAACGGAGGATACCTATTTGTACAGAAATCACCTTGGAACAATCTTATAAAATCAAAGCAAATCACAAGTATTGAGAAAGGAGTTTAATTAACATTAATACGACACGCTCATCGGGGAAGTTATGTATGCCGATTGCGAGAGCGGTCATAAATCCCATACGTTTTAGGGCAATCGAACGGGTTTCGTTTTCGGTCAGATTACCTATATCACCCTCTGTTGACGGCACAAAGTAGTCTATAAGTCCGATAAGAAGTATTCCGACAAAGAATGATACTACCGCGATATAATATCCCACAGTGTCATTTGTAGCTGACGCGATATATGTGCGTGACTTCTGAAAAATTTCAATCATTGAAACGTATATCATTACTCCGGCTGAAAATCCGAGCGAGCCGGCGAGAAATTTTGTATTTGTGGTTTTTGCAAACAATGCTATTATACTGCCGATTCCGGTTGCAAGTCCTGCCATAACCGTCAGCGACAGCGCGAACAGTACATTTGTTTCCACTAAAATCATCTCCTTAAAAGTTCTTATGGTATAATACGTTGCACGAATTTTTTTTGTTACTTAAATTAATTGTTGCCAATTTCAAAAAAAGGGTATATAATTAGTTGAAAATACTTATATAGAATAGATAAGGAAATGATTTATGTTAGAGATTACTTCTTCATCAAACAATAAATGCAAATATGTAAAATCGCTGTCGCAGAAAAAATCAAGGCAGAAATACGGTGAGTATACAATAGAAGGAATAAAATCGGTATCGGACGCATTAAATTCCGAAAGGGAGATAACGGCACTATATGTATCGGATAGTTTTTTTGAAAACGAGAATTTCAAATATCCGAAAGATATTTCATTATACAAGGTACAAGACGACGTATTTATGAAAATGTGCGATACAAAAGCACCGCAGGGCATACTTGCGGTTGTGAAAATCGAAGATGAAACCGATTTTACACCCAACACGGAAAAATCGTATATATATTGCGACTGTATAAATGACCCGGGTAATCTCGGAACGATAATCAGAACGGCTGATGCGGCAGGATTTGACGGAGTGTTGTTGTCGGATGGGTGCGTTGATTTATACAGTCCGAAAACGGTGCGTTCAAGTATGGGTTCGTTTTTTAATATGAGAGTTGTAACAGGTGTGTCATATGAAAAACTCAGCGAATACAAAAACAGCGGTTTTCAGCTTATCGGCGGTGCACTTGGTGACAATACAATAGATTACCGCAGTGCGGATATGGAAAAACCTACTATTATAATAGTAGGAAATGAGGCAAACGGAATATCGGAAGATGTTCAGAAAATGTGTCAATGCGTTAAAATTCCGATTTTGGGAAAAGCCGAATCGCTAAATGCGGGAGTTGCGGCGGCAATATTAATGTACGAACTTGTTCGCCAAAGGTCTTGACAATTTTTGAGATTTGTAGTAATGTAACAGATGTATTTTAGGTGGTGGATTGATGGAACATATACTTTATTGGTTATGGCTTACAACTAAATACGGTGTTACGCCATCAAAAATTAAAGTACTTTTAGAGTATTTTAAAACTGTTGAAGAAATATATTTTTCAAAAAACTTCAATAATATATACGGTTTGAGTGATAAAATAAAATCAAGTCTTGCAGACAAGGATTTATCCAAAGCAGAAAAAATACTTGAACAAACCGCAAAATTAAATCAGAAAATATTGGTTTACGACAGTGAAAGCTATCCGCAAATATTAAAGAATATATCAAGTCCGCCGTATGTCTTGTATGTACAGGGCAAGGTGTTGGAGCTTGATAAGGTGCTTACAATAGGCGTTGTGGGTACACGAAATTCGTCGGAATACGGACGTGTTGTGACGGACAGGATATGTCGCGAATTGGCACAATACGGTGCGGTGACTGTCGGCGGACTGGCAAGAGGTATTGATACGGTCGGTGCGTGGGCAACACTTGATGTCGGCGGAGTGGCAGTCGGTGTTGTCGGCAGCGGACTTGATATAGTGTATCCGTCGGAAAATGTTGAACTTGTCAAAGCAATTACCGAAAAAGGTTGTATAATATCAGAATACGCACCCGGTACACCGCCTGTAAGAAATCATTTTCCTGCAAGGAACAGAATTATAGCGGGACTGTCACGCGGAATACTCGTAACGGAAGCACCGGAAAAGAGCGGCGCGCTTATAACAGCAAAATATGCACTTGAAAATGACAGAGATGTATTTGCGGTACCGAGAAATATTACAGATACAAATTCCTTGGGAACGAACAAAATCATTCAACAGGGTGCAAAACTGATAAACGGCGCAGCGGATATAATAAGCGAATATCCGTATGCCGAAAAAGTTATACCTAAAAAGGTAAAAAGTGAGCCGATACAAAAAATTGTTGATGACAGTAAATACAGCAAACTAAATGAATTTGAAAAACAGATAATAGATATATTAAAGAAAAGCGATATGCAGATAGATGAACTTTCAAGGGAACTGAAAAGAAATGTAAGCGAGATAAATACAAAGCTTATAATGCTTGAAGTCAAGGGATTGGTTAAGAAACTTCCCGGAAGTAAATATCAACTGAAATTATAGATACGGAGGAAATTATATGGCAACGAAAAAGCTGTTAATAGTGGAGTCACCGGCGAAAGCGGGGACAATAAAAAAATATCTTGGCAAGGACTATACAGTTATGGCGTCTATGGGGCATATAATCGACCTTCCGAAAAGTCAAATGGGTATAGACTTTGAAAATGATTACACACCGAAATATATAACAATACGCGGTAAAGGACAGCTGCTTACACAACTGAAAAAAGAGGCTAAAAAAGCAGATGTAGTTTATCTCGCAACTGACCCGGACCGCGAGGGTGAGGCAATAAGCTGGCATTTGGCGGAGGCACTTAAAATAGACCCCGAGTCAAATTGCCGTGTAACGTTTAACGAAATTACAAAAACAGCCGTTAAGGCGGCAATAAAACAGCCGAGAAAGATTGATATGGATCTTGTTGACGCACAACAGGCAAGACGTGTGCTTGACAGAATTGTGGGTTATACAATCAGTCCTATTCTTTGGGAAAAGGTTAAAAGAGGACTTAGTGCCGGTCGTGTACAGTCTGTTGCGACAAAGCTTATATGTGACAGGGAAGAAGAAATCGAAAACTTTACTCCTCAGGAATATTGGTCAATCGAAACGGTTTTGAATGATCCGAAAAGTAAAAAGGATTTTAATGCAAAATATTACGGTGAAAAGGGCAAAGAAGTAAAGCTAAACAATGCCGAAGAAACAAAGAAAGTTTCGGATGCAATAGCAAATGCCGATTTTGTTATAGAAAAGGTTAAAAGAGGTCAGCAAAAGCGTAATCCTCAACCGCCGTTTACGACAAGTACTCTGCAGCAGGACGCGTCAAGAAAGTATAATTTCCAAGCGGCAAAAACAATGCAGATTGCACAAACTCTTTACGAAGGTATTAACCTCGGCGGAAAGATAGGAACAATAGGTCTTATAACGTATATGAGAACAGATTCGCTAAGAATTGCCGACGACGCACAGAAAGAGGCGGTTGCATATTTGACTGAAAATTACGGAAGCGAATATGTAAAGGCAAAGCAATACAAGACAAAAAAGAATGCACAGGACGCCCATGAGGCTATCAGACCGACTTCAATAAACATAAAGCCGATTGATATTAAGGATAAACTTACAAACGACCAATACAGACTTTATAAGCTTATTTGGGAACGATTTGCCGCAAGTCAGATGACAAGTGTGGTATATGACACAATGCAGGTAACTATTGACGCAAACGGTCATACATTTAAGGCAAGCGGTTCAAACATAAAGTTTAAGGGTTATATGACGGTGTACGTTGAGTCAACGGACAACAAGGAAAAGAAAGAAAAAATGCTTCCTAACCTTGAAGAAAATCAAACCGTTACACTTAAAAGTTCGGAGGAAAAGCAACACTTTACTCAACCTCCCGCAAGATATTCGGACGCTACGCTTATCAAGGAGCTTGAAGAAAACGGCATAGGCAGACCATCAACGTATGCGCCGACCATTTCAACAATTGTGTCAAGAGGATATGTTGTAAGAAGTAAGAAACAGCTTGTTCCGACAGAACTGGGCTTTGTTACGTCGGAAATTATGAAAAATAACTTTTCGGATATTGTGGACGTTGAATTTACGGCTGATATGGAAAAAGAGCTTGACAGCGTTGAAGAAGGCGAATTGAATTGGAAAAAGCTGATTAACGATTTTTATCCGTCATTTAAGGATACACTTGAAAAGGCACAGAAGAACATCGAAAAAATTCAGATTAAAGACGAAGAATCAGATGTTGTATGTGAAAAGTGCGGAAGAAAAATGGTGTACAAGCTGAGTAAATTCGGTAAATTCTTGGCTTGTCCGGGTTATCCGGAATGTAAAAATACAAAGGCTATCCGCGAAGAAACAGGTGCGAAATGCCCTAAGTGCGGCGGTGAAATACTTGTTAAAAAGTCAAGGAGAGGTAAGGTTTACTACGGTTGTGAACATTCGCCGAAGTGTGACTTTATGGTATGGGATATGCCTGTTAAGGACGAGGCTTGTCCGCAGTGCGGCGGCTTGCTCCTTAAAAAGCAAGGCAGAAACGGTAAGATTTTCTGCTATAACGAAGATTGTAAATATGAGAGAAAGTTAAAGGACGAAAAGAAGTGAAAGTAAAAGTTATAGGAGCCGGACTTGCCGGTTGTGAGGCGGTATGGCAGCTTGTAAAGCATGGGATTGACGTTGACCTTTACGAAATGAAACCGGTAAAGTATTCACCGGCACATTCAAATGAAAATTTTGCGGAACTTGTGTGTTCAAACTCTTTGAAGGCTGACAGAATTGAAAACGCGTGCGGTCTTTTAAAAGAAGAAATGCGTATGTTTGATTCGGTTATGATGGATGCGGCTGATATAAGCCGTGTTCCTGCCGGCGGTGCTTTGGCGGTTGACAGAGATGTTTTTGCAAAGCATATAACGGAAAAAATTAAAAATCATCCGCGTGTAACCGTATTTAATGAAGAAGTTACGGAAATCAATCCCGATGAATATACAATAATCGCAACAGGTCCGCTTACTTCGGACGGACTTGCCGATGAAATAAAGAAAATTACAGGTTCGGACGAATTGTACTTTTATGACGCAGCCGCACCGATTGTGACGGAAGAAAGTATTGATAAAGACAAAGTTTTCAAAGCGGCAAGATACGATAAAGGTACTGCCGATTATATCAACTGTCCGATGACAAAAGAGGAATACACCGCTTTTTATAACGAGCTTATCACGGCTGAAACAGCACCGCTTAAAGAATTTGAAAATCAAAAGGTTTTCGAGGGATGTATGCCTGTTGAGGTTATGGCAAAAAGAGGTGAACAGACGCTTGTGTTCGGACCGCTAAAACCTGTCGGTCTTGTCAATCCGAAGACGGGCAAGGACGACGCATATGCGGTTGTTCAGCTAAGACAGGATAATAAAGAGGGTACGCTCTATAACCTTGTCGGTTTTCAGACGAATTTGAAATGGGGAGAGCAAAAACGCGTGTTCTCAATGATTCCGGGACTTGAAAATGCCGAATTTGTGCGTTACGGAGTTATGCACAGAAACACTTATATAAATTCTCCGACGCTTTTAAATAAGTATTATCAAATGGAGAAGTACCCGAAAGTATTTTTTGCGGGACAGATAACGGGTGTCGAAGGTTATGTTGAGTCGGCGTCAAGCGGAATACTTGCCGGATATAATATGGCGGCTATGCTTAACGGAAAAGATATGTTTGAACCGGATTCAAAAACTTGTATCGGTGCATTACCGCTTTATATTTCAAATTCTGCAAATACAAAGTTCCAGCCTATGAATGCGAATTTCGGCATTATAGACGGACTTAACGAAAGAATAAGAAATAAAGCCGAACGCTATAATAAAATAGCAAATCGTGCTTTAGATATAATGAAAGATAAATTGAAAGGTGAGAATGATGATGAGTAAAAAGAAAATTATAGCATTGGCAATGTCAGCCGTTATGGCAGTCGGAATGATTGCAGGTTGCGGAAGTACAAAAGATTCAGGCACAGACACAGCACAAACAGAAAGCACAGAAAAGGTAACTCCTACATTTATGTACTTTGTGGCAAATGCGGACGATAACTTTGACGCAACAAACACAATGTACACTGAACTTGAAAACGAATATAAGGACAAAATCAACTTCCAACTTGTAAATGTTGACGAAAATCCCGAGGCACTTGAAAACTTCTCATTGGTAAAAGACCAAACTCCGGCACTTATTATGCTTGATACATCAAACAATATCTCGGCTATTGAATTTAAGTGCAGTGACAAGGATAAACTAAAAACAGACATAGACAATGCACTTGGCAAATAATCGAAAAGATGAGCGATACAACCGTATCGCTCTTTTTTGTATAATAATCTCTGTTTTTTCAAAAGATAGATGAAAAAAGGAGATTGTATAAATGCAGAATATAAGAACAGACTTGGCGGTGGAGGCACACGAACTCAGCAGACGTGAGGCGAAAAATGCAACGGAAATAGACGGTGTTATATCCGATGTGCGTACAGAGGACGGAATAACCGTTACGAATATAGAAATAACAAACGAAAACGGAAGTAAGGCACTCGGCAAGGCGATAGGCAATTATATAACGATTGAGTCGCCGAATTTGAAATACAGTATTGATATATACGAAAGGGTATGCACTCTTATTTCGGAGGAAATTCGTAAAATGGCCGATATAAAAAGTGACAGCCTTACACTTGTCGTAGGACTCGGAAACCGTGACATAACGCCTGACGCACTCGGTACGGAAGTGGTGTCAAGGCTGTTGGTGACACATCATATAAAACAGAATATGAAAGATTTTTTTGATGATAATATAAGCGGTGTATGTGCGTTGATACCCGGAGTTCTCGGAACGACAGGCATTGAGACTGCTGAGATTATCAAGGCGGTAAGCGAAAAGGTGAAACCGAATCTTATTATCGCCGTTGACGCAATGGCGGCGGCGGATATAAGACGTGTTTCGACCACTGTACAAATATCGGATACGGGTATTCAACCGGGTGCCGGTGTGGGAAATAACAGAGAATGTCTTAATGAAGAAACGATTGGTGCAAAGGTGATTGCGATAGGTGTACCGACCGTTATAGACGCCGCAACAATATCAAAGGTTGAAATACCAAAAGAGCTTGCACCGCTTATGGTTACGACAAAGGACATTGACCTTGTAATCGAAAGAACGGCTAAAACCGTTGCAAACGGAATTAATCTTGCACTGCACCGAGATATGACATTAAGGGATATAGAAAGCTATGTCTAAGTCCGTTGACAGTTCTAAAAATCACATCATAGATGTAATTTTTGAGGATTTTCGATGATTGACATATGGTTTGTTTTGGGGTAAAATATATTAAAAACAGTAAAGGAGAAACGGAATGGAAAGTATTAATATAAATTCAAATATAAATCTGTATTATATACCTATGACGAAATTGAAAACAACTACGATTGACGTATATATTCACAGAGATTTAAACGAAGAAGAATCGTCGCTTAACGCACTTTTGCCTTATGTGCTTAAAAGAGGCTGCAAACTTTGCAGTGACAGTGAGGCAATTTCAAAGTATCTTGAGAATCTGTACGGTGCCGGAGTCGGCGTCGGAGTTTTAAAACGCGGTGACGATCATATTTTGCACGTTGCATTTGAAACAATTTCCGATAAATATGCACCGAACGGTGAAAAACTTTGTGACAGCGTTATTGACCTTATGCTGTCAATAATGTTTGAATCAACTTCATTCAGCGATGAAATTGTCGAACAGGAAAAGAAAAACGCAAAAGACAGAATAATGGCAATGATGAACGATAAGCGTCAGTATGCTGTAGAACGCTGTATCGAAACAATGTTTGAGGGTGAAAATTATGCAATTTCAAAACTCGGTACACAAGAGGGTATTGATAAAATAACTGCCGACAATTTGAAAAAGCATTATGAAAATATTATTACATCATCTGTTATTGATATTTATATATGCGGTGATGCGGACGCAAATGCACTTGCCGAAAAAATAAAGAAATACACAGGCAAAATTGCGTTTAAGAATGCGGATATTCCTAAGACGGAAATATATGTTCCGAAGAACGAAGTTAAAAACGTTACTGATAAAATGGACGTTGTACAAGGCAAACTTTGTATGGGATTTTCAACAGGCATAAAGCCTACAGACAGTGATTATCCCGCATTGATGGTTGCAAACAGTATATTCGGCGGCGGCGCTCACTCGAAGTTGTTTAACAATGTGCGTGAAAAGCTTAGCTTGTGCTATTATGCCTCGGGCAGTCTTGACAAAAACAAAGGCGCTTTGTTTGTAAACGCAGGTATTGAATTTAAGAATTTCCAAAAGGCATATGATGAAATACTTGTTCAGCTTGAGAATGTTAAAAACGGCGAAATATCACAGCTTGAATATGAGTCAAGCATTAATGCAATTATAAATTCGCTTGAATCATACAAGGACGACCAAGATATGTTGCAGTCATTCTATTTGGGACAGAAAATAGTCGGAACTGATTATGATATAGACACGCTTAAAGAAAAGATAAGCAAGATAACGATGGAGGACGCTGCAAGAGTGTTTAAAAACGTTAAACTTGAAACAGTGTATTTCTTAACGGGAAAGGAGGATGCGTAATGGAATTGCAGTACAGAAAAAATGACAAAACAGGTGAGGAACTGTATTACACAACACATTCTTCAGGACTCGGAATATATATAATTCCTAAAAAAGATTACAGCAAAACGTATGCAATATTCGGTACAAGATACGGCTCTGTCGATTCAAAGTTTGTTGTACCGGGTGAGAGTGAGCTTACTGAAGTGCCTGACGGTATAGCACATTATCTTGAACATAAAATGTTCGACCAGCCGGACGGCAGTAATGTATTTGATAAATTTTCAAAGTACGGCGGCAATGCAAATGCGTTTACATCATTTAATATAACGGCGTATCTGTTCTCGGCAACGTCTAATATCGAAGAAAATATCGAAACGCTTATGGACTATGTTCAAAGTCCGTATTTTACGGAGGAAAGCGTACAAAAGGAACAGGGTATTATCGGACAGGAAATAAGAATGTATGACGACAGCGGAAGCTGGAAGTTGTTCTTTAATTTTCTGAACTGCCTGTACAAAGAACACCCTGTTAAAAAAGAAATTGCAGGTACGGTTGAAAGTATAAGCCATATAACGCCTGAATATTTGTATAAGTGCTACGATACATTTTATAACTTGTCAAATATGTCGATAGTTGTTGTCGGAAATGTTGACCCTGTTAAGATTTCTAAGGTTATTGAAAACGGTGTAAAGAAGAATGAGCCGTTTGAAGAGAAGATTAAAAAGGTATATCCGACAGAGCCTGATGAAGTGGCAAAACATTACGCAGAACAAAGTTTGAGCGTTGCAATGCCGTTGTTTATGACAGGTTTTAAAGATACAAATAACGGTTTCGGCGGTGATGAGCTTTTAAAGAAAAGTATAGAAACGAATATTATTTTAAAAATGCTTTTCGGAAGAAGTTCAAAGTTTTATAAGAGCCTTTACGAAAAAGGACTTATAAACAACAGATTTTCACTTGAATACACAATGCAGCCTGATTATGCGTATTCATCAATAGACGGTGAAAGCAGTGACCCTAAGGCAGTGTATGAGGCGGTTATAAACGAAGTTGAAGAAACAAGAAAGAACGGTCTTTCAAAAGAAGATTTTGAGAGAATTAAAAAGGTTGTTTGGGGCGAATATATCCGTTCACAGAATGATGTAGAAGATTATGCAGTGACATTTTTACAGATGTTGTTTATGGATATTGATTATTTCAATTTCTATGATGTGTATAAGACAATAACTTTTGAAGATGTTCAAAAACGTTTTGAAGAACATTTCGTCAAAGAACATTCGGCATTGTCGGTAATCAATCCTGTATAAAAAATATCGGTGACAAACAAAAATACACCTATGTTAAGAGGTGTATTTTTTTGTGCATAAAATTAAGTATTTTTACGAAAACTAACAAACAAGGAGATGATAATATGAATAACAGACTCGGACGCAGACTGTTACGTTTGACAATCCGCCGATAATAATAGAAACCGCCTCGACAGTGGGTCAAAAAGAGGGAAAAGGACCGCTTAAAAGTACATTTGACGTAATACTTGACGATGATACTTTAGGTGAAAAGTCGTGGGAAAAATCGGAGAGTATGCTCCAAAAAAAGACCGCACTTTTAGCACTTGAAAAAGCAAAATTACAACAAAGCGATATAGATTACATTCTTGCAGGTGATTTGTTAAATCAGTGCGTGGGCGCACATTACAGCGTCAGAGATTTTGATATACCGTTTTTGGGATTGTACGGTGCGTGTTCAACTATGACTGAGAGTATGTCAATCGGAAGTATGATTGTCAGTGCCGGATTTGCGGATTATGCAATGTGCCTTACTTCAAGCCATTTTTGTTCATCGGAAATTCAGTTCAGAAATCCGCTTGAATACGGCGGTCAGCGTACACCGTCGGCACAATGGACCGTTACGGGCGCAGGGTGTGCGATATTGTCATCAAAGGGAACAGGTCCGAAAATAACGCACGTCACAACGGGAAAAGTAATAGACAAAGGCGTAACGGATATAAGCAATATGGGTGCGGCTATGGCACCGGCGGCGATTGATACGCTTATCGCACATTTTAACGACACACACAGAACTCCCGATTATTACGATATGATACTTACGGGTGATTTGGGTGTTGTCGGCTCGGATATTCTTGTAGAGCTAATGCTGAAAGAAGGCTTTGACATACGAACAAAGCATAAGGACTGCGGTAAAATGATTTTTGATATTGAGGAACAGGACGTTCACGCAGGCGGCAGCGGTTGCGGTTGCTGCGGCAGTGTTTTTTGCGGATATGTGTACAGAGAACTTAAAAGACATAATCTAAGTAAGGTGCTTGTTATGGCGACTGGTGCGTTGATGAATCCTATGATTATAGAACAGGGCGAGAGTATTCCGGCAATCGCTCACGCAGTTGCGATAGAAATTTAGGAGGGAGAATAATGGACTATTTAAAGGCATTTATAGTAGGCGGTCTTATATGTGCGGTTGGTCAGATTTTGATAGATAAAACCAAATTGACTCCGGCAAGAATTTTGGTTACGTTTGTTGTGGTCGGTGTATTTTTACAGCTTATAAAAATATATCAGCCGTTGGTTGATTTTGCAGGAGCCGGTGCAACTGTTCCGCTGACCGGTTTTGGATATAATCTTTGCAAAGGCGTGGAAAAAGCCGTTTCGGAAAAAGGCTTTTTGGGAATATTCACAGGCGGTTTAACTGCAGCATCGGGCGGTATTGCGGCGGCACTTGTGTTCGGTTTCTTGGTGTCGATTATTTTTAGGTCTAAATCGAAAAAATAGTCTATTCAAATTCATATAATTATGGTATAATACCATATATACTTTATGAATGGAGATAAAATAATGTTTGAAATAAACGGACACACAAAACAGCTTGGAATAATCGGATATCCTGTTGAGCATACGTTTTCACCTAATATGCACAACTTCATATCCGAAACCGTACATAACAACTATGTTTACGGAGCATGGTGCGTAAAACCCGAAGATTTGAAGGACGCAATAGGCGGTATGAGAGCACTCGGAATAAGCGGAATTAACGTCACAGCACCGCATAAGGTTGAAGTTATGAAGTACATAGACGTTGTAACGGACGGTGCAAAAAAGCTTGGCTCGGTAAATACGGTAGTAAACAGGGACGGTAAATTATACGGCTATAATACAGACGCGGACGGCTTTTGTATGGCACTTACAAAAGCTGGTATTGAAATCGAAAACAGCAGAATACTTATAATAGGTGCAGGCGGTGTGGTGCGTCCTACGCTTATAAGATTAATTGACAATAAGCCGAAAAGCATAACTGTTGTGAACAGAACTAAGAGCAAGGCTAAGACGCTTGCAGAGGATATTTTGAAGAGTACGGGATTTGAGGTTAAGACTGAAATAAATAAGCTTGAATTTGATATAGTAATAAATACAACCTCGGCAGGTATGGAACCGCAGGAAAACGTAATGCCGATTGAAAATATTGAAGAAATCAACGATTTATCGTTTATAAACGAAAATACGGCGGCGGTCGATATGATATACAATCCCGACAAAACATTGTTTTTGCAAGAGGCAGAAAAACGCGGTGCAAAAATTCTAAACGGACTTGGTATGCTAATATATCAAGGAATTATTGCATATGAATTATTTACAGACACAAAACTTCCTGACGATATGGGTGAGAGAATCAAAAAGGAGGTTTTCGGAAGATGAATATAGTGCTTACAGGTTTTATGGCTACGGGTAAAACCGAAATAAGTAAGGCTATTTCTGAAATTTCAAAGTATAATCTTGTTGATACGGACGATATGATTGTGGAACAAGAGGGAATTACAATTAACGAAATTTTCGATAAGTGCGGAGAAGAATATTTCAGAAAAACTGAATGTGAAGTTATAAAAAAAGCGGCTGAAATGAAAAATGTTGTTATCGCAACAGGCGGCGGCATTGTACTAAATAAACAGAATATAGAAAATCTCAGAAAAACAGGTGTTATTTTTAATCTGTCGCCCGATTTTTCGGTTATACGGGAACGTCTTGAAGAAGCAAGAAAAACAAGACCGCTTTTAAAGCGGGACAGCATTGAAAACATCAAAAAAAGATTTGACGACAGAAAACCGTTTTATGATAACTGCGATTACAAAATCAAGGTTATACACGGCCGTACTCCGCGTTCGTATGCTATGGAAATATTAGAAATTATGGAGAGCAGACAGGGGGCAGAAAAGCAATGAAAATAACGAGAGAGGCAGATTATGCACTTAGAATTATTGCTATGTTGGCTGATGAAAACAGACAGATTGAGGCAAAAGCGATTGCCGAAAAAAACGATATTCCGTATAGGTTTACTTTAAAAATTTTACGAAAAATCGTTCAAGCCGGAATAATTAAATCGTACAGAGGTGTAAACGGCGGATATGTTTTGAATAAAAAGCCGTCGGAGATAACTCTTAAAGACGTGATTGAAACGATAGACGGCAAAATTGCGATAAATAAATGTATGGAAAATCCCGAGTTGTGCAAAAATAACGGCATATGTAAAGTTCAGCGTAAGCTGTATAAAGTACAAAAAGTTTTGGCAGATGAAATGTCTAAAATAACTTTTCAAGACGTTTTGGAAGGAAAATAATATGTGAGCAGATAAAGCATAGAAATGTTTTGTCTGCTCTGTTTTTGTGTATAACAATGCCGTTTATCACATATTAATGTATTATTCTTACTTGAAAGGTGAGGGGTAGTATGATATTTACAAGAAAACATATTGTGATAGCGGTATTATTTGCGGTTGTGGGTATTGCGATTGGTATAGGTATAAAACATTATGAAACGTTACAGACCTTTTCAAGTTCCGATATAAAGGTTGTGCTTGACGCCGGACACGGCGAACCTGACGGTGGGGCGGTGGGTGTGAGCGGAGTGGTGGAAAAGGACATTATCTTGCGATTGTTCAGAAATTGCAGGAAGTGCTTGAAAGCAAAGGCTTTGAAGTGATTTTAACACGCAGCGGCGACAGCGGTTTACAGGACGAAAATGCCGAGACTATTCGCAAAATGAAAGTATCGGATATGAACAAACGGTTAGATATTATGAAAAACAGTCACGCAGATATTTTTGTGAGCATACATATGAATTCGTTCGGTGACCAAAAAGTGAGCGGTCTGCACATATTTTACGACAAAAATCACCCCGAAATCGAGAGGCTTGCAAAAAGTATTCAAAATAAAATGAGCGAGGTGACGGGTGCGGAAATGCACGCGGTAAAGACCGCAGATGAACGATTATTTTTAATGAAAAATCCGCCTATGCCCGCAATACTTGTAGAATGTGGTTTTTTGTCAAATCCGGACGAGGAGAAAAAACTTGCAAGTGACGAATATCAGTCAAAAATTGCGTGGGCAATCGCAAGTGCAATAGAGAATTATACAAAGTGATGTAAAAATAAAGAGAAATTATGTTAAATTTTTATCGGAGTTTGGTCAATATGTATTGACGGAAATGGAATTTTGATATATAATAATAAGTATATTATATATATTGGAGGCTAAAAAAAAATGAGTAGAGTTTATAACTTTTCAGCCGGACCATCAATGCTGCCTGAGGAAGTATTGAAGAAGGCGCAAACTGAAATGCTGGAGTACGGTACAAGCGGTATGTCCGTTATGGAAATGAGCCACCGATCTAAGGACTATCAAGATATTATCGACAGTGCTGAAGCTCTTGTAAGAGAACTTATGCACGTTCCTGATAATTACAAAGTATTGTTCTTGCAAGGCGGCGGTTCAACACAATTTGCTATGATTCCGCTAAATCTTGCGTCCAAGAATAAGAAAGCTGATTATGTTATAACAGGTCAGTGGGCGAAGAAAGCAGCTGCCGAGGCTGAAAGATACATTACAGTCAACAGAGTTGCATCTTCTGCCGATAAAACTTTTTCATACATACCAAAGCTTGATAAATCAACATTTTCAAGCGATGCAGATTACTTCTATATCTGCTACAACAACACAATTTACGGAACAAGATATACAGAACTTCCACAGTGCGACGTTCCTCTTATCGCAGATATTTCATCATGCGTAATGTCAGAGGAAATCGACGTTTCAAAGTTCGGTTTACTGTTTGCCGGTGCACAGAAAAATCTTGGCCCTGCAGGTGTAACACTTGTAATCGTTCGTGAGGACCTTATAGGCGACGCAATGGATATTACTCCTACAATGCTTGACTATAAGACACATGCCGACAACGGCTCAATGTACAATACTCCTCCGACATACGGAATATATGTACTAAAGCTTGTTCTTGAATGGATAAAGGAACAAGGCGGAGTTAAGGCACTTCAGGAAATCAACGAAAAGAAAGCTAAAATTCTTTATGATTATCTTGATTCATCAAAGATGTTCAAGGGTACAGTAGTTCCGGAGGATCGTTCACTTATGAACGCACCGTTTGTAACAGGTAATGAAGAACTTGATGCTAAGTTCGTTGCAGAGGCAAAAGCTGCCGGTTTTGTAAACCTAAAGGGCCACAGAACAGTCGGCGGTATGAGAGCAAGCATTTACAATGCTATGCCTGTAGAGGGAGTAGAGAAATTAGTCGAATTTATGAAGAAATTCGAGTCAGAGAATATGTAATTATATTACACCCGAAGCTATTCGGGTGTTTTATATAAACGAAAAGGAGATTAGACAATGTTCAATATATTGACACTTAATAAGATAGCTAAATGTGGTCTTGACCAGCTTAACGATAATTATAAAATAACTGATGATGCCAATGTTGACGCAGACGGTATCATTCTTAGAAGTTTTAAAATGCACGATATGGAATTGCCTGAATCACTAAAGGCGGTTGCAAGAGCAGGTGCGGGAACAAACAATATTCCGATTGACAAGTGCAGTGAAAAGGGTATCGTAGTATTCAATACTCCGGGTGCAAACGCAAATGCTGTTAAGGAATTGGTTATTGCAGGTATGTTGTTGGCATCAAGAGATGTTATCGGCGGTGTCGCTTGGGCAAATACACTTACCGGCGATGACGTTGACAAGCAGGTTGAAAAGGGTAAGTCAAACTTCGCAGGCTGCGAAATTAAGGGCAAGACTCTTGGTATAATCGGTTTGGGTGCTATCGGTATTCTTGTTGCAAATGCGGCTTATGCTTTGGGTATGGAAGTTATCGGATATGACCCTTATTTGTCGGTTGACTCTGCTTTAAAACTTTCAAGACACGTTAAAAAGGCTAACAGCCTGAAGAAGTTTATGCGGCGGCAGATTACATAACAATTCACGTTCCGCTAATGGATTCAACAAGAAATACAATTAACGCCGAAACAATCGCACAAATGAAAGACGGTGTTATAATTCTTAACTTTGCAAGAGGCGGTCTTGTAAATAATGCGGATATTAAAAAGGCTTTGGCTGACGGTAAGGTTGCTAAGTACGTTGTTGACTTTGCTGACAGTGAAACAGTCAACCAACCGGGTATTATAAACATTCCTCACCTTGGTGCGTCAACTGCCGAATCAGAAGATAACTGTGCAGTTATGGCTGCTCAGGAATTGGCTGATTACCTTGAAAACGGTAATATCCTAAATTCGGTAAACTTCCCGAATTGTTCACTTCCTGAAGACAATATCGGAAGAATTGCTATTGCGCATAAAAATATTCCGAATGTTATCGCTAAGTTTACAGAGGCACTTTCAAGTGTGAATATCTCAGATATGATTAATAAGTCAAAGGGTGAACTTGCATATACAATCATCAATACTGACCACGCAATCCCTGCAGAAGCTATTGAAAAGCTAAATCAAATTGACGCTGTTATAAGAGTCAGAGTTATTAAATAATTGAATTTATAGCTAAATATGAGCCGTACAGATTAAAGCTGTACGGCTTTTTATATGCGTAAAAGTTTTGGGTGTTATGATTAACAACAATACCAACAAAAAAAGACGGAGCATATGCTCCATCTTATATATTACTGTTTTCTGATACCTGCGTGAATTCGCTGTTTAGCATTTTCAATGCGTTCGGCAGATGGGGGAGATATACTTTCCAAAGTGTAAGGAATACCTAAGTTCTCCCACTTGAATTTACCAAGTGTATGATAAGGTAAAATCTCTACACGGTCTACATTTGAAAGTGTATCAATAAAATCACCCAAAGCGTCTAAATCTTCATCAAAATCGCTGTGTTCGGGAACAAGAACGTGTCTTATCCAAACAGGCTTATTGATTTCAGAAAGATACTTTGCCATTTCGATAATATTTGAATTATCAAAACCTGTTAGGTCTTTATGGCGGGCAGGGTTGATTTCTTTCAAATCAAGAAGCAGTAAATCGGTATATTTCATAAGTTCTTCAAACTTGCTGAAGAAAGGTTCTTCCTTTGTGAAAGGATTACCGGCAGTATCAATACAAGTATTAATACCAAGCTCTTTAGCTTTTTTGAACAATTCAATTACAAAATCAATTTGTAATAACGGTTCGCCGCCGCTTATGGTAATACCGCCGTCTTTACCCCAATAAGGTTTAAAACGCAATGCACGTTTTAAAATCTCATCGGCAGTTACTTCATCTCCGCCGTCCATTTTCCAGGTATCCGGATTATGACAGTAGCGGCACCGCATATGGCATCCTTGCATAAAGACTATAAATCTTACGCCGGGTCCGTCAGCGGCACCAAAACTTTCAGTTGAATGAATGTGTCCTATCATATCAAATTACATTGATGCGTGACAAGTTCTTGAGATAACGTCAAGCTGTTGCTCACGAGTAAGGTCGATAAACTTAACTGCGTAACCTGATACACGGATTGTAAAGTTAGCGTATTCTTCTTTTTCAGGATGTTCCATAGCGTCGATAAGCTTTTCTTTACCGAATACGTTAACGTTTAGGTGGTGAGCACCTTGATCAAAGTAACCGTTAAGAACGTTTACAAGGTTTGTAACCTGTTCTGATTCTTCGTGACCAAGAGCGTCAGGGTTAATTGTTTGTGTATTTGAAATACCGTCAAGAGCATACTCATATGGCAATTTAGCAACTGAGTTAAGTGATGCAACCAAACCGTTTTGTTCTGCACCGTATGATGGGTTAGCACCCGGTGAAAGTGGTTCACCTGCTTTACGTCCGTCAGGAAGTGATGCAGTAGCCTTACCGTAAACAACGTTTGATGTGATTGTAAGGATTGATGTTGTAGGCTCTGAGTTACGATATGTGTGGCACTTCTTAATCTTAGCCATAAATGTCTTTAGTAGCCATACTGCGATTTCGTCAGCACGATCATCATCGTTACCGTAACGAGGGAAGTCGCCTTCTGTTTCAAAGTCAACTACAACACCGTTTTCGTCACGAACTGTCTTAACCTTAGCGTACTTAATAGCTGAAAGTGAGTCAACAACGTGTGAGAAACCTGCGATACCTGTTGCGAATGTACGACGTACATCTGTATCGATAAGAGCCATTTCAGCTGCTTCATAGTAATACTTGTCGTGCATATAGTGAATTACGTTTAGTGTACGTACATAAACTCCTGCAAGCCAATCCATCATCTTGTCATACTTGTCAAGAACTTCGTCATAATCAAGATATTCAGAAGTGATTGGTCTGTATTCAGGGCCGACTTGTACCTTTGTTCTTGCGTCTATACCGCCGTTGATAGCGTATAGAAGACACTTAGCAAGGTTAGCTCTTGCACCGAAGAATTGCATTTCTTTACCTGTCTGTGTTGCAGATACGCAGCAGCAGATAGCGTAGTCGTCACCCCAAGTAACACGCATAACGTCATCGTTTTCGTATTGAATTGAGCTTGTACGAACTGAAATAGCAGCAGCATAACGCTTGAATGCTTCAGGAAGCTTTGATGAGTAAAGAACTGTTAGGTTTGGTTCAGGTGAAGGACCCATGTTTTCCAATGTGTGAAGGAAACGGAAGTCATTCTTTGTAACCATTGATCTGCCGTCAACACCTTTACCGCCGACATTAAGTGTAGCCCAAACCGGGTCACCTGAGAATAGTTCGTTGTATGATGGGATACGAGCGAACTTAACCATACGGAACTTCATAACCATATGGTCGATAAGTTCTTGAGCTTCTTCTTCTGTTAGAGTACCGTTGTCAAGGTCACGTTGGATATAAATATCAAGGAATGTTGATACTCTACCAACACTCATTGCAGCACCGTTCTGTGTCTTGATAGCTGCAAGATAACCGAAGTATAGCCATTGGCAAGCTTCTCTTGCATCCTTAGCAGGCTTTGAAATGTCGAATCCGTATGATTCAGCCATTGTCTTCATTTCTTTAAGAGCGTTGATTTGCATTGTGATTTCTTCACGTTGACGAATTTCATCTTCAAACATTGATTCACTTTGGCATTCAACGAAATCTTCTTGTTTCTTTGCGATAAGCATATCGATACCGTAAAGAGCAACTCTACGATAGTCGCCTACGATTCTGCCACGGCCGTATGTGTCAGGTAGACCTGTAATAATCTTGTTCTTACGAACTGCACGCATTTCAGGTGTGTATACATCAAAAACACCTTGGTTATGTGTCTTGTGATACTGAGTGAAAATCTTGTGAAGTTCAGGGTCCGGCTCATAACCGTATGTGCTGCAAGCTTCTTCTGCCATCTTAATACCGCCGAAAGGCATAAATGCACGCTTAAGAGGCTTGTCTGTCTGTAGACCTACGATCTTTTCAAGGTCTTTCATGCTTTCGTCAATATATCCTGGCTTATGAGCGTTGATACCTGTAACGATATGAGTATCCATATCAAGTACGCCGCCCTTAGCTCTTTCTTCCTTCTGAAGCTCTTGAAGTTTACCCCATAGCTTGTTTGTTGCGTCTGTTGGACCTGCAAGGAATGACTCGTCGCCATCATATGGTGTGTAGTTCTTTTGGATGAAATCACGAGTGTCGATATCATCGCACCATTTACCTTGTTCAAATCCTTTCCATTGTTCGAAATCTGTCATTTGTTTTGACCTCCCATAATATATTCAACTGTTTTGTAAACAGTTGTGAACTGATAGTGTTTTACAGTTAGCAAAAAGTTAGCTAACTGTAAGTTTTTACTGCATAGTTAGCTGTTTCTAACCACGTTGATTATACCATATTAAACATACTTTTGTCAACGATTCATACTATATTGGTATGAGAATTGTCGAAGTACATTAATAAGCAGATAAAAGACAAAATAATTTAGATAATATTGCTAAAACAAATCATATATTTTCATTTGTGTGACTAAGAAAATATTCTTTGATTTTCTGAAAAGTAATATCACTTAAATCATGCTCTATTTTACAACTGTCATCATACGCAGTTTCTTCATCGACACCGAGGGCGATAAGAGCCTTGGCGATAACCTGGTGACGTTCATAGATTTTTTGAGCAATCTCCATACCTTTGTCGGTAAGGGTGATATTGCCGTCGGTATCAACGGTAACATAGCCTTCTTCACGAAAGGATTTCATTGCAACGGATACGCTCGGTTTTGTGAAGTTAAGGTGATGAGCAACATCAATACTGCGAACATAACCGTTTTTGTTCTTTAACATAAGTATGGCCTCCAAATAATTTTCAGCCGACTCTTTGATTATCATAGTTTAACACCTTTCTGTGTGAAAATGTGTACATATTGTAGTAGTAAAGATATTATATCACAATAAATTGCGATTGTCAAAAAATATATTGAATATTTTCAAAAAAATTTCGATAATTTTTTGAGTGAAAACAGTAAGATTAGGCTAACAAATTTTAGGAACGAATAAAAAATGAGCAAAAATAAGGAAGTATACAACATTTTGTGCAAAGTGAACAACAATCTTTAAAGTTGACGCATAAAAAAGATATGACATATACACTTGACAAGAAAGGTTAGTTTTGATAAACTAACTAATGGTTAGAAAGTGCTAACCAAAAACTATATTCTTGGGGTTAGTTTTTATTTATACGAATGCTAACCAGAACGGAGGTAAATTTATGATGCCTTTAACACTGGTAGATGTTGATGAAGACAACATAATTAAAAAGATTGGCGGAAAGCCTGAAGTAAAAAAACATCTTGAAAATCTTGGTTTTGTTGTTGGAGGACACGTCAAGATAATCAGTAAACTTGGCGGAAACGTAATTGTAAATGTAAAAGAAACCAGAGTTGCAATCAGCAACGAACTGGCACAAAAAATTATGATTTAATTAAAGGGAGGTACAGCGAAAATGAAAACACTTAAACAGGCAGCAATCGGCGATACTGTAAAGGTAGTCAAATTGCACGGTGAAGGTGCGGTAAAACGCAGAATTATGGATATGGGTATCACAAGAGGTGCTGAAGTGCATATTCGTAAGGTTGCACCGCTTGGTGATCCGATTGAGGTCACAGTAAGAGGTTATGAGCTTTCATTAAGAAAAGCCGACGCAGAAATGATTGAAGTTGAATAATTTTGGTATATTCATTAATGTACTGAATTAAATTGTGAAAGAGAGGAATTTAAGAATGAATGTAAGAATTGCCCTTGCGGGTAACCCGAACTGCGGTAAGACAACACTATTTAATGCTCTTACAGGTTCTAATCAATTCGTAGGTAACTGGCCGGGTGTTACGGTCGAGAAAAAAGAAGGTAAATTAAAGAAACATGACGGTGTTGTCATCACTGACCTTCCGGGTATTTATTCACTTTCTCCATATACATTGGAAGAAGTTGTTGCAAGAAATTATCTTATTGGCGAAAGACCTGACGCAATACTTAATATTGTAGACGGTACAAACCTTGAAAGAAACTTATATCTTACAACTCAGCTTACAGAATTGGGTATTCCGGTTGTTATCGCAGTCAATATGATGGATATTGTCAAGAAAAACGGCGATAAGATTAATATTCAGGAGCTATCCCGTCAGCTTGGATGTAAAGTTGTTGAAATATCTGCTCTAAAGGGTACAGGTATTACGGAAGCTGCCGAAGAAGCTGTTTCAGCCGCTAAAAACGGTAAGACAATTCCAAAGCACGAGTTCTCGGGCCCTGTTGAACACGCAATAGCACATATCGAAGAGGCTGTTCTTCACGATATGCCGGAAGAACAACAGAGATGGTATGCAATAAAGATTTTTGAACGTGACGAAAAGGTGCTTGCACAGCTTAATATTCCGCAGGAAAAATTGTCACATATTGAAAATGATATTAAAGCGGCAGAGGATGAACTTGACGATGACGCAGAAAGTATCATAACAAACGACAGATATGTTTACATAGCAGAACTTATTAAGGGCTGTTATAAAAAGAAGAGTGCCGGTAAGCTTTCATCATCTGATAAGATTGACCGAATTGTTACAAACAGATGGTTGGGACTTCCGATATTCGCAGTTGTAATGTTCCTTGTATATTACATAGCAATGGTAACAGTAGGTTCAAGTGCCACAGACTGGGCAAACGACGGATTGTTTGGTGACGGCTGGCATTTGTTCGGTATCGGTTCATCTGCTTACACAGAGGCTGCTGACGAATTCACAAGTGCGTCAGATATAGTAAACGGTTATATTGACGCTGCAAGCGAACAGGGTATTGATACAGACGCAGTTGCAGAGGCACTTGATACAGAATCAGAAGATTTTGATCCTGAAGTTGCTAAGGCAGAACTTGCTGCATTTGTTGAAGATGTAAAAAACATTAATGAAATCGAATATACAGTAGTTGATGAAGAAACAATGGCTGATGAAGAAGATACTGCTACATATGATGATCTTCTTGACTCGGTTGGCGTTTATGATAAGTACGAATGTGCAGAACCTGATCCTGCCGATTACGGTGTATGGGTACCGGGTATCCCTGTACTTGTTGAAAACGGACTTGACGCAATCAACTGTGCAGACTGGCTAAAGGGACTTATCCTTGACGGTATAGTTGCCGGTGTCGGTGCCGTGCTTGGTTTCGTACCACAAATGCTTGTATTGTTCATCTTGCTTGCATTCCTTGAATCTTGCGGTTATATGGCTCGTATTGCATTCGTATTGGATAGAGTATTCCGTAAGTTCGGTCTTTCGGGTAAATCATTTATCCCTATTCTTATCGGTACAGGCTGCGGTGTTCCGGGTATTATGGCGTCGAGAACTATCGAAAATGACCGTGACAGAAAAATGACTATAATTACAACAACATTTATACCTTGCGGTGCTAAGACTCCGTTTATCGCAATGATTGCCGGTGCTATCTTCGGCGGTTCGGCTTGGGTTGCTACATCAGCATACTTCATCGGTATGGCTGCAATTATCATTTCGGGTATTATGCTAAAGAAGACAAAGATGTTTGCGGGCGATCCTGCTCCGTTCGTTATGGAACTTCCTGCATACCATATGCCTACGGTTATAAACCTACTTCGTTCAATGTGGGAAAGAGGCTGGTCATTCATTAAGAAAGCCGGAACAATTATTCTTCTTTCAACAATCCTTGTATGGTTTACGACATACTTCGGTTTTGTAGACGGAGCATTCACAATGCTTACAGAAGACCAAATCGACTACTCAATTCTTGCAACAATCGGTAAAGCAATTTCTTGGATATTTGCTCCTCTTGGCTGGGGTAATTGGCAAGCAACAGTTGCATCAATTACAGGTCTTGTTGCTAAGGAAAATATCGTTGGTACATTGGGTATTCTTTACGGTGCAGGCGACGGTACTGTTTATCAGAATATGGCTCAGAACTTTATCCCAATCAGCGGATATTCATTCCTTGTATTCAACCTGCTTTGCGCACCTTGTTTCGCCGCAATGGGAGCTATCAAGCGTGAAATGAATAACGCTAAGTGGACTGCATTCGCAATCGGCTATCAGTGTGTATTCGCTTACGCAATCGCACTTGTAATTTATCAAATAGGTTTGCTTGTTACAGGCAGTGTAAACGTAATCGGTCTTATATTTGCAATCGCTATAATTGCATTTATCTGCTATATGCTGTTTAAGCCTTATAAAGAATCAAACACTTTAAAAACTCAAAGATCAGTATCAGCGTAAAACAATATAAGACAAATGATATAAGGAGGGTTTTAAAATGACATGGTTAATGAATAATTTATCTACAATAATTGTGTGTATTGCACTTGTTGCGGTAGTTGTACTTATCATCAATAAGATGATAAAAGATAAAAAGAAGGGCAAATCCTCCTGTGGCTGCGGTTGCAGCAACTGTGCCATGGCAGGTAAATGCCACGGCAAACACTAAAAAATTATGAAAATAACAGCACTTTTGATGTGCTGTTATTTTTTTTATCAAAACCATAAAATATTCAGTAAACAGTATTGACAATTATGGAGTGAAAGTCTATATTAAGACAACTAATTATTAAGGGGGTTAATGATTAAATGGATGAAGAAATACAAAGATTTATAAGTATATTTGATCCTAATAAGCGAATAGATTTTACAAAAGTTTTGACAAACGACATAACAAGATCGGAATATGCGGTTCTTTGGATGTACAAAAATATGGCTCAAAATTCGGGTGTTGTGTATGTGTCGGATATTGTAAAAAAGTTTCCTGCGTCGGCACAGGCACTTTCAAAACATCTTAGAACGTGCGAAAACTAGGGATATATCGAACGTGTGAACGATAAAGTAAACAGACGTAACGTAATGATAAACTTAACGGACAAAGGCGAAAAGGTTTTTGAAATTACAACGCAGGAATTTGTGTTGTTGAAAAATAAAGTGTTTGAGAAAATTGATATAGACGAATTTCGAGAGGCTATAAAAAAGATGTTTGAATTTAGGGAGGTGTTGAGTGCAACGATAGATGAATTAAGAAAGAAAACAGGAGGCGGAGAAAATAATTGAGTAAAGTTTTCTATTATATGAAGCGGTATTATCTCTGACTTATAGTAGCGGTTGTAATGCTTTTTATACAGGCAATGTGTGATTTGGCACTTCCCGATTATATGTCTGATATTGTTAATGACGGTGTTATGGGCGGAAGTATTTCGATTATAGCTAAGTACGGTTTGAAAATGATAGGCGTGACATTATTGGGTACTGTGGTATCTGTATTTGTCGGCTATCTTGCAGCAAATGTTGCGGCTAAGGTTTCGAGAGATATGCGAAAAGACATGTATAAAAAGGTGGAACTGTTCTCAAATGCCGAATTTGATAAATTCTCTACCGCGTCACTTATAACGCGTACGACAAACGATATTACGCAAATTCAAAATTTGCTTGTTATGCTTATCAGGATGGTGTTTTATGCACCGATTTTGGGCGTCGGCGGTGCTGTTAAGGCTCTTGAAAACAGTAAGGAGCTTTCGTGGATAATCATTGTTTCACTGTCGGCAATAGTGATTTTGATAGTGTTTATATTCCTTGTGGCAATGCCTAAAATGACGCTCATGCAAAAACTTGTTGATAAGCTTAACTTGGTCAGCCGTGAAAATATAGAAGGTATGCTTGTAACAATAGCATTTAATTCGCAGAATTTTGAATTTAAACGATTTGACAAGGCTAACGGAGATTTAAAAGACACAGGTACTTAAGTTTAATGCCTATGTAGGCAAATACGTTGAGTCAGGCGAGATATTGGGACGTGTGGACGGCGGTCCGTATATTAAATCGCCGTCAAACGGAAAGTTCATAGAGGTTGACGCCGAGAGGGGTGACTATGTTCTTACAACCGATGTTATGGGTTATGTGGCAAATACATACGATATGTATATCGGTGCGAATATCAAAGAAACGGATATAACCAAAATAAAAGAAGGTCAGTCGGTCAAAGTAACGCTTGACGCATACGGTTCACAAAAATTTGAGGGCATTGTAACGCAGGTGAACAGCATTACAAATAATGCACTTACGGGACAGACAACAAGTTTCTCAACTTCCGGTACATACACAAAAACAACTCAGATTATACCGATTAAGATAAAGTTGGTAAATTCCGATATACCGCTTGAAAATATCATAGGAACAAATGCAACGGTTAATATCAAAGTGAAATAGTAAAAAAAGCATAGAGATAATTTGGAAAATAATTATCAACTATGCTTTTTCTATGGAAAAAATTTAGATTAAGCCGAATATTGATTGACAAGAAATTTGTGCCGTGATAAAATTATTGTAATTTTATAAGAGAAAATGAGAGAGGTGTTTGTATGGCAAAATTGAAACCTGCACAGATAGCGGAGGTAAAGGGAAAAGGCTTTTTGATTAACAGAGGTACTGAAAATTTTTCGGGAAGAATTGTACCGCGCGGAACTGTATTTTCTCCGGACGATTTAAAAACCGTATCGAAAATATCAAGTAAATTCGGTAACGGTAAAGTAATTCCTACAACACGTCTTGGGCTTGAAATTCAGGGTATTCCTTATGAAAACGTACAAGACGCGATTGATTATGCCGAAAGTCACGGACTTAAATTTGGCGGAACGGGAAATAAAATCCGCCCGATTACATCATGTAAAGGTACAACTTGTGTTTACGGCAATTATGACACTCACGCACTTGCCGCAAAACTTTATGATGAATATTACATAGGCTGGGCTGATATAAAATTGCCGCATAAGTTTAAAATCGGTATAGGCGGATGCCCGAACAGTTGCGTAAAGCCTGCATTGAACGATTTTGGGATCGAAGGACACAGAATACCTAAGTACAATTCGGAAGATTGCAAAGGCTGTAAGGTTTGTATGATTGAAAAATCATGTCCGTCAAAAGCCGCTAAACTTGTTGACGGTAAAATGGTTATAGATGAAAATGTCTGTAAGACTTGCGGAGTGTGCAGTGAAAGCAAATGTCCGTTTAAGGCAGTGAAACCGCATAATGAAGTCGTTTATCAAATATATGTAGGCGGTACATGGGGTAAAAAATCAAGAATGGGTACACCGCTTTCAAAGTTCGTTTCGGAAGAAGAAATTGCACCGATACTTGAAAAGACAATGATTTGGTTTAAACTTAACGCAAATCAAAAAGAACGTCTTGGCGTTGCGATAGACCGCTTGGGGGTTGAAAAGTTTGAAAAAGATGTTCTTGAAAATGATGAATTGTTAGAGAAGAAAGATATTTTGTTTGAGTAATAATAAAGAAAATGCACATCTGTCAGATGTGCATTTTTTATGCGTTTATATAATATTTTGAGCCGTCTTTCAATGTTATTCTCCATACGGGCTGAAGTTCGGTAGGGGAGGTGTCAAAATCAACGATATTATATCCGAGTGTAATATCGCTTATTTCGATTTTGCCGTTGGGTTTATCTTTGCTTGCCGAAAATTCAAGCAGAGCGTCGGCAACACTTTTTGTGTTGCGATATTCGCCGAGTGAATTTTGCGTAAACCATACACCGCTAAAACCGATAAGACCGTCGGAAGTTATATCAAATGTCATATAGTCATTAAAGACAGGTAAATTTTCTATTGTGTAAGTCATAAAAATATGATATTTTCCGTTGTCATCAGATGAAACAATCAAAGCATTTTGGCTGTCGAAACCGTAATAAGCGGCGATTTTTTTACCTTTCTTTGAGGCATTAACCGCATCTATGCCGTGCGTTTCGGACAATGTAACAGGTGTTTTCGGTACAAAAGAAAACTTATTGCCGTCAAAAATAACTTGATTTTCATTTGCTGTGTATGTTTCGCCGTTTTTTGTTACTTCTTTTTTTGCGCCTAAAATATTTTTTGCAAAAGCATCTCTGTCTTCAATAAAATTTTGCAGTGTGGCAGAAGAAACTTTTTTTGTTTCTTTATCAATAATTGTCGGAGAAACGGTTATATCGTTTTTGTTCAAAAAAGTAACAAGATTGTTTACAACCTCTTCAGAATCGTTATCGGACATAGAAGTGGGGAATGTACAAATAACGGTCAGGTTTATTACTATAAACAATGAAAGTAAAATAACTTTTATAGGAAAACGTTTCACTTCAACAAGCCTCCTTATTCACTGACAGGAATAGTGATAGTTACTTCAGTTCCTTTGTGGAATTCACTTGATATTTTAATCTTACCGTTAAATGATGATTCAAGCGTTTGTTTTGCGATGGCAAGACCAAGACCTGTACCGCCTGTATCACGCGAACGAGCCTTGTCTACACGGTAGAAACGGTCGAAAATGTGCGGAAGTTTATCTTCTTGTATTCCGATACCGTTATCGCTACTTTGATACAAATGTCGTTATAAACCTTGCTTGAATATACTTCGATAGTACCGCCCTCGCGTGTGTATTTCATCGCGTTGCTGACGATATTTATAATAACGCGTTCCAAACCGTCGTGATCGCCGGATATAACAGGCACTTCATTAATAGGGTGATATGTTAAAGTCTGATTTTTCTTCTTTGCCGTAAGCGACATACGCTCAACGATTGATTCAAGCATTTGACGAATGTCGATCGGCTCCGGCGGTTTTGTGAATGTTTGGTTTTCGTCAAGCTCCGATAGGGTAAGCAGGTCGCTTATAATTCTTGCCATTCTGTCAGATTCGGACGCGATAACGTCAAGAAAACGTACTTGCAATTCTCTGTCAACATCGGGCATATCGGCAAGTGTTTCGGAGTAAGACTTGATTGTTGTAAGCGGTGTACGAAGTTCGTGCGACACGTTCGCAACAAAGTCACGACGTGACTGCTCAAGTTTTTCCTGCTTTGTAACATCGTGTATAACGACAATGATACCGCCGACTTTGTTATCAGCCTTGAACGGTGCAAAGTTTAAACGTAAATATTGGTTTGCAAGCTTGATTTCACGTTCGACAGAACCGTCGGGATTCATATAAAGCAAATCGCCAAGCGTGATGTTTGCATTGATTTCTTTAAAGAAACGGTCAAATCTAATATCGTCAAGATACTGGCGGTTAAGAAGTTTTTTTGCTTCACGGTTAAAATGGATTAGATTGCCTTTTAAGTCAAATGCGATAATACCGTCATTCATATTTTGAAGAATGGTTTCAACCTTAATTTTTTCGCCTTTTGCTTGGTCGGAGGACTGCTTTCTTGTGTGAGCAAGATTGATAAGCGAGTTTGTAAGGTCGGCAATTTCATCTTTTGAATCTGATTTTTGAAGTGCGTTTATATCACCTGCCGCAAGTTTTTTTGCCTGTACCGAAAGCTGTTTGATAGGGTCGGTGATAGACTTTGAAATAATACTTCCCGCGATTGATGATATAATAAGAGATACCAACAATAAAATCAAAAGAATTGTCACCATACTGTGAGTTACGCTGTTTTGCATTTGGCAAGTGTCTTTGATGTATATAACATACTTTACCACGTCACCGTTGTGTAGCGGAAATGCGTAGTCCATATAGCTTTGAGTAAGCTTTGTTTCTTTCGATTCCGTACCGTTTAGGGCATTCATAAGTGACGGAGTTGCGTCGGTGGTTGTAGAGCCGTTTGATGAAAATAAAATCTCGCCCGATGAACCGTCAACAATATTGTAATATCTTGATGATGTAATTCCGAGTTTGCCTGAGTGGGAAGATAGGATATTGTTGATTAAATTAATATTGCTTTGGGAATTTTCTTCTATAACAATAGATGTATCCGTACTTTCGGCAGGAATACTTATTTCGTTTGCGGCGGCAAGAAGGTCGTTTTTAATATCTTCGGTGAATACCTCATTAATGCTGTTTGAAAAATCATCGTGATAATGTTTCATAACGCCTAAAATATTGAAACCGCCTATAAATAATTCCGTGGCGAGTACAAGAAGTACAAATATAACTGTTATTTTCCAACGTATACTTTTAAACATAAAATAAAAACCTTTCTATAATAAATACTTAAATACTTAAATACTACAAAACACCCAAAACAAATTAATGTTTCGGGTGTATGAGTTCAATATTATTTGTTAAAATAGTAGCCTACGCCACGTTTTGTGATAATGTATTTAGGCATACTCGGATCATCTTCGATTTTTTCTCTAAGACGTCTTACCGTAACATCGACAGTACGAACATCTCCGTAATATTCGTAACCCCATACATTTTCAAGCAATTTCTCACGTGAGAAAATTTTATCCGGCTGCATGGCAAGAAATTTAAGAAGTTCAAATTCGCGAAGTGTTATGTCGATAATTTCGCCGTTCTTAGCAACTTCGTATCTTTCAACATTGATTGAAAGCTCACCCGAATTAATTGTATTTTGATTTTCAGGTTCTTCCTCAACAACAGGCTGTGCCGTACTTCTTCTTAGGTTGGCTTTAACTCTTGCGGTAAGTTCACGCATTGAATACGGCTTTGTTATGTAGTCGTCCGCACCAAGCTCAAGACCTAAAACTTTGTCAACTTCGTCTTCACGGGCAGTAAGCATAATAATAGGAACTTGTGATTTTTCACGAACTTTTCGACATACTTCAAAACCGTCCATTCCGGGTAGCATTACGTCAAGTAAAATTAAGTCAGGGTTTTCTTTAAGTGCCATTTCAAGACCTTTTACGCCGTCAAATGCAGACAAAGTCTTATAACCGTCTTTGCCAAGTGAAAATGCAAGAATATCATTAATTTTCTGTTCGTCCTCAATAATGAGTATAGTTCTATCCATTATTAAATATCAATCCTTTCGATTATAGAATAATATTCAAACGAATAACATTCGTAAATATTATTACAAATTTTTCGTAACCATTACATATATTTTATCAGAATTTAACATACTGTGCAAGGGTATTTTACAAAAAAATTAAAAAATATTAAAAAATATTAAAAAAAATGCGTTCAACTGCAAGAAAAAAATATTTTTATTTCATTATAATAGGAGATTTCTTTAAATCCGCATTGCCGATACGGTGTGTCGGTATGGGGTTGCATAGCATTGCTATATTTGTGGCACGCACATCAAGATTAAATTGCGGACTTTGTTCTTTAAAGTCGGCTGTTTTTGTGATTATCGGAACTTTGCAGGTGTCTTTTGCCTGTTTTAAAATCGTCATACCGACCTTATTCATACCGAGAATACGGATATACTGTGGCATAGGGGAGTATATATCCTTTGTAAAGCCTATCAAAGCCGAGATTATCATACGTCTGATTTTGCTTGTGGTGTACCGCTTGTTTTTAACGTTTTCGACAAGGGTTTCAAAACTGTATGACATATTTGCACTGCTTAAAATTCTGTTTTCAATCCCCTCTGTAACTTCACTGATATTTTGCAAATTTTCGGCGGTCATAAGACGTAATTTTGAAATGATTGCACTGTCCAAATTCGATATGTCGTACGGAATGTCACAATTAATATCTTCTAATTTATATGGTATAAAGTCATTTATATTTTCATTGTTTCTGTTCATTTCACGGAGTTTTGTCGCACTTGCTATATTTTGATACAAATTTCTGTCGTGGTAGCCTGCTTTGTGACGTTTTACGGTCATAGGTTTGATTTTGCTGTCAGAGCGGATTAATGCACGAATATATTCCGTTGCAAGAATGTTGTTTGGCTCAGACAATATATCTGACGGGATAAGTGCGGAATATGCCTTTGTGAGCGCGTTTGGATAACTCATACCGCCCATAACGTATTTTTTTATTTTTTCGGATATTTCGCTGTTTTCGTTTTCAAGCAATTCTGCGGCAGACATAAGTTCATCGATACTGCCTGATTCAGAGCCGAAACAAATGTTGTTGACAACACCGAGTGCGTTTAAAATATTAATACCGCCTGTCGCAAAATTCGGTGCGGCATTTAACGCATAACATACAGGAAGTTCAATAACAAGGTCAACACCACCCCAAAGTGCCGTTTTTGCACGTGACCATTTATCCGTTATCGCAACGTCACCACGCTGTACAAAACTGCCGCTCATTACGGCAACCACTGCGTCCGAATGTTTTTTTATTTCGTCAATTTGATATTTGTGTCCGTTGTGAAAAATATTGTATTCTGTTATAATACCGGTAATGTTCATTTTTATCTCCTCAAAATTACATTGTTAATATATATTATATCTCAAAATAAGAAGTATAGCAATAAATAAAATTGGAATATTAAATAAAGCAATGATGTAAAACAGACATAAATTTTGTAT
>QTVU01000033.1 GCA_003460745.1 Firmicutes bacterium AM55-24TS
CGATAGAAGGATTCAATCGCCAGCTCCGAAAAGTGACTAAAAACAAGGGGGTTTTTCCTACAGATGATAGCTTGTTTAAGATGCTGTACCTTGCAATGATGGACATCACAAAAAAATGGACCGGTCGCCGTCGTGATTGGGGTGAGATTCATTCTCAGTTGGAGATATTCTTCGCTGATAGAATCAGCTATTGACAAGTGCTTATTTTTCTGATAACGTAAAAGCGGACGGAATTTAATTCCGTCCACTTAAATAAATTTTTCTGCACTATTTTGTATTTACACAAAACTTGAAGAATACTCTTGTTTTATGATAGTTCTGTTACTTTTAGTAATTTCCATAAAAAAATAACGCCCACTCAGCCATAAGTCAGCGTTATTTTTCATAAATAATACACTAATGGCATAACCGTTTAAAGTCTTGCCTTTTTCTATTATCATTATATATCCGAAACAAGATTTTGTCAATATAAAAGCAAAAAACTATTTAATTCCCAAAGCGTCTTTTGCGAGTCTGTCGGCGACATCGTTGTACTTGTCGCCGGAGTGACCTTTTACCTTGTTAAATGAAACTTTTACCGATTTTTTTATTTCGTCATAGAATTGCTTGTAAGAAATTGTGCCGGATTTGTTTGTTTTCCAAGCACCCGTACACCATTTTTCGACACCTTCGTAATCATAATAAATGTCTATTTCTTCTATATGATTGTCAATGCAAAACTGCATTGCGAGTTTTGCACCCTCAATTTCACCCGCAACATTTCTCATTGAGGCGTTTTCGGGATTTGAAAATTTTCGGCTGAATGTCGTTTCTTTCCCCTCATAGAAAATAATAACTCCGCACGCATATTCTTTTGTGGAGATGTTGTAACTTCCGTCAACATATGCAACGGCGGTGCTTTTATTGTCTTTCGGTTCGTCAAATAAACTTATTTGTTCGTTTTCGCCTAAAAAAGCTTTTGCGTCCTCAAGCTTTGTGAAACTTTTATATTCCGCACCCGAAAAACCGGAAACCTCCTTTTTACATTCGTCCCAAGTGTTAAAAATTCCTGTATGATAGCCGTTTCTGACGGCATAATATTTAGCCATATGTGTAGTCCTTTCAGTTTGTTTACACTATTATATTAAGAAAAAATAATGATTTCAATAAATTTTTTAAAATTTTTTCAAAAAAAGCGGAACTTTTTCGGAAAACATACGTCTAATCTATTGTAAAACATAAAAGCATTGGTTGACATAATCAATTTGACCAAAAAATCCGTGAATTGGACATAGATTTTGTGCTAATTATAAAATTTTATGAAAAAGATCGGGTTGGCAGAAAAAAGTAGTTGACAACAGCTTTATGAAAGAGTAAAATATTCAGTAGCAGTTTTCGAATAATAGGGTAGAAGCGTTAGTTGAAAATTGTTACCGTAATATGAGTCACAAAACGGCAAAGCAGGTTGTAGCCGAGATGTGACAAGAATTACAGTTTTTTTACAACTGTAATACGTCATTGACTTATACACAGTTTGCGTGGTATAATCAATGTGTAATGTAGTTTTGTAATGCAAAGAAGGGTGCATACAAAACATTTAAGGAAACCCTTCACAAACAAAGAATCAAAAAGGGAGGATTTGAGACTATGAATAAGAATCTCAAAAAGGTAATTTCATCAGTTGCTGCTCTTACTATGGTAGCATCTTCAGTTGCCGCTTTCGCAGTTGATTTCCCTGACGTAGAATCTACAGCAAGCTACGCACAGGCTGTTCAAGAACTTTCAGCTCTTGACGTAATCAGCGGTTATGATGACGGCACATTCGGTCCGGATAAGCTTGTAACAAGAGCTGAAATCACAAAGATGATCGTTGACGCTCTTGCAGAACGTTCATCAGCAGAGGCATCAACAGAATCAACAAAGTTCGCTGATGTTCAGCAGATCACTGGGCTAAAGGCTACATCAACCAAGGTGTTGCTAACGGTTTCATCGCAGGTATGAGCGATACAGAATTTGATCCAGACGCTAACGTTACATATGTACAGGCTCAAAAGATGCTTGTAAGTGCTATCGGTTACGAAACATATGCACAAGCTCAAGGCGGATGGCCAACAGGCTACAAGACATATGCTGCTTCACTTGATATCACAAAGGGTATCTCAGGTATCACAGACAGCACAGAACTTACAAGAGCTCAGGTTGCTCAAATGATCGACAACGCTATGGACGCTCCTCTTTGCGTAATCGCAAGCTGGAAGACAGAGTGGAACGGTTCAAAGACACCTAATCTTGAAGTAAGAGACGGTAAAGAAGGCAGAGCATACGAAACTCTATTCACAGAAAAGCATGACGCATACAAAGTATACGGTCGTGTAACAGAAACAAGCAAGACTGGTTCAGTTGATACTGACAAGGTTACATTCCAAGTTGAAAAAGCTGACAACTTCGACGATGAAGAAGTTAAGGCAGATTCACCTGTTTCAGAAGATATGTACATCGGCGATTCAAAGGCTGATAACTACCTAAGAACATATTCTCAGGCACTTATCCAAAAGAATGACGATGATGAATTCACAATTCTTTCAATCGCTGCTGCTGCTGCAAACAAGAGCGTAACAGTTGCTTCAGAAGACTTTGATGAAAACAAGTCAACAGACGAAGCTCTTTACTTCTTCCCGGCAGGTACAACAAAGGGTTCAACAAAGTATCAACTTGATACAACAAACGGCGTTACAATCTATATCAACGGCGTTGAATCATCAAAATCTATTGCAGAGCTAAGAGATTATCTTGATAAGAACGAAACAGCATCTGTAACACTTCAAAAGGAAACAGAAACTGGTTCAACAAGCACATCAGCTAAGTATAACACAATCATGGTATCTTCATATGTAACAGCTATTGTTGATGAAGTTATCGACAAGACAAACGAAACATCAGTAAACTTCGATACATATTCATCAGGTATCCAAGCTAAGATGACAGTAAACAAGGATGATGATAACTACACATATTCATTCAAACTTGACGGTAAAGATATCGAAGCTAAAGATCTTCAACAAAACGACGTACTTAACATTTCATACGATACAACAGGTTCATTCAAGGATTCAAGCTTCTATGATGTAATCGTTACAAGAAACGTTGTTGACGGCGTTAAGTGCACAAGCATTAACGATTCAAAGGGTGAATACACAATCGGCGGTACAAAGTATAAGGCTGCTGAAGGTATGGATATCGATGTTGAAACATCAACAGAATATAGCCTATACCTTGATCACTTCGGCAGAATCGCTAAGGCTGACGAAAACTCAGTATCAAAGAACTACGGCGTATTGAAGAACATCTACAAGAAGGCCGGCGGCGACTACATGGCTCAAATCATTACTAAGAAAGGTACTGAAGAAGAGTACAAAGTAGACAGCGATAAGGTTAATGAATATGCAACATACTTGAAGTATGCTACATTCTATTCAGATGCTAAAAAGGAAAATAAGATAGATACAACAACAAAAGATTGGCAATCAAAGGTAGTAGCTTTTGATGAACCTAAATATAGCACATCACAACCTAAGTCAGTTGCTTATCCGGAACAGGTTGTAGAATATTCAGTAAGCTCATCTTCAAACAAGATCACAATTAAGAATGGTGGCGTAATCGCTCCAACAGCTGCTGATGCTGAATACAAAGAATCAGGTAACAAGATTGGTTCAGTTAAGATGGCTGACTCAACAGTAATCCTTGACCTATCAGAAGTTGATACAAAGGATTCATATTCAGTTGTTTCATCTCTAAATGACGGTAGCAACTATGTGGCTTACGGTTATGATAAGTCTAAGTCAGACAACACATACAGATTCGTAATCATTACAGAAGGTACATCAAGCGTATTCAATTCAGAAACACAGCTTGCTATCTTCAACGGTAGTGAAGTAATCGACAAAGACGGCGATAAGACAGCTTACAACTTGGTTGTAAACGGTGAAGAAAAGCAATTCGTTCTTGATGATGACGTTGTAATCACAGGTAACGCTGGTAAAACAGTTGCAGAAGACGCATTTGACGAAGGTGACGTACTTGTTTACGCTACTAACTCAGAAGGCTACATCTCAAGAATCTACTCAGTATTCGCTGCTCAGAATGTTCTAAACGGTTCATCATTTGAAGACTTTAGAACTAACGCATTCAAGAAGCAATCATCAGTTCTTGCAGATACAAAGTTCGCTGATCTTCTATCAGATGATGACAACGATGTAAACGTTGTATTCGGTCCTGTTGTTGATAAGAGCGGTAGCAACATCACAATCGGTACAGTTACAACAAATGCTGAGGGTAAGTATGTAGTAAACTATGACGAAGGTCTTGAAGTAAACTACAGCAACGCTAAGATCTACACATATGACTTCGCAGCAAGATCAGATAACTCAAGAGTTCTTCTTGACGAAGGTATTGCATCAACACCTGACGTTAAGGCTGCTAAGACAACAGTAGGTGGTCAAGATATTCTTAACCTTGAACACGAAGATGTTATCGACGATGTAGTATTCGCAGTAGTTAGAACTACAGATAAGGACGAAGCTCAAGAAATCTACCTAATCGTTAATAACGACTAATTCTTAAATAAGAATTTTAAAAGAAGCGGTTTATACCGCTTCTTTTTTTGCTAAAATCTTGCATATACCATTAATGAATGATATAATAAAACTATTATACAAAACAAATAAGAGGTAAATTATGATTCCTGTTGAAAAAAATAAAGAGTACGTTGCTTGTATAGATTCTGTTTCTTCGGACGGTAACGGAGTTGCGCATATAGACGGATTTGCGGTTTTTGTACCGCAAACGGTGGACGGCGATAAAATTAAAATGCTTGTTGTCAAAGTGCAGAAAAATTTTGCATACGGTAAGGCGTTGGAAATTATAGAACCATCGGATAAACGTTGTGAGCCTATGTGCCAACATTATAAAAGGTGCGGCGGTTGCCAAATTCGTCATATAAAGTATGACGCACAGCTTGATATAAAACGTGATATTGTTGAGAATGCGATGCAGAGAATAGGCAAGTTTGAGAATTTTAAGATTGACGGAATTGTCGGTATGGATGTGCCGGAACGGTATAGAAATAAAATGGTTTTTCCTGTCGGAAACGTGCATGGTAAAAATATTTGCGGTTTCTACGCAATGAGAAGTCATGACATTATTCCGCTTGATGATTGCAGCCTTGGTGATGAAATTAATAAGGAAATAAATGATGCGGTAATTGATTATATGAATGAAAATAATGTCAGTGCATATGATGAAAAGTCGCATAAAGGCATTGTCAGACGTGTTTTTACACGTAAATCATTTTCTGCAAATGAGATTATGGTTGTCGTTTCCGTTAATGCAAAAAGTTTGCCGAAACGTGAAAAATTGATTTCAAAATTGAGAAAGGTTTCGGATAGAATTGTCAGCATAGTTCTGAATATTAATACTAAGAGAAATAATCTTGTACTTACGGAGGAAAATGTAATTCTTTGGGGTAATGATAGGATTTCAGATACACTTTGTGGAGTAAAATTTGATATTTCCCCTCAAAGCTTTTTTCAAGTCAATCCGGTACAGACCGAAAAGCTGTATAGTAAAGCTTTGGAGTATGCGGATATTGATGAAAATACAAGCGTGATGGATATTTACTGCGGTATCGGTACAATTTCGCTGTGTGCCGCTAAAAACGCAAAAAGCGTTGTAGGTGTAGAAATTGTTGAACGTGCAATCGAGGACGCAAAAGAAAATGCAGTGAAAAACGGTATAGAGAACGCAATTTTTTACGCAGACAGCGCAGAAAATATCGTTCCGAAATTGATAGAAAAAGGCGAACGGCCGGACGTGGTTATTCTTGATCCGCCGCGTAAGGGCAGTGATGAATCAACACTCACAGCAATAATTAAAGCACAACCCAAACGTGTAGTGTACGTTTCCTGTAACCCCGCCACCCTCGCCAGAGATGCACGTTTTCTTAACGATAACGGCTATACCATAACCGCCACCACCGCATTCGACCTGTTTCCACATACAAGTCATGTGGAAACGGTTTGTTTAATGTCAAAATAACGGAATTTAAACATAAAATTAAATGAATTTTTATAATATAATAATCTTTTAGATTAATTCAATTCTACTCCTGTAATTATGCATAACATACAAAGAAATGTTGCTATTGTGGTTGAAAATATGGATATTTGTGCAAAAGCGTTGACAAAATTTGTTGTGTATTGTATAATAAAGATATAGATACAATATCATCATTATGGTTGAATATTTTAGAGGAGGGTTTTATATGTATTGTAGAAATTGTGGGGAATAAATAGATTCAAATGCTGCTATCTGTGTTAAATGTGGATTTGCAAAGGGGACTGGCGTAAAATATTGCGCGAACTGCGGAAAAGAAGTTGTACCGGGTGCAAATGTCTGCACAAACTGCGGATTTGCTATAGATAATACTCCAAATATTAATCCGGAAACTCAAAAGTCAAAAATGACAGCGGGTCTTTTAGGAATTTTCCTTGGTGGATTGGGTATTCATAATTTTTATCTTGGATATACCGGTAAGGCTATTGCTCAAATTGCATTATCGCTCTGTTTCGGTGCAGGAGCTATTTGGGGACTTATTGAAGGAATTATGATTTTGACGGGTACAATTAATAAAGATGCTAACGGAGTTCCTCTTAAGGAGTAATGAATAAGTTGATGAACAAACAGAGTTTCAAATTAAAAAGGGACTCTGTTTTTTTACACAAAGAAAAGCTCGTGGAAAAACCGCTTTTAAAGATGTTATATATGGCGGTAGTACTTACCTTGCTGGCATTTCTCTATATCTCGGGTGTGGGCTGTGTTTGGCGATTCCTTTTTCATTATCCTTGTCCGGGGTGTGGAATAACCCGTGCTTGTGTGGCTTTGGTGCATGGTGACTTTAAAGCGGCATTTGAATATAATTATATGTTTATAAGCTTGCCGATTATTTTTGCATATATTCTGTTTGACGGCAGAATATTTAAATCTAAAAAAATTGATTATACAATATTATCAATTATAATGTTTGGTTTTTTAATACATTGGATATTGACTTTATGCAACTATTAAACAATCCCAATGCATTGCATTGGGATTGTTTATTTTTAATCTCTGCTGTCAAGAGGGACATATTCTTTATGAGGTGCGATACTTTTATATGCGGGACGAATGATTTTACCCGGATTGACAAGTTCCTCAATTCTGTGAGCCGACCAACCTGCAATTCTTGCGATTGCGAACATAGGTGTATACAATTCCATCGGCAAGTCAAGCATACTGTAAACGAAGCCCGAATAAAAGTCAACGTTTGCACTGACACCTTTATACATTTTGCGTTCACTTGCGATGACCTGCGGAGCAAGTCGTTCAACCCTTGAATACAAATTAAATTCGTCTTCTCTGCCTTTTTCTTTCGACAGGCTCTCAACAAATGATTTAAAAACATTTGCTCTCGGGTCGGAAAGTGAATAAACTGCGTGACCCATACCGTAAATAAGTCCCGATTTATCGAACGCTTTTTTATTAAGCAAATCAGAAAGATATTGCTCAATCTCTTTATCGTCATTCCAGTTTTTAATATTCTTTTTCATATCCTCAAACATTTGCGTAACCTTAATATTAGCACCGCCGTGCTTAGGACCTTTCAGCGCACCCAAAGACGCGGCAACAGTTGAATAGGTATCCGTACCGCTTGAAGTGACTACGTGAGTAGTGAATGTTGAGTTGTTACCGCCACCGTGTTCGGCGTGAAGTATCAACGCAATATCAAGAATTCTCGCCTCAAGCTCTGTATATTGACTGTCGTTACGCAACATATGAAGTATATTTTCCGCAGTCGAAAGCTCCGGTTTAGGTGCATGAACGATAAAACTGTCGTTTTCATGATAATACTTAAACGCCTGATAGCCGTAAACCGACAACAACGGAAATTGCGCGATTAACTGCAAACACTGTCTTAAAACGTTCGGAAGTGACACATCATCGGCTTTATCATCATAAGCATACAACGTAAGCACACCTCTTGAAAGTGCGTTCATCATATCCTTACTCGGTGCTTGCATGATAATATCACGCACAAATGACGGCGGAATAGTTCGCATATGTGAAAGTGTCTTTGTGAAAATATCAAGCTCATTTTTGTTCGGAAGTTCGCCGAAAAGAAGTAAATATGTAACTTCTTCAAAGCCAAACCTTTTGTCGCGGATAAAACCTTTAATAAGGTCCTCGACATCATAACCGTGATAATAAAGTTTACCGTCACAAGGTTTTGATGATCCGTCAGAGAGTGTATCATAGGCATGAATTTCGCCTATTTCGGTAAGTCCGGCAAGAACACCTTTACCGTTAATGTCTCTCAACCCCCTTTTAACGTCATATTGGGCATATAACTCAGGATTAATGCTTTTATTCTTTTTACAAATTTCAAGCATTTTCATCATTTCGGGAGTAACTTCGATAGGTACAATTTTCTCTCGCATATATATTCCTCCGTTTGTTTTAAATTTAGTATATGAAAAAAATTCGCTCCATATAACTTTATTAATATTATACCAGATATTTGAATATAAAACAACAAAAATTATGTAAACTTATTGTGAATTGTTGATAGGCGTGATATAATAGTAAAAAAAGATGAAAGGATAGATTTTTATGGTATATGTAATGCTTGCGGACGGTTTCGAGGAAGTTGAGGCAATCGAACCTATAGATATTTTGAAAAGAGGCGGTGTTGATGTTACAACAGTCGGTGTAAAGAGCAAGACAGTAACCGGCGCACACGGTATTGAGGTGACAGCCGATATTGAGATTAACGGGGTTGAGCCTGAAAAGATGGAACTTTTAATGTTGCCGGGCGGTATCGGTCACGAAATTCTTGACGCGTCAAACGATGTACACGGACTTTTGAATTATGCGGTTGCAAACCGTATTTATGTATCGGCAATTTGTGCCGCACCGTCAATTTTGGGTAAGAAAATGTTACTTGAGGATAAAAAAGCGACTTGTTTCCCGGGTTACGAAAAGTATCTTTACGGTGCAGACGTAAAGTCGGATAAAGTTGTTGTTGACGGTAAGTTTATAACCGGCAAGGGCGCAGGCGCGGCGGCTGATTTCGGGTTTGCCATGTTGGCTATTCTAAAGGACAAGGAAACTGCCGACAGAGTAAAGGAGACAATGCAGTATTGATTAAGGACGAGATAAGGGAAGATATGCGTGCCAAACGTCGTGCGCTATCTAAGGACGAGGTTAAAATTAAAAGTGATGAAATTCGTCAAAGGCTGCTTGGGGTTGAGCGTGTGAAACAAGCCAAAACAATATGTACGTTCATATCTGCGTTCAAAGAACCTGATACCGTTGAAATAATCAAAGAACTTTGGGAACAGGACAAAAAAATTATTGTGCCGATAACCGATATTGAGAGCGGTACGTTGTCGCTTTCGTATATAAACAGTATGGACGATATGAAAAAGGGTGCATATGGCATTTTAGAGCCGAAAACGGTACGAAAGGCTGACGAAAATAATATTGACGTTATTCTTGTACCGGGACTTGCATTTGACCGTAACGGCGGAAGAATGGGATTTGGAAAAGGGTATTACGACAGACTGCTTGAAAGCAGCAAAGCAGTGAAAATAGGGCTTTGCTATGATTTTCAGATACTTGAAAAAATACCTACGGAAATTCACGATGTTCCGATGAATTTTGTGATAACGGAAAAAGAAATTTTAGAAATCAGGTGAAAGTTATGTTGTTTGATTCTCACGCACATTATAATGATGATAGATTTAAAGATGATGTCGATGAAGTGCTGTCGGCGATGAATGAAAATAATGTCGGACTTATTTTAAATTCGTGTTCGTCACTTGACGAGGTGCCGGATATATTTGCGATATGTGAAAAATATCCGTTCGTCTATGCATCGGTCGGAATACATCCGCACGAGGTTTCCGAACTTACCGAGGCGGATATGGATAAGCTGAAGGAATATGCAAAAAATCCGAAAGTTAAAGCGATAGGTGAAATAGGACTTGACTATTTTTATGATTTTTCACCGCGTGATATTCAGCAAAAGTGGTTTGCAAGACAAGTGGACGTTGCACGAGAGCTTAAAATGCCGGTTGTTATACACGACAGAGAAGCGCATAAGGATTGTATGGATATTTTGCGTGAACATAAGGTGAGCGAAGTCGGAGGAGTATTCCATTGCTATGCGGGAAGTGTTGAAATGGCAAAGGAAATACTTGATTGGGGAATGTATATCGCGTTCGGCGGTTCACTTACGTTTAAAAAGTCGGTAAGACCTGTTGAAGTGGCGAAGTATGTACCGCTTGACAGAATTGTTATTGAAACCGATTCGCCGTACCTTACACCGGAACCGCACAGAGGAAAGCGAAACAGTTCGCTTTATATCCACTATGTTGCCGAAAAACTTGCGGCGGTAAAGGGTATTTCTGTTGAAGAAATCGAAAGTGCAACATATGAAAATGCAAAAAAATGCTTTGGAATAAAATAATATAAAAGACAGATTACAAAAAGTAATCTGTCTTTTATATTATTCAGCTGTTTCCGGAGCAGGCTCGTCTTCAATCGCATCATATGCGGCAAGAACCTTGCTTTCGAGCATATTTCTCATATCACTGTTTATCGGATGAGCAATATCTCTGTACTCACCGTCAGGAGTTCTTCTGCTTGGCATAGCAACAAACAGCTTTTCCGGACCTTCAATAACCTTTACGTCATGGACAGCAAACGCATTGTCAAATGTAACAGATGCGACAGCTTTCATTTTTCCTTCGCTGGCTACTTTTTTAATTCTGATGTCTGTAATTTCCATGTTTTTCATCACCTTCCGACAAATTTTACTAATTTAATAATATAGCAATTCGCTCAATTTGTCAAGTGCTTTTCACAGATTTTATGGTGAAAATGGCGAAAAAATTACAAGATATGATTTTTAATTGGGCAAATTTATAAAAAAGGGTTTTCAATTTGTTGATAAAGGTATATAATTAATATATTAATATGAGATACGAGGGGATATATGATGAATAGATTTCAAATGTCTGATATAGATAAGACGGCAAATATACATTTTATCGGTATAGGCGGAATAAGTATGAGCGGTTTGGCACAAATTGTGCTTAAAGACGGCTACGGCGTTTCCGGCTCGGACTGGAATAAGAGTGCTATAACCGAAAAGCTTGAAAATATGGGTGCGGATATTGTGTACGGTCACGGTGCCGTTAACGAGGACGGCATAAATAAGGCATCGCTTGTTGTATATACGGCGGCGGCAAAAGCCGATAATCCCGAAATTGTGCTTGCAAAGGAAAAGGGCATTCGCCTTATAGACAGAGCCGAGTTTTTGGGTGCGATAATGAAAAATTACAAGCACGCCGTCGGCGTAAGCGGAACGCACGGCAAGACAACGACAACATCAATGCTTGCACACGCACTTATCGGTGCAAATCTTGACCCTACAATCAGCGTAGGCGGTGAGCTTGATTTAATCGGCGGAAATATCAGAACGGGTAAATCAGATTATTTTGTTACAGAGGCTTGTGAATACACAAACAGCTTTTTGAAATTTTATCCTACAATCGCCCTTATAACAAATGTTGAGGAAGATCATCTTGACTTCTTTTCGGGAATTGACGAAATAATCGCAAGTTTCAGACAGTTTGCGTACTTGACAAAGGATATAGGTTATGTCGTTGCAATGGGCGGAGATAAGAATGTTCAAAAAGTGCTTGAAAACGCAGATGACCTTAACATAATCACTTACGGAATGGAAAGCAAGTTTGATTATTACCCTGAAAACATTGTGTATCACGCAGGTTTTCCGAGCTTTGACGTTATGAAAAACGGTGAAAAGGTTTGTCATATAAAACTTAATGTTCCGGGCGAACACAATATTTTAAATTCGCTTGCCACGGTTGCGGTATGTAATCTTATGGGCGTTGACGCGGAAACTGCCGCAAAGGGGATTGAAACATTTAAAGGTACGCACAGACGTTTTGAGAAAAAAGGATTTTTAAACGGTGCGGTTGTGATTGACGACTATGCACACCACCCGACAGAAATAAAAGCGACACTTCACGCGGCACAAAAATTCCCGCACAATAAAGTTTGGTGCGTGTTCCAGCCGCACACTTTCTCACGAACAAGAACATTGTGGGACGAATTTGTCGGTGCATTTGATGATGCGGACGAATTGATTTTGACACATATATATGCTGCACGTGAAAAGTTTGACGGTGTTACAAAACCTGAAAATCTTGCGGAGGATATTAAGAAACGCGGAGTAAATGCACAGTATATCGATAAATTCGAGGATATTGCCGAGTTTTTGAAAAAGAACGTCAAAGAGGGCGATATTGTATTTACAATGGGTGCAGGTGACGTTGTTAATATAAATAAGTTAATCGTTGAGTAACAAAAAAAGACGACTGAGAAGTCGTCTTTTTTGTTGCCTCCCCTTGAGGGGAAGTGTCACGAGGTACGAGTGACGGAGGGGGCTTTACTTCGCCACAGGTATTTTAACGGTAAATTCCGTATATTCATTCTTTTTTGAGTAAACCTTAATACTGCCTTTGCAAGCGGTTGTGATAGCTTTTGCTATTGCAAGACCAAGCCCGTAACCGCCGCTTTCTCTTGCTCTTGACTTGTCCTCACGATAGAAACGTTCAAATATTTGTTTTTGTGCGTCCTCAGAAATTCCGACACCTGTATTTCTGACTGTCAATACCGCATCAGATGATTCGTGAGTAAGAGTTATATTAATGTCGCCGGATTTCGGTGTGTATTTGACTGCGTTGTCAAGAAGTATCATAACAAGCTGTTTAAGCTGTTCGGTCGAGCCGTTTACGAATAAATCGGGAGTGATGTCGTAAGTAAGGTTTACGTTGTTTTCAAAAATGACTGCCTCCATAAGAAGTATAACGCTTTCGGCTGCCTCCGAAAATGAAACCTTGCTGAAAATCACGTTTCCGTCGTCGTGGTCAATTCTTGCGAGATAAAGTAGGTCATTTGTGAGTTTTGTCATTCTTTCAGTCTCTGTTTTAATGTAATCAAGCCATTTTTTTTCTTCGCTTATAGTGTTTTCCTGATGTGACAGAAGTACGTCAACATTTGTGTTAATTGTTGTAAGCGGTGTTTTCAGTTCGTGTGACGCGTCTGCGACAAACTGTTTTTGCTTGTTGTACGATTCTTCAACCGGCTTGATTGAACGGTTTGCGGACGACAGACTGATTAAAAATGCTACCGTAAGTGCAACTACGCCGACTAAAAGAAGTATCAAAAATAAATTTCTAAGCATTGCGTGTTCGGCTTGACATTCCGTAAATGCAATTATAAAACCTGTATCAAGCGGTACAACTTTGTATGACCAGTAACCGTTTGACGAACGGATTTGTCCTTTGTCCTCCGAACCGTAAATAATGTCGTTTATTTTGTCTGTATAGAAATCTTCGGTTAAATCAAATGGTGCGTTGACTTTTTCAACATTGCCGTCCGTATCGGTTGTGACAGTGAAAGTAAGCGAAAATTCCTGCTTTTGCTTGTCATTTTTGTTTATGTTGTCCGCATTTGGGTCGACTGTATTCGGATTGGGCGGTACATCGCCGTTTTGGTTGGGCGGTACATCGTCAATCGGCTTTTGCATATTGTCTTTCTGCCGCGGATTGTGGTCGGGACGAATAAATTCAATCGCTCTGTCAAGTTTTTGCGATATGCTTTTGTTTACGTTTTGAGCCGTCATAATATAAATAACGGAAAAACTCGATAAAACAAGTGCCGCAATTATGAGCGTGTTTATTATAAGAAGTTTATTTCTAAGTTTTTTAAACATACCCAAGTCCCCCTATTCGCTTAAAGTGTAGCCGACACCTCTTATGGTGTTAATGGACACCTTTGAATGTACGAACGCAAGTTTTTTGCGGAGAAATGATATATATACTTCAACGTGATTGGATTCAGCCTCAGAATCAAAACCCCATAATTTTTCTATAATCTGTTCCTTTGAACAAACCATTTCTTTGTGTAACATTAAATGTTCAAGCAGTTCGCTTTCTTTTAATGTAAGAGTTATTTCCGACGCACCTGCCGTCAGCTTTAATGAAGAAGTGTTAAGAGTTATATCGCCGTATGAGATAGTATTTGTGTTTGAAACTATTTCACCGCGTCTGCGGCCTAATGCCTTATTCTTGCAAGCAGTTCTTCGGTGTTAAACGGCTTTGCGAGGTAATCGTCTGCACCGCTGTCAAGTCCGAGAACTTTGTCGGAAATTTCATTTTTTGCGGTAAGAAGTATAACAGGTGTGTCAAAACCCTCCGAACGCAAGGTTTTTAAAACGGTTATACCGTCCATTTTAGGTAACATTATATCAAGGACAATGACGTCATATATACCGCTTAATGCGTCGTCAAGTCCTGTTTCACCGTCGTTTGCAACGTCAACGGTGTAATTGTTTTTCTTTAATATATGTGATAAAGCTTCTGATAAATGAAGCTCGTCCTCTACAACCAGTATTCGCATTCGCTCACCCTCTTTTATCATTTTATATCTATATTATAGCATAGTTTTCTTAAATGTACCTTAATTTTAAAAGTTTTTTTACGTATTATATAGTAGAAATTTCACCGGAGAAAAGTTTCCTGAAATTAATTTTACATTTTAAGGTTTATTTAAGGATTATACCGTACAATGAAATCAACGAAAGGATAAAAGAGGAGATGAGGACTTATGGCAATAGAGATTTTTAATCGTTATGAGCATAAATATAAGCTCGACACGAAAACTTTTAATAAGGTTTTGGAGATTATGGATGAGCATATGGAACTTGATTCGCATTGCGGCGAACATTCGCTTTATACCATAGCAAATATTTATTACGACACGAAAGACAATTCTCTTATAAGAGAGTCGCTTTCAAAACCGGCATATAAGGAAAAGTTAAGACTTCGTTCTTACGGTGTACCGGATATGGATTCAAAGGTGTTTCTTGAAATAAAGAAGAAATACAGAGGTCTTGTGAATAAACGCCGTACAACATTGGAACTTGGAGAGGCATATGATTTTACTGAAACAGGAGTGAAACCGGAATTACAGGATTATATGAACGGTCAGGTTTTAAATGAACTTGAATATTGCCTTAATTTGTACGACCTTGAGCCGAAAGTCTATATCGCATATGACAGATTGGCTTATTTTGAAAAAGGCAATGACGATTTGAGAATATCGTTTGATACAAACATTCGTACAAGAAGAAGTGATTTATTGCTGGAGTCGGGCGACCACGGAAAAAGACTTTTAGACAGTGACGTGTGGCTTATGGAAATAAAAACAAGTTTGGCAAAACCGTTGTGGCTTTGCGAAATGCTTTCGGAATTTGAAATTCGTTCATCAAGTTTTTCAAAATACGGTACGGAGTACAAAAATATGATGGCAAGACAAAAGGAAATGCCGAAACAAAAAATATTTGTATTCGGAAATCAAAAACAAGCAGTATAATATGGGAGGATAAAAGAGAATGGATAATTTAATAAATTCAATAACATCAACATCGGATTCAGGCATAACGCTAACCTTGTCTATGGCAATAGTCGCAATGGCAGCGGCACTTATATTCGGACTTGTTATAAGTCTTACATATATGGGTACACATAAAAATAAATATCAGCAGAATTTTGCGATTACGCTTACAATGTTGCCGATAATTTTGACGGTTATAATTTTGTTTGTGGGAAGTAATGTGGCGAGAGCATTTTCTCTTGCGGGAACATTGTCAATTATTCGTTTCCGTTCGGCACCCGGCGATCCGGAGGATATAGGATATATTTTCTTTGATATTGCGGCAGGTCTTGCGTGCGGTGTAGGTCTTTACGGATACGGAGCATTATTTGTTTTGTTGCTTTGCCTGTTTATGATTGTGATTTCAAAAATCAAATTCGGTAAGCCTAATACAACGGCTAAAAATTTGAAAATTACCATTCCCGAAAATCTTGACTATGAGGGTATATTTGATGAAATAATCAAGAAATACTCAAAAGATTACACATTACAAAAGGTCAGAACAACAGATTTGGGCTCACTGTATGAACTTACATATTCGGTTAATATGAATAAAGATGCCGATGAAAAGAAGTTTATTGACGAATTAAGATGCAGAAACGGTAATTTGAACATTGTATTGTCACTTGCCGCAACAGAGTTTTACGGAAAATAAAGGTTTAATAATATCCGACTGTTTTAACAAGAAATTAATCTCCCCCCTATACAGTTAAGACAGAGGATATATTAAAACGGATAATAGGGTTGGAAAAAAGTTTAAATTTTTCTAAAAAAGACTTGCAAAGTGTTTTGCAGTATGCTATAATATATTTGTAGAAAGAAATTACATTCTACCCTTTTATCCTATACATAGCAAAATGAAAAAAGCACTTATTTAGGTGCTTTTTTCATTTTTTTTTGGATAAATTTTTCTTTATGGGGTAAGCTAAAATAAAGGAGAGTGGCTTAACTATGGCAGGAATAATTTTCAGTATAATAGCGGGTGCGTCAATGAGTATACAGGGTGTTATGAATACACGTCTTTCGGATAAAATAGGAATATACGAATCAAACGCATTCGTTCAGGGGACGGCATTTTTATTGTCGCTTATTGCGGTGTGGATAATGGGCAAAGGCAGTTTTAAAGGTATAGCGGACGTGAATAAATTCTATCTTTTGGGCGGTGTACTAGGGATAATTATAACCGTAACGGTTATGCTCGGTATAGGCAAATTAAGTCCTACGGTGGCAATTTCAATTATATTGATTTCACAGCTTTTCGTTGCGGCGTTGATTGATGCATTCGGTCTTATGGGAAGCGAAAAGGTCGCGTTTACTTGGAATAAATACATCGGAATGACACTTATGATAGGCGGTGTGCTGTTGTTTAAGTGGAAGTCATAAATACCGTAACTGATTTCTACGTTAATATTATGAAAAAAACATTGTTTTTTTTGTTGCAAACGTAATACAAAGTATGATATAATTTTTTTTGCATTTATGCGAAATAAAATTTATTTAAAATTTATCGGGAGGTAGAGAATTGAACAAAAATATTATTAGTCTTGAAAACATTGCCGTTTCCTTTGACGGTGAGAAGATTTTAAACGACATCAATCTTGACATTAAGGACAAAGAGTTTGTAACGTTTCTCGGCCCATCGGGCTGCGGAAAGACAACCACACTTAGAATTATAGGTGGGTTTTTGAAGCCTGACAGCGGTATTGTCAGGTTCGACGGTAAGGAGATTAATAATATACCTCCTTATAAACGTAATGTTAATACGGTGTTTCAGAGATACGCACTTTTTCCTCATTTGAATGTGTATGATAATATTGCATTCGGATTGAAGATAAAGAAATTTTCAGATAAGGAAATTCAAAAGCGTGTCGGAGCAATGCTGGAGCTTGTAAACCTTAAAGGTTTTGAAAAACGCTCAATAGACAGACTTTCCGGTGGTCAGCAGCAGAGAGTTGCCATTGCAAGGGCACTTGTCAATGAGCCGAAGGTGCTTCTTCTTGACGAGCCTTTGGGCGCGCTTGATTTGAAGCTTAGAAAAGATATGCAGATTGAATTAAAGCGTATTCAGCAAAGCCTTGAAATTACGTTTATATATGTAACACACGACCAGGAGGAGGCTCTTACAATGAGTGATACGGTCGTGGTAATGAATAACGGTGATATTCAGCAAATCGGTTCGCCGGTTGATATATATAATGAGCCAAAAAACGCATTCGTTGCCGACTTTATCGGTGAAAGCAATATCCTAAACGGTATGATGGTTAAGGACTTGCTTGTTGAGATAAACGGTCACAGATTTGAATGTGTTGATACGGGATTCGGTGAAAATAAACCTGTTGACGTTGTTATACGTCCTGAGGATATTCAGCTTGTTAAGCCTGACGATTCACATATTTCGGGTGTTGTGCAGTCTGTCACGTTTAAGGGTGTGCATTATGAAATGCTTATCGAGGCTTATGACCACGATTGGCTTGTACATTCGACAAAGGCGGCAGAAGTGGGAAGTACGGTCGGTATAAAGTTCGATCCGTATGACATACATATTATGCACAAGATGAACGATTAAGGAGGTAGAGATGATGAAAAAACTTGTTTCCGCTCCTTACCTTTTGTGGATGGCGATATTTATTATTGTTCCGCTTATAATGGTGGCATACTTTGCTTTAACCGATACAAACGGAGCATTTACGCTTGACAATCTTGCGGCGGTGTCGCAGTATTCAAATATATTTATTCGTTCAATATGGCTTGCGGCGGTTGCAACGGTGATATGTCTTATCATAGCGTATCCGCTTGCACTGATACTTGCCAATACGGATAAAAGCTATCAAAGTACGGTGCTTATGATAGTAATGCTCCCAATGTGGATGAACTTTCTTTTGAGAACGTACGCATGGATGACACTTTTGGGCAATAACGGACTTATTAACAGCTTTTTTGGGCTTTTCGGACTTGGTCCGTTTAAAATGCTGAATACATCGGGTGCGGTTGTGCTTGGTATGGTTTATAACTATTTGCCGTATATGATACTTCCGCTTTATACTGTAATGGAAAAGATAGATAAAAGCGTTATCGAGGCGGCTCACGATTTGGGCTGTAACAATGTAAAGACTATGTTCAAGGTTGTTGTACCGCTGAGTATGCCCGGAATAATGTCGGGTATCACAATGGTGTTTGTGCCGGCAATCAGTACATTTATCATTTCAAGAATGCTCGGCGGCGGTTCTAACCTGCTTATCGGTGACCTTATAGAAATGCAGTTTCTCGGAAATTCGTATAATCCGAACTTAGGTGCGGCAATTTCGCTTGTGCTTATGGTTATTATTCTGCTGATTATGACAATACTTAATCAGTTTGATGATGATGAAGATAAGGTGCTTATGTAAGTTTATAAGAAAGGACGTGGGATTTAATTGAAAAAATTATCAAAGGTCTATATGGCTCTTGTTTTATTGTTCCTGTATATACCGATTTTTGTGCTTATTGTGTTTTCGTTTAACGTAACAAAAAGCCGTTCGGTGTTTTCGGGATTTACATTTGATTGGTACATAAAGCTGTTTCATAACGGACTTATAATGAAATCGCTTTTAAATACAGTAATAGTTGCGACAGTTGCGTCAATCGCCGCGACAATTCTCGGTACTGCGGCGGCAATCGGTATAAACAATATGAAAAAACTGCCGCGAACGATTGTTATGCAGGGTACGAACATTCCTATTATCAACCCCGAAATCGTTACGGGTGTTTCGCTTATGCTTTTGTTCGTGTTCTTTGCGGCAAGAATGAATTTTGAATTTGGCTTTGTGACGCTTATCATAGCACATATCACGTTTGACGTGCCGTATGTAATTCTGAACATAATGCCGAAATTCAGACAGATGAATCCGCATCTTTACGAGGCGGCACAGGATTTGGGGTGCAATCCCGTTTCGGCATTTTTCAAGGTTGTTTTGCCTGAAATATTGCCGGGTGTAATTTCGGGATTTTTGATGTCGTTCACATTTTCGCTTGATGATTTTGTTATCAGTTACTTTACAAGCGGTGCAACGTCACAAACATTGCCGATTACGATTTATTCAATGACAAGACGTAAGGTAAGCCCTGAAATAAACGCACTTTCGACAATAATTTTTGTAATCGTGGTTATAGTGCTTGTTGTTAAGAATGTAATTGAGCGTAGAAATGCGGTAAAGCGAGGTGTTAAATGATGAAAAAATTTATACTTGCTTTAATTTCAATGTCGCTTTTGCTTGCAAGCGGTTGTGCGCATATTGAGGAATACGATACTGAGGAAACGGCAGATACGGAAGAAACAACGGAAGTACAGACTGTAACGGTTGACAATCCCAAATACTATACGCGGTTTAAGAATGACGGCATATCAATAAACGTGTATAACTGGGGTGAATATATCCTGACGGAAGTGAGGAGGGCGTACTTAACTTAAACGCCGAATTTACAAAGCTTACGGGCATAACGGTAAATTACAGTACATATGCTACGAACGAGGAGCTTTACGCAAAGTTGAAGGGCGGCGGCTCGACTTATGATATTATCATTCCTTCAGAATATATGATTTCAAGAATGATAAAAGAAAATATGCTTGAACCGCTTGATAAGTCGAATATTCCGAATTTTGCGAATATAATGGATAAGTTTAAGAGCTCGGAATATGATCCCGGCTCAAAGTATTCCGTGCCGTATACATGGGGAACGGTCGGAATTATCTATGATACGACTGTTGTAGATGAGGAGGATATTGGCTGGGATATTCTTTGGGACGAAGATTATTCGGGCAGAATATTGATGTTCGATAATCCGCGTGACGCATTTGCGATTGCGGAAAATATGCTTGGATATTCGCTTAATACTGAAAACAGCGAAGAACTTGAAAAAGCGGCGGAAAAGCTGAAAGAACAGAAAAAGGTTGTTCAGGCGTATGTAATGGACGAAATATTTGATAAGATGGGTGCAGGTGAGGCAATAATAGCGCCGTATTACGCAGGTGATGCTGTAACGCTTATGGACGAATACGAGGATCTTGGTTTTGTAATTCCCGACAGCGGTACAAACTTGTTTATAGATGCGGCTTGTATTCCTAAGGGTTGCAGAAATAAAGATGCGGCGGAAATGTATATTAATTTCTTGAATGAGCCTGACGTTGCATATGCGATTGCAGATTTTATCGGATATTCAACTCCAAACCAAAAAGCATATGAAATGCTTGATGATGAAGTGAAAAATGACGGTATATCTTATCTTGATGATGATTATATCGAGGAAAAAACGACTGTTTTCTGTAATCTTTCAGATGAGGCAAATCAGAAAATGCAGACGCTTTGGACTGATATGAAGTCGTCAGAAGAACAAACACCGAATAAAGTGATAGTTCCGGCATTTATGTCAGTGTGCGTCATTGCGTCATTGATTATATTAATAAGAAGATATATAAAAAAGAAGAAAGATATGTTTTAATAAATGGCGACCGCTGGTCGTCGCTGCGAAAGTAGTAGGGGCGGTCATCGACCGCCCTTTTGACTTATATATATTAATATGCTATAATTATATATAAGTTTAAATTAAGGGGATAAAAAAATGATACTTGCAATAGACATTGGAAATACAAACATAGTGGTAGGATGTTGTAAGGACAACAAAGTTTCGTTTGTGGAACGAATTTCTACAAATCACACTGCAACGGAGCTTGAATATGCTGTTTCGATAAAGACGATTTTGGAGCTTTACAACATTGATTTTTCTGAAATTGACGGTGCGATAATATCATCGGTTGTTCCTACTGTCACAATCACTATGAAAAGAGCGATAAAGAAAATTACAGGCTGTGATGCAATGATTATCGGACCGGGTATAAAGACGGGTTTAAGCATTGTTATAGACAATCCCGCGCAGCTCGGCAGTGACTTGGTTGTTGATGCGGTTGCGGGAATACATGAATACGGCGCGCCGATTATAATATTTGACCTCGGCACTGCAACGACTATTTCGGTAGTCGATAAGAATAACAACTACATCGGCGGTGTTATAATGCCGGGAATGGGTATTTCGCTTAACGCAATGGTAAGCGGTACGTCGCAACTTCCGAGAATTAGCCTTGAAGAACCGAAAAAGATTATCGGCTCAAATACCGTTGACTGTATGAAAAGCGGTATATTGTACGGTACTGCGTCAAGTATGGACGGAATGATTGAGCGTATCAAGGAAGAAATCGGTGAGGCGAAAGTTGTCGCAACAGGCGGACTTGCAAGTACGGTTGTTCCGCATTGTAAAAATGACATAATTCTTGATGACGAACTTTTGCTTAAAGGACTTATGATAATATATAATAAAAACATTTAATTTCAATAAATTCCCACTTGTAGAATAGCAGAATATGCACAAAATATTAACATAGTTTAATGGAAAGCGGGGAAGAGAATTTGAAGAATAATAAAGTTTTTGAAGTTCTGCAACGCGTCGGCAGGTCGTTTATGCTGCCGATTGCAATTTTGCCTGTTGCAGGACTTTTTCTGGGGATAGGAAGTTCTTTCACAAATGAAACAATGCTTAAAGCATACGGTCTTTACGGCATAATGGGACCGGGAACGATAATTCACGGCATTTTAACGGTTATGAGTGCCGCCGGAAGTATCGTTTTTGATAATTTGCCGTTGCTTTTTGCAATCGGTGTTGCAATCGGTATGGCGAAACGTGAAAAAGAAGTCGCCGCACTTGCGAGTGTTATTGCGTTTTTTATTATGCATACTGCCATAAGTGCGTTGATTTCCGTAAATTATGCCGGCGGCGATATGAGTATGGACGCAATGGAACATGCTGTTGTGAATTTGGAGCAAAATCTCGGTCTGAGCGGTGCAACGTCAATGGTACTTGGTATATATACGCTTAATATGGGCGTGTTCGGCGGTATCATTGTCGGACTTGGTACGGCGGCACTGCACAACAGATTTTACAAAATACAACTTCCGCAAGTGCTGTCATTTTTCGGTGGTACAAGATTTGTGCCGATAATATCGGCGGTTGTGTTTTTGCTTGTCGGAATACTTATGTATTTTATTTGGCCGTATATTCAAAAAGTTATTTCAATGCTTGGAAATCTCGTACAGAATACGGGCTATATCGGTACACTGATTTACGGAATAATCGAACGTGCGTTAATACCGTTCGGCCTTCATCATGTATTCTATATGCCGTTTTGGCAGACAAATGTCGGAGGCTCAATGGAGATTGCAGGTCAGACAATAAACGGTGCACAAAATATATTCTTTGCACAGCTTGCCGACCCTAACACAACGAAATTTTCCGTTGACGCAACGCGTTTTATGGCAGGTAAATTCCCGTTTATGATGTTCGGTTTGCCGGGTGCGGCACTTGCAATGTACAGATGTGCCAGAAACGAAAAGAAAAAAGTTGTCGGAGGACTTTTGCTTTCGGCGGCATTGACGGCATTTTTGACAGGCATAACAGAGCCGCTTGAATTTACATTCTTGTTCGTTGCACCGATTTTGTATGTTGTGCATTGTGTGCTTGCCGGTATCTCGTTTATGCTTATGCATATATTCGGTGTCGGAGTCGGTATGACGTTTTCTGGCGGACTTATAGATATGACGCTTTTCGGTATAATGCAAGGTAATGCAAAAACTCATTGGCTTTATATAGTGCTTGTCGGTATTGTGTATTTCTTCGTTTATTGGGGTGTATTCACATTCCTTATAAAGAAATTTAACTTTAAAACCCCGGGTCGCGAGGCGGATAATGAGGAAACAAAGCTTTATACGCGTTCAGATGTGAATGCGAAAAATGGCGGAAAGACAGATATGACATCTGTTTTGATTTTAAAAGGACTTGGAGGTAAAGAAAATATCGCCGATATTGACTGTTGTGCAACAAGACTTCGTATTACGGTGCATAACAGTGACGCGGTCAGCGAGGATATTTTAAAACAAAGCGGTGCGGCAGGTGTAATTAAAAAGGGTAACGGTATACAGGTTATTTACGGTCCGCGAGTAACGGTTATAAAGTCGCATTTGGAGGACTTTATGGAAAGTAAGGAAAGCGTCGATTTAAGCGGTTATGGTGTGGCTGATAATGAAATACAGACAGAAAAAGAAACTGCACCGAAAGCAGACGGAACAGAATTATTCCTTTCATCTCCGATAAAGGGAAAAGCAGTACCGCTTGAAAAGGTGGATGATGAGGTATTCTCTGCCGGAATACTCGGACAAGGTATTGCGATTGAGCCGAGCGAGGGCAAGGTTTTCGCACCGGTTGACGGTGTGGTTGAAAACATTCCGAAAAGTAAGCACGCTATCGCAATAACTGCGGATAATGATGCAAATATTTTAATTCATGTCGGTCTTGATACAGTTGAACTTGACGGTAACGGATTTGACGTAAAAGTTGCAAACGGTGCAAAAATCAAAAAAGGCGACTTGCTTATGACGTTTAATTTAAGCGGAATAAAGAAACAGGCTATAAAATGATAACGCCTATAGTAGTTTGTAACGCAGATGAATTTGCGGAATTTAAAACCGTTGCCGACGGTGATGTGAATGTCGGTGATGATGTGATAAGAATAGTCAGATAACAAAAAGGACGGTTTTAAAACCGTCCTTTTTGATGCCTTATGTAATTTTTTATCGGAATGTATTATATTTATATTGTATATCCGGAAAACAGAATATTATGTGTATTTTCGTTCCAAGTCACAGTTGAATTAAGTGCATCTCCGATAGCTCGTAGTGGCACAAGAGTTCTTCCGTTTATAATTTGTGCAGGTACATCCAGTTCAAATATTGCGTTGCCTCGATTGTTTGTATTACGATATAACTTATTATCTCCGACTGTTAGGATAATATCAGTTTGACCGCCTGCAGCTTTAACAGTTTTTGTACTGTCGTCCCAAGTAACAGCCATGGCAAGAGCTTCAAAAATTGCTCTCATAGGGACAAGTGTGCGTCCATCTATTATTACCGGAGCCTGATCAAATGTCACATCTTTAAATTTATCATAGTTCATTAAAGTTACAGTGATTTCAGGGTTAGGAATTGTATATTCGTAGGACACTCCATTTACCGGATCAGTATAATTCCCCGCAGCACTAACACTCAAAGAACCGGTTAATAACATTGATGTTAAAATAGTCATTGTGATAATCTTTTTTTTCATATTTTTCACCATTACATCCTTTCAAAATAAATATTTGTTTATTAAATTTTATCCGACATCATATTTAACATAAAACCAATAGTTTAAAAGGAGGGTAAAAACCGCCCTATAAAATACATAAATTAGTCTATCTTAACTGTCCAACCGAACTCGTCTTTTATTTTGCCCCATTGAATACCTGTAAGAGTATCATAAAGCATATGAGTAACTTCGCCGATTTCGCCGTTGTTTACAGGCATTACAAGGTCACCATACTTAAGTTCACCGATAGGTGAAATAACAGCGGCAGTACCTGTACCCCAAGCTTCTTCAAGCTTACCTGCTTTGAATGCCTCAACAAGTTCATCGATTGAAAGACGACGTTCTGAAACTTTGTAACCCTTTGACTGAAGAAGTTCAATAATTGACATTCTTGTAATACCGCCAAGAATTGAGCCTACAAGAGCAGGAGTAACAACTTCGCCGTCAATTTTGAAGAATACGTTCATTGAACCAACTTCTTCAACGTACTTTCTTTCAACACCGTCAAGCCATAGAGTTTGAACATAACCTTGTTCAGCGGCCTCTTCCTGACCTTTTAGAGAAATGGCATAGTTAGCGCCGGCTTTTGTGAAACCTGTACCGCCGATTACGGCACGAACATACTTCTGTTCAACGAAGATTTTAACAGGTGCGATACCTTGTGGATAATATGCTCCGACCGGTGAAAGAATAATTGCAAATGTAAGGTGCTTTGCAGGGTGAACACCAACGTGTGCGTCAGTAGCGAATATGTAAGGTCTGATGTAAAGTGAAGTACCGTCAAGTGAAGGTACCCAGTCCTTATCTACTTCTACAAGTGTTTTGATTGCCTTTATAGCAAATTCTTCATCTATCTTAGGAATGCAAAGACGATCACATGAAACGTTCATTCTTGCCATATTTTTGTCAGGACGGAAAAGTTGAATTGAACCGTCAGCGGTACGATAAGCCTTCATACCTTCAAAGATTTCCTGTGCATAGTGAAGTACCATAGCGGCAGGATCAAGTTCAAACGGGCCGTAAGGGACGATTCTTGGGTTGTGCCAACCCTCTCCCTCGTCATAGTTCATAATGAACATATGGTCGGTATAATATTGACCAAAACCAAGCTTTGATTCATCAGCAGGCTTTTGTTTTGGAGTAGTTGTTTTTGTGATTGAGATTTCCATTGTAAACGCTCCTTTTATTTTTCATACATAAACAAAATTTGTTTATCACATTATATTATACCGCTTTTTTTTTAGCGTTGTAAAGTAGTATAGTGTATTTTTGCGACATTTTTTATAAATAAAATTACAATATTGTACCAATATAAAAGGACAAAGTTAAAACAGCTTTGTCCTTAGAATCTTATGATAACAAATTATAAAGTCTGACGATTGTTGCAACGGCTTGTTCAACAGTATACTGACCTTGCGGATTAAATTCTTCCTCCGTAATACCTGTCATTATACCGTGTTCGTTCGCCCAAGTTACAAAGAATTTTGCCCAAGGGGAGATTAAATCGGTGTCGTTGTATGTAAGGCTTGTTTCTGTTCCGATCCACATATACATTTCCGCAACTTTACATAGCAGTGTTGCCGCCTCTTCACGCGTTATTGTGCCGTCAGGGTCGAAATGTGATTCGTCTTTACCGTTTACAATGCCGAGTGCGTAAAGTATGTTGACGGAATCGTCAGCGTCGTTACAATCGACAAAGTAATTTTTTAGATACGGCTTGTTTTGGTCTTGCATATACTTGTCAAGTGACGAGTAATTTTCTTTCACGCAAATTAGATTTGCAAGCAATATACAAAATTGTTCACGTGTAATATTTTCAGAATAGTTGCCTGTAAATTCATACGGCAAAATATTTTTGCTTGCCGCCTCTCTTGCAAAAGGCTGTGCCCAAGGTGATGACGGAAGTTTTAAAAAGTCGTTTGACGTAACGCGGTGTATTTCCTCACCGTTCACCTTTTCTTCCGCATCGCGGTACATACTGTCAAGATAAAGCAATTTTTCTGTATTTGCCTTATTTAATTTGTAGCAAACGTAATTGTTGCTTCCGTACATACCAATCTGCAAACCCGAATTAAGCATATAGCTCTTTACGCCGTCATTTGTGTAGATGTTTACGGAAATACCGCGAAATGGGGTAGGGTTTATCTTTCTGTAAACAGTCATATCTTGAATTGTTGAGTAAAATTCGTTTATTTCGTCTTTTGTGAGGTCGGTATATTTGCCCTCGGCAATATCCGAAACCGTTATACGCGTTATTTCATCGGCGTTAAAAACTCCGAGTGCGTCAGAAAAAGTCATATTTTCCGGCAAATCAACCACATTATATGCGTGTGCGGTAAGTGCAAGCATAAGAAGCAGTACAGTCGGAACAATAATTTTAAATAATCGTTTAATTTTAATCACCTCCGTTTAGAAAACGCAGTAAGTGTCCATATATTCCTTCATTTTTGTAAGAATATCGCCGTATGAACCGTCTTGCTTCAGATATTCGTAAATATCCTGAACAGTAATAATAGCGTGTACGTTAATTCCGAAATCCTCCATAACTTCCATAATGGTTGTCTTTTCAGGGGTTTGACCTACTTCACATCGGTTTACGGAAATGAACATATCTTTAACTTCTACATTTGCGGCATTTTTTAGTATCGGCATAGTTTCTCTTACGGCTGTACCGGCTGTTATGACGTCCTCAATAATGATAACTTTGTCGCCGTCCTGTGGCTTGTAGCCTACAAGTGAACCGCCTTCACCGTGGTCTTTTTCTTCTTTTCTGTTGAAGAAATAAGGCTTGTCGATTTTGTATTCGTTGTAAAGTGCACCTGCGGCGGCAGTTGCAAGAGGGATACCCTTGTAAGCCGGACCGAACATACAGTCAAAATTATCACCGCAGTTTTCCTTTATAAGTGCGGCATAGAACTTGCCGAGTGTGGCAATTTGCTTGCCTGTACGGAAGTTACCTGTGTTTACGAAATAAGGTGTGTTTCTTCCGCTCTTTGTTACGAAATCGCCGAAACGAAGAACATCAGATTCCATCATAAATTCAATAAATTCTTTTTTCTTTTCTGTAAGCATAATTTTTCCTCCTAAAATTAATCTCTAAAATAAAGATTTCTCAATTTTTTCAAAGTGCGTTTTTCCATTCGCGACACCTGCATTTGAGAAATACCCATTATTTCTGAAATTTCCTTTTGACTTTTTTCGTCATAGTAACGATATTCAATAAATTTGCGTTCATCGGCGGAAAGTCGACTCATACAATATTTAATAAAATCCTTGTCCTCTATCATAAGAAAATTGCTGTCCTCAATGCCGATAAGGTTTGAGAAATTCAATTCACCGTCTGCATATGCCTCGTATTCAAGTGACTTTATAAATGATGTATCACCTACTTCGTAGACATTCTCAAGCAGTTTTTCGGGAATGTTGAGTATTCTTGCAATTTCCTCTTGCGAAATTTCGCTTGAAACACGCTTGATTTTTTCCGCTTTGTAGAATATTTCATAAAGACGTCTTGGAATACGGATAAAGTTTCCTTTATCTCTGAAATACTTGCGTATTTCGCCCATCACCGTAGGGGTTGCATATGTGGCGAATTTAACGCCTTTGTCAGGGTCAAAACGCTCAACCGCATATAAAATTCCCATACATGCAACTTGAAATATATCGTCATATTCAACACCGCGGTTGATAAATTTGCGTGAAAGAATTTCGGCTATATATATGTAAGAAGAAACGATTTCGTCACGAAGGGCGATGTCGCCTGTTTCTCTGTATCGAGAAAACATTTCATATTCTGTTGTTTTAATTTCGGGTTTGACGACTGCCAATAAAAACCCTCCTTCGTGTGATTTATTTTACAAGTGCCTCGGCAACGGCGATTGAGTCATCGTGTGCCTGAGTATTTTTTTCGTCATCTTTGTAGTTGCGGCGAATAAGAATGTATAGGTCGTCACAGTAAATGCCGTTGTCTTTTAAAAGCCGGCTGTCTTTTAGATTTACCGCATAACCTTTGCCGTCAGCGGCTTTAACGACTTTGTCGGAAGACGAGTCTATAAAACTGTCAGTGCAGTCATAAATTTGGTCTACAACTTCTTTTTGCATTTGAGCGTCTACGTTAGCCTTGTCCATAAGATAGATAAATGAACAGTCGTCCGTAAACGTTAAGTCAAGCTTTGTTTGAATAGCATAGTCGTATTCTTCGCTGCCTGCATTGTCCGCAAAAACGAGTGTGCTTAGAAGTACTGAATTTTCGCCGTTTCCATCAATGTCGCTTATATGTTCGGAAATTATTTCTTTAAGATTGTTAATTTCTTCTTCGGAATAATTCATATGTCCCGCGTAAACAACATTCATATCGTATTTCGGACGTGTCGCACATTGTACAATGGTTACGGACGCAATAAGAACAGCTACAACCGTAATTATAACGTGCCATTTGTAGTAATCCCAAAAATATTCCCACCATTTTTTTGTGAACTTCGGCGGTACTTCGCCATATTTTTCTGCCATGTGGATTCCTCCTTATGGTTATTGTGTATTTAGACATCAGTAAATAACTCTATCAAAAAAGCTATTAGCCCTATTATATCATAACCATACTATCAAATTCAAGTGGAAATAAAAAAAACCGAATTTGTCAAAGCAAGCGACAAATTCGGTTTGGGATTAATTAAATTGATTAAAAATTGCGTAGTTATCCAAAGTCCATACGTCATTAATTTTCTTGAAATGCAAATAGTAAGTATTATTTTCGTCAAGAGTTATTCCGTTGCTTTCAGCCTCAAAAGTATCTTCAGACGAATATACACTGCTGTCTGTGTTGATTAAAAGTCCCTCGGGTTTAACAGATATTTTCGACTGTGATATATTTTTGATTGTTGCATATGCGTAAAATTCTTCCGAATTTTCAAGAGGGGATTTAGTTGCATAAGCCGTCTGATTGCCCCAATCGTTTGTTTGCAACATAGTTTTTAATGTTGTAAGCGGATAATATTCTTTACTGCCGTCGTATGTTACTAAGAATTTTTCGGACTCTGTTTTGTGGTCAGCCGTTATTGAATTGATTGATTCAATGCGTTTAATCGGCATATTTATTGCGTTGGATAAAATTTGAGCAGTTTGTTCACGAGTGGCTGGTTGATTAACGTCATCAAATACAATGTCCTTGCTGAAACCGTATTTTTCTGCTACCGTATTGTAACCGTTCGGATAACCGCCGTTTTCGACAGCCTCTACCATATATCCGTCCTCACCCAACGAACATATTGCCATTTTCAAAAGCTGTATAATTGTAACATTGTTGTCCGGTCTGAAAGTGCCGTCCTCAAAACCGCTTAAAATACAGTTGGTTTCACCGCTTGATATATCGGCACTTTTCATTACGTAGTCGGCATATTTGTACGCCCAATGGCTCATTAAGAAATCAGAAAAAACTGCTTTATCTGTTGCGATGTTTTGGTATTTTGTGTCCGAATAGCCTAAAGCTGTCGCGAACATAGTTGCGGCTTGTGCACGGGTTACATTGTCCTGTGGTTTGAAAGTGCCGTCCTCAAAACCGTTGATAATTCCTAATTGTGATAATTCATCAATCGCTGATTTGTAGCTGGAATTGTCCGTGTCGGAATATGTAAGTAATGAAAGATATTCATCGTGGCTGTTGACTGCAACGAATTTAATATCATTATTCTTTGCAAATTCTTCTGCCGCCGAATTTGCATAACCGTATATAACGGCATTGTCGTTAAATGCTTTTTTTTCAATGTCAGTCACACTTTGAGGTATATATATGCGTGCGTTGACGGAGGATAGGAAAGCCATTTTGCCTATTTTCTCCAATCCGTCAGGCAAATCTATATTTTTTAAGTTTGAACAACCCGAAAAGGCGGTCATTTCAACAGATTTTGTGTTCGGAGAAAATACAACTTCGTTTAGGTTATGGTTTTCATTACAAAGGTCGTAATTAACCGCGGTCACACTGCTTGGAATTACAAGCATTCGCAATCCTGAATTTGCGAATGCTCTGTCACCAATTTCAGTTACAGTGTCGGGAATGTCGATACTTTCCAATGACTCGCAGTTTAAAAATGCCGATGCACCGATTGAAGTTAATTTTGTCGGCAATTCTATTGATGTAAGTTTGTAATCGGAATTGAATGCACCTGTCGGAATTTCTGAGATATTGTCCGAAAGGGTTATTTTTTCAAGCTCGGCACAGTTTGCAATAGAAGATTTTCCGATCTTTTTTACACTGTTCGGCAAACTGATTGATTTGATTGAAGTGCCGTAGAATGCCATATCGCTTATACTTTCAACACCGTCTTCGATTATAATGTTTGTTATTAATTCAGGACTGTTCTTTTCAAACCAAGGGAATTTGTGATTTTCAAGTTCTTGCATATATTGCTCGTTTTCTTCTGCGGTGAATTGATGTTGCGATGTTTGAAACGCATATTCACTCATTTCACCTGTGCCTGAAATAGTAATTGTGCCGTTTGTGTCAAGCTCCCATTTTAAATTGTCGCCACATTTTCCGCTGTCAGCAACTGTGGATACAGTCTGATATGCCGAGTCGGAATAATTTGTATTTACATTGTCGGCAAGAGCGAATGTGTATGACATACAAGCCGATAATGCAACTAATGCCGCAATTATTTGTCTTATAGCTTTCATATTAATATGCTCCTTTTAAATTTTGATAACATAATGTTATAATCGAATTTTATATAGAAATATTTGTAATGTCAACGTTTTCCGACTAAGTGGTAGCTTATTCCGGAAACTTGGTAGCAATTATTGGAAAAACAAAAAAGTCGAATTAGGATTAGTAAATTCGACTTTTGATTTGCAGTATAAGATTGTTAATTATGAAAATTCTTCATCTAAGCGCATTCTTAATGATTCAAATTGGCGATGCTCACCGTCACGCCATTCATAGACGTAGGTTATTGAGCCGTCTTCGAGATAATTTGTTTGCATATAAACCAATAAAGGTGCATCTAATGAATTGTATATCATTTGCATTGCATCTTTGCGTGTTACATATGCATTTGAATCTGATGTGTCAATGTTGTTCATTATGTTGTATTTTTCTGAATATGTCAAATATCCGTCCGGATATCCGCCTTGCATTTCTGCGTATTGAGTGTATCCGAGGGCGGATACAATTATCTTTTGCAATTCGTTATATGTGATGCTGTTTTCGGGACGAAATGTATTGTCATCATATCCCTGTATAATATAGTTTTCCCATGCAGTTTGTATATATTTTACAGCCCAATGAGTAGGCAATACATCGGAGAATATTGGCTTATGCCGACGTGGTCTATGTCGTAATTTCCTGTGGCGACGGAAACCATTTTTATTACTTCCGCTCTTGTTATGTGGTCGTCAAGTCTTAAATCGTCGCTCTTTTCAACAATATGGAATTTTTCTAAATCTTCAATAATATTGTCATCAAGAGTACTTGCAAAAGCATTTAGGGAACTTGTTAATGTCAAAATTGACAGTGCAATAAGAAACGTTTTTTTCATCATAATCACAACCTTTTTATTATTTATTAATATACCGTACTATAAGAAAATTTTATATGGGAATATTTGCAATCTTGCTGCTACTTAGCATTTTTTATTGTAAATAATGTTTGTTTAACAGTGCCATTCCCACCTATTTCATAAATCGGCTCATTACTGCCGTCAAATGCAGTTTTGTAATCCGTTACAACGCATATTGGTGTAAATAACATACCTCCAAGCATATCCATGGCATCTCTTCGCGTAATCGCTGTCTTTTCCTTTGTTTCGTTCATTTCAATATTGCCGTTTCTGTTATCTGTTGAAGATTTGAAGAACCTATTGTAATAACCTAATGACATATATGCGTGCGGATATCCGCCATATAAATCCGCAACAGGCTTATATCCAAGCACGTGGAATATCATTGTTATTGCTTGCTCATATGTGACGTTGTCCGCCGGACGAAATGTTCCGTCATCGTAACCACTTATAAAACCTATCGAAACTGCTTTAGCAATATCATCATATGCCCAATACGACTTGTCTATATCAGAAAAATTGATTTCTGCGAGTTGTGCTTCGGGATTGGTAATTACAGCCGCTCTCATTAATGCTGATGTAAATTCTGCACGTGTCATATTGTTGTCAGGTTTGAATGTTCCGTCATCATATCCTTTCATTAGACCGAATGAATCCGCATAAGTCGATTGTCCCTCTACAACATAGTCTGAATAAGTGCTTGTTTCTTCTGCATTCGCTGTTGGTAGAATCATTCCGATTGTAAGAATTAATGATATAATAGTTAAAATCTGTTTTTTCATTTTAATTTCCTCCAATTTTTTTCTGGTAGTGTAAAGTATTTTTGTGAGTTTCTTCAAAAAACCTAAGTGTTTATACACTTGTGATGAGTCATTGTTTTCACAATTCAATTTACACTATATTATAGGATATTAATATCCTATAAATGATAATGTACCTTCTGCGACTGATGACAAATTATTATCTATATAAGCATATAAATGACTATTCTTAGCAATACCACTGACTGAAATTGCTTGGTCATTTGCATTAGGTTCTATTGTAATAAGTGGGCTTGTTGAAACTTCTTTAGAACATAAAGAAAATTCTACTTTTTTATTAAAGTTGGTATTAGGTTCTACTTCCATTAGTACTTTTGTATTAGAACGATTTAACATTAAATATGTAGAAAATCTTTGGCTTTTAGCAGGAACTGAAAATGTACCACTATAAGAACCATCTTCAATACTTTTTGATGATGTAGGAATATTTGTTCCCTTAAAATAAGTAGAGGATAATATGCGTGGTGTTACAGTAGAATTGAAAATTTCAATTTTGTTGTCAGGATTTACTGTAACTTCTATACCTTGGTATCCAGTCACCGTAGTAATTCCGTTGTCAATATCTTCTTGTGAAAGATAAAGTCTGTTCTCGCCGTCAGGAGCTAAAACAGAGATTATTGCATCTTCAGGATTTTCACATGCAAACGCACTCAAGCTCATTGCTGATACTGCCATTAGAGTTGCCATTCCCATTGTAACAATTTTTCTTAGTTTCATAATAAAAACTTCCTTTCATTTTTATAACACTGAAGTATTTATGCAACAAAATAAAGCTCTTATACATGACTTGACAAACAAAAATAAATTGTTATATAATCTATATATAAGAGGTACTCAATTATTTTTAACTCATGCTGTCCGGCAAGGAATTAAGATTATTGGTATCTCTTT
>QTVU01000034.1 GCA_003460745.1 Firmicutes bacterium AM55-24TS
AAATGAAAAAATATAAGAACTATGATTATATGAAAGGAAATTAAGAGTATGGATACATCAGAAACAAAAGAAATATTTTTTAATAGAGTGGAAGTTGAAAAAGCGGAACATATTAATTGTGATAATTGTTTTGAGCCTGTAGTATTTATGTTAAAAGACAAGGAACATGGATTTTCAATAGGTTTGGAAACAATACTAAAATGTTTGTTTTTTGCAGTTGAAAAGGGTGATCTGCCTAAGTTGCCATCAAGCTGGTTAAAGCAAGTACATCAATACTATCGTACAACACTTGCTAATGAAGAAGATATATGTTATTATGATTATGAATATTACAATAAAAAGTAAAGGTTGGTATTCATTATGAAACATTTTAAAGTGAAAGCAAGTAGGTATGCTGAAAGATATGAAATAACAAGAGAAAATTTTGAAAGGGTAACGGGATGTAAAGAACCGTTTGAACAAATAAAGGATACAGGAAGGGCATCTCAATATGCAATTTGTCCATCTTGTTTAAATCCGATACAGATTATTGGATTGGTTCAGGAAATAAAGAGCAAGCCGTATGGTAGACATAGCGGAAAAAATATTAATGGTTTTCCGGCATGGAATGAAAGGAAATATGAGTATTGCCCGTATGCGGATAGAAATAAACGCAGACCACCTAATGAAGATGAACTTTTGCGTGAGATTACAGACAGCGTAATTGAGTTGTATAATCTATTAAGAGAACAATTTGATAGAGTTGTATATGTTATTTCAAAAGAACTAGGTATAAGATGTTCAACAATGTTTTGGCGTAAAGTATTAAATCAATTTCTTGTTAATGAAGTGTATTTCTATCCTTGGTTGACTGAATCAAATCTACCGTATATATTTGCACTAAAAGGTATGCAACATCAAAATATGTTAGGGCAAAAGTTTTTAATCGGTACGCAGTTATATCATGCGATTGAAGCTCACAATAATGTATCTTTTGAAGTAGATGAAAAAGATCCTGAATATGCAAGGCTAAAAAATGCGGGTACATATTTGAATTTGCAAGTGAGGTTTTATGGTCACAGGCAAAAAGCGGTAGAGGGCGAAGCATTAAATGAAAGTATGTTTTTTTGCGTTGATGATATGGATAGTGATGAGGAAATATATCGAACAAGACTAACTTTTAACGAAACATATTTTCCGAATCTTATAAAGGATAGTAAAAATGAAAATCGTCAACTATGGTTGTTGGACATTGCTAAAGATATGATGAAAGATATAGAAAATTGATGCTTAAGAGTGTGAATTATATCACACTCTTTTTGAATTTTAATGTAATTATGGGAGGTTAGATACAATGTTTATATTAATATTACTATTGATGATAACTGTTTTTTCAATAGCAACGTATGTTGTAATGTGCATAGAGCTAAAGCGGCTCTATGATTTGATAAAGATTATGTCAGAAAAACAAATTGAACTTACATCAAAAGGGATAGCTAATCAGCAATGTACAACGCAAATGGAGTGTGACGGTTTTCGGAGCAATAGGTGCAATAATGGCTTTGTAGAAAAAGATAAAAAAATGTAGAAAATGAGCTTGACATACATTTCTAAATATGGTATAATATAGTTAGAAAAAGAAAGATAAGAGCTTGAAAGGAGCGATTAATATGAAGAAGATATTAGCAGTTATGTTATCAGTTGCAGCATTGGTTAGTGCGTCATCGGCAGCTATGGCAGCATCATATACTGATGTACCGGAAAATGCGTGGTACACAGGTTATGTAAATAAAATTTCTGAACTTAAAGGTTTTGCCGGATATGAAGATAATACATTCCGTCCGGATAATCAGATTACTCAAGAGGAATTTGTGAAAACGGTTGTTGCTTTGACAGTTGGTGAGCAACCGGAGGCAACAGGCGAGAATACAGAGCCTAAGCGTTCTTGGAAGAACTGTTGGGACAGCTGGGCTCAGCCGTATCTTAATAAGGCTATGGAAATGGGACTTATAACAGAAGAAGATACAGACTTCCGATATAACGGTTTGCCTTGCACTCGTGGCAATATGGCAAAGATAGCAACAAGAGCATTTGAATATCTGAAAGAGGAAGATATAGCTGACACATCAACATATGCGACTAAATTAAAAGATTATTCTGATATTCCGGACAAGTTTAAAAAGTATGTACTTCAAGCATACGGCAAAGGAATTATAAGTGGTTATGAGGACGGAACGTTCCGAGCAGACGGTATTTTGACAAGAGCAGAGGCTTCATCAGTGCTTGTAAGATTAATTGATAAAGCAGAACGTCCTAATGCTGATGAAACGCTATATGACTATTTCGGAAGAAAAGTTACTTGGACAGAGCCATTGAGAACAGACGTTCCGGAACAGTATCAAGTAAGTATTTCAGACCACGAGGTTATTTCACAGGCAAGTTACGACAGAGCAATGGCAAATGGCGGTAGTATTTCAAAATACGAATTAAATCGTTCAAAAGCTATGATGTTTGAAGATTTGGTATTGCAGTCAATAAGATATGATGGAGATACAGTAACTCTTACAGTTCCTGATTATCTTCCTGAAAGTCAAAGATGGGTAATTGGTATTGCATATTGGGATGATGATAAAGATTATAATTTTATGAATAATAAACATATAGCAATTACTGAGCCGGGTGAATATACTTATTCAGGAATAAAATTACTTCAAGCTATTGGTATTACAGTAAAGCCACAAAATTCTGATGAATTTACTTCTCATATAAGAATTGATTATCAAAAGAATTTATCATTAGAAAGATATGATAATCCGATAATTGATTTTAATAATGCACAAACAACATTTGATTGGGTACAAGGTCAAGGATATAAAGACTACTTCAAAGATTATACATTTGATGAAAATAAATATGAATTTGAATTGAGTTGGTAATATTTTATTGACAAAATGAAATAATAGATATATAATGATAATAGAAAAGGCAAGACCTCAAACGGTTCATGCCCAACAATAAACGAACTATTTAAAAATCAATAGCCGTCTTTGGTGGTTCAAAGGCGGCTATTGTGCGTTTATAGCGAAAGTTATCAAGAAAATGATAACAACTAAAATTGCAACAAGCAATTTCTTTGCCATATGTAGCAATATGCTTACTTTTCATAAGCATTCCCCCTTTCATAGACTCGGCATAAAGCCTGTGAATATAAAAGTGGGCATAACCGCCGGTGTAAACACCGTTAAGAAGTCTTACCTTTAATATCGGATTGCTCCGACACAGATATTATATATCAAAAAAATACAAGATTCAACATTATTTATCAAAAGTTATATAAATGTAAAGAGTGTAGTAGCTACTGCACTTTTTTTAGTATAAGGAAAGGAATTTGAATAATGAAAGGATACAAAGTATTTCATTCAGATTGGACCTGTAGAGGTTATCAATATGAAGTCGGAAAGACTTATGAAATTTTAGAAAATCCTAAGTGTTGTGAAAAGGGATTTCATTTTTGTAAAAAAATAATAGATTGTTTCCATTATTATAGTTTTGATCCGGCCAACAAGATTGCGGAAATTGAAGCGATAGGAAAAATTGACACAGACGATACTGATTCTAAGTGTTGCACAAATAAGATAATTATCTTAAAAGAATTGGAATGGAGAGAAGTATTAGATATGTGCAATAGTGGGAAGTTGAATTCCGAAATTTATAATAGTGGAAATAATAATAGTGGAAATTATAATAGCGGGAATTATAATAACGGAAATTATAATAGTGGAAATTATAATAGTGGAAATCATAATACCGGAGACGGCAACTGTGGAAATAATAATAGTGGAAATAATAATAGTGGAAATTATAATTGCGGAGATTATAACAGCGGACATTATAACAGCGGACATTGTAATAGTGGACAGCATAATAGTGGAGATTATAATAGTGGAGATTATAATAGCGGAAATCATAACAGTGGATATTGTAATACCAATACTCCTAAAGTTAGAATGTTTAATCATGTAACGGATTTTGATTTTGATGATGAAATTATAACAAGATTTGACAATATTTTATTTAATTGCCCACAATCATATAAATATTCGGATTTTATTTCCATAAGCGATATGAGTGAAGATGAAATTATTAGACATCCTGAATGTGAAACTATTGGCGGATATATCAAAACAATAATAGTTGAAGCTGACAAGCAAAAATGGTGGGATGAAGATGTTAGCGATGCTGATAAAGAATTTATTAAGTCGTTGCCATATTTTGATGCAGAAATATTTTATGAATGTGTTGGCATAAGAATTAAATAATATATAAGTACAATTTAATAGTGAAGATGAAATGGAGCCGTAAGGCTCTTTTTTAGTGCAAGAAAGGGTGATTATATTGAAAAGAAAAACAATAATATTTTTAACAATGGTGTTGACCGTAATATTTTCGGCCATAACCTCAAGTTTGATTGTAAGTGCAGATGAACTTGACGGATACACAAAAGTAGATTGGTCGTGGAACAGAGATATGGAAACCACCGATGCCAATTCTGTAATCGTGGGTGGCAATATTCCGTTTTGGCGATATGTAAATAAAACATCTCCGGCAAATAACAATGCAATATGGAAAAGCGTATATGGTGATGAATTATCGGATGATGATGTCACAAAAATTTGGAGTAACAAATTTGATCCTATATACATTGTAGCAAGTGTTGATGTTGCTAATATTCCTGATGAGAATATACGTCAATATATATACGACCATGTTGATGAAGATGTACCTGATTTGAAATTAAAATTTGATATTGATGCTGATGTGGAGGGTGATGACAATGATAAAAAGGCAAGTAAACTATTTAATGGTGATATAGGTTATCGTGTATATCGTGACGGTGATACTTGCAAAATTGAAATGAAATTCAGTCCTAAATTTCATTTAATAAAAGATGATGGTACAGGTGGAAATGATCTTTTACTACCTAATATGCCATATAAGCAACTGCCTAAAGCACGTTATCCGTACAGCTCCGTTATATTTTCTATGTGGGGATATAACGGCGGTTCTAATGAGCATTACGGAGCATTGGAAGTAGTTGAGGGTGATGATCCTAAATATATTTACGGTCAAAGCTTTGGTTACGGTGATATATTAGAAAAAGGAAAAATACCAAACAATATGGTTTATCCAAACTTTGAAGCCGGAGAAATAAATCAAGAGGGAACGTGGGCAGGTACAGTTGAAAGTGATACTCTCGACAGTAACCTTATTCGTATCGGACAGCAATTTAAAAAGAGAGATGATTCTTGGTACTACAGCTACGGCGGAGCAGTCGGCTATAATTTTAAATTTCCGTTTAAAGTTTCTCTTGCAGTTGACAACAGTATGAAAATCACAAAACGTATTATTAATTATGTAACAGGTGATGTTATTCTTGAAAATACAGACAGCTTTTCGTATGACAACAATTCGATTGGTAAAATGTATGTTTTGGCGGATAAGTCGGGATATGCGTATGTTGACAATGATATGAATTTTGATGTAGGCTATGCGTATAACCACTTCGATGTTAAGCGTGCTGACACAAATGAAATATTGGGTGTTGATTCAAGTATTTTTGCTAATGTAGCCTTTGACCCAAATATAAAGCACAAAATTCTTGATGTATATGTTACACCGCTGCCTGTTGAATCAAAATTGATTGTAAGATACGTTGATATAGACACAGGCGAGGACATAAAGACAGAAGAAGTTAAAGGTAAAGTATTAACGACACCTGATGATGAAGATATAATTAAATACACGATTGACCCGCCTAAGCCACAGGTGATTGTTAAGAAGTATGTCGTTGAAGATTTAACCGGCAGAATCGAAGAAGAAAAAGAAAATCCTGATCCTGATGTTTCGGTTCGTGTTTCGGGAACTAAGCCTATTTTGGTTTTGATTATAAGTTGTACCAAAGACAACGGCGGTGGAGGTGATGACATTAGTCCGACACCAACGCCGACACCAAAACCAAACGATGATAACAACGGTGACGATGAGCCGGCAACAACTCCGATTGATCCGCCTATGTGCGACAGTGAAGAAAATACAATACAATGGGAGGAACGAGAGAAACACAGTTACACAGGCAGTGACAATAAGAAACATACTTGTTACCACTATTATGTGTATGAGGCTAAATTAAAAGTAGATAGTGTTGATGTATCACCAACAACACTTAAAAGCGGATATGGTGTTACAACCGACATATCTACAAGTGTAAGTTACAGACAAGTGGCAAAATATAAAGAGGGTAATTGCGATCACAGATTAAGTACATCAAGAACACCGACATCAAAACCAAAGCCACCTACAAAAGTAGCAGTAAGAATGGGATGGACAACACATACCTTTGGCGGTGATTTCATTCAAGACAGTACTGTATTGCTTGACAAAGTATCCGGTAACAGTACAACAGCTAAATTTTCTGCACCGACAAATAGTGCGGTAGGTCAGAAAATGATATATACAGATATATATTTAAGCGGTACGGGCAGTGAGCCAAGACGTCACGTAATCGCATTTGATATATACGGAGGAGGTGTTGACGGTACTGAATGGTGTACAACGGTTACCAAAGAACTTGTTATCAACGGTGATATGTACGAAGATGCCGGAACTACATCAACATATTAATATTTTGATTGAGGAAACACATTGCTTTATAAAAAGTGATGTGTTTTTTTATTACAGAGAAAGGAAGGTGATTATATGCCGCCTATTGATCCAAAACTTGTAAAAAAGATAATCGAGGCAGTGGCAAAGATTGTTGAAGAAATCAAGGACAAGCATTTAATATCAAAAATAGTGTTGGCAAGTGCAGTTGTAGTTTCTCTTTTGTTTTTCCCGATATATGTAATATCGCATCCGCTTGAGGCGTTGAGCATTGCAAGAGGTGACAGTGAAGTTACAGAAGAATATTTAGGATATATCGCCGGAAAATACGAAACAGGAACATCCGATCCGGCATTTATAAGTTCCGGTGAAGGTGATTATGGTGGAGTGAGTTATGGCATTCCGCAATTCCCATCAAGAGGTGGGATGGTTAAAAGTTTTACTAACTGGCTTGCAGAACAAGATGAGGAGTTAGGCAGTCTGTTTAATGGATTAACGCAGAATACAACTGCATTTAATGACGCTTGGAAAAAAGCTGCAGAGATAAGCAAAAGTAAATTTGCAGGTTTTCAGCTTACATATTCACATCAAATAGATGTGAAACCGTTAGTAGAAAAATGTCTTAGTCAATTAGATATAGACTTTAATCGCTCGCGATGTTTGCAAGAATTGATAATATCAACAGGACAGCAATACGGACCGAATACATCTGTAATAAGAAAATCAGGTGTTACATCAGATATGGATGATGAAACTATTATAAAAAAAATATATGCCTATAAACGAAATACAGTAGGGTCATATTTTTCAGGGTCAAGCGGTGGGGTACAAAGTAGTTTGAGAAATCACAGATTTGTTGATGAAGAAAAAGATTTGTTGGCTATTGTCGGACAACCGCCACTTGGTATTATCGGGGAAGAGGAGGGCGGAATATCAACCGGATATAACTTACCTCGTGATCCCGGATATGGAGCATTAAAGAAATTCCTTATGGCTTGGACTATTGATTCAGACGGAAATATAACAGAAAATAAAGATATTGAAGAATCTGTTGCATTATCGGGTGAACCATACAATGGTACAGATGTTCCGTTATATCTTCAAGGTAGTTATGGTAACTATAGCTATGGAACAGGAACTATTGCAACATCAGGTTGCGGTCCGACATCGATGGCAATGGTAGCAACATTTTTGACAAAAACGGTTGTATCTCCGGTAGATACTGCAAAATGGTCTGAAGAACATGGTTGTAAGGTATCAGCAGGAACAACGTGGGACTTCTTTCCGAGATATGCGTCAGCGGTAGGAATATCATGTGATGTTGTATCAAATACATCAAGCAATATTGTAAATTGTCTTAAAGCAGGAAAGATTATGATTTTAAGTATGAATCCCGGTCACTTTACGAAGAGTGGACATTTCATTGTATTAAGAGGTATAACATCTGACGGTAAGATATTGGTCAATGATCCGGCAAGCACAGAAAGAACTAACCAAACATGGGATGTAGGAACGGTTGCCAGCGAATCGGCTCAAGCGTGGGCATTCAGTAATTAAATATGGAGGTATAAAAAATGGACAGACAGAAAAAATTATTGCAGTTATTGGGTTTAATAGTAATATTGATTTCGGTATTGATATATTACGGATATAACCACATGAATAAAAAGAGCGATAATACAACAGATAACAATGTCAGTGTGACAGAAACTGTTGTACCGACAGCAACGAATATTGCAGAAGAAGATAGTAACGGTAACAAAAACAATACGGTGAAGCAGTCAACGGATAAACCTGCTATTTCTGAATCGAATACCACCAATAATACATCATCAAATAATGATAATACAAATTCAGCAAAGGCAGATGAGTATTATGATGACCTAAATAACAGTGATGGCGTACATACTGTTCCGGAGGGTGAAGATGAAACAGAAACAGTTGACGGTATTGAAGTAATTAAAAATCCTAAGGAGGGAGTGCAGTAGTATGGGAATGGTACAAGTATTGCATTATTACTGCAAAAGACGGCGAGCCGAGCTATTAAATGATATTACATTTAAAAAAGGAATATCGTGTCAAATACAAACAGATTTTTTGGACATATCGGATATTGTAAAAGAACTGACAAATAAAAATCACATTGATTGTGTAGCTATTGATGAAGATTTGTTCGGTATTGGTGATATTGAAGATATAATATCAAAACTTGAAGTTTTAAAATTCGTTACGGATGAAACGAAAATATTAATTATAGCGTTAGACCGTATGCGTAATGATGAAATGATACAGGGAATTCAAAAAAGCGGAGTAGTTGACTATATAATCACAAAAGAAATGATAGATGATTTTGATGATGTAATATCAAAATTTTTTGACGGTACAATAACAGAAAATGAAAAGATATTATATACACCGTCAAATAACGAAGATTATGACGTTGATGATATTTCGGAAGAAAGTGGTGTGCAATCAGAAATTTATTCTTCTGATATTGAAGATAACAGTACATCAGAGGAAGATTATCAAGGCGAATATTCTGAAACAGAGTATAACGATAATACCGAAAATGTTGCTGAGCAAAAAACAATTATTTCAAATAGTCAAAGTAATATATTCAGTAGGATGAAAGAAAGTTTTCAGCAGAATAAAGTGAGTGAAGATGTTCCGAGTATAGCGGAAGTTCCTGAAGATAGGATGATTACGATTGGCATATGCGGTTTACAATCACATATAGGTGTAACTCATCACGCATTGGCTATGGCTCAAGCACTGAGTGAACAATATAAATACGTATGCTATAAAGAATGTAATACGCATGACATTTACAATGTGTTGCAGAATAGTAGCCTGAAAAAAACAATGCCGGGATATATCAGAATAATGAATGTTGATATTTTCAATAAAAATGCAGATGTAGAGGAATATTCTGATAAATATAAATTCTGTATAATGGATTTTGGAACAATTAATGAGTGTACACAAGCAGAATTTTTTGAAACAGATATTCCTATTATAATTGCCGGAATAAAAGATTGGGAATTTAATAACTTTATGGGTGCATATTCGCAAGGAATTTTAGATAAAGCAAATGTAGTAATTAATTTCTTCCCTAAAAAAGAACAGTCAGATTTACAAAATGCTTTTTCAGATTTAAAAATATTTTTTGCGGATTATGCACCTGAAGTATTTGAACCAATACCAAATATTTCAATGTACAATCAAATTATAAATACAAGTCTATCGGAGGTTTAATTTAATGAAAAGTATAACAAATATTTTTAAAAACAAAATTGTTGTTGCGGTCATATGTTTTGTAATTGCAATGATAATCGCATTTATCATTGTACCGTCAAAGAACCATGACGGTGAACGTGTGAATGTTATTAAAGTAACTAAGACTATATCAGCGAACACAAAAATAACAGATGATATGCTGAAAGAAGTTAATGTTGAATATGACAGTGTCCCAAGTGAAGCAATAAGAAGTAAGAGCGATATTGTAGACAAATACGCTAAGTCAACAATATATCCATCGGATTTTATAACACAGGAAAAATTAAGTGTTATCGATACTTCGAGTAATTTGTATTCATTAAAAGACGGAGAAACTGCTGTCAGCGTTACAATGAAAACATTATCAAAGTCAGTGAGTGGTAAAATTTTAATCGGTGATGCAGTTCAACTATACGGATATGACACACAGGAAAAAGAGATAAATCCTGATAGCGGACAATGGTATTTTGAAGTTTTAGCAATCGATAACGCCAAAAGTGAAAATGTATCCGGTGCAAACTTAAATGAACTTTCGGACATTGTTCCGGCGTCTATTACGGTGAAAGCAACATCAGAAGAACAAGTAAAAAGTATTGTGAATATGGAAAACAATAACGACGTTCAGGTTGTATTTGCCGGACGTGGTGAAGAAGCAAAAAAGCTACTTAACAGATAATCATGGAGGTAAGAAAATGAACGGAAAGATTATTGCGGTATGCGGTGGAAATGGTGTGGGAAAATCAACAATATGCACTAATTTAGCGACAGTCTTGAGTGAAGATAAGATAGTAATATTATTTGCTCCACGAACAGACTATCCATCAATTCAATCTTTTTTTGATATGAATATCGCAGAAAATAAAAGTTTAAAAAAATTGTATGATGATATGTCTATTGAAGAATCAGTCGATATAAAAGAATATCTCGTACAGTATAAAAATAGCAATATATTTATTTTGTCTGCACCTGATACAACCAATGTATTAACATTCGCAGATAATAAAATATTGCCGGAGCAGAATAAATGTATAAATATGCTGATAGCACTTCAAAGAATGTGCGACTATCTAATTATTGATTGTGATACCAATGTAACAAATCATGTATCTGCGTGGGGGCTTAACTATGCTGACATAGTAATCAATGTTATGAAACCTACACAACAGGGTTTACGAATAGCAAATGCTTATCAGGGATATTTCAGTGAAATATGGCGAGGCAAAGTAGTCAACGTTGTAAATGCCGACAAGAATTACATAGGATCAGATTTTGAAAAAGCATTAGATGTGCCGGTAAAATTTGATATAGAACTTCCGTATGATGAACAGGTTGAATTATCGGAAAATACAGGAGTGCCGATAATTAATGAATATCATAAGGTCAAGTTGTTCGGTGGCAATTATAAAAAAGCGTTTATGGAACTGGTTGATATAATCTTAACAGATAATGAGGAATAAAGGAGATTTAAAATGGAAGGTATAACTAACGAATTAATAATTAATGCATTGTCGCAGGATACAGAAAGTATAAATAATGAATTTATGGCACAGGTATCGTCATCGGGAATGGAAAGTATGATAATAAAGGCATTGCTACCTGTAATAGCTATTATGGTGGTGATTGTCGCTATAAACTATATCTTATCGGCAATAGGATATGTAAAGATATTTCAGAAAGCAAATATTGATAATCCGATTGCTAAGGGAATGATACCATTATGGAATACGTTTACTGCGTTTCAAATGACAGATAACTTAAATATGTTTTGGATATTAATTGGAGTTTCTGTAGTAAGTTCAGTAATATCAACTATTCCGGTAATATCGTCATTAACTATTGTTGGTTCTATATCTGCATTATACATTGTAATACTTCAAGAACATAAGCTATCTAAAGCATTTGGGCATGGAGCAGGATATACAGTTGGTTTAGTTCTACTACGACCGATATTTATGTTGATTTTAGGTTGTGGCAGTTCGCAATATGAAGAATAGATAGGATATTAACGGTAACATTTGAGTTGCCGTTATTTCTATTATTAAATTAAAGAGGGTGATAGTCAATGAATGAAAATATCACATTGAGGGGAGGTGAAAATCGTGAATAAGGTAGAACTAATAGGACGTCTTACACATGACGTCGAAATGCGTCAAACTCCGAACGGTGTTTCGCTTGCGAGATTTTCAATAGCAGTAACACGACGATTCAAAAATTCAAACGGTGAATATGACGCAGATTTTATCAACTGTGTTGCATGGCGTCAGACAGGAGAATTTATTGCAAAACATTTTCAAAAAGGCGGTATGATTGCAGTGGTCGGAAGTATCCAATCAAGAAGTTGGGATGGCAACGATGGCAAAAAGCAATATGCAACAGAAGTTGTGGTTGATGAAGTATACTTCACCGGAGCAAAAAAACAAAATAACAATAATCAACAGCAAACACCACCGCAGGGGAATTCAGATTATTATCCTGATCCTGATTTCCCTGAATTGGATTATCCTGATGAATCGGTTTAACGTTACAATAAAAAAATGTGAGGAAGTGATATAGTTGGACGTACAAAGTTATATGTACGACATGAGTCGGCAAGCAAATAAAAAAGAAAACGATGAACAAACACCGGAAAGAAAGATTGAAAAAAAATCATATAATGATATTTTAGAATATGTCAGAAAAGAAATATCAAAAAATCACGCCAGTGAACTTGCAGAAATAATTACCGATCCGGAAGCTCAAGTTGTACTTCGTGACCGAATTGTTCATTATCTAAATGCCGGAAGTTTTACTTGTGCTGAAGATATGAATTTTCAGCAACTTGTGAACAAAATTCATGAGGATATGTCAAGCTTTGGTGTCATTACACAATACATATATGACAAAGATGTTGAGGAAATCAACATCAATGCATGGAATGATATTGAGGTTATTTATCCTACCGGACTTGTCAAGCTTGATGAAACGTTTGCTTCACCGCAACAAGCAACAGATATAGTGCAAAAAATGTGTGCCTATGGCGGTATTCGTCTTGACGAATCACAACCCGTTCAAGATAGTTATATTTCAAAGGGTGTACGTTGCAGTGCTATTATGCGTCCTGTTGTGGATAGAGAAATAGGTGTATCAGCGTCAATACGTCGTCAGAAAACAGTTGCAATTACTCGCGATAATCTGCTTAAAAGCAATACTGCATTAGCCGAAGAACTTGATTTTTTGACTATATGCGTGAACAGTGGTGTATCAGTCGGTTATGCCGGCGGTACAGGAAGTGGTAAGACAACTGATATGGGCGTTCTGCTTAAAAATATTCCGTATGATAAACGTATTTACAGTATTGAGGATAGCCGAGAGTTAGACCTCATTGCAAAAGACGATAACGGTAAAGTATTAAATCGTGTTATTCATACGGTAACACGTCCACACGAAGATCCTAAAAGTAATGTGGATGCAGAGTTACTTTTAAAGGAAGCATTAAGACAACACCCAGATATAATTGTTCCGGCGGAAATGCGTGGAAGTGAGGCATGGACTGCGGTAAACGCCGGATTAACAGGTCATACGATTGTTACTTCGGTTCATGCAAATTCAGCCGAAGAGGCATACGAACGTATCTTCATGTTATGTCTTGAGAAAAACGCAAATATGACTGAAAAAATGTTAATGCGTCAGATATTAAAAGCATTTCCGGTTATGGTATTCAAAAAACAGCTTAGTGACGGCTCAAGAAAGATTATGTCTATCGTTGAAGGTATTGATTATGTAGACGGAAAAATTCAGTTTAACACATTATATCGTTTTCAGAAAACCAACGAATATATGGATGACAATATGAAATTGCACATTGATGGATTTCATAAAAAAATAAACTGTATATCCGATAGGTTGGCATTGAAATGGTATGAAAACGATGTTGACGAAACTACTATAAAAAAGTATGCTCGTTCTGATTGGTCGGCTGCTACCGCCTATGAAATATACGAAAGAGGTGAAGTGAATGGTACTGCTTAGAATATTGACATCTGTTTTCATATTTTTCGGCTTGTATTTTATTTGTAGAGCTATCTTCGGTGATAAGTCTATAAAATCTAACAAGTGGAAACAAAAACAATCACCTCAAGCAATACTTAATGCAAGAAAAGAAATAATAACGGGTAAGAAATTATCCAAATTTGAAAAATTCAAAGCCAATGCAGAAGAAGTACTACGATTATCTAACACAAAAATGACATGGGAACAATTTGAACTGCTTGATGTACTTTGTATTGCAGTAGGTGTTGTGATAGGCTTGATATTCAACAATGTTATTCTTTCTGTAATAATGGGTGGCATAATGGCATATATGCCGTTAGTTGTACTCAAAATGAAACAGCATAAGTATTCTGTTTATCTAAATGAACAGTTGCAGTCGGCACTTAATACTGTTACTACGGCATATTTGAAGAATGATGATATTAACCTTGCAGTAAAAGAAAATTTGCACCGTATAGATGAACCGCTTAATACCATCTTTCGTGAGTTTATCGCTATGAATACCTTTATTGATAGCGATATTGTAAAGAACATAAAAATCATGAAAGAGAAAATAAACAACGGCTATTTTCGCGAATGGTGTGATTATCTTATGTTATCCCAAAAAGATAGAAACATGAAGTATGTTCTGCTTACCATTGTAAGTGAAATATCAGAAGCAAAAAATATGCAACAAGAGTTGAATACAGCAATGTTCAATATCTATAAGGAATTTGCTATGGTTGCCGGTTTAGTGATACTTTCAGTACCGGGTATTAAATTATTAAATGCAGATTGGTATGGTTATTTAGTTAATACCGGAGTTGGTAAATTTGTTGTAGCTTTATCTTATTTGGTTACATTCTTATCTTTCATACACGTTGTGAAAGTAATTCAACCGACTAACGAAATGTAGGGAGGAGGTAGAAATGTTTCTTATAATTATAATAGGACTGATAGGTTTTGGATTATATGAACTGGCGACAACAGTATATACAGTTCCGAATCGACAAACCAAAAAAGCTGTTAAACGATTGGTAAATCAGAAAAAGTTATCAGATGACCTTAAAGAATTTTTTGTTGATCCAATTTCAAAAGTATTTTCAAAGTTTATAAAAATGGATAGAATTGCTCGTGAAAAACAACAGAGAAATCTATTAAGGGTGGGTATTGACATTACACCTGAAAAATACTATGCTGATGCATTAGTCATATCGTTATGGATATTATGCTTAGGAGCCTTATTTATATTAATAGGAGTTCCTATTTTTTTTGCTATTGCTGCTATATTTGCAGTATGGCTATTTTTCAGTAATATTGATGTTGCAAACAAAGAAATAAAGAAAGTCAATAATGCAATAACGAGAGATTTACCAAAATTCGTAATGATTTACGACCATGCAAGAGGAGATAATGTACAACTTGTAGATATTATAGAAAAATATCGTGAAGCAGCTTGCAAGGAGTTTCAATATGACTTGGATTTGCTGATTGTTGATTTAAAAACCGGAAGTGAAGAATCGGCATTAATATCATTTGCTGAACGTACAAACATTCAGGAACTCAGTAACTTCGTAAATATATTATTAGGCAGCATTAAGGGTGATGATGTTAGTACAGCGATACAACTTACACAAAGAGAAATGGAGGTAATCAGGAGAGAAGAAAAAAACAGAAAGATACTTGCTTTGCCGGATAAAGTCAAAGTATCAATATATGCAACCGGCATTATGTTAGCAATTTTAGCTATAACACCTATATTAATGGATATGGCTAAGAGCTTAACAGCATTCAAATAACAGGAAAAAGGAGATTATGTAGTTATGGAAAAAGAAAAAATGTATGAGCTTAAAAGTAAGGCTAAAATTCAACTTAATAAGTTGAAAGATGAAATGATGAAAAAGAAGAAACAAGGATTATCTCATTTCGTTGAAATTCTAATAGCTATTTTGGTGGCTATTGTTGTTGGAGGCGTGTTTATGGTTTTATCTAATGAAGGCATGAGAACAATCTTCTCAAATATGATTGACCGTATAATTAACGGTTTTCAGGGATAATTAGCGGTGAAAAATATGGCTAAATATTTTGCAAAAAAGAAAAAAGGAAGTATAGCAATATGGCAGATATTTGAGATTATTCTGTTTGTGGCTCTTGTTTATACATTCATAACATTATGGCCTGTTTTTCTGCAAAAGCAAAATGTCGATTACATAGCTAAAACAATGGTACGTGCGGTTGAAACAAACGGTCGTATTGATTCATCAATTACAGATTTACAACATGAGTTGGAAAACGATTTCGGTGTTGAACTTGATGATGTAAGATGGACAACTCAATATGTTCCGGGAACGAATAAAATTCAAATTAAAAGTAAATTTGAATTGACAGTTACAGACCACGCAACAATACGTATTATGAATCCTACATTTGGTGATCCTCTTGATATAAATGTACCGATGTCAAAAACATTGGTAGGTGTATCACAGGTGTTTTGGAAGTAGGTGATACAATGCAATATAAGAAAAAAGCATTTTCAGGTATAGGTTTTATATTGGCTATATTTATGTTTGGTATAGCATTGTTTATAACAATGGAATACTATCATATATTCACTACAAAAGAAAGTGTTGATATTGATGTATCACGAGCATTGAATATATCTGTTGACCTTGCAATGCAGGATATAGACTGGATTCAACATAATTCAGTTATGGATACGACAAAAGCGGAAAAGGAATTTAAAAGCTATTTAATAAATGATATGGGACTAAACAGTAATTACGAAAAGTATGATTCTAATGGTGAATTTTTGTATCAAATAATCATTGATGAAACAAAAATTCAAAGAACACCAGCTAAATTTAAAGTGAGTGGAAGAATACGAATGAAACCCGTAACAGTACGAAGTGTCTTGCCTGAAACATTTGATGTTCCATTTTCAGAAGAATCAAAAAATACACGATATGATGATTAAACAAGGAGGTGCAGAGTATGAATACAATGGTTGTTAATTGCTATGCCGGACCGGGTGCAGGTAAAACTACTTGTGCTTGGGAAGTTGCGTCACAACTCAAGAAAAAAGGTATTAATACCGAATATGTTTCGGAGTATGCCAAGGAACTGGTTTGGGAGGGAAAATATGATGTACTTGAAAACCAAGAACATCTTTTTGCAGAACAAGCCAAACGTCTTGAAAGACTTCGTGGAAAGGTAGAAGTTATAGTAACAGATTCGCCGATTTTGATGAGCCACATTTATGGCCGAAACAACAGTACGGATTTTACAATGCGTATCGATGATGAATATAAAAAGTATTATAACTTCAATCTTTTTATAAAACGTGGTGATACATTTCAGCAAGCCGGACGCATTCAAAATCTTGAAGAAAGTAAGGCACTTGACAGAAAGATAATGAATATGTTAAAAGAAAAAAATATTTATTTCGGTGTATATTCACACGAAAATGTAAAATATATTTCGGATAACATAATTAAAAATTTGCAAGCAGTCAGAGAAAAGCCTGAAATTGAAATTAAAGATACTCCGACATTAAAAGATGCTGCCACATATGATAAACTATACGGCAAAGAATCAGTAAAAGGCTATTTTATCGTTGACAGTGTGACACTAAATAACAATACATTTGTTATGGGATATAACCCAAATGCACCACAACCGTATGTAACATGGCAAAAGTCAGATGATGAGTATTCTTTAGGACATTATTTTAGTAATGAATTAAAGGCTAAATGCGATTTGTAAAACGGGCTGATAATACTCTGAATAATGAAAAATATGATTTTATAGATAATATTGAAAGCAGTATATCTAATGGACAAGCAGTTGAACCTCAAGATTACGATTTCTATAAAACATTAGTGTCAGAGCCTGAACAGATTAATTCTGAAGTCGACATGAATGAAGATTTTGAAATGTAGGAAATCAGAAAGGAAAAACATTTAAAATGGCAGAAGAAATGAACGAAACTGAAAGATATTATCGTGAAGCAATAAATGATCCATATAAGTGTATGGAAACTGTTAAGAAAGCTCCATGGTCGATTAGATATGCAAAGGAACAAACACTTGAATTGTGTATGGAGGCAGTACAAAATGACGGAGAAGTGCTTGCATACGTCAAAGAGCAAACACCTGAAATATGTATGGCAGCAGTGAAAAATGACGGGTTAGCATTAGATTATGTAAAAGAACAAACACCCGAAATATGTATGGCTGCTGTGAAGAATTGTGGGTGGGCATTAGAATGTGTCAAAGAGCAAACATCAGATATATGCATGGCAGCTATAAATAGTAATGGATTGGCGTTGAAACATGTCAAAGAGCAAACACCCGAAATATGTATGGCTGCTGTAGATAGTAATGGATTGGCATTGAAAAATGTCAAAGAACAAACACCCGAAATATGTATGGCAGCGGTACAAGAAAATTTCCGAGCAATACGTTTTGTCAAAGAACAGACACCTGAAGTATGTATGGCAGCTGTTAATGAATCAGCTAAGGCATTGCAATACATAGAACATCAGACACCGGAAATGTTTATTGCAGCAATGAAACATGATAGCAGAGCGGTAAATTATATTTCAGAAGAATTTGCAAAATCTTTGATAAATAACGTTGAAAAAAGAATATCTAACAGACAAGCGGTTAAACCGGAAGAATACTATGCATATCAAAATTTAACGGCTGAGCTTGAACAAATTAATTCAGAAGTTGATATGAATGAAGATTTTGAGATGTGAAAGGAAGATGAAAAATGAAGAAAGTGTATAAAAGCATTTTAGCGGCAACCATAGCACTATCGACAACAATGTCGATAGTAACAGGATTTGCGGCAAACAACGACAAAGAAAAAAATCAAGAAAATAATTCAGCTATAACATATAATGCCGGAAACGAGATTAAACCTGATGTACAAGTTTTAAGCGATAACGGTACACAACTTACAAAAGGTGTTGATTATGATTTGTCTTATGAAAACAATGTGAATGTCGGTAAAGCTACTGTTAATATCACCTTTAAAGGTAACTATACGGGTACACGCAGTGTGAATTTCAACATCATTGCAAAAGCATTGTCAAACGATTTGGTTGATATATCGGAAACAACGGCACAAACATATACAGGCAGTGAAATTACACCGACACCGACAATTAAATTCGGCGATGTCACACTTGTTAAAGATAAAGATTACACATTGTCCTATGAAGATAACGTAAATGCCGGCAAAGCAAAAATTAATGTGTCGTTCATCGGCAATTACTCCGGTACTGCAACTTCAAGCTTTGATATTATACCGGATGTGCTTAATCAAGAAAAGGTAAGTATATCAGAAACTACGGCACAAACATACACCGGCAGTGCTATTACACCAACACCAACGATTAAATACGGTGATGTAACTCTTGTTAAAGATAAAGATTATAATTTGACTTATACCGATAACGTAAATGTTGGTAAAGCGAAAATTAATGTGTCGTTCATCGGCAATTACTCTGGCAGTGCAACGACAAATTTTGATATTATACCGGATGTACTTAATCAGGAAAAGGTTGATATATCAGAAATAGCAAAGCAGACCTATACCGGAAAGGAAATCACACCGACACCAACGATTAAATACGGTGATGTAACTCTTGTTAAAGATAAAGATTACACATTAACATATACTGATAATATAAATGTGGGTACTGCTAAAGTAAGTATTACATTTATAGGTAATTACTCCGGCACTGCTGCAACAAATTTTGATATTATAGCAAGAGTGGTAACTGAAGATGATAAAACTGTTACAATTCAGCCGATTGCAGATCAAACATATACAGGCAGTGAAATTACACCTGAACCTGTAATTATTGATAAGAGCAGATAAAATAAGAAAAATCTAAAGGAAAGGGGATAATGACAGTGAAAAAGAAAATAACAGCTGTTATAACGGCATTTGTTTTGTCGGTCAGTAGCTTATGTCTTACAGTAATGGCAGACGAAACAAATACATCAACACCTATACCTACAATAACACCTGCTCCGACAGATGATATTAATATAACTGTTGACGGAAAAACATTAGTTAAAGATGTGGATTATAAATTAACATATCGTGACAACATAAATGTTGGTACTGCAACGGTAGTGGTTACTTTCATCGGCAATTACTCGGGACAAAAAGAAGAAACATTTAATATTGTACGAAAGAAATCATCATCGTCATCTTCATCTAAAAAGGACAATACCAAAGTTGAAGTAATGCAAGATAATAATGTGCTACTTACAACAGAAACAAGCGGTGATGTAAATGTAATTATACCGAAAAATATTGAATATAACAGTGTGTATAAAGTAATTGTTACTGTAAAAGGCGTAGCTCAAGCATACAAGGATGTTGAAATCAAAGACAAATATGGCAGAACATTAAGAGGAAGAACAGATAAAAACGGTGTTGCATATTTACAGGTTGTATCGGATGAAACACCAAAGCCGGCTGTGGCAATAACGCCAACACCGACAGCACAATCATCAGAAATACATAAATCATATATTTCAGGATATGACGATAATACATTCCGCCCTGATGGCAATATAACAAGAGCCGAAACTGCGGCTATGTTATATAGAGTATTAACTAATACGAAATCAGGTGAATCAATTAGCTTTTCTGATATAAAAGAACGTGCGTGGTATTATGAATCTGTAAATGCCATGAGTAAAGCGGGAATTATAAACGGATATACAGACGGAACTTTCCGTCCGGATAATCAAATTACGAGGGCAGAGTTCGTTACAATGATAATGCAGAATAAAGAATTGTCTGAATTTGATACAATACCGTTTACTGATGTTAAATCAGATTTGTGGAGTGCAAAATATATATATTCGGCATTTAAAGCAAAATATATAGACGGATATGAAGATAACACATTCAAACCTGATAATCCAATTACAAGAGCAGAAGCTGTGAAGATAATTAATAGCATTCTCGGCAGAACGGATTACAGAAATGAAAAAAATCCGTTTACAGATGTAAAAATATCTCATTGGGCATATAAACAAATTCTTGAGGCAGCAGTTGAGCATACAAAATAAAATACAAAAGGGAGGAATTACTCCCTTTTTGTATTTGGAAAGGGTGATTATATTGAAACGAATAAAGAAATTTATAGTTGGTTTAATTGTCATAACGATAATTAATGTACTATTTGTAACAGTATATGCTGCACCATTTGAAATGCAAAATGCAATTAAACCTAATATTCAAATGTATAGTAACAGTAGTAATAATATTATTGATACTGGTAAGTGTGGAGATAACTTAACTTGGACGTTGTATGATGATGGTTTATTGAGTATCACGGGTACCGGTGGGATGTATTATTATAATCCTAATGATACACCTTGGCATTCATATAGAGATAAATTAAAATCGTTGTCTTTGGGTAATGGGATAACTTCTATTGGTCTTAATGCTTTTAATAATTGTAGTGGTCTAACAGGCAATCTAATAATTCCAGATAGTATTACTTCTATTGGCAGTCATGCTTTCCAGAGTTGTAGTGGCTTGACAGGCAATCTGATAATACCCGATGGCGTAAAGACTGTTGGTTGGGGTGCTTTTTGGGGTTGCAGTGGTTTAACAGGCAAAGTTAACATATCAAAAAACGTCAGTAGTATTGAGTATGGTCCATTTGCTGGTACAGGTATTACAGCTATAAATGTTGCAGATGACAATCCTGATTATAGAGACATAGACGGTATACTATTTACAAAGGACGGAAAGACGCTTATACAGTGTCCTACGAAAAAAGCAATAAACAACTATCAATTTCCTGATGGTGTCACGACTATTGGGCTTTATGCTTTTTATAATTGTAGTGGCTTAACGGGAAATATTGTAATACCGGATAGTGTGACTTATATCGGTAGTGATGCTTTTGGTAATTGTAGTGGCTTGACAGGCAATCTTAACATTCCAGACAGTGTTACTTTTATTGGTGACTATGCTTTCGGTGACTGTAGAGGTTTAACAGGTAATCTAATTATTCCAGATGGTGTTACCTATATCGGTAGTGCTGCATTTAGATATTGTGATGGTTTGACAGGAAATATAGTGATACCAGACAGTGTAACTACTATTGGTAGTGCTGCTTTTGACTGCTGTAGAGGTATAACAGATGTAAACATAGCAAAATCTAAAGATAAACTATCAAATTATCCTTGGGGTCTTACAGGGAATGGCATAGTATTCCACTGGAACTCACCATCTGGGGTAGCTTGTAAGATTAATATACAAATACCAACTGTCGAATGGACAGGCAGCGAAGTAACACCTGATGTTGTTATTACAGATACAGAAAGATGAGAGGTGCATGATGAGATTATTCAACAAATTAGTTATATTTTCTCTCTCGGTGGTTGTTGTTTTAAGCGGAATTAATGTATATGCTGTACCTGAAGATGTTTGGTACAGTGATGTAATGGAAACAGCCAATAAAATCGGTATAATAAATGCCGATGAGCAACCTGAAGAAACAATAAGTAATGCTGATTTTATAAAATTAGCAGTGAATTTCATAGAAGATAAAAATGACATTGTTTTGTATATGGAATATGCTCGACAGCAGGGATATGTTTTGGGTACGGAAATGCTGGATGAAAATAAACCTGTAACAAGGCAATCAGTAGCAAAAGTTGTTTCTCGTATGCTTAATCTTCCTGATACAGATATTGATATGACGAATGTTGCAGATTGGGACACAACGTGTCCCAAATGCAAAGAAGATATAGGCAAGTGCTATGCGTATGGTATTATGTCAGGGTACGAAGATAATACATTCAGAGGTCGTTATCCGGCAACTAAAGCAGAAGTTATTGCAACAATGCTTAATGCAAAAGCATATCTTAATATAGCAGAGGAGAAATAAGCATGAAGAAAAAAACAAAATATATAACGGCTGCTATCGTGTTTGTATTGCTAAGCTTGTGTAATATTTTTGTTTCTGCTATATTTCACAAAATGCTAATCAAAGATAATCAGTGGTTGACATTTGCACCATTCATTGAAACGTGCAAGCTTGTATTTAGTAATATGGGAGCAAGAAGTATATTCTTAGCATTTGAGGTATTTATTGTGCTTGGATTGATAGCGGCACAGCTATCACGAACATCTACATATAAATCGGATATGGTTAAAATTTCTAAGAATATTGAAATACCGCAACGAGCCGGACAGAATCAGTATGGTTCGGCTCGTTTTTACCGAGATGATGAACTTGATACAGTTTTTACAGAAATAAAAATAAATAAGCAAGACAGTTATATTCAAGAACTTATGAAACATGGATATGACGATTTAGAATTTATGAAGAAAGAATAAAGGGGAGCGTATTTTATGAGAGCATTAGGAGTAGTAAGAAAAATTGATGAACTTGGACGTGTTGTAATTCCGGTAGAAGTACGAAGAAGATTCGGAATAGACGTCAAGGATTCTGTTGAAATATATATTGATGATAATGACAGCATTATCTTGAAAAAGTATGAGCCGGCGTGTATTTTCTGCGGCGATGCAAAAGACGTTTTTAACTATAATGGTAAAAATATTTGCACTGAATGTGCAAAAAGAATGGGTGTATATGCCAAAGAGTAATATTTAAGTGAAAGGAATTAAACAATGTATTTAGTTTTATCAATACTGCTTGGACTTTGTCTTGGCAGTATTTTTTATATCATTGTGAAAAAAGACTTAGCGGATAAAACGAAACACAAAGCTATACCGATAATATTGAGCATGGGTACTATGGGTATCGTTGGTGCAATAGAATATGTTTGTATGAAGAATATCAATTTTACATCAATATTAATTATGTTGACATTACTTGTATTAGGCTTTGAGTCGGTAAGCGACATTGTTTGTATGCACACATATACAATACCTATATATATTACGTGCGGTATTATTCTGATAGCAAAAATTGTTTACGGAATTTATAGCGGAATTAATTTTGATATGGTGTATAAATTGATAACGATACTGATTTACGGTATATGTTGCATTTGTTTGTCACATTCGGTAACAGATAGATTGGGAAGTGGCGATTTTGATATTGCTTTTCTTATATATTTGACAATGCCGCTTTTGTCAACTGCATTTATGTTGACGGCTGCAATTACTTGGACAAGAAAATGTATACGTTTAAAAAAATATCAGAAAGAAAAAAATAGTGATGTTCAGCAGACACAGGAACTGACGGTAAAAGATAAAGAAATTCCGTTAGTTCCTTTTTTATTGCTTGGATATATCATTTTTCTATTTTTGATATAAAGAAAGGGTGAAAAATTTGAATAGTGATAAACCGTATATTGAAAAAGGCGGTATACTTTTTGGAACAAAAAAGGACAGATATTATATCAACGGAAGTGATACGCACACATTGGTAATAGGAGCAACGCGTTCCGGTAAGTCGAGAAGTATCGTGTTACCGACTATTGGAATAGAAGGACTTGCCGGAGAAAATATGGTTGTGTCTGATCCGAAAGGGGAACTTCATCAATATACATATCCATTCCTTGAGGCATTGGGATATAACGTATTTGTTCTTGATTTTAAAAATCCTGACCGTTCCGACCATTTTAATTTTTTGCAAGAAGTTATTGACGCAATTAATGATGATAATATTCCGTTAGCACAAAAAAAAGCATTGGATATTACTGAAGCATTAGTCGGAAATGATACATCGAGCGAAAAAATATGGTCAGAGGGTGAAAAATCAATTATGGCGGCGTGCATATTGGCGGTGGTGTATGACAACAGGGAACACCCTGAATATCAGAATCTTACCAATGTGTATCACTTCATTAACAATATGTGTGAAATGTCGGATAATCCACCTTTGAAACGTTATATAGACACGATTGAAGCATTGAATCCTAATCATCCGGCATTGGCTTTGATTTCGGCCACGAGAGTTGCTCCGTCAAAAACACAGGGTAGTTTTAATATTTCAGCATTGGCTACATTACGCCTGTTTGCAGATATAAATGTGTACAACTTAACAAAGTCAAACAGTTTTAAAATTGAAGATTTGAATGAGCAAAAAACAGCTATATTTATAATCTTACCAGATTATAACACTACATATTACGGTGTTGCAAGCTTGTTTGTAGACCAGATTTATACCAAACTTGCAGATGTAGCAGATTTACAAGGCGGTCGTTTGAAAAGAAGAGTAAATTTTATACTTGATGAATTTGGTAATTTTGCGGTTATTCCTGACTTTGCAACCAAATTAACAGTTGCAGGTGGTCGAGGAATACGCTTTAATTTGTTTCTACAATCAACTGCACAGCTTGAGAGCGATAGCAAAAAAGTAAAGTATGGTAAAGAGGGTGCAAGAACGATAGTGGGAAACTGCGAGTATTGGATATTTCTATCATCTGACTTGGACACGAGAAAAATGATAAGTGAAGAAATAGGCGATTATACAACGATGTCAAATTCCGAATCTAACAGTTATAACGGTACGAGATTGTTTGATATGACAGGTGCAAATATATCGGCAAGCAGAAATTTAATGGGCAGGCGATTATTAAAACCTGAAGAACTTTCTTTGATAGAAAGACCTGAAGTGTTGATAGTTGGCTCAAGACCGGTAATAATGCACGCATATGACTTGGCTAAAACACCATTTAATAAAATGTTTGGATTAGGAAATGTAAAACATAACACGAATGTTCGTGCTGAACGATACAATCGCAGAAAAACAGAAAAGATTAATGCGGTTGTAGAGCTATGGGGGATTTGGCGAAAGTATAAAAAGCCGGCACCACGAAGAAGTGTTTTCACTGATAAAAATATTAATATGGGCGAAAAGATTTTTAAATAAGGAGAATGCAAAGATGATAAAAGTAGTGAAAAAAATATTAGAAAAGATAAATTTAATAGGAATAGCAATGATGATTACTGCACAAGCAGCTTTTGCAGACAGTATATCATCTACAAAGTTAGCCACCGGAACAACTAATCTTATTCAAGATGTTACAGCTTGGATTATAGGACTAGGAAGTGGTGTAACGATTTTGATGGTTATATATTGCTTGCTTCGTCGTAATATGGCAGATGAAATGGATCATAAAAAATGGCAGACCAGAATGATTGTATCATTGATATCAGGTGTTGGTATAGTTGTGGCATCAGGTGTAATTAAAGCATTGGTATCATATTATCAGTAATCAGTATTTACATATAAGAAGAAAGGAGGGATAGTTTGTGGGCAATATAATTGTTATCTTTTTAAAATGGATATTAAATAACTTTTTTGATACGGAACTTGACGATATTGATATAAACTTTAATATGGGATTTGATACTTTGGCAAACCATACATTAATGATAGAAAAATCAATAGGGTTAAACGGAAGTACATTTAATCCCGAAGCTATTTTAAATTACATCATGGGATTTGCAGTCGTATTGATAGTATTAAAGTTTCTGAAAAAAGGTTTTGATACATGGATAGCATGGACGGATGATCCATCTTCAGACCCGCTACAATTAACAACAAACTTTGTCAAGGCACTTGTTTGTGCCTTGACTTTCCCTATATTATATGGTTGGTTGGTCGATGTTATAGAAGATTTAACTACCGGAATAATGAATGTAATGGGGATTGGTGGAATGACATCATTGTCAGATACCTTGCGTTCTATGATAGATACTGCCGGTTTTACAATGATTATTTTCATTCTGATATATTTAGTTTTGATAATAATGCTATATATGAAATTCTTAATGCGTGGAGCGGAAATTTTTATTGTACGAATGGGATTTCCGTTAGCGTGTGTAGGAATAATAGATGCAAATGGCGGTGTTTTTTCCGGATATGTAAACAAATTATTTCAGATTGTTTTATCAGTAACGGTGCAGGTAGTGTTGTGTAAACTTTCACTATCATTTATGATTGGCGGACATTTAATATGGGCTATAGTATTTGCAATAACGGCAGTTAATTCACCACGAATACTTCAGGAATTAATCTATAATCCTGGCGGTGGTGGCGGTGGTGGAATTACGCAAACATACTACATCGCGCAAATGATAAAAGGATTAGCGAAGAAAGGCTGATGTTATGGAAAGAATGATTGATATTATTGGACTTCTTCAAATCATAATAAGACTTGGTGTTGCTTGCAGAGTTGTTATTTGTTTGTTAAAGATGAATTTTAACAACGATGACGGTGGAGTAGCTGAGAATAAAATGAGGATAAAAAATTCTTTGATTTTCCTTGTAGTAGCTGAATGTGCATGGGGTATAAAAGATTTAATATTCCACTATTATGACATAAATTTATCATAAAAAAGGAGAGGCAACTAATGGAAAAGAATAAAATATACATTCCTATAAATATACAAACAGAAACAATGATATTTCAAGGATATGGAATGTCGGAATTGTTTAAAACACTGGCATTTACGGCAATTACCAGTGTTATATGGATAATACTATTCATTATAAAACACAGCTCGATACAGTTAGCGTTTGAGATCATGTGTTCAATGGCTGTCGGAGTATTTATCTTTGTAAAAGATACTACTAATCAATGTATAGTAGATTATATCAGGTATATGATAAAATTTGCAACCACGCAACGATCTTATCGCTACAATAACCATATTGAAGATGAAGAAGCTTATATTATAAAGAAATATAAAGATAGCTTAACAGTTGAACAGTAAAGCAGATGATGATTTGGAACTGTAGTAATTACAGTTCCTTTTTTTATTTGAAGGGAGGAATCAGACTTTGTTTAATACAATAAAAAATTTATTGTTTCCACCAAGTAATAATAGTGGGACACAAGATACAACTCAAGACTTTGTTAATATCGAAAGCATACATGAAAATATGATTATAAATAAATCGGGTATTGCAATTATGATGATTGGTCTTGAGGCAATATCTCGTGAATTAATGACAGAAAAAGAACAAGTAATACAGGCTACAAAGATAATAGCTGAATTAAACGGTGAAACAGAACCATACCGACTGATAAAAGTACAGGGTGCAGTAGATATTTCCGGCATTACAAATGGCTTGTTATCATTGAAAAAGACTGCGTCGGAAAAACGTAAGTTGTTTATAAATGAGGAAGTTCAATATTTAGATAAAATTGCGACCGAAAATTCATCATTTACTCCGCAATTCTATGTTACGATTTGGGATAAAAATGTTGAACATTTGCAACAAAGAGCAAAAGAAATGACAGAGAAATACCGTAAAGCCGGAGTGAATGCAAAACTGTTGAATTTAAAAGAAATAGTATATGTATTGACTTTATACACAGACCCAGTTGCTGCACTTGCTGAGCAAGATGTAGATAATATAGTTGAAGCGGTTAAAGCTCCGGTTATGTATTTCTCGGATAATAATTGGGAGGAAATGTGGAAATGGTAAAAAAAATAATTATATTTCTTCTTATTGTAATAGCACTTGTAGTTATTACAATGCTGAATAAAAGCAATAATAAGAAAGTAAAAAAGGCAAATAATAGAAAAACAAATACTATTAAAAATGAAAAAAAGACGCCAGTAAAAGACGTAGCGTTAGTGGAAGAAAGGACTTCAAGTAAGAAGAAAGAAGTTGAAATTGATCCAATGCTAAAAGCTATTTTGGATACGGTTGCTCCTATATCGGTATCATTTGACCAAAATTCTTTTAGGTTTGGTGATAAAATTGTAAGGGCATACGCAATTACACAATATACACCACACCCTAAGTTTGGTTGGCTGGCTGATATAATGGGTATTCCAAATACGATTGTATCAACATTATATACACCGACATCGAACGCAGATTTAATGCAAGCATTGGCTAAAACACTTAATGTAATGCGTGGTACTGCTGAATCAACTCGAAACTATATCGAACAGCAACGTGTGGAACAGGGTATTGAAAATGCGGAGGAAACAATTAAACGATTGGATAGAACCGGCGAATCAGTCGGCCGCTTTTCGTGTATTGTTTTGGCGTTTGGTACATCAAAAGAAGAGTTTCAAAAATCATGCTCAAGGGTGGAAAGCAAAATATCTGCACTGAATTTGAGAGTGAAAATTTTATCTAATCTGCAAAAAGAAGGATTTATGTCTGCATTTCCAACATATACACCTCAAGCAGACGTTCTAAGATGTTCTGAGAAAATTATAACACAGTCGGCTATGGAATTTGGTATGCCGATAGCATCATCAGCGTTTTCAGATGATACAGGTTGTCATTTTGCTGAAGATACTAACGGTAATATGATAATACTTGATATGTGGAAACGTATCGGTGACAGAACAAATTCCAATTTCACTGTTATGGGTATGCCGGGCAAAGGTAAATCATTTTCAGTTAAGTCTATTTTGTTGGGCGAATGGATGAGAGGAACAAGAATATATATAATAGATCCGGAACGAGAGTATGTTCAAATGGTAGAAGACGAAATGGAGGGTGAAGTTCTTAAGGTTGGTGCAAATTCAAAAGGTTCAATGATTAACCCGTTGCAGATAAGAACAGTTTCATCGTCATCAAAAGATGAAAAAAATCCTGATGAAGAAGATACGGCTAATTTAGCTTCGCACCTAAAAACAGTTGAAACATTTTTTGATTTATATTTGGAAGATATAACTGCCTCTCAAAAGGCATTGTTAAAGGATATGACAATTAAGGCATATGCTAAGTATGGTATTACATTTGAAAGTGATATTTATCATTTAACTAATAATGACTATCCGGTAATGAAAGACATTTATGATTTAATTGAGTTTGAGATAACTAAATTAGATATGAAGAAAAAACGTGGAGAGAACGTAAGTACGGTTGAATATAATGATTACGTTCAGTTAAGAGGTCTGATGAAAGACATAGCAGTCGGTGGTGATAGTTTTATTTGGAACGGAGAAACAACTATTCATAGCGACAGTAAGGTTGTGGCTTTGGATACATCAGGATTTGCTGAGGGTAATGAAAAATTAAAGAAGATACAATATTTTAATGTTCTGACATGGGTATGGGAGCAAGCATCGCAGAACAGAGAAGAAAGATGTATCATAGTTGCTGATGAGGCGTATATGATGATAGACCAACGTGTTCCAACTGCATTGATACATATGCGTAATATGGCTAAACGTGGCAGAAAGTATAATGTATCTATAATGACAATATCTCATTCTGTTGTTGACTTCCTTGCTCCGGCAATCAAGCAATACGGTCAGGAACTAATCGGTACAAGTTGCTATAAAATGTTCTTTGGCTGTGAAGGACAAAACTTGCTTGAATTATCTAACCTTTACGATTTGAAAGAGGCGGAACGAGATTTCTTGCTTGGAGCAGAACAAGGCTATGCTTTGGCTCAGTTCGGTTCTAAACGTGTAATTGTTCACTTTAAAGTCGGAGATTATAAAAAAAGACGTATCTCCGGCGGTGGTGAAGGTGTTGAAACAAAAAAGAAAAATACAAGCAATCGTGATAATGTGGTTTGGCAATCGGTTAATGCTTAATATATCAGAAGAAAGAAAGGTGAAATAATTGAATATTAAAAGTATTTTATCAAAGTATCCGGAATTGGATGGCAAACTAATTGATACTATTGATGAGAATATGAAACTGTTTATATCTAATGAAGATTATAAATTATATGTTATGCTAAATACAAATAAATCGTTTGTGTTAAAAGAGCAAAATGACACGAAATCATTTGAAAATTTGTCAGATGTGAATGAATACATCTCAAACAAATATCCTCTTAAAAAAGGGGATATTTGCGAGGATATGAATTGGCTGGGCAATAAGATAAAGATTGTTGCGACAAATAATAAGGTGTTTGTATATGCTGACGAGAATGGCCGATACGGAATTGCGTATTCGGCATTACACGTCGGTCGGAATTCATTATACAATGATATTTCTTTGGGACAGGCATTGAAAATTGCAAGAGAAGATTTTGGCTTGGCAGATGATGAATTTTTATATTCCGATGAAAACAAAATATATAGCATAGCTGAAAGTAATCCTGATTATATAGTATTACATAATTTAACAGATAAAGATTATGAATTTGTGAAAAAAGGTGATTTGCTATTCGATTATGATAATATAGTGCATTTGATCGTGTCAAAAAAGTTTGAGAATCTACAAGACGCACAGGGTTATGCGTGGAGCAATTATGATATGAATTTTAATGATAGTCTAAAACAATTACAGAACAAGATTAAAAGAGAATATCAAGATATAATGGACAAACTTGAAAAAACAAATGCACGAGAAATTTTGAAACATATCAAACAGATATATTCTTTAAAAATGGTTAGAGATGTGTTTGACAATGAAGTAGGAATATTTATGCCTAAAGCAACAGTGGATTATCTTTTAAAAGAAGATGTAAATGCCACAGATGAATTGGCTGATAGAGTATCGGAGTATGACAGTGCAGATTTTCATAATGAAAATGTGCAAACAGCAGTTGAGGATATTCAAATTGAACAGGAAAAAGAATTTGAATCTATTAATACATATGAGCCGGAACTTGAGTTATAATTTTAATATGAAGTGAACGGAGCTGTACAGTGATGTGTATAGCTCCGTTTTTATTTTTGTACGATTTTTTAGATAAGGGGATAGGAAAATGAGATATTTTTTAGTAGATAAAACTGTTTTTGATAATAAAAAAGTTGGTATGTACGGTAAGCTGATTTATGCGATATTGTGCAAATTTTCAAATGCTGATGGAACGTGCTTTCCATCACGCAAAACATTAGCTAAATGTGGTGGCTTTTCGGTTTCTACTTACAATTCGTATATCTCATTGTTACTTAACGAAGACTTATTAAAAAAGATTAGCAGATGGAGAAACAATGGCTCTCAAACAAGTAATCTTTTTAAGCTGAAAAAGAATAGAAAAAACTCATTTCCGGTACGAAGTGATATATTTGCTAAAGGACTATCTTCAACAGCATTGTGCGTATATATCTGTTTGGCAAGATATATTGCAGAAGATAACTGTTGTAGAGTTTCGCAACGTTTAATTGCGGATAGATGTTCAATTAGTATTGTTTCTGTCATAAGGGCAGTGAAAGAATTAAAAGCTGCAGGTATGTTAGAAACAATAAGACAAACCAATATAGACGATAACGGCAACTATGTACTGCTTTACAGATTGACAGATGGTACGGAATACAAAAATGTGATTCGCAGAAAAATTAATATTGAAAATACGCATATAGCAAATGTACATATGAAGTTATATAGAAATTTAAAAGCAGTAGAAAACGATTAGGTGGCATAACTATGCCATTCGCAACCCCACTGCATATGACGTACTCCCCCTATGCACCTGACACACCCCCAGAACTATACTTATATTAAATATATATTAGAAAAGAGAAAATATAAAACAATTTCCATATTATTACATTCAAATCAAAGCTGGATTTTTGATTTTATTTTTGCATGTAGTAAATAAAATCTATCCCCCACATGTAGTAAATAAAATCTATCCCCCACACTATTTCCCAATTTTAATATTTTTA
>QTVU01000035.1 GCA_003460745.1 Firmicutes bacterium AM55-24TS
TCTCCAACAACAAATTGGTTTTAAATTCTCCAACAACAAATTGGTTTTAAATATTAGGAATAGAGAAGTAATAGATATAAATTTCAAAAAATTTGGATTTTGACTTTAGATTTTAACTTCAAATATGATTTAATATTATTAACAGATGATTTACCTTCGATTTTCCAAAATGGAAAGTCAGGAGGTGAAACAGATGTTCAGCTATTTTGACTATTTATTAAAGCAATTACTTTTCGAGAAATATCCTCAAACAAATGATGATTTTGCAGATATTGCACAAATCACACCAAAGGCTATAACAGAGGAATACCGCAAATTCTTGGATAAAGTATCAATAAGAATAATTATTGATATGTTTGAACAAGAGGAATATGTAAATGCAATCTTAAAACTTGCACGAGTAGAACGCATTATAATTGCACTCCATATTATTCAAGGAATGGAACTAAAAGAAATTGCATATCTGCTTAATACAAGTGTGGACAGTGTATATACACAAAAAAATACTGCACTGAAACAGTTAAAAGTAGAATTAGAGAAAATAAACTGATTTTTACATAATTAAGCCTATAAGATAAAACGGCATTTTGATATACACCCCCTGTTTATTTTCAGTCTGCGTAGAGTGTGTTGCCGTTTTCGCACTCTACGCATAATATTGTCTTTCTGTTAAAGTACATTTTTCAAATGTACTTTAACAGGCGGATAATGCCTGATATATAAACTTTACTACAAAGAAAGCACAGGAGATAACACTGTTGCAGCATAAAATAGCAAACGGATACATTCCGATATTGACGAGCTTTTGACAAGATACGCCAAGACGCAGTATAGTGCTTCTACCTATAATCAGTATATGACAAACTGTCGAGCGACAAATATCTATTGTCTAAATCAAATTGCAGTTTGAATGGCGATAACTCAATATTGGCATAATGATACTTCTGTCAATTCGAACTTGAGCGTTAAAAGCGTCGCACGTCAGATGGCAGTCCGAGCGTATTGCTGGGAAGGTGGAATCCCTATGGTGCGGTTTTGCACACCGTCGTCTGTTCTTGCTTGTATTTTTAATGTTAGATATTATTAGAGTTATATCAATCTCATAATATGTGATATTAAACATAAAAAAATTTAGGAGGTTAAAGATGGGCAGGAAAATTGATAAAAATATTGACAATCCTAATGAATTACTATACACTATAAGTGAGGTTTCCAAGATTCTCAAAGTAAATAAAAATTATGTGTATGCCTTAATAAATGACGGACACTTAAAGTCCATTAAACTTGGTTGTAGAAAAGTTACACGCAAAGCTTTGTTAGAATTTTTAGACAAGTATGACGGTCTTGATTTTGATAAAGCACTATGCGTAAAAACTACACAATAAAGCCAATCACAAGCTCTTTTGTGGGAAACATTTTCTTGTGGGAAATCGGTGGGAAAAACCTCATTAAAGTAGCAAAGAAATGTTGAAAAACGGCATAGATACGTCATTCCTAAATTGGACGTTCAAGACGAGGCAAGACACGGAAAAGGCTTTGAAGGTATGTTAAAGAGATACTTTGGTTAAAATATTTAACGATTAAGGACTTGTTCACGAATGGACAAGTCCTTTTATGTGTTAAAACATAACATAATTACATCCTATGTTTTATATATTTTGTCACTTTCAAAATATCCTAAAATATGATATAATAATACATATACATAAAAAGGGGGATTAAATATGGCATTAATTAAATGTCCTAATTGTGGGAATCAAATGAGTGATAAAGCTCTGTGTTGTCCTGCATGCGGTTACGAAAATCAAGCACAAGAAAAAAAAATACAAAATTTTTGTATTGAATGTGGAAACAAATTATCCGAAAATGACACAGTATGTTCTGTCTGTGGTTGTCCTATTAACAAAGAACATGAAAATTTAGAACAATTACAAAAAGTAGAGGTAGCAAGTATCAAGATTCCAAAAATAAGCAAGCAGAAAAAAACTACATTAATTGTGTCTATTGTTTTACTTGTTATATTAATAATTGTTGCCATAGCAGGAATATTTTTTATAAGGCAGCACACAAAAACAATCTATAAAGAAAACTTATCAGCTGCCACTTCCTCAATGATTATGGGTGCAATAAAAGCAGAAGATTCAGGCAACTTAATTCATGATGTATGGTATAATACCATTTATAAAGAAAGTGATAGCAAGACGGACAAATATACTAAAACAAATCATTCATTCAATGAAGACTTTAACACTTCTTTGACTGCATTAATGAGCGATGATGATTTTAAAAAAGATATTGAGTCAATCAAAGACAATCAAGATTCAACAGATTACATAATGAAAGATTTAGTCAATCCACCTGAGGAATATAAAGAGGCATATGAAAAATTACAAGATTTTTATGATTCTTATTTGGAGCTAACTAATTTAGTTATAAGCCCAACAGGCAGTCTATCTTCATACACAAGCAATTTTAACGAAGCCGACTCTGCCACATCGAATGCATACAAAGCCATGCAAAGATATATTAACTAAAAAAATAACTTTATTATATTTAAGGCGGTACATATGTACCGCCTTTTAAATTACAAATATTTTTCTTCAAATCTATTCCACGACATCGGTTTATCGAACAAATATCCCTGTGCCTCATCGCAACCCATTTCTTTCAAAATATCATATTCCTTTTCATTCTCAACGCCCTCGGCGACAACGGAAATATTATAATTTTTACAAATATCTATAACCGACTTTGAAATCATACAAGTCTTTTCATCTGTTTCAAGCTTATGAACAAGTTCACGGTCAAGTTTCAATGTATCAAATTTAACTTCCGAGAACAAGAACAAGTCCGCATATTTCGCACCGTAATTATCAATCGCAATATGGAAACCGTTATTTTTAAGTTCCACAATTTTGTCAAGCACATCGCTAAGACCGCCCTTAACCTTATCTTCCGACACTTCAATCACAATCGAATCTTTCGGGATATTATAATCAAACCAAATATCCATAAGATTTTCCATAAAATTAGGTCTGACAATCGTACAATGTGATATATTAACCGACACAGGCTTAATATTCTTACCTGCCTCAATCCAGCCAGAAATATATTCACAGACGTGTCTGAACACATAAAGGTCTATCATATGCACCGTTTCGTTATATTCCATTGCGGGAATGAAATCCATAGGTGAAACAATCGTATCGTCCTCATCAAAATATCTGATAAGCGCCTCACTGCCGCAAAATTCTCCGTCGATTGCGGAAAATCTCGGTTGGAACCATATAACAAATCTTTCTTCCTGTATAAGTTTTTTCAACTTTTCCTGCGTTGAGAATGACACAAACGTATCATTATAAAATCTGTATCTTGCCGACTGACCGTTATTTCTGTAATAATATTTCTTATCCTGATACATTTTTTCATCGGCAATCTTTATTACTTCATCAATATCCGACGAATCTTTAGAATAATGAAAACCAATCGACACTTTATACTTCATTTCAGAAATCAAATTTCTGAACGCAGTAACCTTAGCTGTAAACTCCTTATCATTCGTATCATAGCGAAGCACGACAAATTCATCTCCGCCGACTCTGTATGAACACTCCTTGCCAAACGACTCAACAATTACGCTCGCTATATCTTTCAGCGCACAATCGCCGCCGCAATGACCGCTTTTATCGTTAATCTCTTTCAAACCGTTAAGGTCCATATAAAGTACGCCCAAGCCGCAATTACGACCTCTCATAATTCTTTCGGTATCTTCTGTAAACTTATTTCTGTTATATAGGCCCGTAAGCGAATCGACGTAGCTCAGCTCTCTGAGTTTTCGTGCACTCTTTTCACGAATAACCATTGACGCAACAAAATAATCAAGTGCGTCAAAGAATGTCACAATTTGAGAAAATTTTTCTTCCGGCAAATTACTTGCGCCAATAAAACCGATTATCTTACCGTTATCGGCAATCGGTGACGCAACAAGCCTTTGCACACCGCTTTTTACCGCCTGATGATATGCCTCAACAGAAATTTCTTTCAAATCTTCGACATTATTTAAAATAACATTTTCATTGCTGTCATAGGTCGGCAGCCACTTATCAACGATATTTGAATCCAAGCTTTTAAGTTCTTCCGCTCTCTGATTGACGCCATTGTTATTCCATTCAAATACATTGCTCAGTTTATTTTCATCATAACTGAACACAAAAATTTTATCCGCTTCAAAATACTTGCCTATTATTCCAAGCAAATTTGTAAAGCTTTCTTCAAACGGTTTATTCTTGTGCATTTCAACCATACAGCTTACCAAAATATGCTCCATATCAAGACGCTGTTCAAGTCTTTTCTGAATTTCTTCAGTGTTGGTAATGTTAAATGCAATATCCAAATATGCCTTTTTACCGTCCCACACAGTATCCTTATGCTTAATAATATATGCTTTTTCCGTCATTACATTTTCATGAATATACTCAGAAAGTCCCTCACCGTTCAAGCAAGGACAATTCGCACATTCCGCACTTTTGCCGTGAAAAAGTTTATAACACGTTTCACCCAAACAATCGCCGAGAATTTTCTTTCCCGTCTCATTTATGTACAAAATCTCATGAGTTTCTGCGTCAGATACATATACAATTTCCGATATTGCATCTAATACATTATATATATCCAGCATAATCCGACTCCCTTCATATACCCTTAATGCCATTATAGATTATATATAAATCATTCTATCATATCAACCATTTTTTTGCAATAATAAATTTAATTTTTTACATAACGGCAAAAACTATTCCGGCGATTATAACCGCCGCACACACCATTTTATAAAGCGTGCGTTTTTCTTTGAACACAATTCGTCCGCCTATAATCGTAATCATAACCGAACATTGTTTTATAAGAGTCATTGCGACAACCGTGCTTTCCTGCTTGCTGCACGCGATAAACAGTGCCTTATCGCCGATTACAAACAGCACGCTCAAAATAAGTATCCAATAATTTTTGTATATCGTTCTGAAATCTATTTTTGTTTTGGTTACAATCATATAGCCCAAATACAATATTACCATAAAGAACATATACCAAAATTGAAGTTGACCGCTGTTCATACTCTGCATAAGCATTTTATCAAGCAGTTCCGAAACAGCGTTGCAAAGACACGATATAAGCACAAGTACAATGTATATCGGCTTTGCTTTTTCTTCGCCCAATCCCTTGCCTTTGGCATTTACGAAAAGCAATCCGACAAGCACAAGTGCCATACCGGCAATCTTATGTCCCGTCATAACTTCTCCCAGCACCGTTACTCCCAGCACTGTCGCAAATATTACGCGCGACATATCCATAATTCCGTAAAATCCAATCGGCAGTTTCTTTATCGCCTTAAAACTGCATATCCAAGCTATAAAAATTATAGCCGATTTTATCATTACAAATCCGATATAATGAAAATCTATCGACAATGCGTTTTTCACGCTCGGCGTCACGAATAAAAAGCTTATAAACGTGTAGAAAAACAGCACCTCCATAGCACTGTTTTTCTCCATTGCCTTTTTCTTTATTATATCTCTTACACCCTTTAAAACTCCGTAAAGGCATACGAGTCCTATCCACATTATTTTATCAGCTCCGTTAAAAATAAATTATCCAGCATTTGTGTACCGGATTTTGTCTTAAATATCTTCTCACGAACGTTTTCAGCCGTTTCTTTTGTCATTTCGTCCTCATCTATATTGACAAGGAAGTCCGCCTCAACAAGTATTTGATAGTCGATACCGTCGATATTTGAATATGTGTGATGATGACCGACAAGGTATGACACACGTTCGATAACGTTTTTGTCATATCCCAATTTCGTGAGCATTTCCTCCGCAATCGGCGGACCCTCGATTTCCTGATATTTGCCCGCAGAAGAATTATATTTTTCTTCGCTTATCTTTATTCCTATATCATGCACATATGCGGCAGTTTCAAGAATAAGCATAGTCCTTTCATCAAGCTCCTCCGCTTCGCCTATCGCTTTGGCATAACCGTGTACTTTTATAAAATGGTTTATGCGTTTCTTGTCACCTGCATAATACTTTATCATTTCTGTTGCAACAGTATTCATAATTATCAATCCTCGAACGGTCTTATTCTGTATGTCACGCCGATTTTTTTACAAATATCGGCACATTCCTTTTCTTCTTCCTCTGTAAGCGTTGTCGAAACAGTCGAAAGCACCACTTCCTTTACATAGTGCTTTACATTTTCGGCAAACTTAATCATTGCGTCAAACGATTCGATGCCGAATTTACTGCGTGTAAGTTCAAGATAACGTTCCTTGTTCGGTGTATTAAGGCTGATCGAAACAATATCGATAAGTCCGTCAAACATAGGCGCAGTGTTCTTTTTGTGAATAAGGTCGGCAAGACCGTTTGTGTTTATACGGATAGTCTTGTTATACTTATCCTTTATAAACCGACAGACTTCAAGCACATCGTCAAGTCTTTCGGTCGGCTCACCGAAACCGCAGAAAACAACCTCTTTATACTTATTCATATCAAATTTTGAAAATTCGTTTTTAACTTCTTCAACACTCGGTTCTCTTTCAAGCCAAAGACTGCCCGAATGATTCATTTCGTCCCTCGTCTGTCTTAGACAGAATGTGCACGCGCACGGACATTTGTTCGTCATATTTACGTATAAATTATCGTGTACTTCATATAAAATAACCATTTTAATACCTCTTTCGTTTTTCATATCTTAAATTATACCATATCACTGCATTTTTCTCAACTGTATTTTCACACCAAAAAAACCGCTTATAAAAGCGGTTTTTTATATTTTATTTCAGTCAAATTAACCTCTTGGGTGATTTGTTTCAACGTCGTCTACAAGTGCTTTTACAAGAGCATTCACGTCTGTAACAGTTTCATTTTCCGTTACGGCAACGCTATGACTCATTACTGTACCCGCGTCCTCGCATGACCATATTGCGTATGTTGTTTTATCGTATGTGTAAATTTCAACTGCCGAATCGGCTACTTTGTAGTCCTCAACCTTAGTACCGCCCGATATACCCGAAATGTCTGCGTCACCCGGTTGTGTACGAACTGTAATGTCTAATACATTTGTATTGTAAGTGTAGTTGATTTCTGCCAAATTACTGTCGGCAAGGTATCTGTAGCTTTGTGCCTCGCACTTGCTACCCTCATCAAAACTGCTTGCACTCAAATCAGCCACTTGATATTTTACGCTCTCTGCATTATTCAATGCCGCATTAAGTTCGTCAAGACTGTTATAATCTGTCCATGGGTTTGGAATTTGTGATGACGGCTCTGTTTTGATTTCCTTTTCAACAGTAACTGTCTTTGTTGCCTCGTCCCAACCGACAACGCTGTGCATACCCTCAGCGATTGCTCTTACAGGCACAACCGTTGATGAACCCACGATTTTTGCGGGTGTTTCAAGTGTAACCGCGTCACCGTTTACATACATTACATCAGAATCAATCTGCATTGTAATGCTTACGTCACTTACCGAATCATATGATATAACAGTTCTTGTTTCGTCATCCCACTGTACGTCTGCACCAAGTGCCTCGAATATTTCACGCATAGGAACAAGTGTATGGTCATTTTCAATAAAAGGTGTTATTTCCACAAAAGAAACATTATTTCCGTTTACCGTAACCGTAATGTTATCATCAGCCAAAGCGCCTGCCGATACAGTCAAAACAGATGCGACAGCCAATACAGATGCTATTATCTTCTTATTCACAATCATTACCTCCAAAATCATTATATTGTCTATATTATATCACAGATTGCAAATCAATTCAATACTTTATTTGATTGAATTGACTACTTCTTCCACAGGCTCTCTGCCCGTATCGGTTCCGTAAATATTATAATCGATTTTATCTTCGGTAAAATATGCCGATACATCATTTTCATATTCGTTATACACCGGCTCTGTATCGTCATTTCCGCTGTAATAATAATTTACGTCTATTCTTCCGCCGTTTTCTGATTCAAAAGCCGCACCGCAGTTATATGTATCGGTCGTTTCAAAACCGCTCGGAGCGTTTATTTCTATTTGAGGTGTCGGCACTGATGTAGCCATAGCCGAACTCATTGCCATTCCGGTGCCGATAACCGTATCGGCATTGCCTTCATCGCTTGTAATTTCGGTCGGCACTTCTTTTTTTGTACTGATTTCTGCTGTTCTGTCACTTGACATAAAAGCAGAAAATATTGTTGATAATTCGAGTGCGTTTTCCTCGATTGCACTTTCTTCGACAGTGACATCTTCCGTTATTTCTTGAATTTCACTGTTTTGTCCACTCTCGATATTGGGGATTTCGGTTTTGTCCTCGATTTTAAGCGATTTGTTCTCGTTTGCTATCCGATTATTTACCGCAACTTTTTCATTGTCACTACTCTTATAGTCACCATTCTTTTTCTCCGTTTTAGTTTGACTATCCAAATAGTTATTGGGAGGGGGAGTATAGGGATTTTGAATAGTTTGGGGACTATCGGTAGGATACGGATATGAAGTATCCGCTGTATTTGAAACTACACTTTCCGACATATCGGACGGTGTCGGTGTTGAAACTTGCTCCTCAATAATCACGCCGTCATCTCTTGTTTTCTGCCAATACGGCATAGATATAACCGCCGCAGACACAACAACAACTGCCGCCGCAGCCGATACCGCATATTTTGCGTATCGCCTATACGGTAGGGGAGATTGTCTTTTCTCTGCACCTTTATGCGCATTCAAGATAACTCTGTTTATCATATCTTCACTCGGTTTTATATCGTCATTGGCTTGTTTATAAATTTTTCTAAACAAAGTCATAATCTCCTTTCAGTTTATTTTTAAGCAACATTCTGCCTCTGTGTAAATGCGATTTAACAGTCGATTCTTTTATGTCAATGCTTTCGGCGATTTCCCTCACGCTCATATCCTCATAATAGAAAAGATGTATCACCGTACGATATTTTAAGGGAAGGTCTTGTACAGCGAAATACACGTCACTTTTTTCGGGATTGTCAAAGGTTAAATCTTCTTCAAGCGGAACGATTTTCTTGAACCACGATGACATAAAAACACTCTTTGAGCAATTTATTGTCACCCTAATGAGCCAAGCCTTTATATGTTCCTCCGACTCAAATTTATCTTTATTATGTATAAATCGAACAAACACGTCTTGCGTCACATCTTCGGCAAAAGTTTGATTTTTCGTTTGTGACAAAGCAAGTTTATACACCATATCAAAATACTTGCGTATAACTTCGTCAGATGAAACGTCTGTTTTTGACCTTTCGTCTGTCATTAATCCCCCTCCCTTCACTTATAATACAATTCAGCACACCAAAAGGTTGCACTTTTTTCAAAAAAATTTTTATAAAGTGTGATAATGTGGAATTATATCTTCGTATGTTCCGTCTTTCATGCGGAAACCTTTAGGTATTACGCCGAGTTGTACAAAGCCGAGTTTTTTGTATAATTTAAGCGCATATTGATTAGTTGCGACAACAGCATTAAATTGAAGTACATCGTAACCGATTTCCTTTGCTTTTTTCAAGCAATCCGTCACAAGAATTTCACCTATATGCTTACCTCTTTGTGTTGATTTCACCGCATAGCTTGCATTGCAGATATGACCGCATCTGCCGACATTGTTCGGATGAAGTATGTAGAGCCCGACAATATCACCCGTTTCTTCATCATACGCAATGCCTGTATATGACTGACTCTTAAAAAATTCCAATCCGCTCTTTTCCGTAAGACATTCTTCCTGCGGAAAAGCCACTCCGTCCTCTACGACTTCGTTCCAAATTTCATTTGCGGCTTGTATATCGCTTTCATTAAATTCTCTTACTTTTATGTTCATTATAACACCTTCCGTTAAATTATATATAAAAAAACGGAATGCAGTGCATTCCGTTTAAAAAATCAATTATTCAGCAACGAATGGCAATAGTGCTATAATTCTTGCACGCTTGATAGCTGTTGTAAGCTGTCTTTGGTGCTTTGCACAGTTACCGCTGATACGTCTTGGCACGATCTTGCCTCTTTCAGTAACGTATCTTCTAAGCTTTGCTGTATCCTTATAATCGATATGCTCAACCTTATCTACGCAGAACATACAAACCTTTTTCTTAGGTCTTCTTGCTCTCTGTGGTCTGTCATTTCTTTCAGCCATGTTATTTTCCTCCTATCAATTTTTATCACGCGGATGTTAGAATGGCAAATCGTCTTCCGAACCGTCAAGGTCCGAAAAATCGCCCATATCAAAATCATCACCAAAGTTTGGTTCACTGCCTTGTGCAGGCTGCGATTGAGGAGCGTTAAATCCGCCCTGATTAAAGCCTTGGTTCTGATAATTTCCTCCGCCTTGAGTACCTGATTCGGCTCTTGAACCGGTAAAGTAAGCCTCGTCTACAACAACTTCCGTCGCATACTGCTTTTTACCGTCATTACCGTCCCAACTTCTCGATTGAATACTTCCGACTACCGCAATCATACTGCCCTTTTGGAAATATCTTGCGATAAATTCACCTGTCTGACGCCATGCAACGCAGTTGATGAAATCAGCCTGCTGCTGAGCATCTTTACCGGCGAAACGTCTGTTTACCGCGATTGAAAATCTCGCAAGTGAAACACCGTTCGGAGTCTGACGCATTTCGACGTCGCGTGTAAGACGTCCCATTAATATAACTTTGTTCATACTTACACCGCTTTCTTCACAAAAGACTATTCTTCGTCTTTTCTGATAACAATAGTTCTTAGGATACCTTCTGTAATCTTATACTGTCTTTCAAGTTCTTTAGGGAACTCGCTGTCAGCCTTGAAGTTTACAAGATAGTAGAAACCTTCTGTTCTATCATTAATTTCGTAAGCAAGTCTTCTCTTGCCCCATTCGTCAACAGATTCAAGTTCACCGTTCTGTTCGATAAGTGTTGTAAACTTATCCTTTAGAGCAGTAACCGTTTCCTCATCAAGTGTTGCGTCAATGATAAAAATTGTTTCATAGCTGTTTAGTATTTTTTCAGCCATTTTCTGCACCTCCTTATGGACTTTTGTCCCACACATACCCCGTGTGGGCAAGGATTGCTTACGTTTACCGCAAGCTTTGTAATTATATATCTTTTTTCAGCAAATGTCAAGCATTTTTTACTATTTTGCTCTATATTTTTCACTGCTGACAAGATAATCGTAATATTCGCAAAGCATTTCGATGCCTTTGCCGTTTAGTTTTGTTAAGTCGAAGTCGATATTATCAAGCAATTTCACTCTGTACCGTTCGTCCGTCCTGCCGCAAAGGTAGTCAACGGGGACTTTAAAAAGTTTGGCAAGATATGTTATCGCCGCCACTTCGGGAATACGCTCGCCGCTTTCCCAATTTGCGATACACGTTCTTGAAACATTCATTCTCTCCGCAAGTCCCGCCTGCGTTATAGCGTTTTCTTTTCTCAGTTCCCTAAGCCTTTGAGCAAAGCACTTTTTGAACGTACCGTTATTCTTCTTTATCATTTTCTTCATTAACTGCGGCACTTTCTTCTGCATCACTGTCAGAATTTTCTCTGCCGCTTTTTACACGGTTGAATATCTCCATAAACTGATCGCCGGTAATAGTTTCCTTATTGATAAGAAACTCTGCGATTTCATCAAGTGCGTCACGATTTTCTTTCAATATATTAAATGCCTTTTCGTGACACTCTTTCAATACACGTACAACTTCCTTATCAATATCTGTCTTTGTTTCCTCCGAACAGTTTGAAACGTTTCTGCCGTCAAGATATTTATTCTGTATGCTTTCAAGTCCGGCCATACCGAATTTTTCCGACATACCGTACTGAGTAATCATATTTCTCGCAAGTGACGTTGCACGTTCAATATCGTTTGACGCGCCTGTTGTCTGCACGTTGAATACAAGTTCTTCCGCCGCACGGCCTGCAAGGAACACTGTAATCTGGTCAACTATTTCATCTTTTGACATTAAATAACGTTCTTCCTCTTCAGGCATTTGCATTGTATAACCAAGTGAACCCATAGTTCTCGGAACGATTGTGATTTTGTGAACAGGCTGAGTATGTTTCTGTACCGCCGTTGCAAGTGCGTGACCGACTTCGTGGAACGAAACGATTCTCTTTTCCTTTTCGGACAAAATTCTGTCTTTCTTTTCTTTACCGGCGATTATGACTTCAACAGCCTCCATAAGATCTTCTTGACTTACGGTCTTTCTGTTACATCTTACCGCCCTTAAAGCCGCCTCATTTACCATATTCGCAAGGTCTGCACCTGCCGCACCGCTTGTTGCAAGTGCCATTTCGTGAAGATTAATGTCAGGCTCTGTTTTAACGTGCTTTATATGCACACGCAAAATATCTTCTCTGCCCTTTAAATCAGGCTTTTCAACAATAATTCTTCTGTCAAATCTACCCGGTCTTAAAAGTGCCTTATCAAGCACTTCCGGACGGTTGGTTGCCGCCAAAATAACAAGTCCCTTTGACGAATCAAATCCGTCCATTTCGCTTAACAGCTGATTTAAAGTTTGTTCACGTTCATCATTTGAACTAATCTGATTATCTCTCGATTTACCGATTGCGTCAATTTCGTCTATAAATATAATACAAGGTGCTTTTGCCGATGCTTGCTTAAACAAGTCACGAACTCTTGACGCACCGACGCCGACAAACATTTCCACAAATTCCGAACCGGAAAGCGAGAAAAACGGCACTTTCGCCTCACCGGCAACCGCCTTTGCAAGGAGTGTTTTACCTGTTCCCGGCGGTCCGACCAAAAGTGCACCCTTAGGCTGTTTTGCACCGATTGCAAGATATTTTGACGGATTATGAAGATAATCGACTATTTCATCAAGCGATTCTTTAGCCTCTTCCTGACCGGCAACGTCCGCAAACGTTACGCCTGTCGCATTTTCTACGTTATACATCTTTGCGTTGGACTGACCTATTCCCATAATTCCGCCGCCACCGCCGATTTTCTTCGACATTGAACGTGTCAAAATAAAGAACAGTAAATAAATAACTACCAACGGCAATATCCATGTAAGGAAGAAATCAAGCACGGGACTGTTATGTTGTATCGGCGTAGAATATTTCACACCGTGACTGTCCAAATCCGCAAGAAGTCTGTCGTCAGGAATATATCCCGTATAATACACATTTCTGCTGTTTTCCTTTGCCTGTTCTATAACCGCGTCTGTATCTATGCCCATCATCTTCATAAACTCGGTTGTTTTAGGCGTTGTTATCGGCTGTGATTCGTCATACTTTTCATATATGACTATCTGCTCCGACTGCAAAATAACCTCGTCAACTTTATTTTCATCAAGCATAGTCAAAAATTCACTGTACGATATTTCCTGTTTCTTCGGTGTCTGCAACGACAGCATTACCATATTTAAAATAACTGTCGCAATAACCGAAATCACCAAAAATATCAACAACGGATTTTTCAGCGGCGAACGGTTTTTCTTTTTATTATCCATAAATGTTCCTCCACGTTTTTCTTCATATTTATATATAACTAATATTAAAAATGTCAGTCAATAGATATTGTAGCACTTTCCTCTTATTATTGCAATGTTAAATAAATTTTTTTACACAATTTTATTAAAATTCACAATTGTGAAATATATTATTTTAATTGACTTATATATAAAAGAATGATAAAATATCAGTATCTGAATATTACTACACTAAATTCAAAACGAAAGGATGAATAACTCATGAAAAAAATAACAGCAATTCTGACATCACTTATTATGACACTTTCCGTCATATGTCAAACATCGGTTTTTGCTGCATTCAGCGACGTAGGTGACGATAATACTTACAAAGACGCTATTACAACTTTAACAAAGCTTAAAGTTATTGACGGATACGAAGACGGTACTTTCAAGCCTGACGGTCAAATCACAAGAGCCGAATTCACAAAGCTTATCGTATTTATACTTGGTTACAAAGACCTTGCATACGACTCATCAGACTTTACTGATGTTGACGCTTCACACTGGGCAAAGAACTATATTCAAACTGCCTACAATCTTGGCATAATCGCAGGTATGGGCGACGGTACTTTTGCTCCGGACGCTCCTGTAACTTATGAACAAGCTCTTAAAATGGTAGTTTGTACATTAGGTTATGTTCAGTTTGCCGAAAATCTCGGCGAATGGCCGGAAGGTTTCATTAAGCAGGCAAACACTCTTGACCTTACAAAGAAAGTTAATTCAACAGGTTACAGTGAAGGTGCAACAAGAGGTATGATTGCACAGGTACTTTACAACGCACTTGAAATACCTATATACGAAAACAACGGTTACAACTGGGTTGCAACAGAGAAAACTCTTATGCAGGACTACCTAAAAGTTAAAAAGCTAAAAGGTACTCTTGTAGGTGTTGAAGATTACCTGACAGAGGACTGCAAGCAAGATCTTAACGAAAGTGAAATGGCTATCTTGCCGAACGACAGCAGTGATCTTGTAAAAATCGACTTCTCGGAATTCACTTCAAACGTTACAGATATAAGCAAATATCTTGGCAATACTATCACCGTTTACTATGAACAGTTGACAGACAAGGACGACAGAAAGCTTATCATCATTGACGACGAAACAACAAAAAATTCTGAAATCAAATTAGATTATGAAGATTTAAACAGTTTTTCCGGCAACTCACTTAAATACTATGATTCATCATCAAAGCTAAAGACTGTAAAACTAAAAGAAGATGAACTTACAGTAAGATACAACGGCAAACTTGTTGCAAAGAACGAAACCGTAACTCTTACAAATCCGACAACAAAGCAGGAAGAAACATTCTCACGCGAAGAGGCACTTGAACAATGGCTTACTCCTGACACAGACTACACAATCTACGGTGACGTTAAACTTACAGACAACGGTGACGACGGCACAATAGATATGATTCAAATAAACAACTATGACACAATAGTTGCTTATGCCACTCCTACAACAACAGATTACCGTATAACAGACAAGCTCGTAACAGGTAACTACTTAATCCTTGACCCTCAAGCGTCTGATTATACATACACAATCACAAAGAACGGTTCGGAAATTCCTGTTACATCAATTTCCGCAAACGATGTAATTCTTTATACAAAGAGCCTTGACGGTTCGTACTACACACTTCTTGTTACAAATAATCCTGTTAAGGGTTCAATCACTTCAATCGGTTCAAACGGCGATAAAATGACAATCGGCGGTAAATCATATAAAATCGGCAGCAAGTGTGAGGCATACATAAATGACAAAGACGGCAAAACTCTTAAAACAGGCGTTTCGGGTACATTCTATCTTGACGCATTTAACACAGCCGTTTTCGGAACACTTGAACAGACTGCCGTAATTCCTTACGCTTACATCACAAACGCATTTATCGACCGTGACGAAGGCGGTAAGATTTACATTACTGCATATGCACCGACTGTTTCGGCAAGCAGTGCGTCGTCATATCCTGTAAAGGATAAAGTTAAGTTCAACGGTGCATCAATCAAGAGTGAACTTATAATTGACAAACTAAAAGCATCGGCCGATTATACAAACGATGATACAGAATTGGCAGATCATATTTACGGTGCAGGAAAAACTCCTACACTTACAGGTTTCTCACAACCGGCAAGAGTTACAATAACAAACGGTGAAGTTACACAAATCGTTGCTCTTACATCTGATGAACTTCAAACTCAAAATGACGACAAAGAACAAATCGCAAAGTGCAAAGCTGCCGATAAGTATACTTATTCATCAAACAGTTTCTCGCTTAACGGCAAAACAGCATTTTCAATAAACTCTTCAACAGTTGTTCTTTATGTTCCGGCAGACAGAACACAGAGAGAAAAATATGCTAAAAAAACCGCGTCATCAGCATTTACAACAGGTGATACATACTATGTAGAAGCATATGACATCAGTTCATCAAAGGTTGCCGGGCTTTTGGTACTTTACGGAAATGACGGTACACTTACATCAGTTAAGAAAGATACAAACTTCTCAATCGTTTCTACTTTACCTGAAAGCGTATATAATGAAGTAAAAGACGATTCAGTTCTTCAATTCAACGTATTCGCAGGTTCAAACACAGAAAAAGCCTGGACAACTTATGACCGTACAGAATTTGCAGACGCGCAAATCGGTGACGTTATCCAATTCGCTTATGACAGCGATCAGCTTGCACAAGGACGTATAAACAACATTAAGTTCGCAGACATCGCAGAAGTTCTTGACGGCAAGACATATGACGGTAAAAAGTTCAACTGGGAAGAAGAACAAGACCCTACAGAAGATAATAATTATCAAAAATACAAATTCGATTACAGATTTAAAAAGAACGGTACTGACGAAGACGAAGTTTACAACAGCACATCAACAGGTACAGTTCCTTACTCAAGAGCTTGTATGTACAACATCAGCCAAGTCCTTACTGACGAAAAGAAGATTTATGTAACAAAGACAGGTTTTGAAAACGTTGACGGTACATATACTCTTGATGACAGCGATTACGAAGAAATCACAGTCAACGCGTCAACAAAGATTGTTCGTATGGACGAAGACAGAGATGAAATCAGCAGATATGTCGATAACACAACAACAGACCTTTCAATCAACGATTTGAAAGACGCTAAAAACTACGGCGAAGATTGTTCAAAAGTTCTTGTATGCTCATCAAAGGGTACTGCAAAACTTATCGTAATCTACAATTAATCATAAACAACAAAAAACAAGTCACTTCAAAAGTGACTTGTTTTTTTATTTATTTAACTTCTAATTTTTCCTGTCCGCTGTATCTCGGAATTTCAAATTTATACTTTGCCGTTGGGAATGCCTCGAACATACTGCTCATACTCTTTGCCTGTTTTGACGCCCACGCAATATCGGTTGCGTATTGGTGTTCGGCTGGTTTTTCGGGGTTCCATCTCATTTTATACAAAGTGTTCTGCCCGTATTTGGAATTATTGATATAATTCTCACTTATCCACTTTGCACCGCCCTCGATTGCCTTTTCTACACTCGTCCAGCCTTGCTTATACGCATATTCCGCACCGGCGTCAATCGGTGATTCGTCCACCGCACCGATACCGAACAAGTTATACACCGTTGTACCGTTATATTCAACACCGTTTGCAAGTTCCGATGAACCGTTACCTGTTTCAAGGCATGAATGAATTACAAGATATACTTCACTCACATTGTTATCATCAGCCGCTTTCTTGAATTCACTGCCGTGACCGTCCAAAACGCCTTTACCCTTTAAATAAGTATCAAGTGTAGCGGAATCAACATTGTTTGACACACTCAAATCCATAAACTGATACTTTTCATATCCCGACACAAGATTTTCCGGATTTACATACTGTTCAACATTTTCCTCACTCGCCGGGAACACACCGTTTGTAAATACAGTCGGTTCTGCGGTCATTTGTTCTTCAACCATTTCATCAACCGTCATATCACAGTCGGTGTACACAACAGGTATATCCTCTTTACGTTTTTCCCACGTTGTAACAGTAACTGTGCATTTTGCCGTATAATCGCCGTCCTCCGTTTTTGCGTAAATGTCGGTTGTTCCGACACCGCAAGGCGATACAAGTCCCTCACTGTCCACAGTTGCAATCGACTCGTCGTCACTGTACCATCTGACCTTTTGTATAGTCGCGTCTGTCGGCGAAACCATAGCCGTAAGTTTTGCGGTAATAGGCTTATCTGCATACAATGTCATTTCACTTTGCGACATTGCAACGCCTTCTACTCCCTTAACAACGCTTACTTTCAACTTTGACAATGCATTTCCGCACCTTATATCAATGAATGTATCACCTATTTTGTCAGTCGGTGTAACAACACCGTTTTCGTCAACTGTCGCAATCGTTATATCTTCGGATTTATATATAATTTTCTTGTTTGTCGTATTCAGCGGCATAACCTCCGCCGCAATTTTATACGGCTCATTTTCTTTGCCCGCGTAAAACAAAACCTTGCCTTGCTTTAAATTTATGCGTTGTGCCTTGACTTCGTCCCAAGTTGACACAGGCGCAAAATATACTTCGTCCGATACATATGTATCGTCATCTATTTCAACTTTGTACGCACCTTGTGCCGAACCTGTCAACACGGTAAGCACAGCCACGCACGCAAATATCTTTTTTACTGTAGGATTTTTCACTTTAAAAATCTCCGTTCCGTAATATTCTAAACTGTATTTTATATAATTCTCACCCTTATGTCAATGGAAAATATAATTTTATACGCAGTTTCTGCTTAAAATATGACTTTTTTCTCAAAAAGTCATTGTAAATTCAATAAAAATAGTATATAATTATATAGTATATTCAGAATTAGATTTAAGGAGGATTTTCAATAGATGGAAAACACAGAGCAAACACAAGAGCAATTATCGGCACTTTTGCAAGTCCGCAGAGATAAGCTTACAGAACTTCAAAATGACGGACGTGACCCATTTAAAATCACAAAATTTGAGAGAACACACACATCTGCTCAACTTAAAGAAAACTATACAGAGGAAGACCGCGAATTAAAGAAACGCGTCAGTGACGAAGTGCAAATCATAAAGGCACAAGTATCTCAATTTGACGGTCAGACTGTTTCAATCGCAGGACGTATTATGTCAAAGAGAGGTATGGGTAAAGTCGGTTTTGTTCACGTTTCTGATATAGACGGACAAATTCAGCTTTTTGTTAAAAAGGATATTTTGGGCGAGGACGAATACGCTCGTTTCAAAAAGCTTGATATAGGCGATATTATCGGTGCAGAGGGTGAAGTTTTCACAACTCAGACAGGTGAAATTTCGGTAAGAGCCGAAAAAATCACTCTGCTTTCAAAATCACTTCTTCCGCTTCCGGAAAAGTTCCACGGTATGACAGATACAGACCTTAGGTATCGTCAAAGATATATCGACCTTATTATGAACGCCGATGTTAAAAAGACATTTATCAACCGTTCAAAGATTATTGCGTCAATTCGCAGCTACCTAAACGGTCAAAACTTCCTTGAAGTTGAAACACCTATGCTTGTCGCAAACGCAGGCGGTGCTGCCGCAAGACCTTTTGAAACGCACTTTAACGCATTGGACGAAGATTTCAAGCTTCGTATCTCACTTGAGCTTTACTTAAAGCGTCTTATCGTGGGTGGTTTTGATAAGGTTTATGAAATAGGACGAGTTTTCAGAAACGAAGGTCTTGACACTCGCCATAACCCTGAATTTACTCTTATGGAATTGTATCAGGCATACACAGATTATCACGGTATGATGGATCTTACAGAAAATCTTTACCGCCACGTTGCCAAGGAAGTGCTTGGTACAACTACAATCGTGTATAACGGTATAGAAATGGATTTGGGTAAGCCGTTTGAACGTATAACAATGGTTGACGCGGTTAAAAAGTACGCAGGCGTTGACTTTAACGAAATTAATACACTTGAAGAGGCTCGTAAGGTTGCCGATGAACATCACGTTGAATATGAGGACAGGCATAAGAAGGGCGATATTCTTAACTTGTTCTTTGAAGAATATGCAGAGGAACACCTTATTCAACCGACTTTCGTTATGGATCACCCGGTTGAAATTTCACCGCTTACAAAGAAAAAACCTGAGAACCCTGATTACGTTGAACGTTTTGAGTTCTTTATGAACGGTTGGGAAATGGCAAACGCTTATTCTGAGCTTAATGATCCAATCGACCAAAGAGAACGTTTTAAAGCACAGGAGGAACTTCTTGCGCAGGGCGATGAAGAGGCTAATACAACAGACGAAGACTTTATGCGCGCACTTGAAATCGGTATGCCACCGACAGGCGGTATCGGTTTCGGTATCGACCGTATGTGTATGCTCCTTACCGATTCCCCTGCCATCCGCGACGTTCTTCTGTTCCCGACGATGAAACCATTGAATGATGTAAACAAGTAAAATGATGTAAAAAATACAGCTTCTGAAGCACCTGAAAAAATGTAAAAACTGAGTCTGAAAAAATTGATTTTTCTAAGGTAAAGATTGAGCCTTTGTTTGAGGAAATGGTAGACTTTGATACATTCAGCAAGTCAGATTTCCGTGCAGTAAAAGTTAAAGAGTGTGTTGCAGTACCGAAGTCAAAGAAACTGTTACAGTTTACTCTTGATGACGGAACAGGCACAGACAGAACCATTTTAAGCGGTATTCATAGCTTTTATGAGCCGGAAGAACTGGTTGGAAAGACTCTTATTGCTATCACAAATCTTCCACCGAGAGCTATGATGGGCATTGACTCTTGCGGTATGCTCCTCAGTGCTATTCATGAAGAAGAAGGCGAAGAAAAGCTTCATCTTCTGATGGTTGATGACCACATTCCAGCAGGTGCAAAGCTCTATTAAGATGATGTAAAGATGTACCGTTTTACCGAATAGACGGGACATACTTCATTTGATAAAAAACTAAAAAAACAGCGATTTACATCAAACTTACATCATTTGATGCAGAAATCGGTGCAAGCAAGAAAAAATCGCATAATTAGTGCAATGAGTGGGCAATTCCAATCGGAGTTGCCCATTTTAAAACAAACAGAAATATAAATTTATAAAGGAGAATATTGATGAAACTATTTTTATGTTCGCACTTTTCAAGTGTGGGAAGTCTGATAAAGGAAGAAATTGAAAATAAGAAAGTCGCATTTATTCCAACAGCTTCACTGCGTGAAGGCTACACCGGTTATGTCGGCTCGGCTCGAAAATTATTCAAAAAGTTGGGAGCAATCGTAACTGAAATTGATATTTCAACGAAGGCTTATTCAACGATACAGTCTGTTTTTGAAGAAGCAGATGTGATATATTTTACCGGCGGAAATTCTTTCTTTCTTATGGACCAGCTCCGTAAAACGGGAACTGATGGGCTACTGAAAAAGGAATTGGCAAATGGAAAATTGATGATCGGCGAGTCGGCAGGCGCAATTATATGCGCTCCAAGCATCCAATATATCGAGCAAATGGATGAAAAGCCAGAGGACTACTCACAAGAAGATGATGCAGGGCTTGATTTGATTGATTTCTATGTTCTTCCGCATTATCTTACAGCACCATTTAAGAAAGTTACCGAGAAAATAATGACTGAGTTTTCGGATTTGAATCTATGCCCGATTAACAACCGTCAGGGAATTGTAATTGATGGTGAAGGTTCAAAGGTTATTTGCAAAGACTAATTTGAAAATTCCCATTTATCAAGCCCTTTGAGAGAGGAGAAATCTTTTCTCAAAGGGCTTTTTCTATTTTTACGGATATTCGCAAACTACAAGAAAAAGCCGAAACCTCATATACTTTAATCACAGAGGAAGTGGAGGTTTTGATATGAGTAATAGCTTATCGGCGGTACACCCCGAATTGGTTGCCGAGTGGTCGGATAAGAACTTTCCGTTGACACCGGACAGTGTTACTTTCGGCTCAAATAAGAAAGTATGGTGGAAAGGTGCTTGCGGTATTATGAACAATGATTTCTTTGTCCTTATTGCTGCAATTGCAATATTTGACATACTTCCTGTTGCCGGCTCGGGCGGTATTTTAATACCGTGGGCGTTGTTCTCACTCGTTTACGGAAATAATAGGCAGGCTGTCGGCTTGATTGTTATATATGTGTTATCACGGTAATTCGTCAGTATATCAAGCCTAAGATTGTGGGTTCATCGCTTGGAGTTAATCCTATCGTTACTCTTATGGGAATTTATTTCGGTCTTAAATTCTTCGGTTTCCTCGGAATGTTCCTTGTTCCGCTTTGCGTAATGACACTTAAAGCGTTTAACGATGCAGGCAGAATTAATATTTGGAAAACCTCTCCCGAAAATAAAATAGATGTTCCAAAAGCATAAAAAAAATGCAAAAGCCCTATCGGTACGCTTTGCTCAGCGTGTCCGGTAGGGCTTTGAATTATGCCGTTATTATTTGTTGCTGTTTGCGATAGCCTGTTCAATGAGACTGTTGAGTGCCTTTGACTGCTCAGCACTTGTGATTGCGCCAACGATTGGCTGACCTACAATGTTGCCGTTTCTGTCGACTACATAGGTTGTAGGGAATGAATAAAGGCCGGATGTGAATTTACCTGCGTCGCTGTTTGATTCAAACCAAATGTTCTTGTAGGTGATACCCTTTTGTGAAAGAATATCCTTTGCTTCGGAAATTGCTGTTTTGTCGCCGTCAAGAGTAAAAGAATTTACGCCGACAACTGCACCGCCTTTTGAAGCAAGTTCTTTGTTGAGTACCTCTAATTCGCCAAGTTCACCGACACAAGGCTTGCAGGTTGTAAACCAGAAGTTCACAACTGTTACGCTGTTGGATGAGAAAAGGTCGTTGCTGTTTACATCGTTGCCGTCTAAGTCCTTGCCCTGAAAGGTTGGAAACTTTGTAAGCTCGCTCTCGTTTGAAATTTTGTCTGCACTGTCTGCCTGAATACTTTCACCCGAACTTGGCTTGCTTCCGCAATCCGGATACTTTTGCTCGAGAATTGTAAGCTTTCCTTCGATTTCTTTAACCTGCTCTGCACCTTCTTTGAGAGTTTTCAGCTCATCTGATGAAAATTGGTCCTTTGCACCCTCGATTGTGTTAAGCAGAAAATCACCGTAATTAGTGCCGTCTTCAATCATCGCTGTGTCCTTGTTTACCGACATAAACACCTTTTCCCAAAGACTTGAATTGCTTGTAAGAATATCGTTTTCCTTTTGCATGAGTTTTTGGTAGAGGTCTGCCGCTTCCTCTGCATTGCGCGACTCAACCGACATCAGAGTTGCAATGTCCGTGTCTGCGTTTGATGACTGGCTGTCATTGTTGTTCTTTTTTGCCGAACATGATGCAAGGCTGAGTGTCAGCACTGCCACAAGCAGTACGGCTAAGATTTTTGTTATTGATTTTTTCATAATCATTCCTCCGTTTTTTTGTTAATTGATTTTTCTTTGTTTATTGATTTGTTCACTTTTGCATTGTCACAAAGATTTTTTTCTGGCAATCCAAAGCCGTAGCTGAAACTTACAGCCTCGGTCGGACAGGCAGTGATGCACTTGCCACAGCGTATACATTCGGTGTGATTCGGCGTTTTTGTTACATCGACATCCATTTTGCACACCTTTGCACATTTCCCACAGGATACGCATTTGTGCCCGTCAACCTTCATTCCCAAAAGCGACACCTTGTTCATCAGTCCGTAAAATGCACCGAGTGGGCATATCCATTTGCAAAACGGACGGTAAAACAGCACACTCAGAACTACAACGGCGATTAAAATTATCAGCTTTCGTGTAAATAATGCACCCAGAGCTGAGCGTATTCCTTCGTTTACGACTGACAGAGGAATAGCTCCCTCAAGAACTCCTTGCGGACAAATATATTTGCAGAAAAACGGGTCACCCATTCCTACATCATTTACTACAAATGCAGGCAGTATAACCACGCTTAGCAGTAAGATTGCATATTTCAAATAGGTAAGCGGTTTCAGCTTTTTTGTGGACAGCTTTTTTGTCGGTATTTTGTGCAATAAATCCTGAAGCCATCCGAACGGACACAGAAATCCACAAATAAAGCGACCGAGCAGTACGCCGAGCAGAATTAAAAATCCCGTTATATAATAAGAAAATTTGAATTTTGAAGAGCCTACGACCGATTGAAATGATCCTATCGGACAAGCTCCGGATGCCGCAGGACATGAGTAACAGTTTAATCCGGGAACGCATACCGCTTTGCCGTTGCCCTGATATATTCCACCCTTAAAAAAGTTTGGTAGATGCACATTTGTAAGAAGCGTAGCTCCTGCTTGAACCCAACCACGAAATCGGCTGAGTGACTTTGATATGTTTCTTTTCTTTTTGTTCTTATCCAATTCCAATACACTCCAAGCACAGCCTTATCGCCTTACTTAATACGGTCTCTGCTTCGCCTCGCATTGCTCCGTAGCACAGCATAACCGTTCCTGCGATTAGTAAAAAGCCTTGTAATAGAGTCTTTTTTGCTTTGAACAAATTGACCACTCCCTTCGTTTTGTCCAAATTATAGCATAGGGGATATAAAATTTATGTTAAGTAAACGAATTAATTAAATTTATTCTTGCTCAATTAACAAAAAAATTAACAAAAAATTAACAAAAACTTTATGCGTTTGTGTTATAATACCATTATATAATATATTGGCTTGCAGAATTAAACAAGTGTCGGGAGGTTTTTATGCATATTTTAGTTGTTGAGGACGAAGGAACTCTGTGCGATACCATTGTACGCAGTCTCAGACATCTGGCATACAGCGTGGATTATTGCTATGACGGAAAAACGGCTATGGAGATGCTTTGCATAGAACGCTTCGACCTTGTTGTACTTGATTTGAATTTGCCCGATACAGACGGTATGACCGTTCTTAAAGAACTCAGAAAAACCGACAGCGATACTAAGGTGCTTATTTTGTCTGCTCGCTGTGAGGTTGCCGATAAGGTTGAGGGTTTGGACACAGGCGCAAATGATTATCTTACTAAGCCGTTTCATCTTGATGAGCTTGCCGCAAGAATACGCAATCTGACACTCAGACGATTTACTCAAAGCGATGTTGTTTTGACCTGCTCAAAGCTTTCGTTTGATACTAAATCACGCAAAGCGTATGTTTCGTCCGAGCCGTTGTCCCTTACAAGAAAGGAAACGGGCATTCTTGAATATCTTATGCTTAATCAAGGACGACCTATAAGCCAAGAGGAATTTCTCGAGCATGTTTGGGACAGTAGCGTGGACAATTTCAGTAATTCCATAAGAGTGCATATTTCGGCGCTTAGAAAGAAGCTTCGCTCTGCTATGGGATATGACCCTATATATAATCGTATAGGCGTGGGATATGTTATGGAGGAAAAGGAATGAAAAAACTTTCTTTGCAATGGAGAATTACCATGATGACCGTTGCTTTGATAGGCTTGACCTGTGTGCTTATGAACTGCTTAATCGGATATTCGGGTAAGCATCATATGGATTCAATAGGCAACGGAATTTCTGCGTACAGCGAAATCGAAAATGGTGAGCCTGATTCGTTTGACCCGGAAAGTAAGAGTCTTGACCGTGACGAGCTTACCATTATAGTAAACGGCGCACAGCATTCCTTTGGTACAACTAATTGGTATATCACCGTGGCTGTTACTCTGCTCGGTGGTGTGCTGGCTTATTTCGTCAGCGGTCGTGCATTGAAGCCGTTAAAGAGCTTTGCCTCTCAGGTAGAGAATGTTCAGCCCAATAATTTGGCAGATATGAAAATAAGCGAGGATGTTCTTCCCGAATTTAAGCAGTTCAGCAAATCGTTTAATGGTATGCTTGACCGTCTTGATGAGGGCTTTTCTGCCCAACGGCAGTTTACGGGAAATGCTGCACACGAGCTGAGAACTCCACTTGCGCTTATGCAGGCACAAATTGAACTGTTTTCTGTTGAACATTCGGATGTTCAGCCGGATACGGCAGAGTTGCTAAAACTTTTGCAGGAACAGACGGAAAGAATGTCGCAGATGACCAAAACTCTGCTTGAAATGAGCGAGCTTCGCACCGTGCCTTGTAATGATGTGATTGAACTTGCTCCTATGCTTGAAGAAATTTTTACCGATCTTACGCCTCTTGCCGAAAAGAGAGGAATCACTCTCGAATATGACGGAAACGGCACAATGGTTGGAAGCGATACTCTAATTTATCGTATGCTGTTTAACCTGACAGAAAATGCAATACGCTATAATCGTCAGAATGAATGCGTGAGGGCTTCCGTCAGCGAGCAGGACGGACAGATTTTTGTCAGAGTGCGTGATAATGGCAGCGGAATACCTGAGCAGTACAAGGAAAGTATCTTTCAGCCGTTCTTTCGTGTCGATAAATCACGAAGTAGGGAATATGGCGGTGTCGGACTTGGTTTATCGCTTGTTTGGGAAATTGCTTCGCTTCACGGTGGCAGAGTCTTTGCCGAGGAAAGCTCGGAAAACGGAACGGTTATGCTTGTCACCTTGCCTAAAGGCAAAATAAACGAGGATTTACAACGAGAATGTGTGAAGCCGGAGTGAATGTGAAAGTCATTCAGGACGCACTCAGACACAAAGACGTATCTACGACATTGAATATTTACACGGATGTAACAAAGGAATTAAGAAAGTCAGAGTTTGAGGGACTTGAACAACATTTTAATTTGTAAACAATCATATAAATTTTGGAAAGAGAGCGTATGCTGTAATGAATAACAGTATATGCTCTCTTTACTTTATAGTTTGAAAATGGTAATATAATAAAAAATGACGCAAATATTGAAGCTCAAAAAATGGAGAATACTGTTTATTACAAAGGTATTGATGAGCACCCTGAAAACTTGAGATAGCCATACACCATTTACACCAAATTTCACACCAAATCTGATTTTTAGCTTAATGAAACTGATAAGAATGGAGTGAAAAAGCCACATATATGCCTGCTTTCGGGTATTGAATTTGGTAGGATGGTTTTAAGAATGAATTGCTCGATTTCGTCCCGACAATGAAGCCTTTAGACAAATAAAACCAGCAAAAACTCAGTGTTTATGCGAGTTTCGGGATTTGGGACAACCTCACAAATCGACGATTTACATCAAACTTACATCATTTGATGCAGAGATTTGTGCAGAGCCTTAAAAATCGTATAATTTTTAAGATATATGGACAATTCCAATCGGGATTGCCCATTTTTTCAAACATAGAATGATGATTGCACAAAAAACGGATAAAGGTTAAGATGTTCTTGTCGTTATGTTGTTGAAGGAACGGATATAATCGGAGGAACAAGAAATGTATATGCGATTGACACCAAGAGAAAAAGAGATGGCAGATATGTTTGAGCAGATGAGCAAAGAAGAACAGGAAATAATGATTGAGTTTGCAAAAAGATTACGAACGGAAGACCCTGAAAAATTGAAGAAAGAAATAAATCAACGATTAAAAATAGATGATGATATTTAAGTGACGATTCTGTTGCCCTTTGAGAGAGGAGCAATCTTTTCTCAAAGGGCTGTTTTGATTTTACGGTTATTCGCAAACTACAAGATAAAGCCAAAACTTCATATACTCTAAGTACAGAGGAAGTGGAGGTTTTGATATGAGTAATAGTTTATCAGCAGTACATCTAGAACTGATTGCGGAATGGTCAGATAGGCATTTACCACTACCACCGGACAAGATAACTTTCGGCTCAAATAAGAAAGTATGGTGGAAAGGTGCTTGCGGTCACGAGTGGGAAACAAGCGTAAAGGCTCGTTCTAACGGCGAGAAATGCCCGATATGCACCGGTGCAAGAGTAGTCACGGGCATTAACGATTTAAGTGCATTGAAGCCGGAATTAGCTTCGGAGTGGTCAGAGAAAAATGAAATCAAGCCGACAGAGGTATCTATCGGTTCACACAAGAAAATCATATGGCAGTGTAAATTAGGACACGAATGGACTGCCACAGTTAAGGTAGAACAATCAATAAAAAGGAGGTTAAAGTTATGAGAGAACAAAAATATTACTTGGTTTTTGATGAAATTGAAAGAGGTATCATTTTACGAAGTCTGAATGAGTTGCGTAACTGCTTGCTCTCGGAAAGTAGATGCACAGATGTCAGCATTTCCTTGAACTAAAATATAATCACTTGGTTCTTCGCTATATGTAGAACCATCGGGGCAGAGTTTGTCAAGATGTTTTTTGTAACTATTCTAAATCAATTTTATCCGAAAAGAAACCGCCTGCAACCTCGTGTCTGCACATATCCTTAAAGACCATGTATGAAAATGTAAGTTTTGGGTAACAAAAAACACCGTATTGCTACGATGTTTTTGTCTTACCTAAAATATTTGGTTTTGCTTGTTGATAAATTACCAATTTATACCTTTGTTGTTTTGAATCCGTTGGCGAGGGGGTATAATTCCTTTCCCCTTGAGTAAATCTACTGTAATAACCTCCGAATGGCATGAAAAAAGAGTGGCTGTGAAGTCGCTCTTAAAATAAAAATATTGTTTCCGGTATCTTTATATAATCCCTCATGTATTTATCTGCAATAGATAATGTTATTGGGATTTTCATGGCGTTCTGCGTGCGGCGCAGAATCCTCCGTATACCCTATAATAACTGCACAGGAGGGTGTCATATTTTCTGCAATTCCAGCAGTTGCTTTTACCTCCGGCACCATAAATGCCAATGTTCCGGATACGATATAGCAGGAACCAAGACCCAGTTCTGTGGCGGCAAGCAGCATATTTTGCGCCGCACAAGCGCAGTTCGCCGTGTTCATCCCCACCGCCATGGTATCTTCCGTCGTTTCAGCGGAAACCACAATCATAGCAGGTGAGTCATAAATCGGACTGTAATCCGGAACGGAAGCTACCTTTTCGAGGAAAGGATTGCCGGAGTTCTTCATCACCTGCACACCCGTCTCGGAGATCATGCGAAGTATTTCCGGATTCGTAATGACATTCAGCGTAACCTGACCTGCCTTTGCCGCCATATCGCCCGCTTCTGCGACGGCCTTGACCTTGTCCTCCTCAAGTGGCTTTGCCAGATAGGAACGGACGCTCTTTCTCATTTTGATTGCTTCTAATGTGTTCATAATGTACCTCCATAATTTTTAATATTGGGATATATACGGTTATCCTCCGATAATTGGCATCTCCCTCAAATATCTGTCGCTTTCAACCTGTTCAATCATAAACTCTGCTATATCGCTGCGGGAAATGGAAAAGCTGATTTTGTCTTTGCCATATGTTACCTTCACGCTGCCCGTATACTCCTTGTCGGTAGGCATAATGAAGCGCACAAATGTCCAGTCCAGCCCGAACGCAGCAACATCCTCCCCGATGGAAATGATTTCTTTTTTGGAATCCTTAAAGGCAAGTCCTGCAAAAAATCCCGGAAACCATGTTGTCATGGACTTTTGGTCTTTTTCAAAGTGATAGCTTGGCGTACCGTAATCCACAAGCCGTTTGACGCCTGTTTCTTTCATTGCCTTGATCAGCAGCTTATGCCCTGCCAACGCTGCACCGTCCCCATTTACGCCAATACACCACACAACGGCGTCACAGCCGGATATGGCGATTTTCATCCAGGCATAGTCTGTGATTTCTCCTTTTACGACGGTCAGATTCTCCGCCCTTGCCGTCAGCTTTTCCGGGTTGCGAAGATACGCAGTCACTTCGTACCCTTTATTGAGTGCGTGCGTGACAGCGTGCTTGCCAATCCCGCCGCCCGCACCGAAAATAATAATCTTCATTTGAGTGTCCTCCTTGACTTTTTTCAGCATTAATAATATACTATGTTTGAAAAGAAACTGCAAGTACGCAGAAAAAACAAACTTGGTTTGAAAAACCAAACCATGAAATGATAATAGGAGGCACATTATGGCTGACGAAAACCAATCAGCGGTATTCAATTTTGTTGACGACGATACCGAAAGCTGTCCTGTTCGGCGAACGCTTGACCTTTTGCAGGGGAAGTGGAATGTTTATGTTATCTATGAGCTGCAAAAGGCAGATTCCATCCGTTTTGGAGAACTCAAGCGCAAAATCGGAAGCATTACAAACAATATGCTGACCAGCACGCTGAGGGAGTTGGAAGATCAGGGGCTTGTTCATCGGGAACAGTTTAATGAGATACCGCCTCATGTAGAATATTCCCTCACAGAAAGCTGGAAAGCCATGTTCCCAATCTTTATGGCAATGGGAGATTGGGGAAACAAATATCTGCAATAAACGCTCTGAACGGGATTAGCGTTTCACACCTCCGTCCTGTATCTGCTGAATCGTATACAGCCCCTTGCTGATGTTCCTCCCTCAAAATAGACAAACAAAAAGAGTGTCTGTGTCTGCTCTCTCTTTACTTTATGTGATAAAAATGGTAGAATAGCAAAAATGAAATGAAGCGATTATCGAAGTTCGGAAAAACAAATGAAATTATTCCGGTGATACATAATAAGAGCCTGAAAAAATTAAGATAGCCATACACCAATTACACCATTTTTTACACCAAATCTTATTTTTAGTTTAATGAAACTGATAGAAATGGTGTAAAAATGCCTTGTATATGCCCATTTACAAGTAGTGAAATTGGTAAGGTGGTTTTAATGTTAATTTGGACGATTTCGTCCCGACAATGAAGCCTTTAGACAAATAAAAGCAGCAAAAACCCAGTGTTTATGCGGGTTTCGTGATTTGGTACAACCTTAAAAATCGACGATTTACATCAAACTTACATCATTTGATGCAGAGATTTGTGCAGAGCCTTAAAAATTGCATAATTTTTAAGATATATGGGCAGTCCCAATCGGAATTGCCCATTTTCAAAAATGAGAGAAAAACAAATCGATATTTACTGAGGTAATAAGATGAACGAATGGGAAAATAGTTCTCCTAATTTGCGAGAACCATACAAGAATTGTACAAAGAAACATTATCATGATTTTAATAATGGAGAGTTTTCTTTTAATTATCCTTTTAATAACAAAAAAGTTAATTGTAAAGATGTTGTAGATTACTGTAAACAGGAAGCTGATAAGATAAAGCCAAGGGTTTGGTTATTGTTTGCACAAAAAGATGAGAACTTTGAATGTTTGCAAGTTGCTCATAGTAAAAATGATGTTAAAACGGAAGTAAGTGAGGCTATAAGTTATATTTTTGACCATAGTGTTTTTAATGGTGATTGTTCGAATAGCCAGTTTTATGAAAATGTATGCCCGAAACCAAATGATAAAACGAAATATCGCTCTTACCTTTATAGAAAAATAGGTGATGAATATAGTGATTTCATAATTTGCTTCCTTAACGTAAATAAGTATTTAGGAATATATAATGATAATTCCAATAAAAATGATGCGGAAAGAATTGTTGATATTTGCAAAAATCAGTATGCAGAAGCTAAGATTGCATATGAAACATTGGCTTTGTTTTGGCGCAAAGTTTCAAGTGGCATAGATGGACAGACAATATCGTATATTGTTGAACACCCTTTTGATGAAAAGAGCAAGTAGAATAGCTTGTCTTTGATAAATCGGAATTGAACCTTTGAGAAAGGAGAAATCTGAGATGCTGCGTCTTTTTTTGTTTTGTTGAAAAAAGCACAGTCCGTTTTATGGTACACCCAATAATGCATAATGGAATCAAGGATAAGGAATACCTTACCTTGATTAATTTTTATTTATATTAAAGCGGAGGTAGCACTATGAAGAATGATAGTTCTGGTACAGGTTTTGCAATTGTGATGGTATTGAGTTTCTTTTTAATCATTGGATTGATTGTCGATGCGATGGAACCTAAATGTATTAAGATTGGTTGTGATAATCCCAGAGCAGATGGCAGCTGTTATTGTTATTTCCATAAGGGAAGTACCTATGATCACACATATAAATACTCAGGTTCGTCATCAAGTGGCAATAAGAAGAGCACTTTTTCCACAGGTAGTACTCAGAGTACGACAACAACTAATCACAATACATCAGAAAGCAAGAAAACTACTACAAGTTCAGGTGGATTGGATTCATATGATGCAGGATATGATGATATCTATATGGATGGTGATTATGATTATGACAGGTATGATTCAGATGATGACTATGCGTCTGGCGTAGATGATGCTATGGAAGACGCTTGGGAAGAATATGGAGAAGATTGGTAAAGGAGGACACATATTATGGGATTTTTTGATCGAGATGTAAAAAATGGTTTTGATAGAATGTTCGATTGGAACGATGATGGTAAGCTTGATTCTTTTGAGCAGGCTAATCAGTTTGAATTTGAACAGAGAATGCTGGAAGAAGATTCGGTCGATGATGATGAAGATGATGATGACGACGACTTAGATCTGGATTTGGCCGGATTGGACCGTTTTGATTTAGAAATGATGGATGAGGATGAAAGACACGAAGCATTAGAAGATGCCGGGTTGGATCCGGGTGATTATGATTTTGATTAACCCGGAGCAAAGAAAGACTAACTATTAAAAGTCAATAGGTAAAATGCTGACATGCAACCGGTTCTGTTAGTTTTGCAGATAAAATGTGATTAGAAAGTGACCAAAGAAGGTAAATCACATGAATGCAGAATTAACAGAGCTGGTTTTTATTTTGGACAGAAGTGGTTCTATGGGTGGACCGGAAAGCGATACGATTGGCGGTATCGGTTTCGGTATCGACCGTATGTGTATGCTCCTTACCGACTCCCCTGCTATCCGCGACGTCCTTCTGTTCCCGACGATGAAACCATTGGATAAGTAAAAATCAAAACATCATTGTTTATAGAAATATAGGCAATGATGTTTTTTTATTTAAAATATGTCATTTCCAATATTTGCTACCAAGTTTCCGGAATAAGCTACCACTTAGTCGAAAAAATATTGACATTCTCAAAAATTTTATATAAAATCCAGTTGTAATCACAGAAATATATTTTCAACTTT
>QTVU01000036.1 GCA_003460745.1 Firmicutes bacterium AM55-24TS
GCAATTTCTTCCGGTGTTCTTTTTCTTCGTGGCATAATTAAAAACCTCCATTTAGTGTATTTCTATTCTACACCATAATGAAGGTTTACACAATACTTGAAATTGACTCTAAAACAAATTATGTATTCATTATCCATAGCTGTCACCTCCTTTCTCGGAGATGATGGCATAACCGCCCAGCTTTTACACTGTTTCAAATCTTACCTTTATCGGATTGCTCCGACTTCGACATTATATACTATTTACTTATACATTTCAAGTAAAATCAACAAAAAATGTCGATAACGTCAAAACAGACAAGCCAATTAACCGACTTGTCTGTTTTTCTTTTAATACTTTTTCAAATCACAATACACTCTTATCCAACCGGTGTCAAGTTCTTTACTGCTCTTTTCCTGCCAAATATAGATTAAATCATTTTCAATCTTAACGCTGCCGTTATGGATTTGACTGTCATTATCGTTTATCACAACCGACGATGTATCAAATTGGATATAATATGCCGGTTTTGTTTCATCGTCAACATCAAGTGCGAATTTGAACATATCATTATTTTTATTGTCATTTACTATCGTCAAACCGTCAAGATAATAATAGTAATTGCCGTTATATCTGATTATTGACGCACCGAACGATTTTTTACCGTCCTCCTGTGCCGCCTCGGTTACAAAGTCATTCCATTCCCATGATGCAAGTTCAAATCTTCCATTTGTGCCGCTGTCAACTATAAGCGGTGCAATGTCATCATCTCCGACAACATCAATTACAAACTGTGCATATGCGCTGTTATCCCAAAGCGAACTTGAGTTTGACTTAACCGTAAGATGTGTCTGTCCCGATTTTTTCATATTAAGCTTATCCGCCGTTACGGTATACTTACTTCTCGGAAGTTCTTCCCTTGCACCGCCTGCATATACTGCCGTTACAGTCAAGTTCTTTATAACCTTATCAACTTCTCTGCCTATGAACACCATTTTAGTCGGATTATTTTCGTCAAGCATATCGTCCTCATAATACGTATCAGGTCCGCTTACCGTCAAATATGCGATTTTTTCGCCGATTTGCGGTTTTTCCGCCACTTCAACCGACACGTCTTTCATAAGTGCGAACTTAATCTCTTTATCCGATATATCCTTATGCTTTTTACACATAAGCGCAAGTTTTTCTTCACCTGTTCTGATATAATAATTTGTCGACGGATATTTTTTACTTAATCCGGTCTTTTCATTAAGGCTTGAAATCAATTTTTGATAATTTCCGTTTTGGATAAGGTCGTGCCAATATGTTTCGCCTGTTTTCATTTCGTCCGTAAGCTCGTCCGAAAGCATATTCAGCATTATGCTCATATGCGTACTGCACTTTGCCTTATTACGATTTATAACGCACTGCACAAGTGACGGTACTATTACCACGCACGACAAAACAATTACAACCGCTCCGACACCGAATTCGACCGGTTTTATTTTCTTAAATTTTGAGCCGATTGACGAAAATATATTTCCCAATATTTTCTTAATCTTTTGTGAATTTATTTTTTTCAAATTATTTTTTTTCAAAACTGCACCTCAAATTATAATTTTCTGTAAACCGCAAAATACATTGTTGTAAAGCACGCCAAACCGCCTATCAAATTTGAAATCGGCTCTGCCAAAAATACTCCGTTTACTCCGAACCATATCGGAAGAAGAAGTATAAGCGGTATTACCACTATTCCCTTTCTCAATATAGAAAAGAATATCGCAAACTTCGCTTTCCCTATTCCGACAAACACCGTCTGTCCCGTAAACATAAACGCCATAAGGAAAAATCCGAAAAAATATATATGCAATGACGGTACACCGGCGGTTATAAGTGCCGCATCGGCAGTGAATATTCCTATAAGGAATTTCGGAATCAGCAAAATTATAAACCATGCCACTGTACTGTATATAATAAGCATTGCCGCCAAATACCGTATCGCCTCTTTAACCCGTCCGTTTTCACCTGCACCGTAGTTAAAGCCGATTATCGGCTGTGCACCGTTTCCCAAACCCGTTACAGGCATTTGCAAAACTTCTCTTATAGAATTGATTATAGTCATAACTCCGACATACACGTCCGAACCGTAATTCTGCAAACTTACGTTACACGCAATCTGTACCGCACTGTTTGTCACCGACATTGTAAATCCCGAAAGCCCTAAAACAAGTATCTTCTTTACACGTTTTGCCTGACAGCGCATTGCGGAAAGTTTTATTTTTATAATCGTATTTTTGCCGGTTAAAAATTTAAACGTCCAAACCGACGCGGCAAGCTGTGACAAGACTGTCGCAAGTGCCGCACCCTGTACGCCCATTATATATATAAATATCGGGTCTAAAATAATATTCAGCACCGCTCCGATTACGACGGTAAACATACCCGTTTTACCGAAGCCCTGTGCATTTATGAACGAATTAAGTCCCAAACTCATCATAACAAACACGTTACCCAAGAGGTAAATCGTTATATATGAATTTGCATATTCAATCGTATTTTCACTTGCACCCAAAAGATACAAAAGCGGTCTTTTTACGATTAATCCGACAACCGTAAGACACAAACCGAATATTACAAGCAGTGTCACGCTGTTGCCGAGTATCGCCTCAGCCTCTTTTTCGTTGCCCTCACCGCGTTTTATCGAAAACAACGGTGCACCGCCCATACCGATAAGGTTTGCGAAAGCGATTACAATAGTTATAATCGGCAGACAAACTCCGACCCCCGTCAATGCAAGTGACGAATTTTCGCCCATTCTTCCTATATAAATTCGGTCTACTATACTGTAAAGTACATTGATAAGCTGTGCAAGCGTCATCGGAATAGAAAGTCTTAATATATTTGATATTATACTTCCCTTTGAAAAATCGTTTACTACTTGTTTAGCCATTCTTCCGCCGCCTCAATTTGTGTTTGTATTTCTTTTTCAAGTATTCCGCCCGAATTTTCTTCGACCTTACAAATCACTTTACTTTGAGTCGTAAACATCACTCGGACAAAAAACTTATCCTCGACTTTATCGTATATTCTCCCGGCACTGAGCGTACCGCCGGCAATACTCGCCGGACTGTTTGCGATATATCCGACCTTGCCGATAATCGGCAATTTTACGGTTATTGCCTCTGAATCATATTTGTTTGACGGCTCTTTTACGCAGATAAGCACGTTTCCTATTGCAAAAGGCTTTTTATGATAATAATTCGCAAAGCCCGTTACCGTTACATACAAATCCTCCATAAATCCGCCCCCAATCATCAATATATTATCCGAACCTGTAAACAGGTTCAAAAATCATATTTGTTATTATATCATTTTATATTTGTTTTGTCTACTTTTTTTACTACTCCTTCACCGTCAAATAAAGGAATAAAGCTTTCCGAAACAGTACCGCCCTCCTGCACAAAAGCATTTTCGACACCGATTTCAACCGCAAAGTCAAGCACTTCGTCATATTCACTTTCCGTAACTTTTCTGTTTATTTCGGGATATTTTAAAACACTTTCAAGAGGTGTGTACTGATTCATTATGCTCATATAAATATCATCGCCGTATGTGTTATACAGATATTCAATCACTCTTTTTGAATTGTCGGTATATGACGGCAAAACAAGATGCCTTATGATTATTCCGCGTTTCATCATACCGTTTTCGTCAAATTCACAACCTCCGACTTGTCTTACCATTTCATCTATCGCTCTTTTTGCGTGTATCGGATAATTCTCTGCTTTTGAATACTTTTTTGCAAGTACGCTGTCGGCATATTTAAAATCCGGCAAATAAATATCTATATAACCGTCAAGCATTTTCAGTGTATCAACGCTTTCATAGCCGCCGCAGTTATACACAATCGGAATATCAAGTCCTTTTACCGTATCGAGTGCCTTTATAATATGCGGTACATAATGCGTGGGTGTGACAAGATTTATATTGTTTGCGCCTTTATCCTGAAGTTCAAGAAATATTTCCGCCAACCTGTCCGATGTTATTTCAAAGCCTTTATGCTCCGAAGATATTTCTCTGTTCTGACAATACACACACCCAAGATTACACCCCGTAAAGAACACCGTTCCAGAACCGCTCTCACCGGAAATACACGGCTCTTCCCACATATGCAGTGCGGCACGTGCCACATAAAGCTTATCACTCTGACCGCATACACCGACTGTCCTGCTTCTGTCAACACCGCAGTTTCTCGGACAAAGTCTACATTCTCTGTAATAATTCATCGCAATATTTCCATAACCTTATCAAATGCCGTCGCCGTCTTTTCCAAATCGTCTTGAGTATGTGCGTCCGACAAGAACAGTGACTCAAATTGTGACGGTGCAAGATAAATACCCTGTTTAAGCATTTCGTTAAAGTATACTTTGAATTTTTCGGTGTCCGACTTTGACGCGGTTTCAAAATTTGTTACGTCATTGTCCGTAAAGAATACACTCATCATTGAGCCTACTCTGTTTACACGAACATTCACGCCGTATTTTTCAGCCGACTTTTTAAATTCACTCTCAAGATATGCACCCTTTTGTTCAATTTCTTCATATATATAGGGGTTGTCCTGCAAATATTTAATCTGTGCATTACCTGCCGCCATTGCAAGCGGATTACCCGACAATGTACCTGCCTGATAAACAGGACCTGTCGGCGAAACAAATTCCATAATCTCACGTTTACCGCCGTATGCGCCGACAGGCATACCGCCGCCGATAATTTTTCCAAATGTGACAATATCCGCGTCCAAACCAAATCTGCCTATTGCACCCGATGCAGATAATCTAAATCCCGTCATAACCTCGTCCACAATAAACACGCTTCCGTACTTTTTCGTTATCTCGCGAATTTTCTGCAAATATCCGTCTTTAGGCGGTACAACGCCCATATTTCCTGCTACAGGCTCAATTATAACTCCGGCAATTTCATTACCCATTTTTTCAAACGCGTCCTCTATTGCGTCAATATCATTGTACGGCAAAACAAGCGTGTACTTTGCAAAATCTTCAGGCACACCTGCCGATGACGCACTTCCGAAAGTTGCCGCACCCGAGCCGGCTTTTATAAGGAGCGAGTCGCTGTGTCCGTGATAACAGCCCTCAAACTTTATTATTATATTTCTGCCCGTGTAACCTCTTGCCAGACGTATCGCAGACATAGTTGCCTCCGTACCCGAATTAACCATTCTCACAACATCTACACAAGGAACAATCGAACAAATTCTCTTTGCAAGCTCCGTTTCGGCAAGGCAAGGTGCACCGAAAGACATACCTTTATCGCAAGCCTCCTTAACCGCCTCCAAAACGATTTCCTTACAGTGTCCCAAAAACATAGGCCCCCATGAGCCGACATAATCTATATATTCGTTTCCGTCAATATCGTATATCTTACTTCCGTTTGCACGTTCTATAAAAAGCGGATAAGTTCCGACATTCTTAAACGCTCTTACAGGCGAATTAACTCCGCCGGGTATATATTTTTTAGCCTCGTCAAAGGCTGTTTTGCTTTTTGATGTATCCATAACATATCATTCCTTTTCTAAACAGATAAAAAAATTATACACCCTACTTAATTTATTGTCAATTCCCTTGATTTTTCGATATAATAGTGTTAAAATAGACAAGATATATTTCAGATTCCAATAAATTGTCCGGAACGTGCAAAATAATTATTATATTTCATAAATTGATAAACACAGTAAATGATAGGCAAGCCTACGGCTTACCTATGCACTTTTTGTGAAAATAAACTCTAACGTACAAACGTATGCCGACGAGTTCATTTTCGCAAAATCCGAACTAATTTCTTGAAATCTGATGAGATGTACAATATATCCGTTTTCGGTAAACAAATATTTATTTATTTTTGTTTTCAAAAGGAGAAGCAGGGCGAAATTCCCTCACAGTCACGCTACCGTACAGTCGGATCGCCTGCCGAAAATCGAGCGCATTTGTGCCTACGAACGATGGGTCAATGGCGGAATCATTCAGATTTTAAGCCATAGGATTTACCCAATCCCTACGGCTTTTTTTGGTATGTGAAAATCACAAGTTTTCTACACTCCCAAAAAGTTTCATAACTGATTTAAGTGGTCACTTGTGTGCTAAAACATATTTCATAATAAGAAAAGGAGAAAAATTTATGTCTTTAGCAAACAGGAAAACAAAACTATTGGTGGCAATGCTTTCACTACTGCTTGTCATTCCTATGACAAACGCATTCGCAATGCACATTATGGAGGGTTATCTTCCTCCGAACTACTGTATTATATGGGGAGTTGTATGTATACCGTTCCTTATCGCAGGCGGTATCAGTATGCAAAAGCAAGCAAAGAAGAATAACAAAACAAAAATACTTCTTGCACTTGCAGGAGCTTTCGTTTTCATTCTTTCATCGCTTAAAATCCCTTCAGTTACAGGAAGTTGTTCACATCCGACAGGTACAGGACTCGGTGCAATTCTTTTCGGACCGTCGATTATGTCTTTACTCGGTATAATCGTGCTTTTGTTCCAGGCACTTCTTCTTGCACACGGCGGACTTACAACACTTGGTGCAAACACATTTTCAATGGCGATTGCCGGACCGTTCGTTTCATTCGGTATATACAAGCTTTGCCAAAAGCTTAACGCACCGAAAGGTCTTGCAGTATTTCTTGCCGCAACAATAGGTGATATATTCACTTATGTGGTAACATCGTGTCAGCTTGCACTTGCATTCCCTGACCAAAACTTCTTTGCATCACTTGTAAAGTTTATGGGAATCTTCGCGGTTACACAAGTTCCGATTGCCATTGCAGAGGGTATTCTGTCTGTTATGATATTCAATGTATTGACTAAGAACTGTACAAACGAACTTAAGCAGCTTAATGTTATATAAAGGGGGTATATATTAATGAAACTTTGGGTTAAAAATACAATATTGGCAGTTATACTTGTTCTTATAATTGCCGTACCGCTACTGTTTATGGGCGGTCACGAATTTGGCGGTTCTGACGACCAAGCATCAGACGCCATAAGTGAATTGGACGAAAGTTACGAGCCATGGTTTGAGCCGTTCTGGGAGCCGCCGTCAGGTGAAATCGAGTCACTTTTCTTCTGTCTTCAAGCAGGAGTGGGCGCCGGTATTGTCGGCTTTGTACTTGGCAGAGTAACAGCTAAAAAGAAAAATGATAATTGATAAATTAGCATATAATTCAAAACTCAGAAATATTGCACCTATTTCAAAACTTCTGTTTTCAATGTCGGTGCTTGTTATCTGCATATGGGCAAACAGCTTTTTGGTAAGCGTATTTACTGCGCTTACTATGCTGTTTCTTATTATTTTTATAGGAAAAACATCGTATAAAAACGTATTTCATCTTATGACTGTCCCGATAGTTTTTATTATTATGGGTGCGGCCGCAATAGCAATTTCAATCGGTCAAAATTCAAGCGATATGCTTTTTTCACTGCATTTCGGCAATACTTATTTCGGTGTGAGCCATACAAGTCTTTTATCGGCTGTTCGCGTTATGATTAAGTGTTTCGGTGCGGTAAGCTGTATGTATTTTCTTTCACTTACCACGCCTATGGTCAATTTATTCACTTTGCTCAGAAAAAGCATTATACCGAATTTTATAATCGAAATTGCGGAACTGATTTACAGATACATTTTTGTGCTGTTTGACGTATCGCACAGAATACATACCGCTCAAGACGCACGTTTGGGGTACAGCAATCTTCGTGTAAGCTACCACTCAACGGCACAGCTTGCGTCAAACCTTTTTATACGTTCCTTTAATCAAGCCGAAAAAACGTATACCGCTATGGAGTCACGCGGTTATGACGGCGAAATCAACGTTATTATGCCGAAGATTAATCATTCGGTCAAATTTAACGTATTTACGGTCATATTCGTCGCAATTACAACAGCGATTGCGATATTTTCAAGAAAGGCGGGAATTTGATGAATATTATCGAAACAGAAAACCTTTCATATAAATATGATGAAAGCCATTTTGCTCTTTCGGATTTGAGCATTGGCTTTGAAAAAGGGAAAATTACAACAATTCTCGGTGCAAACGGAGCAGGCAAATCAACATTGTTTCTGAATATGAACGGAATTTTAAAACCACATTCGGGGACAGTAAAATTTATGGGTAAACCGATAGGTTATTCAAAAAAGGAAATCAGAGAATTAAGAAAAAGTGTCGGAATAGTTTTTCAAGACCCCGACGACCAGCTTTTTTCCGCGTCTGTTTTTCAAGATGTGTCTTTCGGTGCAATGAATTTGAAATTGCCGCAGGACGAAGTTGTTCGTCTTACCGAAAATGCACTTAAACGCACAGGTATTTTTGATTTAAAAGACAAACCTACCCATGCATTAAGTTTCGGTCAGAAAAAACGTGCCGCAATAGCCGGCATACTTGTTATGTCGCCGGAGGTAATCATTCTTGACGAGCCGACGGCAGGCCTTGACCCAATGGGCGTAAGTGAGCTTATGCACCTTCTTCGCGACATATGCGAAAATGAGGGTACGACAATTATAATGTCAACGCATGATATTGACGTTGTGCCGATTTATTCGGACTATGTTTACGTTATAAATCACGGTAAATTACTTACAGACGGTACTCCCGAAGAAGTATTCTCAAATCCGACGCTTTTGCGTGAACATAATTTAAGATTGCCGAGAATTGCACATCTACTTGAAATTTTGAATAAATGTGATAAACTTAATGTAGACTTCTCAAAAGCCACTATCGGCAAAGCAAGAGAAGAAATTTTAAATCTTATAAGGGGTAAATAACTATGGCAAAATTCTATTCCGTCGGAGTCGGTGCAGGTGACGGTTCATATATAACTCTCGGTGCGCTTCGTGCATTGGAACAGGCTGATATAATCGCCGTTCCCGTTAAAAAATACGGAGAAAAATCAACTGCACTTGAAATAATCCGCAAGGAATTTGATACGGATAAAAAAGAAATTTCAGAACTTGAATTTCGCATGAGCGGGGACACTAAAGTCAGAGAGGAGTCCCGCAGAAATTCATCCGAAAAAATTATATCGGCATTAAAAGACGGAAAAGATGTTGCAATGATTACTCTCGGTGACGTTTCGGTTTACAGTACCTGCACATACGTTCACAACGCAGTGAAAAATGCAGGCTTTGAACTTGAAATTATACCCGGTATAACTTCATTTTGTGCCGCTGCGGACAAGGCACAGATAAGTCTTTGCGAGGGAAACGAATCGGTTGCGATTATTCCCTCGCTTAAATCAAATTTACTTGAAAAATATATTGCCGATTTTGATACGGTTGTGATTATGAAATCGGGCAACGATACAGATGTAATATCCGACATTTTAAAAAAGTACGGACTTGAAAACAACGCGATTGTTTCAAGCTGTATCGGTATGGAAAACGAAGTTATCGAAAAAATACAAAAAGGCAAATCATACGGTTATTTTACAACCGTTATTGTAAGAAAATAATCAGAAAGGTTATGGGATAATGGAACTGCTTGCAGTAAGTATCAGCCACGAAAATACACCAATCTCAATTCGTGAGAAAGTATCTTTTACCAAGAAAAAACAAGCTGAAATTTTAAAGTATATAAAACAAAATATTGCTGAAGAATGTGTGCTTTTGTCCACTTGCAACCGTTGTGAATTTTATCTTGCAGGGTATAATATAAAAGATAAATTCATTGACTGTTTAGTGTCCCTAACCGATGAATTTGTTAAAAAGTACATAAGCATATATGAGGGCGACGATTGTTCGCGTCATCTTGCACTTACCGCGTCGGGGCTTAAATCAATGATTCTCGGTGAGGATCAGATTTTAGGTCAGGTTAAAGACGCGCACGAATTTGCAAAAGAACATTTGTGCTGCGGAAAATATCTCAACACTCTTTTCCGTATTTCCGTAACGGGTGCAAAAAAAGTTAAAACGGAAACGCTTTTATCGAAAACTCCTGTTTCCGCGGCAACCATTGCAATAAAACAGTGTCAAAATATTTTGGGGACACTAAATAACAAAAACATATTGATTATCGGTGCAAGCGGAAAAACAGGCTCTATCGTTCTTAAAGATTTACTGTCCCTTGACGGTGTAAATATTTATGCCACTTCGCGTACGCATGACGGCATTATAAACCACATTGACGGTGCGATTACCGTTGATTACGACAAGCGTTATGATAATCTTGATATATATGACGCCGTAATCAGTGCCACGTCCAGTCCGCATATCGTACTTGAAAAAAGCAGAGCAAAAAACGCAATAAAGACTTGTAAAAAGCGAGTTTTTATCGACCTTGCAGTACCTCGTGACATTGAGGTATTCGAGGATGAATACACAGTTTACAAAAATATTGACGATTTAACCGAAATCGCGGACAACAACAACAGAATTAAACAACAGGAAATTATAAAAGCCGAAAAAATTCTTCAAAAATATATTGATGAATTTCGTATATGGAAACTTTTTTCCGAAAGCGAAACATTATTCAAATCGGCAGAGAATAAAATTGAAAACGAGAGCGAAAAGAACACTTTTCGCCATAAAATATATAATCTGAAATCAGACAACAATTATGCAAAATTCAGTGAATTTATTATTTTGCTTAGGGAGAAATTAACGTGAGTATAATAAAAATCGGCTCAAGAAAAAGCCAACTTGCAATCAAGCAAACAGAGGCTGTAATCAAAAAATTGAAAGAGCATTTTCCAAACGACACTTTTGAAATTGTCGGCATTTCAACAAAGGGTGACCGTCAGCTTGATAAGTCGCTCCAAAGTTTCGGCGGAAAGGGTGTTTTTATAAAAGAAATCGAAATCGCACTTTTAAGCGGTGAAATAGATATGGCGGTGCATAGTGCAAAGGATATGCCGACAGAAATTTGCGATGGTCTTACGATAAGTGCCGCACTTCTTCGCGACGACAGAAGTGATGTTCTTGTTCATTTTGGGGACACTGAATTATCCGACATAAAAATAATCGGTACAGGCAGTACAAGACGTCAGTCACAGGCTGAAAAACTGTTCCCAAACGCTGTTTTTAAGCCAATCAGAGGTAATATCGGCACTCGTCTTGAGAAAGTCAAAAACGGTGAATACGATGCGGTTATTATGGCTCGTGCCGCAATAAACCGTCTTGCCGTTTCCGACGTTAAAATCGAAAATCTCGGCGATAATTTCATATGTGCCGCAGGTCAAGGTATTCTTGCCATTGAAACTGTCGTCGGCAAAGCCGATAAATACACACAAGCGATAAATGATGAAATCGCAATGACCGAATTAAGATGCGAACGTGCATTTTTGCAGTACACAGGCGGCGGCTGTCACGCACCATGCGGTGCGTCGGCTGAATTTAACGGTAAAGAAATTAAAATGTGCACATTTTTCAAAGAAAACGACAAAGAAATTTATCTTGAAATGTTCGGAAACGATCCGATATTACTCGGCAAAAAAATGGCTGAAATAACGCTCGATAAAATTAAGGAGTAAATCAAATGGTATATCTTGTAGGTGCAGGCCCCGGTGACAGCGGATTAATTACGCAGAAAGGTCTTGAATGTATAAAAAAAGCGGACGTCATAATTTACGACCACCTTGCAAATCCGACTTTATTGAGCTATGCAAAAAACGACTGTAAATTGATTTATGCCGGAAAAATCGCAGGCAATCATCACATGGTACAGGAGGAAATCAACAAAACCCTTGTTGAACACAGCCGTTTCGGAAATGTTGTACGTCTGAAAGGCGGCGATCCGTTTATTTTCGGTCGCGGAGGTGAAGAAATTATCGCGCTAATCGAAAATAATATTGACTACGAAATTGTACCCGGTATTTCTTCTTGTTACAGTGCCGCCGAATATTGCGGTATTCCCGTCACTCACCGTGGAGTTGCAACTTCGTTTCACGTTATAACAGGTCACGAAAAAGTCGGAAATGAAACGGTTAATTACAGCGCACTTGCAAAACTCAGCGGAACACTTGTTTTTCTTATGGGGCTTTCGTCTGCCGAAAATATAAGCAATAAGCTTATTGAAAACGGTAAATCGGAAAATACACCTGTTGCCGTAATTTCAAGCGGCACAATGCCGCGTCAAAAATGTGTTACGGGGACACTAAATAATTTATCTGCATTGGCAAAACAAATGACTTCTCCGGCGATAATTCTTGTCGGTGATGTGGTGAATTTAAAGCAAGATTGGTTTAAACAAAAAAATACAAAAATACTCACAACCGCAACACCGTTAATGAACAAAAGCATAAAAAATGCGGCGACCGATTTTGACATAACGGAGCTTCCTTTAATCAAAACAGTTCCGATTAATTTCGACTTGTTTTCAAAAGCGGATATAGCACACTTTTCACATATAGTATTTACAAGTGCAAACGGTGTTAAAATATTTTTTGAATATTTACAAAAATCAAAAACCGATATACGCACTTTAAGGGACACTAAATTCGCTGTTGTTGGGGAAAAAACAGCCGACGCACTTGCAAGTTACGGCATATATGCCGACATGGTTCCTCAAATTCATTCGGGACTTGAGCTTGCTCGCCTAATGTGCGAAAAGTGCAGTAAAAACGACAATATTCTTTTAATTCGAGCCGAAAACGGTGTAAGCACCATACCGAATATTTTAAGTGAAAATAATGTTAATTTCACCGATATGCACCTTTACAGAACAGAAACCGACAACTCAAAACAGGAACTTTTGAATTTATGTCTAAACGATACTGACTATGTTATATTATCAAGCGGTTCTGCCGCAAAGGCATTTTCCGAAATGGCAGACACATCAAATGTAAAGCTGATTTCAATAGGAAACGAAACAACAAAATCCGCCGAAAAATGCGGGCTTAAAATTTATAAAACAGCCGACAATGCAACCGCAGAAAGCATTATCGACTGTATCAGGGGGGACACTAAATGATCAGACGACCAAGACGACTTCGTGTGACAAAACAAATTCGCGACCTTGTACACGAAACTTCGATTGACAAAACAGACTTAATATATCCGATGTTCATAATTGACGGCGAAACAGAAGATATTCCGTCAATGCCGAACATCAAGCGATACTCGCTTACCGACCTGCCGTCCGCACTTGATGAAGTGGTTTCGGCAGGTGTCGGTGCGGTGCTTTACTTCGGTATTCCGAAAACAAAAGATGAATTCGGCAGTGAGGCATACAATGAATTCGGCATTGTTCAACGTGCAATCCGCCTTACAAAAGAACTGTATCCCGATTTAATCGTAATTGCCGATATTTGTCTTTGCGAGTACACTTCGCACGGTCACTGCGGTGTTATCGAACACGACTGTATCGTCAACGACAAGACTTTACCGCTTTTAGCAAAAGCGTCGGTGGCTTGTGCAAAAGCAGGTGCGGATATTGTTGCACCGTCGGATATGATGGACGGACGAGTAGGCGCAATACGTCAGGCACTTGACGAAAACCGCTTTGAGGACGTACTTATAATGGCTTACAGCGTCAAATATTCATCATCATTTTACGGGCCGTTCCGCGATGCAGCTGACAGTGCTCCGTCGTTTGGGGACAGGAAAAGTTATCAAATGGATTTCAGAAATAAAAAAGAGGCAATTATCGAAACACAGCTTGACATTGACGAAGGTGCGGACATAATCATGGTGAAACCCGGTATGCCGTATCTTGACATTGCAAAAACGGTCAGCGATACTTTTAGTGTCCCTCTTGCAATATATCATGTAAGCGGTGAATACTCAATGATTAAAGCCGCCGCACAAAACGGTTGGATTGACGAAAAGTCAATCGTCCTTGAAAGCCTTACCGCAATGAAACGTGCCGGTGCAAAAATGCTTATAACCTACTACGCGGTCGAGGCTGCAAAGTGGTTGGAGGAAAACTGATGTTTCCGATAATGCTGAATATATGCGGAAGAAAATGTACCGTTGCAGGCGGTGGAAATGTTGCGGAAAGAAAGGTTAAAACGCTTTTAAAATATGGTGCAGACGTAACCGCAGTAAGTCTTTTTTTAAAGACGGATTTCCAAACGTCAAACGACTTGAAAAAGAATATTCCTCAAGTGACATAGAAAATTCTTTTCTTGTCATAGCCGCAACAGACAACAAAGAAGTAAATCAAACGATTTACAATGACGCAAAAAAACGCAACATTTTAGTGTCCCTATCTGATGACACAGAGCATTCCGATTTTATATTACCGTCATCAAAAAACTACGATGACATAACGATTTCTGTTTCGACAAACGGCAAATCACCGGCACTTGCGAAAAAAATCAGACAAATTAAATCAAACGATTTAGAATTTTACGCAAGCATTTTACCTATAATAGAGAAATACAGAAGTATTTTAATAAGCGAAAGCAGGGACACTAAAAAAGAAATATTAAATTTTATGGTTTCAGATGAAATGCTTGAAATTGCAAAAGAAAGTTTAGAATTATATGAACAGAAAATAAAGGAGAAAATATGAAAACTGCAATACTTGTCATAAGCTTTGGCACAAGCCACCGCGATACGCTTGAAAAAACAATCGCTGCTGTCGAAAAAAAGCTTAAATATGAATTTAAAACAGATGTTTTCCGTGCATTTACAAGCGGTATGATTATTAAAAAGCTCCGCGAACGTGACGGAATAGAAATTGATACTGTAGATGAAGCACTCGAAAAATTATATAAAAGCGGTTACACAGATATTTTTTGTGTTCCTACTCACATTATGTGCGGTATTGAATACGACAAAGCTTGCAGAATGATTGAGAAATTTAACAACAAAATGAAAATCAGAATTTCTCGTCCGCTTGTTACCGAAACGGTTGACTATTACAACATTGTTGATATTTTCAAACACAGACTTACCGACAAAAACAGACTTTACGTTTTTATGGGACACGGCAGCGACCATTTTGCGAATGCCGCCTACTCCGCTCTTGATTATCACTTTAAAAATGCCGATATGAACAACGTATTTGTCGGTACTGTTGAGGGTTTTCCCGACCTTGAAACAGTTATGTCACACGCAACGAAAACCGATATAAAAAATGTAACACTACTCCCGTTTATGCTTGTATGCGGTGACCACGCAAAAAATGATATGGCTGTCGAATGGAAAGAAGAATTTGAAAATAACGGTTTCAATGTCGAGTGTGACCTTACGGGACTTGGCGAAATTAAAGAAATACAAGATATGTACGCCGAGCATTTAAGAAATGTTTGGGGACAGTAAAAATGACTTAATCTTTAAAAAATCATATAAAAAAAGTGCCTTTCGGCACTTTTTTATTTTGTTATTTTCAAAGTTTCTGCTTTTCCGTATTTTCTAAACAGTGTTTTACCCTCTTGTTGAGTTGTTTCCCAGCCTTTTGACGTTGTACGCGCATTACCGGCAACTTCAACCGTCATCATACCGCCGTCACAGAATTTAATCGTTGCACCCTTATCATTCTTTGAAATTTTTGCAGGTACATTCACCGAAGTGATATTTATATCTTTATTTTCACCGTTCTTTGAAATCTTTACGCCTTTATCAAGTGACGTATAAATGCAGTTATCTTTTTTATATACAACACTTGCGTCTATATTAAATTCATCAACCGTAACACCGTCGGCAAAAATCACTTTTACACCGGTAGAATTTTGATAATTCTTATCGTACAGCGGAATATCCTCACTTTTTGCCGCCGCCGACAAATACAAAGTATCATTATCCCACTTTGCACTGACCCTGCTGTTATATGCCGCCGCAGTCATCTTTGCAAGCTGATTTTCCTGTACGAAATTATAGCCGTAATCATCTACAAGCGTATCAACCTTTTTAATCTTCTCCTCTTCGCTGTCCTGCTCACGGTAAACGTAATCGCAGTGATTATAGAACAGGATAGGCACTTCATACTTCGCAGAAATCGCCGAAAATTCGCTGTTTCCGTTCGGTGTGTTTGACGGTTGAAGCATAAGCTGACCGTTATCAAGATAGAAAGGAACAATGATTGAATTTTCCGCACTCACTTCCGGTACGGCGATACTGTTCGGAGTCTGTGAACCGCTGTTCCAATAAAGACCCGCGTCAAACTGACTCTTGTACGTTCCGTCATAACCGCTCATATTATCAAAATGCGTGTCATAACCGATTTTACTTGTTCTCCATGTATGCTGATTTACACCACTGCCTATCCATGGAAGTCCGTATGACTCAAACGCATTTTTCTGATATTCAAGCTCCCTTTGGTCATGCATACTGTCGGCATATTCATTTGAAAGTGCGTGTACACCGACATAGATTCCTCTGTCCTTAAAGCCGTCAAGCTGTTTCTGCAATTTTTCACGATACGGAAAATAATCGCTGTCTATAGGAACAGCCATACCGTATTCAAGTGAGCCGACAACCAAATCTTTGTTGCCGTCACCGTCAATATCATAAAATCGCGGTACACTGTTCGCACCGAATTTCAGATTATTATTACCCTTATAATTGCTTTCATTGCCTTCAATATAACCGTTAAAAACATTATTTTCAAACTTCGCGATATATCCCTCAAACGTACCTGCGTAAAGCTCATTCACGCCGTCACCGTCTGCGTCGGCTATACAAGGCGAACACCAACTTTGACCTGTATCAACGGTTTCGTAAGCATTAAACAAAACACTGTACTCACCCATATCACCGTAATATATTCTCATTTCGCCGTTTCGTGAGCCGACCGCCATATCAAGCACGCCGTCACCGTTCAAATCACCGATTGACGGCATTGCGTCGGTAAGTCCTGTTTCAAGAATGATGCCTTGATCGTCAAGCACCATACCGTCAGATCTTTTAAAGCAATGGATACTTCCGTTTTCATCACCTGTAATTATTTCATCAACACCGTCATTATCAATATCGGCGGTTGTAGGTGATGAATATGCACCGACCGAAATTTGATTTCCGTCCATATCGGTAAACATAGTCGCAACGTCAAGTTCGTAATTCGATTTCATTCCCGTACCCTCGAAATAGTACAGTTTTCCGTCCGCACTTCCGCAAATCAAGTCCATCTTGCCGTCACCGTTAAAGTCCGTCGGACACGGATAAGCACGTTTTATATAATCGTGGCTGTCCTCAAAATAGCTGATTGTGTTATCGTCATAATCAAGTGACAGCCATTCCTTTGCGGTTACAAAGTGCGTTCCCGATGAATACGCATTTTCATACGGATCCATTGCAAATTGACCATTATTATTCAGTGCATACGTCACACTTTCGGCACGTCTGAACCAAATATACGGATTTCTTGCAAGCGTGAATGACGGTACTTGACCGTATCTTTCACACATTTCCTCAAAAATTTCCGCTGAGCCGTTATCTATACCCGTAATATCCTCATAGTGAAGCTCCCACGAGGCAACAGGCTTTGCAAAGCTGCCCAAAACGTGTTCAACGGCATATCCGTAATTTTTAAGCGAAACAAATTCCGCAAAATAATCTCTGAGCAATTTATTTGCACCGACCGTTGTTGCTGAAAGGTATTCGCCGGTATCAACGGGAGAAAGATTGTTTACGGAAAATGAATTCGGTAAAAGCGGATTGGTGAAGAACACATAACCGTTTCCGTACTGATTTACCGTATAAATTCCTACGTTATCCTTTGACGCAACACATTCCGCCGTTGACGGAATAACGCCGACTCCGTAATTTTGATTTACAAGCACATCATTATAATCGGCATAATTTCTGTACAACATCGAAAAATCAGACAAAAGCGACTGAATTTTCTTTATTCCTTTATCGCTGTTCTCGGGATAAATCATATCAACCGGACAAGAATCAATCGTTACAAAGTCCTCCGCACCGATAAATTCCTTATCAAATACGTTATACACATCATTGTCAAGGAAAACACTTCCGCCGTTTGATACATATTCCTCAACTGCACTTGCATTAAAACCGCCTGTTTCAACAACGCTTTTATCAATGTACAAAACATCATAATCCGACAAATCACCTATGTTTGACGCGTCGATTTTATCGGCGGTCAATGTTGCAACGGTTGATTCATTTAAACTGTTTAAAGTGTTTTTTGCCGTAACACTGTCCGAGGACGAAATTACCGCTGTAGACAATGTATCGGGATTTTTTACCTGTTCATTTCCGCACGCCGTAAGACAAAGCACTGCAAGAAATATTGGTATAAGTTTTTTCATAAACTTTCTCCTTTTAAAATGCCTCATATATAAATGTACCGTGACCGGTAAAGAATATACATATTAAAATGAACATTGCAAGGTATATTAAAAATGTTCCTATTGTTTTTAATTTTTGTTTCATATAAAGATCCTTCCAAAAATTGTTCACAGCCAACTTGCGGTGCTGTACATATGTACTGCCCCCGGTTGCATGGGCGAGCAGCAGACTATCAGTCTGCGACCAGCCCAAGCAAAAAGTAGTGCTGTGGGCGATTTTTCTACAACCATTCATCTATCATTTGAGTGAAGATAGCTGAACCCACGTCATAATTCAAATGTCCCGTATCGTAAAAACATTCGGGTGACAAAGCAGTTTCCATATCAAGCACTTCTACATTATATTTATCAAATACTTCGTTTGCCATAGCCTTGACTTCACCCAACAATTCAGGTTGTTCAAGTTTCGTATTCCACGGCATCCAAACCGCCCTAACCCTTATATTATTATCATTACAGTAATTTATAATCTTCTCAAGTGCAGCCACATTCTTTGAAAACTTCTCCGTCGGAAGATTGAAAAATTCGTCTTGATAATTTTCCATAGTCTTTTCAAGCATTTTATCCGACATTGCGCCATGATAAATATGCTTTTCCTGCGGAAGATATTTATACGGCAAAGGACTTTCGCCGTTTAACAGCTTATCAAAGCCGTCTGTTATCATAGGATAAAATCTGTCACGCTCAAAATACGCATACGGCTCATACAACTTTTTATGCCATATATATGTCGGATTGGTTTCAAACTCATCATACAACGTTAAATAATTCAGTCCGATAACAAGTTCAGAGCCGATATTTATATGCTTCTTCTCAATCATTTCCCACAAGTCGGTAACAACACCGTAGTCAAGACCGAGATTGACATATCCTTTACTGCTCTTGTCCTCCATATATGCCGAAATAACAACGCTGTTTCCGAAAAACACCTTATCCCAAACTTTTTCGGGGTGTTTATACTGCGTTATTTCAAAATCGTTTTTCACAAAATAATCACTGTTCACTATGAAATTGTTATAAGTCAGTGCCAAATCACCGACCGCTATTGCAAGTACAATCGCAATTATTGTTACAATCTTTTTCATATTCTTATAAATCCTTTAAGTATCTCAAAAAACTGTGCAGGTGTTACGGTAAACATCAATGTATTAAATGCAAAAAGCATATTTACTATAATACATCTTGCAATATAGACAGGCTTTTTCATCTTACGTTTTTCCGCCTTTGTAAGTCCCAAAAGGTTTTCAAGACCAAGACACAAGCCGTTATAAATACCGCCGATAACGTACACCCAAGTAAAACCGTGCCACATTTCCATAACGTACATTACAAGAAAGCCCATTCCAGCTGAAGCAAGTTTTCCGAGTTTTTTACCGTTTAATACAACAAAAATATGTTCTCTGACCCAATCGGAAAGAGTTATGTGCCAGTTACGCCAGAACTGCGTAAATGACGCCGCCGCCCAAGGCTTTCTGAAGTTTTCGGGCACTGTATATCCCATAACCGAGCCTACGGCTATCGCCATATCGCTGTAACCCGACAAGTCGAAAAACAGGAACAGATAGCTGAAAACCACTATCGCAAGGCTTACATACCAATGTTTTTCGCTTGCGACAAGGAAGTTAAAGAATGTACTTACAAAGTAAAGTACAACCATTTTCTTAAACATACCCTTTATAAATCGCTTTACGCAAGTTATAAATCTGTCCGTTGTAAGCGGTACGGGTTTATTATATACCTTTTGAAAATCTCTGTATCTGAAAATCGGGCCTGCCGTAAACGTCGGAAAAAACAACATATAATTCACATACGTCAAAAACGGAATATCCATATCCGTATAATACACGAAGTACATAACGTCAACCGCTTTTAGCATATGATACGCTATTCCCACAAATGTAATTATTACAGGAAGTTGCGGGAAAAACTCTGTCATTCGTCCGTAGAAAAACGGTACTGTACACAAAATACTGAACAGTACGAAGAAAAACCGCCGTGTTTTTTTCAGCGGTTTCAGTATTCGTGCGAAAATAAATGTTATAAATGTATAGCATACAATCGCTATGGCAAGCTGCCACGAAACATATGCTATAACTGCTATACTTGCAAATACAAGAACTTTAGGTCCGAAATCTTTTTTGAAAATCAGCCTTGAAAGTCCTGAAATCAGTATCATTGCACCGCAGGCTATAAAAAGTCTTAAAAGTACATCTGTCTGAAGATACCACATTTATCCGTTACCTTTCTGATTATGATAATTTATTTTCGACAACCTCAGCTATTTCTTCGATTGTGTTCATTGGATAAAGTGTTATATCCTTTTGTGTGATTTCGATGTTGTATGTCTGTTCGATAAAATGGATTATTTCAACCGCACCGAATGAATCGACAAAACCTTCGTTGAACAAATGTACATCATCTGTAAAATCAGGATCATCATCAATTTCAAATTTCTCCTGTATGAATGCTCTTAGTTTTTCTTTGATTTCTTCCATTGTTATTATCTCCTTTTTAATTTATATATTCTTTTCTTAAACCAACTCTGTCTATCTTTCCGCTCGGTGTGTGAGGGAACTTTTCCATAGTTACGATTTTGCCCGGTACCATATATGCCGGAACATATTTTTTAAGCTCCATCTTAAACTTTCTTGCGACAATTTCTGCTGTTGTTTCGATAAACAATACAATCTCCTGTTTATCCGCATCAAACAATGCACATGCACTTGCGACATTCTCAATAGCCGCCGCCGCACTTTCAAGGTCACCGAGTTCAATTCTGTTACCTCTCAATTTAATTTGGCTGTCCTTTCTGCCTATGAAAATTATATTGCCTTCTTCATTTTCATAAACAAGGTCGCCTGTTCGGTAAATTCTGTCGTGATATTTCGTATTAAGCGGATTTTGAACAAATGCTTTTGCCGTAATCTCCGGTGAATTCCAATATCCGAGTGCAATACCCGTACCGCTTATACAAAGTTCACCTTGTTCACCGACAGCACATTGCTTATCATCATCGTTCAAAATCAATGCACGCATATTTCTGCAAACCTTACCTATCGGTAAAGTTTCGTGATTTTCATATTCTCTGTCAACAATATAATACGTTGCAATATCCGTTGCCTCTGTCGGACCGTACATATTTACATACATACAGTCGGGCAAATATTTTCTCCATATATTAAGCTGAGTATTCGGCATTACTTCGCCTGCAAACAATATCAGTTTTAATGCACTCAAATCGGCATTTTCAAGCACACCGCCGTTTGCAACGCTTATCATAACGGTCGGTACCCAGAAGATAACGGAAATTTTGTTTTCAGTCATATAATCCATAAGTTTTTCGGGATACATAAAAAGTATCTCGGGAATTATCATAGTTTTTGCACCTGTATAAAAAGCGGTATACATATCAAAAACAGAATTGTCAAAGTGGAACGCCGACTGCATACCGATTACGCTGTTTTCGTCAATCGGAAATGTTTCGACAATCCATTCAATATAATCTATAACACCTCTGTTTGAAATTGTAACGCCTTTCGGCACACCTGTTGAGCCTGATGTGTACATAATATACGCAGGGTCAAGATCGCACACACCACCCAGCGACTTATCAACCGCCGCATCATCGGCTTGTCCGTCTGCAAGCTCATCAAATATAAGTATCTCTGTGTCAAGATTAAGACTTTCAAGTTTTGTCTTGCCGTCCGTATCTGTTATTATCGCGGTCGGATGAAGATTTTCAACGGTCTTTTCCATTCTCGCCATCGGTATTGCGTAATCAATCGGAACATACGGTGACGCACTGTAAAGCGAACCCATAAAGCTGATTATTGATTTTATGCTTTTCGGCAAATACACGATTACAGGACATTTTCTGCCTGTTTCAACTCTTTTAATAAGTTCACTTCCGATTATACGGCTTTTTTCTCTCAATTCCTCAAAAGAAATACTTCCGTCCTTATCTTCAAATACTGTCTTATTTTTAAACTTTTCCGCCGCCTGCTCCAAAAGGCACACGGCACTTTGCATCATTGTTTCCATAGCTTTTCCTTTATCCCAAAGATTTCTTTAGTGTAACTCTGTCAATCTTGTCATTTGCGGTATGCGGAAATTTTTCCATAACAACAAGGTCACCCGGCAACATATAATTAGGTATATATTTTTTAAGTTCAAGATTAAGTTTTCTAAGCCTAAATGCCTCGCAGCTTTCTATAAACAACACAATCTTCTGATTTTTCTCGTCAAACACCGCACAAGCGCCTTTAACTCCGCCAACACACATTGCGGCATTTTCGATTTCGCCAAGCTCAATTCTGTTACCTTTTACCTTAACTTGATTATCCATTCTTCCCAAGTAGATAATAAGTCCTTCATCATTCACATATGCCAAATCGCCTGTACGATAAATTCTTTCCTCGTAATACGGATTAACGGGATTTTGAATAAATGCCTTTTGCGTAATTTCGGGATTATTCCAATATCCAAGCGACACGCCTGTACCTATAACACATATTTCACCTTGTTCATTCGTCTTTGCGATTTCATTCTTTTCGTTAAGGATTATAATACGCATATTCTCGCAAGCCTTACCAATCGGAAGTGAATCACTGTCCTTGAAAGGTCTGTCGACAATATAATAAGTACATACGTCCGAAATTTCCGTTGGACCGTAAAGGTTTGCGTATGTGCATTGCGGCTGGGCTTTGCGCCATATATTAAGTTGAGTATTCGGCATTACTTCACCGCAGAACACCACATTTTTAAGCTTCGGCAATTCAATCTCCGAAAGCACTCCCGAATTTGCCACATTAATCATAACGGTCGGTACCCAGAATATTGTCGTAATATCATTATCACGCACAAATTCCGGCAACTTTACAGGGAACATAAACAATGTCTCAGGAATTATCACCATTTTTGCACCTGTCAAAAGACAGCTGTATATATCAAATATCGAATTATCAAAATAGAACGGTGCTTGATTTCCAAGTATAGAATTTTCATTGATATTAAATGTCTTTGCAACCCAAATTGCATAATCTATAACGCCTCTGTGCGGCACTGTAACGCCTTTCGGTGCACCTGTCGAACCAGATGTGAACATTATATAAATAGGGTCTGTATCAATTACCGAATTAAGTGTTTTTTCAATAAGCTCCCCGTCCGTTTCGGTCTCAACGATTTCCCCATATATATGAATACTCATTGACTCGGGTATGTTCATAGTCTTTAAAGTTTCCATACCCTGTGCGTCTGTGATTATATGCCCTCTGCCTTGAAGTGAGTCAACAATTTTCTGTATTCTGTTCGCAGGCATATCGTAAGCGGTAGGCACATACGGATTTGCACTGTACATCGCACCCATAAAACAAACCAAGCACGATATACTTTTCTTCAAATACACCATAACAGGTGCAGGCATATATCCTTGCGGAGTTGTCTTTGCAAGTGCCGTTCCGACAGCCTTTCCCTTTCTCTGCAATTCACTGAAACTAATCTCGCTCCATTCATCTGATATTGCAATTTTATCGTTAAACTTTTCAGCGGCTCTGTCAAGTAATTTTACCGCAGAATTCAAATGCGTCATAATTTCCTCCATACTGAAAACACCGTATTTTGTATATAGTAATCTATTCTAATTATAGCATTTTACTTATAATGTGTCAAGTTTGACCGATTTTACAAAAGGCATTGGCAAAACCGAATAAGGAATATATAATAATACCGTAATACCGTTGTCGGTGCGTATAACGGCACGTCGTCGATTTCAGCCGTAAACATAGGCAGTCAGCTTATGCAGAATTATTACAAGCTTTGTAATCGGTTGTTCAATGGGCCGTACCGTGTTGACAGGCAGACATATCGGAGAATAAAACGGAAGTAAACCGGCAACAAAAACGCTCGGCTCCTTTTCGTCAATTATTATATTTTGCAATACAAAATCGAAAAAACTTAAATTAAATTCAAAAATCTGTTGTGTTCAAAGATTGGATTGAACAAAAATTCCTCGTCAAAGAAATCAATATTATCCTGACAATGCTCAACCTCCTTTGAATACAACACACAATTTTTTATTCTGTCTTTAAGCGAAAATTCTTTTCCGTTTCTAAGCCAACGTGCAATATCAAGCTGACGTATAATCACATACGACACCGCCGCAAAACGCACCTTTGTAAGCACGTCACAGTCAAACACCGCTTTCAGCAAATATCTGTATATGAAGTACACAAGCAAATTTTCATATTCGTATTCGCGTCCGCTTATGTATAAATCAAACTCACCGCTCAAATTATCGTAATTGTCAAAAATTCCGAGCGTGTTTTCAATTACACCCGTCCAACTGTCCTCCATAATTTCAAGGCTAAGACATAGCTTGACGCACTCTTTTATGTCGTTTATACACTTTTCACTTTGTGAAAAATCGTAGTTATCCACACTTTGAGGTACTTTGTCAACGTTGTTGTTATTGATTTTATCCTGCACGTCATATGCATAATTCAAAATCGTTTTAACTCTGTCCGAAATGTTCATTTTTCGATTTTTAAGCACGTCAAAAATATTTTCACGCACATTCAAAAGTATCCTTAAAAAATCTTCGTCACATTCTTCTTCATAATCAAATTTTTCAGTTTCAAAACCAGTCGGCTTGTCACTTTTAAAGATAAATTCCGCCGCACTTTCGCACGACATTCCAAGACCTTTTTCCGTTAAACTGCCGTATGTTTCGGTAAATCGCGGATATTCCGTACAAACGGTGCAGAGCTTGTCCTCGCCGATTTTATAAAAATATCACATAAATTTTTGTCGTTCAAAAAAGGGCAACGGTTGTTTTTAAGCGTGAAACTGTTTTCGTCATTCATACAACGTCGTAGCTTGTCGCCAAACTCACCGCCGACCGATTTATAAACTTCAAGACTTTCATCATCAATATCAACCTCCCAGCCGATACAGCAGTTATCTTCACACGCACCGCCGATACAGGCAAATTCATTGAAATACGTCGGAACACGCTTTATTCCCATGTTTTCCATACCTCCGGTTTGTAGCCGACAGTCGCCTGTCTGCCGTTTCTGACAATAGGTGTTTTGAACAGTTGAGGATTTTCAAGCAGTTTGTCCTCTTTTGCCTCGTCCGCAAGATATTTTATAAGCCTAAGAGTTTCCTTGTCCTTTGCTTTTTCGTCAATTAAATTTTCATATCCACCGACCGCTTGCTTGACGCTGTTGTATTCACCCTTGCTCATACCCTTTTCGGTCATATTGATTAGCTGATATTTTATTTTTCTCTCCTTAAAATATCTCTCCGCCTTTTTCGTATCAAAACACTTCGATTTTCCAAATATCTGTATGTTCATAACTTTCTCCATTCAATTTTTTTATTAGAATATCATATTTATAATAAAAAAGCAAATAAGGGACTGCACGCAGTCCCTTCAAATTGTAGACAAAACTGTTATGGTTTTGTCTACTTTATTTTTGGTTGCTTGATGGCGTACCGGAAAGACATTCGACGCACACAGAGTAGTTTTGCCATAGGCAAAACTACTGAAAATGCAACCTCATTAAAAATCATTTCTGACGACCTATGCGACAGAAATTGCTTAAAATCTAAAGTTTCGACTATTGAGGAACTTTATGATTTTTTGTCGACATTTTGTCGACAGACTCAACGGGCAGTTTTTTTACTGCCATTTATCTCCATAAATATTTTTTCAAATCAACTTTGTCGCCGTCAACCACAACCCCCTCATTTTCAAGACGCTCTTTTTGAGCGTCAATTCCACCGAAAACATACATCGGTGCTAACTTTCCCTCACGGTTTACTACTCTGTGACAAGGAATGTTTACAGGGTCAATATTTGCGTGCAACGCATTTCCGACAAGTCGGCTGAGCCGTATGTTTCCCAACCTCATTGCGATACACCCATACGTTGTAACTGTCCCTTTCGGTATCTGTGCCACTATGTCATACACTTTTTCATAAAAGTTCTTCATCATTAATCACCGAAATAATTATATCACTACTTACGCAATAATGCAATTATGTTAATATTCCATTTCGTTGTTTAAAATTTTTTTTGACGCTCGCTTTCATGTGAGCATAGAAGAGTAACTCTTTTATTTGCGTATATGCGTTTTCGGTCTTGACCGAGAATATCACACATGCATTATATCCTTTGATTACTTTAAGTAACCACACTGTTTACCGAGCATTTCCCCATTAAATTTTTTGTTTTTATGTTAAAGCTATTTTACAAGCTTCAAAAAGTACTCCTGTGCCTCATAATCGCCGTAGCTTAAGCTATTTCGTTAATTGAGCTTTGTGCCCTCAAGTCTATTCATACATACACTGTATTTCACTCTTAATATCAATATATCGCTCATTACAGAATACACGGTACAAATAAGAGGGAGAGATGAGCTTATTGGGGTAACAAAAATCTCCGTATATTCTGAGATGAGCGATATAGGTTTTTTATTATTTTTCAGATACTATCGGATAAAGCTGTATCATATTGCCGCCGTCAACAGTAAGCTCTGCGCCTGTGGTATTTTTTGAGTTATCACTTCCAAAATACCAGACCGCATTTGCTATATCCTCAAAATCCGCAATGTCGCCGAGCGGTGTATAATTCGACAGTGCGCTTCTGCAATCATTATAATTGCTTTCCCAACGGTCTGTTTTTATCATACCGGGAAGCACGGCGTTTACTCGAATATTGTACTTACCCAAATCAAGTGCCAGTGCTCTCATCATACCAAGTGCTCCGGATTTTGATGCACTGTATGCAATTCTGTCGGGAATTGCACGGTAAGCCGTGTTTGAATTTACAAACACAATAGAACCGCCACCGTTTTCTTTCATTTGAATTGCCGCCTCACGCGACAGCATAAAATTCCAGCCAATATTTGTATTTATAACATTCATAAAGTCGTCTATCGAAACATCAAAAAACTGCTGACGAATACCTAAATTTGCTGCGTTTAACACAAGTGTGTCAACTGAATATCCGCTGTTTTTTATATCTTTAAAAATCTCTTTTGTGTTTTCTTCATCAAAGATTTTCATACCATAACCCTTTGCATAAACACCATATTTTTCTGACAATTCCTTTGCTGTTTTTTCTGCATTTTCCGCATTTCGGCTACCGAGAAAGAGATTATACCCCTCTTTTGCAAATTTCTCAGCTATTCCAAGTCCTGTATTAACCGTTGCTCCTGTTATAAACACCGATTTCTCCATATTTTTCACTCCTCGTATAATATCTTTATAGATATATTTTTATATTCAAAATATCAATCGTTTTGGTAAACCTATGATATAATTGACTTGGTGTCAATCAGGTAATAGTTCTTTTCACTCCTGTTGAACCATTGCGGTTGCTTCATAATTAGTCTGTTCCCCTGATATGGAAGTTAACTTCAAATCGACCGGCTGTTTTCTTAAGCTTTGGGACAACCATTTAGCAGTGTGGTTTCGCATCTGTCCTTCTTAAGTCAGATTCTTATATGCGAGAGTATTGATGCTCCATAATCATGGGTTTTACCAAACCGATTGAACACTTAAAATTTTAACGAAAGAAGGTGATTTTTATGAACCCACTTTACGTCGGTATTGATGTGAGCAGCAAATCCAATGTCGTTTATTTCATGCTCCCTGACGGAAGTAGACATAGTAACTTTTCTGTTGCCAACTCACATACCGGTTCTTCACAGTTGGTAAAAAGAATTCTTTCTGCTATGACATCTTTCTCCTTAGATTCTGTTTTAATAGGTCTTGAAGCAACCTCTGTGTATGGTGATAACCTTGTTTATTTTCTAAGGGAAGATGCTGCATTAGCTCGTTTTAATTCAAAGATTCATGTCCTCAATCTTAAGCAAGTCAGTAAATTCAAAGAAGCTTACAATGACTTGCCCAAGAATGATTTCATTGACTCTTTTGTTATTGCTGATTGTCTGCGTTTCGGTAGAATCAACAAAGAGGTATATATCGGTGACTATCGTTACAAAGCACTTCAGAACCTTACACGAGCACGCTATTTCGCTGTTTCCAACTTCATCAAAGAAAAGCAACGTTTTATGAACATACTCTTTAAGAAGTATTCTACTATGACGCAGGAGAAAGTATAATCGATTTTCAAAGTATTATCTGTGTGAAGCTGCATTTTCTCTTGTAAGATGCTACAAGGAATACAGCGACTTCTATCACCTCAAATACAAAGAGGTAAACAGATACCAACACAAACGTGTATTCGCATTAACCGCTCGTAAATTTGTGCGGTTAGTCTTTCGACTGCTAAAAGACAATCGTTTATATACCTCAGCAGAATAGCAAAGCTTTTCTGCTGAAATCAGGTCGCCCTGCTCATTTTTAAAAATTTGACCGACAGGGATTAGGTGGGTGTTTTGCGCCTTTAGGAATTTTGTGAAAAATATTTGCTTTTTTGCTTATTTCCCTCTTGCCATTTCACCGCTGGACTTAAAAATAAAATTCCGTTTTAGCCGGACGAATATCTGTTAGTGCACCCGTATAGTGTCTTAGTGTATGCGGTCGATATGGGTGTTTCAGACACTCATTCTCGTTAATCTCAATACCAAGCCCCGCCTTATCGGGAATGGTGATATAACCGTCCTTATATTCCAAGCTCTCGTTTGTTATATCCTTTCGGTAGTCCACGTCTGAATACATAATTTCAAGTATTTCAAAATTAGGACAGCTTGCCGCCAATTGTAGCGTTGCCGCATTTGCGACAGGTCCCGATGGATTATGTGGTGCGAATGGAATATATCTGCTCTCCGCTTCTGCTGCGATTTTCTTTAGCTCCATAATACCGCCCGCATGCGAAATGTCTGGCTGTATGTAATCCGCCGCCATAATGTCAAACATTCTCTTATAGTCCCAGCGCGTATAAAGTCTTTCACCTGCCGAAATTGCAACAGGCGATTTATCACGAACCATTTTAAGTGCGTCAAGATTATCGGGCGGTACGGGTTCTTCAAAAAACATCGGCTTAAACTGTTCAAGCTCCTTTGCTATTTTAATTCCTGTCGGAATATTAAAGCGTCCGTGTCCCTCAATCAGCAAATCTACCTTATCGCCCACTGCTTCACGCACTGATGCAACACAACGAAGTGCTTTATCAAGCTCGGCATTTGAAATATTAAGATAGTTCTTGCCGAAAGGGTCCCATTTCATTGCGGTTACGCCGCGCTTTACGGCTGTTTTCGCCTTTTCTCCAAATTCCTCGGGTTCTTTTGCGCCCGCAAACCAGCCGTTTACATATATCCTAACCTTATCATTCACCTTGCCGCCCATAAGCTGATACACAGGCACATTAAGACTTTTGCCGAGAATATCCCACAACGCCATTTCTACCGCTGACAATGCCGACATCAGAACTGCGCCGCCACGCCAGTACGCATCGCGATAGATATTATGCCAATGCTTTTCAATATCAAGCGGGTTTTGTCCGACAAGATATTCCTTGATATGCTCTACCGCTCCTATAAGTGCCTTTTCCTTATATTCAAGCGTTGCTTCTCCGACTCCATCAATGCCTTCATCGGTATAAACCTTTATAAAGACCCAATTTGTGCGAAAACAATCTACTGCAAAAGTTTTTCATAAAGCTAAATACCAAGCTTAAGGATTTGGAAAAAAGAACGGTCAAATTCTCTGCTTTACATATCTGATGAAATGCTTCAGGCGTACTATCTTAAGGAGCAATTCTATAAAATTATGGATGCCAATGACAGTCAAACAGCAAAGCAACTTATGTCTGACTGGATTTCATCCGCTGAAAGCTGTAATATTGAAGAATATAAGTATTGCGCTAAAACACTGCTGAATTGGCAGACCGGAATACTAAACTCCTTTGATATCCCCTTATTCAAACGGTTTTACCGAAGTCTGTAACAACAAGATTAAGGTACTTAAACGTAACCTTACGGATACCGTAATTTTAAACGATTTCACAATCGTATCCTGCATATGTTCACCTACAAAAACGACCTTGCAAAACAAGGTCGCCGATATACATTCATATATTGGTGATTTTCCATTCCACAGATTTCACCACAACTATTGACATTGAGCCTTTCTTCTTGCACATAGTTCGCAAATGCGTGTACAGCAGACGTCTCATCGAAAATCTTGTTTACTTAAATACCTTTTATTCAGTTTTGTGCGTTTGATTGCTCAAAATAACACATCAGAAATGTCCGATAGGCATTTCTAATCTATCATCTTGATATGAATTTTTGTAACAAAAAAGGGAGTAATAGCATCAGATGTACACTTACATCGTTTACTATTACTCCCTAATTTTTCAAAACAAAAAAGGTGACTTACAAAAAAGTAGTCACCTCTAATGGCTCCTCCAGCTGGGCTCGAACCAGCGACATCATGATTAACAGTCATGCGCTCTGCCAACTGAGCTATAGAGGAATATCTTCTTTAGCTTTCGCTAACTTTTTCTTTAAACACCAAAGATAACGACTTCTGTCGTTATCTTCAGCATTCTTTCGTTCCGGCAACTTTCTACTTTCCCAGGCAGTCACCCACCAAGTATCATCGACGTTAAGGAGCTTAACTTCTGTGTTCGGCATGGG
>QTVU01000037.1 GCA_003460745.1 Firmicutes bacterium AM55-24TS
TCCCCTTGAGGGGAGCTATCGGCAACACCGACTGTGGGGTGCTCTGCCATTTTCTCCATATACGCCATGCACCACTCCGTCACTTCGTGACACCTCTCCTCTATGAGAAGCTTTTCGGCTCCCCTTAAGGGGAGCTGTCGCCAACGCGACTGTGGGGTGGCAAAAAAGAGCGACCGACGGTCGCCCCTAATCCATCAGCCGTCTATATTCCTCTTTCATATACCCGGACAAATCTTCCAAATCAAGTCTAAATTCCACGAATCCACGGGCATAGTATGACAAATCATACGGTTGAAAGAATATAACCAAATCATCGTCTTGAATATAAAAATCCGTTTGATGTTCCGGTTTTATTTCAGGCTTTGCCCACAAATCCTTATATTCTTCCGAATGTTTTTCCATTTCTTCATTAATCATTCTGTTAAGCGTACTGACATACCCGTCATCAGCAAACAGATCTGCAAGTTTCACTTCCTTTTCGCCCGACACATCTATATTTACGGGAATATGCACCGTTGTACCTCTTGCACCGCCGGTATAAATATATTTTTCTTCAACCACACTGATAAAATCATTTTTATTATAAGTTTCCTCCCAACCTATCTCCATAACGCACTTGTTCCCCATTTGCAAATTATCCTTACATTCCTGTGCTTTGGAATCAAAAGCAACAAGGTCACTGTCTATGGATTGTTGTATCTGTGCGTTGATATTTTTTTCAAACTCACTGTTTTTCATACCGCTGAATTTAACTGTTTCGGCATACACCGTTGAAAAATCGGTTTCATATTCCTTTATACTGCTTTCTGTGCGGATACGTTTCATATCGCACCCGCACAAACAAAGAATCACGAAGATTACAGCTATTATACGTTTCATTATCAAGCCCCTTATTACAGAATTATACAAATCAAGCCGTTACTTCCGTCATTAATAATCCTCTGCAAAGTTTCTTTTAATTTCATTCTTGCCGATTCAGGCATTCTTGAAAGTTTATTATGAAGTCCCTCATTTACAAGCTCATAAAGCGACTTACCGAATATATTCGACTGCCAAATTTTTGTCGGATCTGTTTCAAATTCCGACAGCAGATAATGCACAAGTTCTTCCGACTGTTTTTCAGTACCGACAATCGGACTTACTTCCGTTTCAATATCCGCACGAATCATATGTATAGACGGTGCGGACGCTTTAAGTTTAACACCGAATCTACCGCCTTGTTTAACGATTTTCGGTTCGTCAAGAGTCAATTCTTCTGTTGACGGTGACACAATTCCGTAACCCTTTTCCATCACCTCGTGAAGTGCAAATGACACCTTATCATACTGTGCTTTCATCTGTGCCAGCTCCGACATAAGCGTCATAAGCTGATGTTCGCCGTCAATTTCAAAGCCGGACATTTCACCAAGCACACGATAGAAAAGCTCCTGCGGAAGTTCCATACACAGCTTAACCGTACCGTCACCCAAATCCATACCCTCGATATACGAACGCTGAACAAAACCGCACTCACCCATACCGTCCGACAATGCACGCACATCGCGAATACGGTTTACGTCCTCAATTTTTTCGATTATCGCACCGTATATCTCTTTTTTCAGCCAATGCTCACTGTCAAGTTCTTCAATCCAATCTGGAATTTTAATATTAATTTCTTTAAGCGGAAATTCAAACAACACCGTTTCAATAATATTATGTATATCCGCCGCATTAAGTTCTTCACAATTCACCGCCACAACGGGTACACCGTGCTTTGCCTCAAGTTCAGCCTTTAAATTCTGTGCACTCTGTGAATTAGGCGCTACCGAATTTAACAGCACGATAAACGGCTTATTAATCGCTTTTAATTCATTTATAACTCTGTTTTCGGCGTCAACATAATCGTTTCTGTCAATCTCCGTAATCGTACCGTCAGTCGTAACAACAAGACCGATAGTCGAATGTTCGCAAATAACTTTTTTCGTACCTATTTCCGCCGCCTCATTAAAAGCAATCGGGTGGTCAAACCACGGGGTTGTAACCATTCTCGGCTCGTTATCCTCCACATACCCAAGCGAACTGTCCACGATATAGCCGACGCAGTCAATCATTCTCACCTTTAAATGCGCATTATCACCTAAGGATATTTCCACCGCCTCATTCGGTATGAACTTCGGCTCTGTCGTCATAATCGTTCTGCCGCCGGCGGACTGTGGCAATTCATCTCGTGTTCTCTCTGCCTGATACACATTTTCTATATTAGGTATCACAAGCAAATCCATAAACTTTTTTATAAATGTAGATTTACCTGTTCTGACCGGTCCGACTACACCTATATAAACATCTCCCTGACTCCTCTGTGCTATATCACTGTAAATATTGTATTCTTCCACTTTTTGTTTCCTCCTTTTGTCCAAAATATATGTTATATGTATATGCACGATAACTTGTAATATGTATACCAAATATAAAGCAAATACCCCTTAAAGGTTTTATCTGCAATATTTTTTTTTATTTTTAAATTTTTTGTTTGAACATTTGGACAATGTGGTATATAATATATGAGAGAGAGGATTTAAACAAAGGGGAATTTGAATGAAACACATAAAAGCAATTATTTTAATGCTTTTAACATCTGTTATTTGCTTTACTTATTTTTCGGTATATGCTGAAACGAATACGTTAAAAGCCGGTATTCTTGATGATTACAGCTTTGACGGCAACAGTATCAGTGAATATGCTGAAGATAGTGTAAATACTATTTTAGATACAACTGCAAGTACAAATTTTATAGCTAACGAAATAAACTTCGATGACACAACTTTTAATAAAGGTATTTCCGACCTTCAAAGCGGAAATATAGATTTTTTATGTATGGTTCCTATGAGTGATGCCTTTTTGGCGTATGTTGACTATACATCATCACCTATTGCAACAGGCTTTTTAGGACTTTATACCACTGATTACAAGCAATTATATTTTGAAGAATTTGATACATTCAATAAAATTAAAATCGGTTTACTTAAAAATTCGTATATAGAAAAAATTCTTTCCGATTTTTCGGCTGCAAATAATTTTACATACATCCCTGTTTATTACGATACTGTGGACGATATGTTAAGTGCCGTGAAAAACAATTCAATCGACGCAATTTTTACACCTACAACAAACAATCCCGACGGATTAAAGTTAATAGCCAAAGGCGGCAAATTGGACTACTACTGTGCCGTAAAAAAAGGCAATACCAATCTTCTTACAAAGCTAAACAGCGCTATAAATCAATACAAAATACAAAATCCGTTCTATCTGTCAATGGAATATACAAAGCTGTTTAAACGCCCTTACAGCAATTCAATAGGCTACACGAAAGAAGAGCAGACAGCAAAGGAAAATCACCCTAAACTTCGCATACTTGCGCCCGACAACAATTATCCGTCATCATATTATGACAAGGACACGGGCGAATATAACGGTATATACGAAGATATTATCAAAAAAGTTGCCGACAATGCCGGTTTTGAAATTGAATTTATCTCGTACGATCAATCCGAAATGTCAATGAACGGGATTGTTATGGGTAAAGCCGACATAATTCTTACGGTTTCAGGTTCAAAACAAGGTCTTACCACCGCAACACTGCCTTATACAAAGGTTTCATACTTACCGTTAGTGAAAAAAGACACGAACATTTTTGAGGACAGTAAAATTCATGTAGGCATATTGGCAGACGATTCGTGGATTACAGATTATCTTGACAACAAATACAAACAATGGTCTGTCGAAAAATATTCATCCATTGACTCACTTTTAACGGCAGTCGAAAACGACACTGTTTCAGCTGTACTTGTTTCGTCGACAGATTTACAGACTAAAACGAGTTTGATTGCACATCCTAAGCTTTCAATATTGCAAGACTTTGACGTTGAAGTTCCCGCAAGTCTTGGTGTTTCCAACCTTACCTGCAATCAGCATATCGTAAGCCTTTTGAACAAGACAATCCAAAATGTGACACTTACAAATTCGGAACTTGAAAGGAAAGTCTACACATTAAATCATATATATGTTCCGACAGTAAAAGATATGTTGAAAACAAACAAGCAATGGATATTTATAATATTGCTTGTTATAATCGCGATAATCGTATTCATAAAATGGCGTGAATATTATTACAAAAAACTTCTGCATACGGACACACTTACGCAAATTCCGAATAAGCAGTATTTTATGAAAACGGCTGAAAAAATATTGGATAACAACAGCGATAAATCATACTTACTCACATCGCTTGACGCAAGGAACTTCAAACTTATAAACGAACGTTTCGGTCACATAGTCGGCGACCAGACGCTTATGAACATTGCCAAGAATATAAAATCAAAATTCCACAAAAACGGGCTTTACGCACGTTCGCAAGGTGACAGTTTCTTAATTCTCGTTGAAGACACCTCACAAAACCATGAACTTTTAAAGAGCCTTGTGGACTTGGATATTTCAATACATAACACAACAAATTATAAAGTACCGCTAAAAATCGGTGTTTGCCCTATTCCGCGTTACAACCCCGCTTTGAGCCTGTCGCTTTACATTGACAGAGCAAATATTGCCAAAAAGTACACATCAGCGCGAAATACAAATTATATCTGCTATTTCACGGACGATATGAACAAAAAACTTAATATGAAAAATATGATTGAAAGTGAAATGGTCCGTGCATTGAGCAAGGGTGAATTTGTCGTTTACTATCAGCCGAAATACGAGATTGCAAATGATACAATCATCGGTGCGGAGGCGCTTGTGCGTTGGAATCACAAGGAAAAGGGCATTATTTCACCGGGCGTATTTATCCCTGTTTTTGAGCGCAACGGCTTTATTGTTGACCTTGATTTCTATGTATATGAACAGGTTTTGAAAATGCAAAAACATCGCCTTGATATGGGTAAAAAGGTTATTCCTATTTCAATGAACGTTTCAAGATGTCACCTTTCGGATACGAATTTTGTTGACAAGCTTGAGGCGGTTGTCGCAAAGTACAAAGTGCCTAAGCAGTATATTGAAATGGAAATTACAGAAAGTATATTCAGTCAAGAGGACAGCTCTGCAATCGCACTTATATACAATTTGAAAGAACACGGTTTTACAATATCAATGGACGACTTCGGAAGTGGTTACTCATCGCTTAACCTGCTTAGAAAAGTGCCGATTGATACGCTTAAAATCGACAAGGTATTTATCGACAGTACTGAAGATGTTCAGCGAAGTCAAGTTATTGTTGAGGAAATTATTAATATGGCATCGAAAATTCACGTTAAAACAATCTGCGAGGGTGTCGAAACACAAAGTCAACGTGATTTCTTAAAAATTGCAGGCTGTAATATGGTTCAGGGTTATTTCTACTCTAAACCGTTGCCGTATGAGGATTTTTCAGATTTACTTAATTCGTCAAAATGAACATTGACATAATTAAATATATATGCTAAGATAATAAACAGCAAGGGGGCTTTTTACAGTCCCTTTTTATCTATAATAAAAAGGAGTATAAGAAAATGGCAAAAATTCAGATGAAAACACCGCTTGTCGAAATGGACGGCGACGAAATGACAAGAATCATATGGAAGATGATTAAGGATATTCTTCTTACACCTTACATAGACTTAAAGACTGAATACTATGATTTGGGTCTTGAACACAGAAACGAAACTAACGACCAAGTTACAGTTGACAGTGCAAATGCAACAAAGAAATACGGTGTTGCGGTTAAGTGTGCGACAATCACACCTAACGCTGCAAGAATGACAGAATATGACCTAAAGGAAATGTGGAAATCGCCTAACGGTACTATCCGTGCCATGCTTGACGGTACAGTTTTCAGAACACCTATTCTTGTTAAGGGTATCACTCCTTACATTCCGACTTGGACAAAGCCTATAACAATCGCACGTCACGCATACGGCGATATTTATAAAAACGTCGAAATGCAGGTTAAAGCCGGCAGTAAGGCTGAGCTTGTTTGCACAGACAAGGACGGAAAAGAAACTCGTGAATTAATTTATGATTTCAGCAACGAGGACGGTATTATTCAAGGTGTTCATAACAGAGATGAATCTATTGCCAGCTTTGCAAAAGCATGTTTCAACTATGCTCTTGATATGAATAAAGATATTTGGTTTGCAACAAAGGACACAATTTCAAAGAAATATGACCATCGTTTCAAGGATATATTCCAAGAAATCTATGATAACGAATATAAAGAAAAGTTTGAGGAAGCCGGTATCGAATACTTCTATACATTGATTGATGACGCGGTTGCAAGAGTTATCCGTTCAAACGGCGGATATATTTGGGCTTGTAAGAACTATGACGGTGACGTTATGTCGGATATGGTTGCGACCGCTTACGGCTCACTTGCTATGATGACATCAGTACTTGTATCACCTGACGGTGTTTATGAGTATGAGGCTGCTCACGGTACTGTTCAAAGACATTACTACAAGCATTTAAAGGGCGAAAAAACTTCAACAAACTCTGTTGCAACATTGTTTGCTTGGACAGGTGCACTTCGTAAGAGAGGCGAAATGGACTGTCTTGACGATCTAATCAAGTTCGCTGATAATCTTGAAAAAGCTACAATCCAAACAATCGAAGAAGGCGTTATGACAGGCGACCTTGCCGCTCTTTCAACTCTTGAAAATAAGCAAAAGGTTGATACAGAAGAATTCTTGCTTGCAGTAAACGAAAGATTGCAAAAGTTAATGTAATTTAAGACAAACAAAAACGACTGTTTTGAAACAGTCGTTTTTTTATATCTTTATGTAACCTAACTTTACTAACATATTCATACAATCAACTACAGCGGCAAAATATACGGTACGTAATCTTACATTATCAATACCCTGTATGTTTTCAAAAAAATACTGTATACGCTCCTCATATCCCTCAGGTATACCTTCTCCACCGTTACAATAATGGTGAAACATATCCGAAAGAGTTGCACTGAGTTTGTTGAATACCTTGTTATATTTACTGTCGTTGCCCTCAAGATGTAACATTGCCACTTCAATACGCTCATCAAAAAATTGGTCATTAAATCCAAAAATCTCTTCCATAATACAAACCTCCATAAAAAAAGTGCGTGGCAAAACCACGCACTAAAAACGCAGCTTTGCTTGTATTCTTGCGACAGAAATTACACCAAATCAGTATATATCAAAGAAAGCTTACGTTTTTTACTAACGTAAACTGATTTGGTATTAAATATTCATTTCTATCGCAAAATTATTATATCACACTTTTCTATTTTTGTAAACATAAAAAAGACGGTTCATACGAACCGTCTTAATATACAATTAATTAGTCTACAAGCTCAAGAATTGCCATAGGTGCACTGTCACCGCGACGAGGACCTGTTTGGTAAATTCTTGTGTAACCGCCGTTTCTGTCAGCGTACTTAGGAGCTATTTCAGAGAAAACCTTTGTTACAATGTCTTCTTTTGTGATAAACTCCAATGCCTGACGACGAGAATGTAGTGTATTTGTCTTACCAAGAGTAATCATTTTCTCTGCCATGCTCTGAGTTTCTTTCGCTCTTGTTAAAGTAGTTTCAATTCTGCCATTTTCCAAGAAGCTTGTTACAAGGTTACGCAACATAGCTTTTCTTTGGTCTGTTGGGCGATTTAACTTTCTTGTTCCCGGCATTACTGTTACCTCCTATTAATCTTCTTCTTTTTTAAGGTAAAGACCTAAACCATTCAATTTGTTTATGACTTCTTCAAGCGACTTTCTACCAAGGTTTCTAACCTTCATCATATCTTCTTCAGATTTGTTTGTAAGGTCTTCAACCGTGTTAATACCAGCACGCTTTAAGCAGTTATATGAACGAACTGATAAATCAAGTTCCTCGATAGTCATTTCAAGAACCTTTTCCTTCTTGTTCTCTTCCTTTTCAACGATGATTTCAGTATTCTTAGCGTCATCTGAAAGGTCTACGAACAATGAAAGTAGGTCGTTCATTATCTTAGCAGCCAAAGACACAGCCTCATCAGGCTTAATTGTTCCGTTTGTCCATAGCTCAACTGCCAACTGTTCTCTATCTGTATATTGACCTACACGAGTGTTTTCTACTGTATAATTAACCTTTGTTACAGGAGTATAGATAGAATCCACAGGGATTACTCCGATTACCGGCTGCATTGCTTGCTTGTTCTTATCAGCACTTACATAGCCTCTGCCCTTTGATAGAGTAATCTCAATATAAAGATTTGCATCATCATTAAGTGTTGCGATATGAAGATCCGGATTAAAAATCTCAACATCATCGTCACGCTTTATGTCACCTGCTGTAATTTCCTGTGCACCCTTTGCCTCGATGTAAACAGTCTTTGGAAGATCACCGTGAATCTTCAAAGCAAGCTTTTTAATGTTAAGTATAAGCTCTGTAACATCTTCTGTAACACCGGGTACAGTTGAAAATTCGTGCTGCACACCTTCAATTTTAATTGAAGTAGCAGCCGCACCAGGCAATGATGAAAGTAAAATTCTGCGTAGTGAGTTACCAAGAGTTGTGCCGTAACCGCGCTCAAGAGGAGATACAACGAATTTGCCGTATCTGCCGTCGTCACTCATTTCAACGCATTCTATATTAGGCTTTTCCATTTCTATCATTTCAGAACCCTCCTTCATAATTAGAGATGACTTCGGAGCAGTCTAAGCTCCGAAATCTCTCGAAAAAACATATATATATATCCACGTACCGAGGGTAACATATAATTATTTAGAATAAAGTTCGACGATAAGGTGTTCCTCAACTTCATAGTCGATGTCATCTCTTGCAGCCAATGCGATAACCTTACCTGTAAGTGTATTCTTATCCATTGAAAGCCACTTTGGAACAACCCTGTTTGCGTTTGTTTCAACGATTTCCTTAATTCTAACAGAGTTCTTACTCTTTTCTCTAACTGCTATTACATCACCCGGCTTAACAAGGTATGACGGAATATCAACCTTTTGACCGTTTACTGTGATATGACCGTGATTAACAATTTGTCTTGCTTCACGTCTTGTATTAGCCAAACCTAATCTGAAAACAACATTGTCAAGTCTTGACTCAAGGATTTGAAGTAGCATTTCACCTGTGATGCCCTGTTTCTTTGTAGCCATTACATAGTACTTTCTGAATTGCTTCTCAAGTACACCGTATATAAACTTAACCTTTTGCTTTTCATTAAGCTGCAAGCCATATTCAGACTGCTTTTTTCTGCCTTGCTTTGGGTTTCTGTTTGATGACTTATCAATACCCATTGTTGCAGGGTTAATGCCCAAAGTCTTGCATCTCTTTAACACTGGTTGTCTGTTTATTGCCATGTTAATTTTTCCTCCTTTACAATAATATACAAATCAGACTCTTCTTCTCTTTGGTGGTCTACAACCATTATGAGGAATAGGAGTTACGTCCTTAATCATTGTAACATCAAGACCTGTTGCTTGAAGTGCTCTGATTGCAGCTTCTCTACCTGCACCAGGGCCCTTAACGTAAACTTCTACTGTCTTCATTCCATGTTCCATAGCTGCCTTAGCTGCTGTTTCTGCAGCTGTTTGAGCAGCGAAAGGTGTGCTCTTTCTTGAGCCGCGGAAGCCTAAACCGCCGGCACTTGCCCAAGATATAGCATTACCAGCTGTATCTGTAATTGTAACTATTGTATTGTTGAAAGTTGAACGGATATGAGCCGCGCCTTTTTCAATATTCTTTCTATCACGACGTCTTGTACGTGTAGTCTTCTTTGCTACCTTAGCCATTTAGCTTAGTCCCTCCTTTATTTCTTCTTACCTGCAATCGCTCTTGCAGGACTTACGGGTTCTTGCATTGTTCTTTGTGTTTTGTCCTCTTACAGGAAGACCTCTTCTGTGACGGATACCTCTGTAACATCCGATTTCCATAAGTCTCTTGATGTCAAGAGCCAACTGTCTTCTAAGGTCACCTTCAACTGTGTATTCAGCGTCGATAACTTCTCTTAGCTTACTTACATCTGCTTCTGTAAGATCCTTTACTCTTGTGTCTGGGTTTATACCTGTTTGAGATAGAATCTTTTGAGAACTCTTTAGTCCAATGCCGTATATATAGGTAAGACCAATCTCTACTCTCTTTTCTCTAGGTAAGTCAACACCTGCTATTCTTGCCATACTTTTCTACACCTCCATTAAAAGATATCATCAAAAAATTTTTATAGTGTTGTATTAAAACTCATTCAGGCTTTTCGCCTGAACAAGTCATAAACAAATTTTAATGCAGTGCTTTTCACTGCGTTTTGCAAAATAATATTAAATTAGTATCCTGTGATATAACCTCTCGGCTATTTTAATCAGTTCAGATTTGAGTGCAGTCCAAAGCTTCTTTCAAACTGCCGTGTACTCAGTGTACACAAAGTTCGAAAAAGGTTCGGAATGTGCAAAATATGGACTGATTAACCCTGCTTTTGCTTATGCTTTGGATTCTCACAAATAACCATTACTTTGCCTTTTCTCTTTATGATTTTGCACTTTTCGCAAATTGGTTTTACTGACGGACGTACTTTCATATCTATTACCTCCTTGTCGTCACTTATCTGACCGAAGTAAATTATTTACTTCTCCATGTAATTCTGCCCTTATCAAGATCATAAGGACTCATTTCAAGAGTTACCTTATCTCCCGGTAGAATTTTTATGAAATTCATTCTCAGTTTGCCTGAAATATGTGCTGTAACCTGGTGCCCATTTTCAAGCTCAACTCTAAACTGTGCGTTAGGCAAGTTTTCAACAACCTTACCTTCAACTTCTATAACATCTTGCTTAGACATATGTTATAAACCTCCTTTAGATACGCTTTCAGGTTTAATTAAACTCCGCTAATGCTTTTCGCACCTCTGAATTTGTAACCTTACCCACAGTTGCAAGTTTGTTACTTACAAAATCCGAAACAGAGTTTGTACCCTGAAGGTGCTTGAGCTTTTTCTTTTTCGGGTGATCCACTTTTCGCAATTCACCGTTTGCAAGATAAACAAAATCGCCTTCTCTTGAAAGGACGATGAACAAATCACCCTTGTCACGTCCCGCAATGGAACGCACGATTGAACCCTCTATAATTTCCATATAATACTCCTAAAGTGTTAATATTTCACACCCGTCTTTTGTAATCAATACGGTGTTTTCATAGTGGGCTGACAAACTTCCGTCATCAGTTACAACTGTCCAATCATCATCAAGTACCGCAACATGATAATCACCTGCATTAACCATAGGTTCAATAGCAATTGTCATACCTGCGGCAAGCTTTACGCCATGACCGGCTTTGCCAAAATTCGGTACGCTCGGATCTTCATGAAGATTACGACCAATTCCATGACCGACAAGGTCACGCACTACGCTGTAACCATGCGATTCAACATACTGCTGAATTGCTGACGAAACATCGCCTAATTTGGCACCGTGCTTTACATATTTAATTCCCTCAAAGAAACTTTGACGTGTAACGTCTATAAGATTTTGTGCCTCGTCCGAAATCTTTCCGACTCCGAATGTTCTTGCGGCATCACTGTGCCATCCGTCAAGTATAGCGCCCATATCAATGCTGATTATGTCGCCCTCTTTCAAAATGGCTCTCTTACTTGGAATTCCGTGAACAACCTCGTCATTGATTGACGCACAAATTGTTCCCGGGAAACCGTTATAATTAAGGAAATTAGGTTTTGCACCTTGTGATATAATAAAATCATATGCGATTTTATCAAGCTGCGCCGTTGTTACACCCGGTTTGATGTGCTTCTCAAGAAGCTCAAGCGCACCTTTTGTAACCTTTGCTGACGCACGCATTTTTTCGACTTGTTTTGCTGATTTAATAGTTATCATAACTCACACCTCAAGTCCCAAAGCCTTAGCAACATTGCTTGTTGTATCTTCAAGCTTATCCTCGCCCTTTGCAGTAACAAGAAGTCCAAGCTTTTCATAATACGCTTTTATCGGCTCTGTCTGTTCGTGATAAACATTAAGTCTGTTCTTGATTGTTTCAGGAACATCATCGGCGCGCTGAATAAGTTCGCCTTTACATTTATCACATATTCCTTCAGTTTCAGGCTTGTTTGATATGATATTGTACGGTGCTCCGCACTTTGAGCATTCACGTCTTGATGACAAACGCTCGATTATTGCCTCATCGGCAACTTCAAGAGAAAGCACTTTATCAATTTTTACGCCCGATTCTGTCAATGCCTCAGCCTGAGCTGTTGTGCGAGGGAATCCGTCAAGGATAAACCCTTTTGCACAATCAGGCTTTTGCAATCTTTCTTTTACTATAGAAACAATTACGTCATCCGGAACAAGCTTTCCATCATTGATATACTTTTCAGCAATCTTTCCGATTTCTGACTGTTCCTTGATGGCGGTTCTCAGCATAACACCCGTTGAAATTGTGTTTATATCCAATCTCTTAGATAAAATTTCGCCTTGAGTGCCTTTTCCTGCCCCCGGAGCCCATTAATACCAAATTCATACTAAATACCGCCTTTCCTGAAATTATTCAAGGAAACCTTTATAATGACGCATTGTCATTTGTGATTCAATTTGTCTGACAGTTTCAAGAGCAACACCTTCCATAATTAGAAGTGATGTACCGCCGATTTGAAGTGCCGTTACATTGAATATCGCACCGACAATTACAGGTAGGATTGCGATAATTGCAAGGAAGAATGCACCTACAAGATTTAATCTTGAAGAAATCTTTCCTATATAATCGCTTGTCGGCTTACCAGGTCTGATACCCGGAATGTATCCTCCACTCTTCTTCATATTATTTGCAAGTTCAATCGGATTGAACTGAATTGAAGAATAGAAATATGTGAAGAATAGTATAAGCAACGCATAAAGAATTGCGTATACAAGACTGGTCCACCATGCTGACGCATAGCCGGCTGATAAACAACCAAGGATATAATATCCAAGACCGGCTGTCGGCATATTACCGCCTGAAACCAATCTTACGATTGTTGCAGGGAATGCCATGATTGAAGATGCAAAGATGATCGGCATAACACCGCCTGCTGCAACTTTAATCGGAATGTTTGTGCTTTGTCCGCCGTACATTTTTCTTCCTACAACACGCTTAGCGTACTGAACCGGAATTCTTCTTTCAGCCTCTGAGAAGAATACAACGAACGTGATAGCAGCTATTGCCACAACAATGATGGCAGCTACGAATATAAGACCCTTTGCATTTACGCCTGCTCCCAAGAATTGATTATAAATTCCGTATGCAGCTGATGGTATTCTTGATACGATACCTGCAAAGATAATTAGTGATACGCCGTTTCCAAGTCCCTTTTCTGTAATAAGTTCACCCAACCAGATAATAAATGCTGTACCGGCTGTGAATGTAAGAACTATTACGAAAAATGTTAAAACGCTTGGATTTTTGATTGCGTCAAGACCGTTTGTAACGCTCATATTGTAAAGTGTTACATAAAGTCCGGCACCTTGTATGAATGCCAACGCAATACCAAGGTATCTTGTAATCTTGTTAATTTTCTTTCTGCCCTCAAGACCTTCTTTAGCCAGACGCTCAAGAGAAGGTATTGCGACAGTAAGAAGTTGAACGATAATAGATGCGTTGATGTATGGTGAAACACCCATTGCCATAACTGTTGCGTTTGAGAACGCACCACCTGTGAATACATCGAACAAGCTGAACAAGTCAGTTCCGCCGTTTCCAAGGAACGCTTGCATAGCGTCAGCTGTCAGATACGGTACAGGAATATGTGCACCGAATCTGAAAACTATAAGCATCATTAATGTAAATAGAATTCTGCGACGTAGGTCCGGAATTTTCCAAGCATTCTTTAGTGTCTGTAACACGATTACATCACCTCAGCCTTTCCGCCTGCCTTTTCTATTTTTTCCTTTGCAGAAGCGCTCATCTTAGCCACCTTTACAGTAAGCTTTTTGTTAAGCTCACCTCTGCCAAGTATTTTAACACCGTCAAGTGTTTTGCTGATTATACCGTTTGCCTTTAGTGTTTCTGCTGTAACTTCTGCTCCGTCCTCAAGCTTATTAAGCTCCTCAACGTTAACAGCAACATACTGCTTTGCAAATATATTCTTAAAACCACGCTTAGGAAGTCTTCTGTATAATGGCATTTGACCACCTTCAAATCCCGGTCTAACGCCACCGCCACTTCTTGCGTTTTGTCCTTTATGACCTTTTCCCGAAGTTTTACCTGTGCCGCTTCCGATACCTCTGCCCACTCTCTTAGGAGCGAACTTTGAACCTTCAGCAGGTTGCAATTCGTTTAAGTTCATTTGCTACACCTCCTTACTAATTAGTTTTCTTCAACTGTTACAAGGTGAGATACCTTGTTAATCATTCCTCTGATTTGAGGTGTGTCATTGTGTTCAACAACACTTCTTATTTTCTTTAGTCCAAGAGCTTCAACAGTAGCGATTTGGTCTTTCTTTCTGCCGATTGTACTCTTAACTAATGTAATTTTTAGCTTAGCCATATTACTGTGTGCCTCCTTATTAACCTCTGATTTGGTCTACAGTCTTGCCTCTTAGCTTAGCAACTTCTTCAGGCTGCTTTAACTCTGACAATCCCTGTATAGTAGCACTAACTACGTTTCTCTTGTTATTTGATCTCAAGCTCTTTGCTCTGATGTCTTTAACACCTGCAAGTTCAAGAACCGCACGAGCAGCACCACCTGCAAGCACACCAGTACCTTGTGCAGCCGGCTTAAGAAGAACCTTACCTGCACCTGAAATACCAACAACTTCATGAGTAATTGTTGAACCTACAAGAGGAACAGAAATCAAATTCTTCTTTGCGCTTTCAATACCTTTTCTGATTGCATCAGGTATTTCAGCAGACTTACCTTGACCGAAGCCAACGTGACCATTTCTGTCACCAACAACGACCAAAGCGCTGAATCTCATTGTTCTACCGCCTTTAACAGTCTTAGCAACACGGTTGATTGCTACGACATTTTCCTCAAGCTCTAAAGCTTCTACGTCTATTCTTTCAGCCACTTATCTCTTCCTCCTTCTATTAGAATTCCAAGCCGCCTTCTCTTGCGCCTTCTGCAAGAGCAGCAACTCTACCGTGATATACATATCCGCCTCTGTCGAATACTACTGCTTTAATGCCTGCTGCAAGAGCCTTTTCAGCCACTTTCTGACCGATTGCCTTTGCACCTTCAACGTTTCCGCCGTAGCCTTCAAATTCTTTGTCCATGCTTGATGCTGAAACAAGTGTAACACCCTTTACATCATCAATAACCTGAGCATATATATGTTTTGCACTTCTGAATACGTTTAGACGAGGTCTCTCCGCTGTGCCGGAGATGTTCTTTCTAACTCTTGCGTGGCGTCTAACTCTAGCCGCTTTTGTATCTATCTTCTTAATCATTTAAGAACACTCCTTTCAATTATTTCTTCTTAGCTCCTGTTTTACCTTCTTTACGTCTGATGTGTTCATCAACGTACTTAATACCCTTACCCTTGTATGGTTCAGGCTGTCTGTACTCTCTAATCTTCGCTGCTGTTGCACCAACGTCTTCTTTGTTGGCACCTTTAACGATGATTTTGTTTGGAGCAGGAACTTCGATTGTTACGCCTTCCTTTGCTTCATACAAAACAGGATGTGAGTAACCAAGACTCAAGTTAAGAGTCTTGCCTTGCATTGCAGCTCTGTAACCAACACCGTTGATTTCAAGCTCTTTTGTAAAGCCTTCTGTAACACCGATAACCATATTGTTTACAAGTGTTCTTGTAAGACCGTGCAATGACTTGTGCATCTTATCTTCTGAAGGACGCTCTACTGTGATAACTCCATCGTTAAGCTTAACGATCATATCAGGATGAAGTTGTCTTGAAAGTGTGCCGTTCTTACCTTTTACTGTGATTTCGTTTGTATCACTGATCTTTACCTCAACTCCGGCAGGAACAGTGATAGGTAACTTACCTATTCTTGACATAGGGATTTTTCCTCCTTAACTTAAATTTGCTCTGTTTTACACACAGCCGTGTGTTTCCACAGGTTTTCAGTTATTTTTTTTATTAATATTAATTACCAGATGTAAGCAAGTACTTCGCCGCCAACGTGCTGCTTTCTTGCTTCCTTATCTGTCATAATACCCTTTGATGTTGAAACGATTGCGATACCAAGACCCTTAAGAACTCTTGGAAGTTCGTCAACGCTTGCGTAGAATCTAAGACCAGGCTTAGAAACTCTCTTAAGACCGCTTATAACTCTTTCCTTGTTAGGTCCGTATTTCAAAGTAATTCTGATAACGCCTTGTTTACCGTCTTCGATTACTTGAAAATCTTTTATATAACCCTCATCATTAAGGATTTCAACAATCGCCTTCTTCATGTTTGAAGCAGGAACATCGACTGTTTCATGCTTTGATGAGCTTGCATTTCTGATTCTTGTAAGCAAATCTGCGATTGGATCAGTTATTTGCATTTATTTTACCTCCTTACGCTCTCACAAACCGCAAGCGGTTTGCCTTATGCTACGGTATTTGATGTCTTACACCAAATACCTGCTTCAGCTATAACTTGCTGTGCAAGTCACTTTACCTCTTTCGGATTTTTGTAAGTCCGAATTTTATCATATATCTATAAATCAATTTGTTTCTTAATAAGAAACGATCGATTTTACCAGCTTGCTTTTCTTACGCCAGGGATTTGACCTTTGTAAGCCAACTCTCTAAAGCATATACGGCAAATACCAAACTTTCTAAGGTAAGCATGCGGTCTGCCGCAAATCTTACATCTTGTATAAGCTTGTGTTGAATACTTAGGTTGTCTCTGTTGTTTTAAAACCATTGCTTTCCTTGCCATGTTAAATCCTCCTTTTTAACTATGAACGGAACGGAGCGCCCATTAACTTTAGAAGTTCACGAGCTTCTTCGTCTGTCTGTGCAGTTGTGACAATGTTGATGTCCATACCTCTGATTTTGTCAATCTTATCATAGTCAATTTCAGGGAATATAAGCTGTTCCTTAATACCAACAGAATAGTTACCTCTACCGTCGAAACCGTTAGGGTTGATACCTCTAAAGTCTCTTACACGTGGAAGAGCAACATTGAAAAATCTGTCTAAGAATTCATACATCTTGTCAGCTCTAAGTGTTACTTTACAGCCGATATTCATTCCTTCTCTTAACTTGAAGTTCGCAACTGACTTCTTAGCCTTTGTTATAATAGGCTTTTGACCTGTTATAGCAGCCAAATCTCCGCAAGCAGCCTCGATTGCCTTAGGGTTGTCTTTAGCTTCACCCATACCGATATTTATAACGATCTTGTCGAGCTTAGGGATTTGCATTGTACTTTTATAGCTGAACTTCTCCATAAGAGCCGGAGCAACTTCTTTATTATATTTATCTTGCATTCTACTCATTGTTAGAATCTTCCTCCTCTCGAAAATTAATCGTTAAGTTCTGCATTACACTTCTTGCAGTATCTCATCTTTGAACCGTCATCAAGAACCTTAACACCTGTTCTTGCAGCTTTACCGCACTTTGAGCAAACTCTCATTACGTTTGATGCGTCGATTGGCATTTCCTTATGGATAATACCGCTTTCCTGACCTTGAACTCTTGCCTTTTGATGTCTCTTAGCAACAGCAACGCCTTCAACGATTACCTTACCGTCAGCCGGAATAGCTGTGATAATCTTGCCCTCTTTACCTTTATCTTTGCCGGCGATAACTTTTACAGTGTCGCCTCTTTTTACATGCATCTTTTTCATTGTATCAATTATCCTCCTTAATTAAAGAACTTCCGGAGCCAATGATAGTATCTTCATGTACTCTTTATCTCTAAGCTCTCTTGCAACAGGGCCAAAAATACGAGTACCTCTTGGGTTTTTGTCATCTTTTACGATAACTGCTGCGTTCTCATCAAATCTGATGTATGAACCGTCAGCACGCTTTGACTCTTTAACCGTTCTGACTACAACAGCTTTTACAACGTCACCTTTTTTTACAACGCCGCCCGGTGTTGCCTTCTTGACACTGCAAATGATTTCGTCGCCAACTGCTGCATATCTTTTCTTACTGCCGCCCATAACTCGGATACACATAACTTCCTTTGCGCCAGTGTTATCAGCCACTTTTAAAAGTGTTTGTTGTTGAATCATTAAAACTTCCTCCTTACGCTTCACAAATCGCAAGCGATTTGCTTACTACAACTTGCAAAGCAAGTTGTTCCACTCTTTCCGGGAACGCTATATTACTTAACTTTTTCTACTATTTCAACGAGTCTCCATCTCTTGTCCTTTGATAGAGGTCTTGTTTCCATAACCTTTACCTTATCGCCGATAGAGCATACGTTTTCTTCATCATGTGCCTTTAGTTTGTAAGTTCTCTTAACGATCTTACCATAAAGCGGATGCTTTTTATTTTCTTCAATAGCAACAACGATTGTCTTATCCATCTTATTGCTGATTACTTTACCGATCTTAACCTTACGGCTGTTTCTTTCTTCCACAGATAAGTGCCTCCTTCCGCACGTTTCTAATAATCTTCTATCTGCTCAATTTGTACCTGTCAAACAAGTACCGGCATTACATCGCACTGCCTTGTAGTTCTCTTTCATGAATGATGGTTAAAATACGAGCGATAGTCTTCTTTACATCACCAATTCTCTTTGGATTTTCTAATTGGTTAATAGCATTCTGAAATCTCAAGTTGAAAAGCTCTTGCTTGCTTTCTGCAAGTTTTTCTTCCAATTCAGCTGTTGATAAATCTCTTAGCTCATTTACTTTCATTCTTATTCACCATCCTCTGCTTGACGTTTTACAAACTTACACTTGATTGGTAGTTTGTGCATAGCAAGACGCATAGCTTCTCTTGCTACTTCTTCACTTACGCCTGCCATTTCAAAAAGCACTCTGCCAGGCTTAACTACTGCTACCCAATACTCTGGAGCACCCTTACCTGAACCCATTCGAGTTTCAGCAGGTTTTCTTGTTACCGGCTTATCAGGGAATATCTTAATCCAAACCTGACCGCCACGCTTTGTATATCTTGTCATAGCTATACGGGCTGCTTCAATCTGTCTTGAAGTAATCCATGCCGGCTCAAGAGCCTGAAGGCCGAACTCGCCGTGTGATACAACGTTACCACGTGTTGCCTTACCCTTCATTCTGCCACGCATAACTCTTCTGTATTTAACTCTCTTTGGTAACAACATGATTATCTGCCTCCCTTCGGTCTTCTATCGCCGCGTCTTCTGTTATCGCGTCTGTTATTGTCAGCCGCTTGTTGAGCAGCTTCCTTTCTTCTGCCGTCAGCAACGTTTAGGATTTCGCCTTTGTAAATCCAAACCTTAACACCAAGAATACCGTATGTTGTATGAGCTTCAGCGAAACCATAGTCAATATCGGCTCTCAATGTCTGTAGAGGAATTGTACCCTCGTGATATTGTTCTGTTCTTGCGATTTCAGCACCGCCTACACGACCTGCAACTGCAGTCTTGATACCCTTAACGCCAAGACGCATTGCTCTGCCCATAACTTGCTTCATTGCACGTCTGAATGAAATTCTTCTTTCAAGTTGTGCAGCAATGTTTTCAGCAACAAGCTGTGCATTTGTATCAGGAGTCTTAACCTCCATGATGTTTACGTTAACAGTCTTTGAAGTAAGCTTTTCGATTTGAGCCTTTAGCTTATCGATTTCAGCACCGCCTCTACCGATGATGATACCAGGCTTAGCAGCATGAATTGTGATAAACACTTTATTCTGCTTTCTTTCAATACCGATCTTAGCAACACCTGCATCATAGCAAGCCTTCTTAACGAACTTTCTTATATTATAATCTTCAACCAACTGGTCTCCGAAATCTTTTTTACCTGCAATCCACTTAGAATCCCAATCTTTTATAACTCCGACTCTAAGTCCGTGTGGATTAACTTTTTGTCCCATGAGTGAACCTCCTTTTCGATTAGTCTTCCATTTCCTTTAATACTAAAGTGATATGGCTGGTTCTCTTTAAAATCTTGAACGCTCTGCCTTGAGCATGAGGCTGAATTCTCTTTAAAGTAGGACCTTGTGTTGCGTAACATTCTGCAACGTATAACTTATTCTTATCCATATCATGATTGTTCTCTGCGTTTGCAATCGCTGACGCAAGAAGCTTTGTCAAATACTCGCTTGCTGCTTTAGGTGTGTTGTTTAGAATACCCATTGCAACGTTAGCAGGCTTGTTTCTTATTAGATCAAGCACTATCTTAACCTTTCTAGGTGAAATACGAGCATATCTTAACACTGCACGTGCTTCCATGTGGATTCCTCCTTTTGCAATATTAGTAATGGGATTTAACATCCCTCTGTAAATCTTATTTCTTTGCTTCTAAGCAATATCATAGATATTACTTAGAAGTTTTAGCTCCGGCATGACCTTTGTATGTTCTTGTAGGAGCGAATTCGCCAAGTCTGTGGCCTACCATGTCCTCACTGATGAATACAGGAACATGCTTTCTGCCATCATGCACTGCGATTGTGTGTCCAACCATTTCTGGGAAAATTGTGGAAGCTCTTGACCATGTCTTTACGACCTTCTTTTCATTAGCTGCGTTCATAGCGTCAATTCTCTTCATAAGACGCTCTTCAACGAAAGGTCCTTTCTTAAGTGATCTGCCCATTAAATCTTCCTCCTTTCAATCTATATCAAAATTAAATATCTATTATTTAGCGTTTCTTCTCTTAACGATGAACTTGTCAGTTCTGTTCTTAGTCTTTCTTGTCTTAAGACCAAGTGCTGGTTTACCCCAAGGAGTAACCGGTGCAGGACGACCGATTGGTGACTTACCTTCACCACCACCGTGAGGGTGATCGTTAGGGTTCATAACAACACCACGAACTGTTGGTCTCCAACCCATGTGACGCTTTCTTCCGGCTTTACCGATAGATACGTTTTCATGCTGTTGGTTACCTACAACACCGATAGTTGCTTTACAATCAAGTCTGATCATTCTAACTTCGCCGCTTGGAAGTCTAACCTGTGCATAGTCGCCTTCCTTAGCCATAAGCTGTGCACTGTTACCTGCACTTCTTACAAGCTGAGCGCCCTTTCCAGGATACAATTCAATGTTATGAATTAGTGTACCAACCGGAATATCTTTTATAAATAATGCGTTACCCGGCTTAATATCTGCACCTTCGCCCGATACTACGACGTCACCGTCTGTAAGACCGATAGGAGCGATGATGTAAGCCTTTTCGCCGTCTTCATATTGAATAAGAGCGATATTGGCACTTCTGTTCGGATCGTATTCAACACCGATAACTGTTGCCGGCATACCGTCTTTATTTCTCTTAAAGTCAATAATTCTGTACTTTCTTCTGTTGCCGCCGCCTCTATGACGAACAGTGATTCTACCGTATGAGTTTCTGCCGGCGTGCTTGTCTTTCTTAGCAAGAAGTGAACGCTCCGGTGACTTCTTTGTGATTTCAGCGAAGTCTGAAACTGTCATAAATCTTCTGGCAGGCGAAGTAGGATTATACTTTTTAATAGCCATTATCCTTTACTCTCCTTATCTATAAATTAATAACGATTAAATATCGAAGAATTCGATAGTTTTGCTGTCAGCTGTAAGAGTAACGATAGCCTTTTTCCATGAAGGACGTCTTCCTTCGTTTCTGCCCATTCTCTTAACCTTACCAAGAACATTCATTGTGTTTACCTTAGCAACCTTAACGCCGAATGCTTCTTCAACAGCTTTCTTTATTTCAACCTTGTTCACAGTCTTTGGAACTTCAAAGGTATATCTCTTAATCTCGTTACCTTCTCTGTCTAAAACAGTTTCCATGCTGCGTTCAGAGATGATTGGTCTTCTTAGAATATCAAATGAATTCATTATGCAAGCACCTCCTCAATCTTTGCAATGGCATCCTTTGAAACGATGAATGCATCGTTGTTAAGAACGTCATATGTGTTAAGTGTACCAACATGAGTCGGTGTAACACCCTTAATGTTTCTTGCTGATTTATAAACCTTTTCATCAGCATCTGCTGTAACGATAAGAGCCTTTGAATTAACGTCAAGTCCCTTTAGAAGAGCTACGATCTTAGCAGTCTTGATTTCGTCAACAGCAAGTTCATCTATAACAAATATTTTGTAATCAGCATACTTAGCTGAAAGAGCGCTCTTAAGAGCGATTCTCTTAATCTTCTTGTTTACGCTGAATCTGTAACTTCTTGGCTTTGGACCAAGTGCTACGCCACCGCCAGTCCACTGCGGAGCACGGATACTACCTTGTCTTGCACGACCTGTACCCTTTTGTCTCCAAGGCTTAATACCGCCGCCACGAACTTCTGTACGTGTCTTTGTAGACTGTGTGCCTTGTCTTTGGTTTGCAAGATAGTTAACAACTACCTGATGCAAAACTGATTTATTCACTTCAGCAGCAAAGATAGCGTCTGATACTTCCATATCGCCTGTCTTTGTGCCTCCATGTTATATAAAGCCACTTTAGCCATTATATTTCCTCCTTTCCAATAACCTCGATTATGCCTTTACGCTGTTTCTGATTGTAACAAGTCCGCCCTTGTTTCCCGGAATTGCACCTTTTACAAGGATTAAATTCTGTTCAGCGTCGATTTTAACAACCTCAAGATTCTGGACTGTAACTTTTTGAACACCCATGTGTCCCGGAAGTACCTTACCCTTAAAAACTCGTCCAGGGTTTGAGCACATACCCATTGAACCGGAAACTCTCTTTGATTTTGAACCGTGAGTCATAGGACCTCTGTGTAGACCGTGTTTCATAGGACCAGCAAAGCCTTTACCCTTTGAAATACCGCTTACATCTACTTTGTCTCCAGCTGCGAAAATGTCAGCCTTAATTTCGTCACCAACATTCAAACTTTCGCAATCATCAAGTCTGAACTCTCTGACATACTTTTTGTTTGCAGTGTCTGCCTTTTTGAAATGACCTAATTGCGGTTTGTTAAGGTGCTTTTCTTTAACATCACCAAAACCAACCTGTACAGCTTCGTAGCCGTCTGTTTCAACAGTCTTCTTCTGTGTAACTACGCATGGACCTGCCATAACAACAGTTACAGGAATAACTACTCCGCCTTCGCCAAAGATTTGAGTCATACCAATCTTTGTACCCAAAATTGCTTTTTCCATTGATTTTTCCTCCTTAACAGTTATTGGTTTCCGCAAAAGCTATCGGAAACTTGACCTGCATCATAGCCGCATAGGCTACTGCACTTTATAGACGATCTTACTTCTGGATTACGTCGATATCCACTCCAGCAGGAAGATCAATTTTGATTAGTGATTCCATAGTCTTAGCACCCGGAACAACTATATCAATCAATCTTTTGTGAGTTCTTCTTTCGAACTGCTCACGAGAATCCTTATACTTATGAACCGCTCTTAGGATTGTGATAACTTCCTTATCTGTAGGAAGCGGAATAGGGCCTGAAACTTTAGCACCTGTTCTCTTTGCAATCTCAACAATCTTTTCAGCACTCTGATCAAGTACAACGTGGTCATAAGCCTTAAGCTTGATTCTGATTTTCTGGTTTGCTGCCATACTTTTCCCTCCTCGAATTGTTATTGTGTTGTAATCTGCACGACAGCGCTTAAAGAAAATGGCACACACCGCCGGGTGTTTCGCATCACCCTTATAAAAAAAACCCGAACCTCATATTGTAGAGTTCGGGCAAAGTTAGCCAATTTCGCCGCATACTTATCCTGTCTCATGCCGTCAAAAGACCGCACTTCTCCTAAGTATACATTGACTGCCGCCCGGTTTCATGAATCGGACTCACTCCACAGAAAAACCGACGTTAAATCGCCGCAACCTCCCGCTTCATCGTTTGTCAGTACCTATATGCTTTCGCATACTTTAGTCACAACACTGTTATTATACACTATAACAGCCGTTTGGCAAGCTTTTTTGTATAAAAAAATCATTAAATTTTATACAAATTTAATGATTTTGTGAATATTTTTTTGTATACTTTTACACGTATGATTTTTGGTATTATTACAAAACTTAATAATTTGTAATCAAATTTTAACGAAGTGAATCGTCAAAGTTCAAAGAATGTATAAATCCGCGGATACTTACGGTCATTATATCACCGCCGACAGGTTCGTTATTTATGCAGATTACATTCGCCCTGACTTCTTCGCCGACATCTTTCGGATAATTTTCTACTATATATGTATATCTCACGCCTTTCATACCCATATACGGTCTTAAATCAAGTCCGGCCTTTAATTGAATATCATTATAATTTTCATACACACGGTCAAAAGGTTTCGGAATTATAATATCCTCCTTTTCGACAGATTTTGTCCTCACTTCCCAACCGTATCCTTTCAAAAACACAATATTGTTCGTATCGGTTTCACCGCTGGCAAAAAGCACAAACATCAATGTAGTTACTATTATTATAACAACAGAAATAAAATACATCATAGCTTTTCTCCCCATCTTCTCACCCCATATATAATATGAAGTTTTTTATGAAGTTATTACCACGTTTAAAATTTCACTTCTTTGTTTACACTAAAAACAACAATATAAACCAATTCAAAAGGAGTGTAAGTATTATGAACAATACTGCTTTAATCATAACAATTATCGGTGCGGTAAACTGGCTGCTTGTCGGACTTTTCAAATTTGACCTTGTCGCATCAATCTTCGGCGGTCAAGCCGCAATCATAAGCAGAATTATTTATGTTATTGTAGGCCTTGCAGGTCTATGGTGCATAACTCTTTTATTCCGCAATCAAGGTACGGAGCATAGCAAAGCATAAAATATAACATTTAAAAAGCGGTGCTGTTATTTTAGCGCCGCTTTTTTTGGAGGATTTATCAAATCAATCTATTTTCGTTTTTATATAGTTTTTGATTATATCAATAATCTTTTCTTTTTTCAGTCCGGCTGTATTAAGACATATATCATAATGCACAGCCTCAGACCAGTTCAAACCGGTATTATGCTGATAATAATTACCTCTTGTCTTGTTCATCGAATGAATAAGACTTTTTGCATCTTCAGGATTAAGCTCATACAATCTTATTACGCGACGCATACAATCTCTGATTGGCGCGTACAGATAAATCTTAACGACATTATCCATATCCCTAAGCACATAATCAGCACATCGTCCGACTATAACGCACGATTCTTTCTCGGCAATTTCACGAATTGTTTTTGACTGTTGTTTAAACAATTCGTCAGCCTCTTCAAGAGATGCATTATGAATACTTTCATCATCGCCAGAATCCAAATCACTCTCAACCCCTTGTGACATTTCAAAAATCTCACGACCGTAATATTTTATTCCGAGTTCTTTCGCAAGCAATTTACCGATTTCCTTACCGCCGCTGCCGTAAGTTCTCGCAATCGTAACAACGTATTTCATAAATTCCACCCCTCTCTTTCGTGCTTATGTATTATATATACCACCAAATTAAGAGTTTAAACATTTTTTCAGAAATTTTTAAAAACAAATTTTCCGCTTTCGGTAAGTTCGTCTTCACTTATTCCGTCATTCACATTCGCACCGTTCACAAGTGCGGCAGATGATTCATTTTTATCGCAAAGCGACCAATTCGCCCAGCTTATTCCTCGTTCACTCATAAAGTCAATCCACCTTTGTGCCTCGTCAAGATAAACACCGCCATTTCCGTCGGCCGCACTTGTACCCCACTCGCTCACAAACACAGGTAAACCGCAGTCGGCTATACGTTGTCTTAGCCAATCGGTGTGAGTTCCCGCGTAAAAATGGCATGTGTACATTATATTTTCGGCATTAATCGGATTTTTTGCAGCCTCATGCAAATCCTGACTCCATGTCGGACCTCCTACTAATATAATAGCATTTGTATTTGTACGTATAACAGGTATCACCGTTTCAGCATACGGTTTTACATTATCGTTCCAAGTCACATTGCCGTTCGGCTCATTACATATTTCATAAAGCACAGCATTGCTGTCCTTATATCTCTCCGACATTTCACCAAAGAAATCAACCGCATCATCAATATGTTGCATAGGGTTTCCGTCCGACAGTATATGCCAATCGATTATTACATACATATCCTGACGTATCGCACTGTCAACCGCATTTATAAGCATATCTTTTACAGACGGATTGCTTATATATCCGCCCTCATCGGTGTACATTGCACATCTGAACAAGTTTGCACCGTAATCGGCAGTTGCTTTAACAGCATTTTCGGTCGCGAAATCGCCAAACCATTGCAAACCGTGTGACGACATACCGTGAAGCACGACAGGCTCGTTGTTTTCATTCATAAGTTGCGTACCGTCAACGTGCAACGCACCGTTTTCACTTACACCGCCTTTTCTTGTCGTTTGCGGTTTTGGTTGCTCCGTCACAGTCGGCTCATAAGGTTTTAAATCACCTTTCATACTCGCCGCACGCATAATTATCGCACAAGCCTCAGCTCTTGTAATTGATGACTTCGGGTTTAAATTGCCCTTGTCGTCACCGTATACAATGCCTTTGCAGTAAGCCGCAATCATACTGTCATAATATCGTCCGTCAAGCTGTGCAAAATCAGATACAGACGAACTCACTCTGTTGTAATCACCGCGTTCGTCTTTAAAAAATGCATTCATAACAATTTTAACCGCCAACTGTCTTGTTATCGGCTCGTCATATGTTTGTGCCGTAGGCGGTATCTCGTCCCAATCGAACAAACCTTTTGTAAGTGCCGTTTTCACCATACCGTCTGCCCAATGATTGTTTTGCTTTACACTCTCTTGAAGCCCCGCAATTCTGCCGACTATCGATACAAGCTCCGCTTTTGTAACAGTTCCGTCAGGTCTGAACGTTCCGTCCTCATAACCGCTTAAATATCCTTGGTTTGTCATATCGGTTACATTGTCATAATACCAGCTTCCGCTCTGTACATCAGAAAACGCACACGCATTGACGCAAAATATCATCATAACAAGTGCCGTCAGTATAAAAATTTTTCTTTTCATAATCTCACCCCTTTTATTCAGTTTATCACATTTTCGTCATTTAGTCAAAAAAAGAGCGGCACAGCCACTCTTTCATAATACAACTCCGTCTTTGAAAATTGAAATTTCCTTATAACCGTTTTTCTCATTATTCGTTTGTTTGCCGTTTGCAACTTCTATAACATATTCAAAAAGTTCATCGGTCAAATCCGCACCGTTTATAATCTCACCCGCATTAAAATCAATCCAATGCGGTTTTCTTTTTGCAAGGTTTGTATTCGTCGCAATTTTCACAGTCGGCACAGGCGCACCCACAGGTGTACCGCGTCCTGTTGAAAACAGTATCAAATGACAGCCCGACGCGGTAAGGTTTGTTACCGCAACAATGTCATTACCCGGTCCGGTAAGCAGATTAAGTCCTTTTCTTGTAACACTTCCGCCGATTTCAATAACGTCCTCAACGTCTGCACTGCCAGACTTCTGCACGCAGCCGAGCGACTTATCTTCAAGCGTGGTTATACCGCCTTTTTTATTACCCGGTGACGGATTTTCATAAACGACTTGATTATGACTTGTGAAATAATCCTTGAAATCATTTATAAGCGAAACCGTCTTATCAAAAACTTCTTCATTAACACATCTGTTCATCAAAATCGTTTCCGCACCGAACATTTCAGGCACTTCCGTAAGCACCGTACTTCCGCCCTTGCTTATAAGCTTATCGGAAAATCTTCCTATAAGCGGATTTGCGGTAAGTCCGGAAAAGCCGTCACTGCCGCCGCACTTCAAACCGACAACAAGCTCCGACATATCACATTCTTCACGTTTTTGATTTTTCGCATATTCGGCAAGCTCGCCTATAAGACGCAACCCCTCACCGATTTCATCATCAAAATCCTGTGTACTCATAAATTTAACCCTGTTTCATCAACTTCACCGAGAACTGTTTTAAATACGGAAATATTATTATTTTCACAGCCTAATCCCAGCACAAACACACCTGTCGCGTTAGGGTGATTGACAAGACCTTTAAGCACATTTTGAGTCATTTTCTGGTCATCGCCAAGCTGAGAACAACCGAACGGATGTACATAATTAAACACACCGTCACACATATCTCCGTACAGCTTATCAGCCTCTCTTGCAAGTATTTCGGACGTCTTGTTCACGCAGCCGACAGTGTTCACAATCCAAATTTCATTTCTTATACCGACTTTGCCGTCTGCACGTCTGTAACCCATAAAAGTGCGTTTTTCCGTTTTCGGTATTTCGTTTCTTTGTGGTTCGTATTTGTATTCAAGCACACCGCTTAAATTCGTTTTAATGTTATGCGTATGTATATGGTCGCCTTTTTTTATGTCCTCTGTCGCATGACCGATAGGATAACCGTATTTAATTATATTTTCGCCTTTTTTTATATCGTTAAGGGCAATCTTATGACCGCTCAATTTGCCCTCAAGCATAACGGCTACGTTATCCTTTTCATTAATTTTTATCTGTTTCATTTTCAGTCAACTACCTTTTCCATAGCCTTTCTTATACCGTTCTTTTCGATTTCGTCAAGATGTTTTTGTACAGTCGGAAGTAAGAATGACAAATCTTCACCCCAATATTCCGTCTTTTTAAGAATATCTTCCGCACTTGCCGTTTTCATAAATTCCATTACTGCCTTATCATCATTCGCCGCGTCTGTTCTGTAAAATGCAATAAGTGCCGCAAGTGAAAATACAAGTCGTTTCGGCTCGCAATTCTTTTCCTTAATATATTCAAACACGCTCGGAAGTACACGCACTTTGTATTTTGAAACGGAATTAAGCGCAATACTCAAAAGATAGTGCTTGATGAACGGATTTTTAAATCTTTCGATTACGTCATTTGCAAACTGTTCAAGTTCGTTTTTAGGCAAATCAAGAGTCGGAATAATTTCTTCAAAAATGCCCTGTTTCATAAACGTGAACACAAGCTCATCGTCCATTGCGTCCTTGACTGTTTCAAGACCGGCAAGATGTGCCGCAAGCACTGTCATTGTATGTGCACCGTTCAAAATACGCACCTTACGTTTCTTGTACGGTGTAACATCGTCTGTCCAAAGCACATTAAGACCGATTTTATGGAACGGTATTTCCTCCGCAAGTTTCTTATCGCCCTCTATTACCCACAAATGAAAAATCTCCGCAGTGTCAATCATATCGTCAAGATAACCGTATGACTGCTCCATTTCCTTTGCGTTATCTCGCGGATAACCTGTAACTATTCTGTCCACAAGTGTATTTGTAAAATGGTTTTCGGTTTCAATCCACTTCTCAAATTCACCGCCGTAACCCCAATCCTCGCTATACTTTAAAATACATTCCTTTAGATTGTCACCGTTTTTGTCAATCAACTCACACGGAAGAAGTATAAAACCGCCCAGTCCCTCGTCAAATCTTTTCTTCATAAACAACGTAAGTCTGCCCGGAAAAGTAAGTCCGTTAAAATCATCAGGATTTTGATTAGGTTTGTACTCGATACCTGCCTCTGTAGTGTTTGAAACGATAAAACGCAAGTCGGGATTTTTTGCACAGTCAAAAAATTCATCTGTATTTGTATACGGATTGATACCTCTTGTCACACAATCAACAATTCTTGTTTCCTCAACCTTTTCGCCTTTTAAAAGTCCTCTTAAATACAAGCTGTATCGTCCGTCCTGCGCATTTAACTTATCAACAAGTCCGCCTGCAAGCGGCTGAACTATTATCACACCGTAATCTCCGCCGTTTTCCTTGTTAAGTTTGTCTATCATCCAATCCACAAATCCTCTCAGGAAATTGCCCTCACCGAATTGAAGTACACGTTCCGTAAGTTTGTTTTTTTCCGTTCTCTTTAATCTTTCCATTACAAAATTCCTCCGTAATATTAATTATGATAATATTATACATCAATTTAAGTACAGTTACCATTAGTTTTTTGCTATTATCGGAATTTTTTTATCATATTTTGCTCAAAAGCATTAAAAACAAAACTGATTTATAAAAAGGTAAA
>QTVU01000038.1 GCA_003460745.1 Firmicutes bacterium AM55-24TS
TATTGAATATAGGCTTATTTTATGTTAAAATCAATATATAAAATGAAGAAAACAAAATCAACGGAGGAATAGTTGTCTATGTTAAAAACTACATTGAAAAAACTGAGCAACAAAAACACAAACAATTTAGCTATCAAATCGACTTTTCTTTTTATGTCCTTATTTATTTTGATGCTTGTTATTTTTTCAACTGTATTAATGATTGTTTTTTCACACCATTCCGACAATATTATTACACGTTCAAATACATGGGCATTGGAACAGATGGCGACAGCTACAGATAAATATTTGTTTGAAAAGATAGATTATCTGTGCGATACATATTTTAATACAAATTCCGAAAATGCTCGCATAAAGAAATTCTTTTCAAATATGAACGATATGTCATTCGACGAAATGAAAACTATGCAACAGGAGATTTCCGATATTAAGAAACAAAATCCTTTTATCGACAATGTAATTCTCTATAACGGACAGTTCGATTCCATTGTATCTTCATATGACGGAATCGTTTACAGTGTTTCAGATATAAGAAATAATCTTTCTATCCAAAACAGATTTTTTTCTTATTTAGATAGTATAAATTCTGATTTCTATGTGCCTCAGGATGACAATATTATGCTTGAAAATCAGAAAAAATCCATTATATATGTCCACTACGTTTCCAGTAATGAAACATCTTCTTTCGGCAAACGAAATGTAAACTGTGTTATTATGGCTGTTGATATAGAAAATATAATGAATTTTATTAAGGACGTTGATATGACCGGCGTTCAGTGCTTTGCAATTCTTGACAATAGTTCAAAAACTCTAATACATAGTGAAAAGTTTCCTGAAATAAACTCAATAGAGAAGTTAAATCCCACTTCTTATAATAAAATTATAAGCACTCCAAGCGGTTCATCAAGAATGAAATTTCAGAATACAACCGCCAAATACATATGGCTGCAATCAAAAATAAAAGATTGGAAATATGTCTATATTATTTCCACCAAGGAGTGGTATGAACAGATTTTATTTGTTATATTATGTATATCATTTACCGCATTTATTATACTGCTGTTGCTATATTTTCTTATGAAACTACTTTCAAGAAAAATATATAAACCGTTTAATGATGTTGTTGATAAAGCAAAAGTCAGTCTTGCGAATGAATCTCATTCCGATAATGAGATAGAATTTCTTAATAATCTCATTGATGATTTCAGTCAGAAAAGAATTGAATTGGATTCGCTTGATAAAAAGTATGCTGAACTTCATCTTCATCAGACCACGACGAAAATTATAAACGGTTTAACAAACGACACACCCGAAAATATACTTTCCATACTTTCGCATTTTGGAATCGAATTTTCACATAAGATATATTCTCTTATAACGATAGAATTTAATGAAGAAATTCTTAAAACGTTTCATACGAACAAAGTAATTTCATTCTTTATGACGTTATGGATGTCTTGTATGAAACATTCAACTGTATTGTATCTTTATCATCCTCCAGAACGATAGATATAGTTATTAATGATGATAGAATTGATTATGACATGATAATTAGAACCATTCACCGTCTTATCATCGAAAAATCTCTTATCAATATATATTTCTGCGGAGAAACGGACAATATTTCACAAATCGGCAAACTGCACGAGCAATCTGTCGACCTTATAAAATATTCGTACATCTATGGTTTTGATAACACATTCCGGGCAAGCGAATTAATTGAAGTTGAAATGGATAATTCACTGATTGATTCAAAGCAGATAGAACGTATTGAAAATGCTCTTATGAATAATAACCAAACTCAGTTCTGTGATGAATGTAATCTGATGCTTACAAGCGTAAAACGTGACAACCATTCATTCAGCTATGCGCAATCGGTAGTAGTCAGCATTCTTTCTATATTGTGTCGTACTGCCAAGAAATTCGATATATCAATATCCGAAGATGCCGCTTTCAAAAAAATTGTGGACAATAATTTTTTTGATGGCTCTACTGTATATTTATTTGAACTTTCAGACAGGATTTTCAAAGAACTTTCAGACAAAATGTCTATACAATCGGAGGATAGACGCTATAGTCTAATTACAGATATAAAGGAATATATTCGAGAACATATAACCGAAGATATTTCACTTGCTTCAGTTGCTCAGCAATTTAATATAAGCGCAGGGTACCTCAGCAAGTTTTTCAAAGAAAATACTGATGAATCTTTTTCAAAATATATGATTGAACAAAAATTCACTTATGCTTCAGAGGCTTTGATTAAGTTCCCAAATCGTTCAATAACAGACATAGCCAACGAGTTAGGATACTTTGACAGTGCATATTTTTCAAGACAATTTAAGGCTCACTACGGAGTTACCCCTGTACAGTACAGAAAAATGAATCACTGACCTAAAAAAATCCGACACTATGCTGTCGGATTTCATACTGTAGGCAAAACCATTGTGGTTTTGTCTACTTTAATTTTGTGGAGTTTTATGGTGTATCGGAAAGACGTCCGATGCCCACAAAGCGATTTTGCCGTAGAAAACTATTGAAAATCATTTCTGCCGACAGGCTCGGATATTTCTGTTCCCTAATAATCATAATAATAAAAGGATGCCGGTTATTTTAACCGACATCCTTTTCCGTTTTATCATTTCAAATATTCAGCTATCATATAAATTACACTTGCCGCTTCAGCTCTTGTCGCATTATCAGCAGGTCTGAACATATTGTCCGATCCCTGCATGATTCCGGCATTTGTCAATTTCTTTACTCCTTCGACTGCATAATCTGATATAGCCGTACTATCAATAAATTCCGATAAATCTCCGTTACCGTCAAGTTCTTTTGATAATTCTATTGCAGCTGCCGCCATAACAGCCATATCCTGACGTTTTATATTCAAATTCGTACCGAAGCTGCCATCACCCATACCATTCACTATATTGAATTTGAGTGCTGATGCAACATAAGGATAATACCAAGCATCTTTATCAACATCTGTAAAGTTGCATTCCACTTCATTGTCCTTGATTTTCAAAAGTTCTACTATAAGTTTCACAAACTCAGCTCTTGTAATCATACTGCCCGGGCGGAAATTACCGTCATCATCTCCGTCTATTATTCCTCTTTTCTTTAGTTCAAAAATATTTGAAGCATACCATTCACCGCCGTCAATATCATTAAAATATCGCTTTACAGGATTTATGATTTCACCTGTACCGTTATTATCGCTTTCATCATCAGTCCAGCTTGTCACAGGAGCCGCTGCCACATGCTTTATATTTACATTGCTGCCACTGCTTCCTCCCGACGAACTTCCTCCTCCGCCTCCGCCTGAGCCTGATGAACTGCCGCTGCTTCCTTTAATTGTTACGGTATACGTTTTTTTGCTCGTATTTCCGTCCTTATCTGTAGCGGTACATGTAAGCGTAACTGTTTTATATCCGTATAACGGTCTGTTTATAACACCGCTGTTGCTCACTATCGAGTTATCCGAAGATACCCATTTCAAAGTTACTCCGTTTTCCTCATCACTTTCCGGAAGATAAACAGAGCTTCCCGAAGGCTCACTTGGAATATTGATTTTTTTCCATACTCTGTTGAATAATGTATCTTCACCTTCCTCAATCGAATATTCCACTGTGTTGCCACATACACCGTAATTATCTCTCGGAATTATTTGTAGTTTTATATAGCTGCCTGCATCCTTATCCTTAACAGTATACTCCTTTTCTCTGCTTATTTCTTTATAAGTTCCGTCAAGTGTTCTACTTTGAAGCCATATATAGATACTATCGTCTTCGTCGCCGTCCGCATCGGTATATGTATATTCCGCTTTTAAAACCTGACCGCTTTCCACACTGCCGGTAACCTTCAAATTCGATATAGCAGGTGCACTGTTCTTTGAAACCTCCGCTTCACCAAAAGCCTGTGCGGTCTGACCGTATACATCAGTAAATTTGCCGGTTGCTCGTACTTTTTCGGCATTTTCGGGCACAATAATATTTGTCATTTCAACCCAATCACTGCCGTTATAATATTCCCAAATATATATTTCGTCTGACAAAATAGTTGATTCTTCTGTCTGTGGAACGGCTGTAACACTTCCTCCTGTAACAATCTTCTTGGCTGCGTCATATCCATTCACCGGATTTATACCACTCACGGTCAGAGTGCTGTCAGCCGGAAGATAATATCTTTGTAGAGAAATATTATCTATACAAGTGTTTTCCCACCAAGCAGAATTCTCTTGACCTATTTCAATTGCTCCTATACCCTTTACCTCATTGGGTTTTCCGATACCTGTAACAATAGTATCCGACGGTATAAACCAACCTGTTCCGTCAACTCTTATCGCTTTGCCGTCTATAAGCATACAGTATTTATTTTTTTCGGTATCAAGATATAATTCCATTGTGCGCCATATGTCAAGAGTTACATCCTGTCCTTGTGCAATAACAGCCTGCTTATTTTTTCCCTCTGCTTCATCATAATATGACATATACATTTTATCGCCAAGCAAACTTATCGTTGTAAATGCCTTGTTATTTGTATCTTTTATTCGTATATATGCAAGTGAAGCCGAATTTACCGTATCTTCATCGCTACCCAAACCGAATGAATAATCGAATTTTAAATACAGTTTATCGTTTGTTTCAAACGTAGCTCCTCTTTTAACCAGATCCAAACGCAGATTATTTGTTGCATTGCTTGCTGTCGACGCAAATCTCAGCGAATTTCTTGTTCCTCCAAAACCTGTGCCAACCTTTGCCTGGTATGACTGTCCACTTAAACTCCAGCCATTTTTTTGATTGAGGATTTCCGTTTCCTTATCAGATTCTTCAAAATTTTCTCCGACAATTTCCACATAATCTACTTCTCCCGTTTCGGCAATCTCGGTTTGGGCTTCACCGGTTGCAGTTTTTCCGTCTGTGCTTGTGCATATAACACTGACTTTTATATGAGTCGCGTCATTCGGTACCGTACTGCTCTCAAGTGCTTTCCATGAAACTCCATTGTCTGTTGAATACTCCCATGAAAGCTGTGTGTCCGCAGTTTCGCCGCCTATCGCATTTACCTCTGCACTGTAACTGTTGCCCTTTGCCAGGACTGTTCCTCCGTGCTCATTTTTTATTGTAATACTTCCTATTTCATATTCATCCTCTGTCGGTTCATACTGCGATAACGCAATATTATCTATACACATATTCTGCCAATATGCCGACCAAAAATGACCGAATTCAATGCTTTCAATAGTTCCAAGCGATGCATGCGAGGATGCGCCTATTCCGCTTTCACTACCACCCGGTATCCACTTTCCGTAAGAAGTACCTTTTAATATTTCTCCGTCTACTTCTACCATATACGCATCTTTTTCATGATTAAAATATATTGCAAAGTTATGCCACTCTTTGTTGCCTTTACTCCAATCTATTGTTTTTATTTCATAAAATTCATTTGCTGTTTTATCCTTATTTAAAGCTATAATACCAAGCTTATCATCCATGAGGTGCAATTCGGCTATGGCATGATTATCCGAGCCTTTTATCCGAATATACTGCTCATGAGTACCGTCTGTACCTTGTTGTTCAAATTTAGCGTCAAAAGACAGCTTAAAGTCACCGTTTAAATATTCTGTCACATCTTTCGTGGCAGTTTCTGTATCAATTCCCGATTCGGTCTTTTTCTTTATGAAATTCTCCTTGACATTCATAATCAGCCACATGGTTTTATACCATGTATCCGAAGCAAATCTCAAAGAATTACTGTCAGAAAGATTGTTGCCAACCCAAAGATTTATATGGCTTGCAGAATCGCTTGTTCCGTCATAGCTCCAACCGTCATTTTGCTCTTTGATGTTTTGTTCTGTATTTGCACCCTCAAAATCCTCTATATAATCCACATCCGAATCCGGTTCAGGTGATGGTGTGACAATTACTGTCGGAGTTTCATTCGGCCCCTCAGATGTCCAATCACCTTCTGTCAGCACAATATCATCAACTCCGATACATTGCCACCATCCTGACCATGAATGTCCCATCTCCAAACTTTTTATCATACCGATTTCACACGGTGAAGATTCTGTTGTATTATCCGAGGTATTGCCGCAGACGGAATCCAACTGCCGTATGGAGTATCCTTGAATACCTCTCCGTCTACAGTAAGCCTATAAGTATTATTTGTTATATTAAAATCTATTTTGAAGTCATGCCAATCGGTATTTTCTTTTTGCCAGCTTATATCTGCAATTTTATATTCCTCAATTTCCGTTTTTTCGTTGTTCAAAGCCTTCAGTACAAGCGAACCTGTATCACTTTTATTTTCACAGTATGTACTCAGTTCTGCAATTGCTTCATTTTCAGCATTTTTTATGCGTATATATGCTTCATGCTTTGCATTATCCTTTCCGTCCGCCTCAAACTTTGCCTTAAAGCTTACAGATATATTATTTGAAAGATACTCGCTTACAGCTGCTTTAGCATCACTCTGGCTCTCGCCGTTTTGAACCAGTTTATATATTCCGTTTTCCTGCAAGTCAAGTACTGTCCACATACTCTTATACCAATCTGTAGACGCAAATCTCAAAAAATTTCCACCGTTCGGATAGCTGTAGTCATTCTCCTCTACCTGAAATGCAGCTTTGTCGGATGCATTGCCTGCCGCATCCCAACTCCAGCCGTATTGTTTATTTTCTATTTCATCCTTAATTGTTTCGCTTTCAAAATGTTCCTCATACAATATATTTTCGCTATTTTCCGCAAATGCAACAGTAGGTATCAATGATATCAACATTATTGCGGACAGAATTTTAGCTATAAACCGTTTCATATAATACACCCCTTCCTTATTATCAATCAAGCGGCAATATAACCGCTATGTCACCGGCTATTATAACTGTATCTGCATTGACACCATTTTCATCTGTAAGAATGTCTGCCGCACCGATTTTATCGACATAGCCGTTTCTGCCTTGTGTATAACGGAATATCGGATATTCCGCTTTTATACCTGCCTCCACACGTTCGTCATCATCATTCATATAGAAAAATACATTATAGAAATCATCGCCGTTACTCTTATTCCATATAACATTCTGTTGAAGTTTTTCAATAATGCCCATCTGTGTACCGTCTATCGGTCTTGAAGCAGAAGCCATAACTTTAATTTCAAGAACTCTGTTTTGTCCGTCACGTCCAATTTCCATTACATCGCCGGCACATAAGTCCATAATAGCATTCTTTACCGAACTGTCTGCAAATCTGAAATCATTGCGTATTGTAAGCGTTATTTCATTTCCGTTTTTATCATAAGCTTGTGCAAAATAACATTCTTCATCATCTTCATTAACGCCTTTAGATACTCCTTCTGTCAATATACAAGTTTCATTATCGCCACCCGCTGTTCCGACTTCTGATAAAACGGTTTTCATTACAAGCAGTTTAGGTGTCTGTGAATCTTTCGGTATACCGTAAAATTCAACATTATGTGTTGATACATCATTTTCTATACGATATTTTGCCATGTAACAATCATCATCGTATTTCTCTGCCGTATCCACCGGAACAACCAATGTTTTTATATTACCGCTTAGCAATACCGCAGGGTTATCATAATTCATCAAACTTAAATCCGACTGTATCATAGCGCTTGTGTTATGATTATATTTTCCTTTTGTATATTGAAAATTCGGCACAAGTTTGTCTATTTTAGTAATTTCCGTTCCGGCTGTTTCACTGTGTTGAACTTTTATTTCACATACTTTATTTTTGATACTTTCTGCCAAGCTTGATGTTATCTTATATCCGTCTACCTTTGCCTTATCAGCTATCTTATATTCGTACACATTGTCATTTTGAACAAGCTTATCGCTTACCCACCAATATTTTCTGTTTGTAAGTGTTCCCATATTGCCCGCCGTAACCAACTTTGCATACAATGTTTCTCCGTTTTCATCAATCCATGTGTTTATTATATACGCATATACTGTGTCACTGCTTATACCATCACTGCAATATACAACCTCACCATTTTCATTCAGATATGCTTCCGTTGATTTACCAACCTTTACTCCCAAATCCGTATATTCACCGTCAGCAGCAATTGCAATATCATATTCAGTACCGTTTATCTTTATCTTTTTCAATGTAAGTGAATCTATCTTACCGTCTATCTTCTTTCTTGTAAGTGTAACGCTTATAACATTGCCATTCTTGCTTTTTGCTACAGAAACAACATCATCGGCAGATATTAGGGACGGTGAAATTTCATTTCCTTTTTCATCGTATACAATATAATAAACATTTGTATCCAATTCATCTTCTTTTATGTAATATCCGGATTCAGTCTGCACTCCATATCGCTTATATTTTACAGACAAGCCTGAATTTCCTACACTGTCAACTACATAATATCTTTTATCATTAATGATAACTATTTCATAAAGATTATCGTTATCATTATCAATAAACGTCACATCGCCGTTCTGAGGGATTAAATCCTCCTCTGTAAAGCTTTCCATTCCTTGACCGTTATATATAACATTTATGCTTTTTTCAAGCTTTATCGTAGTTTTTTTGTTATTTGAATCACTAACTGTGTATTTGCTAAAATCTGCCGAATCAATGTCCTTGCTTGAAAATGTTCGTATATTGTTTTTATTTTTATACTCATATGCATATATTATTGTATCATTATCTTTAAGCCAATACTCAACACACATTCCCAAAAGAGATCTCATATTAATATCGCTTAAAAATCTGTCACCGTTGATTTCAGCATAACCCTTGTCCGGAACACCTGCCTTGTTTATATGAGTTATCCCGTCAAAATTCACTATTCCCTGACTGTATGATAAATCTTTGCTCGCCATAAGATTTTCCTTTAGGGTTTTATTACTGTCTATATCATACTGCATATAACCGTATTCATAAGAATCAATATACACAACAGGCATTTCCATCGCTTTATACACCGAATAAGCCAATTTTCTTCCTGTTACAATATCTGTTCCGGCTGTATCCGGTGCGAGTACGTCGTTTTCTCCTGCTATCTTCATATAACCTGACGGATATCCACCGTATTGTGAAGCAATATCATCATAACCGGTCATACTGATAAGTATTTTTATCATCTGTTCATTTGTTATTGTTTCATTCGGTCTGAAACTTCCGTCACCGAAACCGCTTATTATACCATGTGTATATACCATGTCTATTGCTTGATAATACGGATTATCCTCGTCCACATCACTGAATATCCTGCTTCCTCCCGAAGTATAATCCAAATTATATATCCTGCATACAATCTCGGATATTTCTCCCCTTGTGATTTCTTTATCCATGTCGAAATCATCAGGTATAACCTCCATTGCTTTCAGTCTATTACTATATAAAATTTCAGATTGGCTATTTTCTTCCGCAAATACATTCATCGCAGTAAACAGTATAAATGCCGATAATATACAGCAGATTGATATAATACGTCGTTTCATTCTTTTCATCCCCTCTTAGATAATGTTATTTTTCTTTGTAATAAATTATATCATACTTGATACCTTTAAAACAACTATGAATAATTAGCTCTGTATATAGAAAAATTTATTCCACAATACGAAGAACCGTGCAATCTCTTGCCCTTAATTCATAGCAATCCGTGGCAGATAAATCTATCTTTACTTTTGTAAACAAATCCTCTCCAATTTTTGGCTTTATTCCCTTTGCTGATGTACAAATTTTTCTATCCGTATCTGTCATATTAAATATGATCATATACTTTTTATTTTCCGAAATAAATACAGATGCAAAATCTCTGTCTATACTTTCATCGATTGGAACAAAGGTTATATGCTCTCTTGCAATATCAAGAAGTTCATTATTTGACGTCAAGTCTAAAATGCGTTTATTTATATCTTCATTTTCTACATCATTTGACATAAGCATTAATGTTCCTCCCACCAATGCAGAAACCAGCCTTGACTTTGCCTCCGCATAGTTCCCGTTAAAACAGATATGATCCGGATCGGTAAATTCATATACTTTTTTATTCTGCCAAAAACCATATGTTACTGCATTAAGCAAATATTCCGTATCCTTAAACTGCTGAAACACATCGCAGCAAATTCTGCGTGAATGTCCGTATCCACCCGGAAAGAGCGGGGCGATTGACAGACTTATAAACATCCCTTCTTCAATGCAATATTCCTTCAACTTTTGCATAGCATAGTTATACGCTGCCATACCCGTCTGAATTTCTTTTATATAATGTTTCCCCTCAACTGCGGCATGACCGAGAAAATCGGCTTTTATATATCTATACCCCAAACCTCCAAGATATTTTATCACATATCTCAGCCGTTCTATAACTACAGGATGTGTTACATCAAGCGGATAACCTCCATCGAGCGGCGGCAAAATACGACCATTATAATCCTTTAATATAATATCACTGTATCTTATATCCTCAAAGCCGTCAACTCGTACCCTTTCACCCGTATCATAAGTGACATAATCATCAATACAATCTTCTTTTATCCACCCCGCAAACGGTGCTATGTACGCTCCGGGTATCTGACCTCTTTCTTTAACAAATTCAGCCGCTTTTAAAAGTTCTTCAGAGGTAAGACCTACGTTCCAAAATGCATCAAAATTGATATAGGACACATTTTTGTCATAAAAATTCGTTTTGCTTACAAATTTTGATGCTTCCATATATTTATCCATATCTATTTCTTTCATATATGCATACCAGCTGTTCCAGCCAAACGGTATCGGTCCGTGCCACAAAAGTCTTGTGTTGTATTCATTATAAATATCAGCAAAGCCCATCATTCCTTGTTGCCATGTTCTGCTCTCTCCGATATATATTACAGGAGATTTGACAATTTCTCCATGTACCGTACCATGCTTTATTGTATCTCTTGTAAGTTTATCCGTCACTCCTGATCGTACTTCTATACATTCATTGGGAATAATACCGGTTTTCCAAATATCGTATTCCAATGCACCGATAATCAGTGCACCGTTTTGATTATAAACTGCACTTACGCCATATCCCATTTCCGATTTACTGTATTCTTTCGACTCGAATTTTACCCAATCGTCATTATCAAAAGGAACCTTTAAAAATTTTTGATTTGCTTCTTCCGGTTTTATCTCTCCTCGAAATGCACATAACGCATCAATATATACTTCATTTTTTGATTGAATTGTCAACTCGGCGGTTATATAATTTCCCTTATTACAAAGTTTCCATTCCACATTTCGTCCATCATAACTTCCTCTTAAAATAACCTCTTTATCATTGGAATCAATCTTTAATCCATCACATGCCTTAACAGCATATCTCCTGCCGTTTTCCTCCCAATATGCGTTTACATTTATAATTGTATATCCGCGCATTGATATTTTTATATTTTCAGTTATATTTATCTTCATAAGTATAGCCTCCTCAGCACTTATCCTTAATATGGAATAATCAGCGAAATATCTAAATTGATATTCCGCTGTTCTTCCGAAAGAGAGAGATTTTATGTTATTATATTATCTTTTATATCTGCCATTGTCTATATCGAAAAATTTAATCCAATATAGAATAATATATACAAAAATAAATAGGTTCATTTCTGAACCTATTTAACCTATTTATATCATTTACTTCAATTCGCAACCGCCTACAGGGCGTATGGATAAGATATGACACGAATCTTTTCCGACAACATCTTCTATGCGTCGTTTAAAATCATCAAGCATATCAAATGGAACAAATGCCTGCACCGTACCCGCAAAACCTCCTCCATGCACTCTATATGCTCCTCTATCCCCAAGTATCTCGCTGCATAATGCCAAAACCAGCGATACCGCTTGTTTTTTGGGCATATTATTTGAAAATATATTCTGTAAATACATATATGACGAATAACCCGATTCTCTTACCAGTCGTTTAAATTCTTCAAAGTCATCGTTCTTAATTGCCTGCATCTCAGAAATCGCTCTGTCGTTTTCGTCAAAAAAATGAATTGCTCTGAGAATCGCTCTGTCATTATTTATTTTCAAACGTATATTATGTATATTATCATAGAATTCATTTCTGTCAATTTCACGCAAATACTTTTTCCCAAAGTATGATGCTATTTCCTTCATCTCGGCAGGAATTGACGCATATTCATCTGTTAAATCTGCGTGGTCAGCTCCTGAATCAATAATACAAAGTGCATGACCATGTTTTTTTTAATCAAATTCCAATTTTTCTACAACAGGTTTCTCTGTACTTTTAAAATCTATAAACACCATAGATCCTACTGATGACGCCATTTGGTCCATTAGTCCGCTCGGTTTATTGTAATATATATTCTCTGCAAATTTACCGAATTTCGCTATTTCCGTCGCATCCACTTCACCGTTTGCAAAAAGACCATTGATTACCGTACCTACAAGTACCTCAAAAGCTGCTGACGAGGACAATCCCGAACCTTTTAATACATTTGAAACTGTATATGCGTCAAAGCCCCCAACACTGTAACCTAAATCAACAAATTTTTTTATAATTCCGCGAATAAGTGCCGCCGCCGTTTCAAATTCATCCTCCTTGATTTCCAATTCATCAAGTTTAATAATATCCATCGGATAACCTCGGACTTAATCCGGACAACATTTGTTCCGTTTGGAGCGGCTGCCGCTATTACATCAAGATTTACACTTCCCGCTATAACACATCCATGCTGATGGTCGGTATGATTACCGCCGATTTCTGTACGTCCCGGTGCGGAAAACAGTGCTATACTTTCCTTCTTACCGAACGTAGATTCAAAGTTATCTATAACCCTTATGTACCTTTTTGCATAAAATTCGGTTTCACTATCCGTACAATTGTATATATTCTGCAGTTGTTCATTATAAACACCTGCCTTAAGCATATCTTTTACTATATTTATATTGTGCATATATATCCTCCTGATAGTGATACAGACAAAACCATACGGCTTTGTCTGTATCGAAAAATTTATTTTGTATTAATTTTTTGATGTATATTCTGTAGCAAATGTGTATGAAGGCAAACCGCTTCCATCTGTGAGATTCGGTGACTCAGGATAAGCACCAAATGCATATCTTGCCTTGACCGGAGTCTTAACTTCATCACAGCTCAAAATAACAGTCTTTCCTTTGATTTCTGCATTAGCACTGTAATAAATACCATCTTCTCCCGCAATCTCAAAACCGTTAAGAACCGTTACATCAAGCTTGTCACTTTCAATAAACTCGTCAGTCTTATAGTCTGCATAGCAATCTTTATCCAATATATCCAAATCTCCATCGGCTTCAAATGTTAAAATAAGCTTGTCGCCATCTGTCTCCATCGACTTATACTGTGGTCCCGTTACCGAGCTGTCCGTATATCCATAAATATCGTGCTTTGCAAGAAGTGCAAATCTTCTTGCAACCTCATCCTTTCCGTAAGGATGTATATCATGGCGGGCATTTCCCGAAGTATTGCCCACTGAACCGAAATTACCTACTTCATCAAGATTTGATACCATTCTAACATAATTCGGATTTGTTACCTTATCCAACGCCCATACCTGAGCCGCACGGATATTTTCAAAATTCTGATTTGAATATCTTGCAAGTTGCGCATAATAGAACGGAAGATTTTCGTTATTAAACAGTTCTCTGTAATTGTCAATAAGTGCCGCCATTATCGTACTGTATTGATCTGCACTCATTCCCTTGCTACTATCCAAGCTGTCTGCATCCTCAGGTCCATCGGACTCGCCCTGATAATACAGAACTCCTGACAGTTTAAACTTTCTTAAAGGATAAACACGGTTATTGTATAATGACCACGGCGAAGAAATTCCTTCAACATAATCATTTTCAAGCCATCTGTCTATCCTTGTACCTCCTACAGCAGCATGAATATAACCTATCGGTCTGCCTGTTTCTTTATTAAGTTCCTGTGCAAAATAATATCCTATTGCAGAAGTTGTATTTGCATTTGAGAATGTCATCGGTGCCCATGCATTTCCTTCAATCTCCGGAAGATTATCGCTAGGATTCGAAGAACCGTTTCCGCCCTTGCTTAACAAATCAATAGTTCTGATATTAGAATTTTCGGCTCTTTCCTTTTCTCCTGCATAATTCTGGCTGTCAATCCAACTCAACCATGCTTCCATATTTGACTGACCGGCAAGCAGATAAACATCGCCAAAGATAATATTTGTATATCTCCTTGTTTCTTCGCCACATTTAACCGTCATTGTATAGTCACCGCCGCATTCCTTTGCATCAAGTGTAACCTCCCAAGTGCCGTCCTCAGCAATTGTGCAGTTTGCTTCATATGCTGTTTCTGCGTCCTTTTCCTTAAGAGTAACGGTTACAGTATCGTTCGGAACACCTGTACCCCAGACAGTTATATCCTCATCTGCCTGAAGCATCATATTATCGGAAAATACATTCGACAAAGCAAATGGGCTTTCAACATTATATTCTGTTTCATATACGTCACCTATCGGTCTCATGCTGTCGTCCCATACAAATACCTTCGCAGTATAATTTCCGCCTACCTTCGGTACGTCCATTGTAACCGTAGTTTCATACACGCCTCTTGCGTCAAACTGAATATCATCGCTGTCTATTTCTTTTATCGACTTAAGAACACCATCACAGTAAAGCGCCGTATAAATTTTTCCGCTTTCAGGCTTCTGTTTTTCAATAACTCTAAGATTCATATTGTTGGTTTTACCGTATTCCAATTTGCCGTCCGCCGCTGAAAATTCATCAACAATCCAGTATGCTCCCGACATTTCAGAATATGTTCCCGCTTTGATATTATCGATCCACAAAGTTGAATTTGCTCCCATCCATTCGTGTCCGAATTCAAGCGATACAATCTTACCTATGGTTTCAGTAGAAGCTGCTCCCGGATCCGAAGTACTGTCTGCAGTTGCGGTAAACCATATATCTCCGTTGTCCAAAGTAACAAATTTATTATTTACCTTAACCGCATACTTATTAGTTTCTGTATCAACGTAAAATTTAAAGTTAAACCACTTTCCGTATACATTGTCCATGCCGGACGCTATGTTATAATACTTTCTATATCCGCCGTCACTGAGTGAAATCACATCAAGGTTTTCACCCGTCAGACGTATAGCTGCAAAACGTGTTGAACCGTTATTTAGCGCAACATACATCTTGCTACCCGAATCATAATAATTAGGTGCGTCGAACATAGCGTCAAATTCAACATATGCTTTTCCCGTAAGTTCTTCAAATTCGTTGTCGTCATTACCCAAATCAAGCGTTACGTTTGCGCTGTTCCACCAATCCTTCGCCAAAATACTCATGGCATTATCATGTCCTGATTTTTCACCTACAGATATTTCATATGTACTACCCGAATGTGTAAATCCTTTTTCACGAGAATTGATTAGTGCAGCCATATCATCATCTGAAAAATCCTCTTGAGCCGTAACAGAAGTGCTCATGTTCGTACCGTTAACATTGATGGCATGTATATTCTTGCTGAAAGATGCGCCTGTTTTGCCTAATTTTGAAGAAGGCGTAATCTCTATCGTTAAAACGCTGTTTGTGCCATAATCCGACGGCACTTCAAACTTAAAGCCCTCCGATTCTGACGTTGTTCCACTTGCAACAACATTTTCACTGCTATTCATATATACTTTATATGTACTGCCATCCTCAATACTACCGTCACAGTTTGCATATTTATATGAAACAGTAACTTCTCCACCGTCTACAATTTTGCCTTCTGTATGTATATCATATACATACGGTGCCGAACTGTTACTGTCTGAAAGACTTATCGCCCACTTTGTTCCTCCTATATCAAGTTCGCTGTTGTCCTCAGCATTTGTAAATATGCAGTAAAGAACTCCGTTTTGTTTTTTCTGTTCAATTGTCCATTTTGCTGCATCTGTATCGGCAGAACCAAGAATTATATTGCCATTGCTCCTTACTATTGCCTTATCACCGGCAGCCTGTTTTATGACATATTTATTATCACCGACATATTTAATTTCCCACTTCTGATTTCTTCCGACAAGCTTGCTCCATGTTTTTATCGACGCGCCATCTCCGTTTATATTACTCGGATCTACGCTCATATACGTTCCAAGCTTATTCTTAATTAAAACAGTATTTTCTCCTGCATCCTCAAAACTCCAGAAGAAATGATGCTTGTGCTGTAATACCACATCGCAACTCCGCCGCCGTTACCGTCATATTCACCGTCGATTTGAGCAAACAAGGTTCCGTCTTTTCCAAGCATTGAATTCATAAGCCAATATTCATTCGCTCCTGCTGTACTCTTGACTCTCTGCCAAATCTGCTTTTTTGAATTTACATCTATCTTCTCCTGTACAAGGCTTCTGTTATCTGAACCAAGCGACACTGCCATGCCTGTCTGTGCATTTATAAGTCTGAAATTAGCGTTATCAACATAATCAAGTATCCACTTTTGATTATCTGCTCCCGCACATTCATCTGTTGTGGTTATTTCCGTATTATTCAATGAAAGAACCTTACCATTATCGAGATTCGACAATTCATATATCCCTTCATTGAAAGTACTGCCGCCCTCATTAAGAATTATAAATCCATCTACAATACACCAATCGCCGCCGGTTTTTGTAAGCTTAAGTGTATGTGAGCCATTTGCAAGTCCGCTTATTTCCATAACAGTCAGTCTTCTATCACCGGACGCATCCTGTATTTCACCTACATTAATTTCATCATAGTCCGTGCCGTCAATTGCTGCCGAAATAATTCCGCTATTTTTCTCAAGTACAACCTCTATTCCGGTACCGCTAAATTCAACATTTAGACTTGAACCATTTTCGGTAGCGTAATGAACATCGCCCATATAATCGAAATTGCTCATATTACGATTTTCACTTCTGCCCCAACCATCTCCGTAAGTAATCATTGGGTTATCATCATTTATAAAATTCGAGTATTGTCCTCTTACCGCGAATGCGTCAAACTCAAAGTAACCGCCATCCTCATTCTGCACAACCTTAATGGTATGATTTCCGTAATCAAGGTCGTCTACTGAATATAATACCTTCTGACCTCTTGGAGTATCAGACTTCGCATTGAATTTTCCTTTGCTTTCACCATCTATAAAGACCTCCATAGTCTTGCTGTCACTACTTCCTTCGGCTATTACATCAATACCGGTACCGACAAACTGAAATTCTATGCTTGAGCCTGCACTCTGCGAATAATGAATATCATTACCTATATCCGGAAGTGAACGTTCATTATGATAGCTAAATCCGTCATATTTAATTCTTGGATCACTGTCATTTATAATTTTGCCCGTCTGAAGCTCTTCACCATATAAGTTCTTAAGCGTATATGACTTTCCGGCTTTGGTGTCAAAACTTAGCAGCTTACTTGTATCGGTAACATTTTCAAGCTTATTTCCATCTTCATCATAAACTGCGACATTGTCCCAGTTTATTGCCGCATTTTTCAAAATGTTTACTCTATTGCCGCTCTTTGATGTAATTTTTGCCGACTTGATTGTATAATCCTTCCATTCAAAATCTACATCAAACGCACCTTCAGCTGACATTCCTTCAATGTTACCTTCACTCCATTCCTTAGGAAGTGCAGGGAGAAATTCAAGCCTGTCGCTGTGTGACTGTAAAAGCATTTCCGCCAAATCCTGCGCAATACCCAACGTACCGTCTATACAATATACATCACATGGTGCAAGGGCTATTCCCTCCGGTGATATACTTAACAGGTTCGGCCATGTAAATGTATCAGCTTCAAGTTTGAGATATTTATATGCATTCTCGCCGTCCTTTAATCTCGCATACTGTGCCGCAGCCATAACTGCTGTCCATTCTGTATGCTCATAATCGTTTCTGTTGTAACGACGCTGCATCGATTCAAGTGCCGCAGCAGCAAGTTCCGGAGTTCTGTCCGGCGTAATCTGTGCATACGGGAATAAACCCAAAAGATGCGAGGTGTGACGATGGTTTGTATTGCCGTCATCTGTCAATCCTTTTTCGTCCGCATTCTTTAAGAATGGCCACTCTGCCACTGTACCGGATTCGGTTATTTTATAATCCGGCAGACCGGCATACTTTTCTTGTATAGCTGCATAATATCCGTCGTTCTTGCTTACTTCAGCCTCACTTCCGTCACCGTCAATATACTTTTCACCTTCCAATATATCATAGCATTTTAACGTCTGCTCAAATATATCTCTTATAAGCGTAATATCATATGTTGACATAATTTCAACATATCCATTTTCCGGCGATCCGCTTGGAATCGTTACCCAATAGGTTTTTCCGTCATCTGCTGTATATTGTGTCATAAAACTGTTAAAGAACTTAGCAGTTTCTTTCAACATATAGAATCCGGATCTAGGTAATCTTATCGCCTGTATGATTATAATAATTCATAACCTCTTGCATAATCCATGCACCGCAGGCAGTATCCGTGAACGCTTCCCATGAATCCTTACCTATTCCGGCATAACCCCATGCATTCGTTGCAACATTGGCAAGCCAACCCTCGGCATTATATTGTTTCTCAGCGGTTATCTGTCCGCTCGGAATAAGTATATTCTTTATATAATTTATCAGTGGAAGTTCACTCTCAGAGAGATTCGCAGAATTTGACATCCACTGATTCATCTGCGTATTCACGTCAAGATGATAATCGCATGTCCACGCCATATTGCATGCAACATTGTCATTCCATATACCAAGTAGATTCATTGGCAATGGTGAATTTTCACGAGAACCGGCAATCATAAGGTATCTTGCGTACTGATACCAAAGCGACATAAAGCTTCCGTCAATTTCAGCTCCGTCCCTGATTGCTTCATATCTGACGTCGGTCGGATCTTCAGACTTTAATTCGTCTTTTGCACCGATTTCAACCTTCATTCTGTTAAACAACTTACTTACGTCCTCTGTATGTTCTGCCTTAATGTCGCTATATCCCTTAGCCACTGCGGCATCAAGCTGATTCTTACAGTTTTCTTTACTGTTCTGATTGTAATTTTCGTTTGCTTTAAAGTCTGTTCCGATTGAAACTATAACTACAACTTCATTTGCATCTAATACGTGCATACCGGTTTTGTCATATGTAACAGTTCCGCCATCAGGAACTGCCTGCATATAACCAAAGGTATTAACACCGTTTGTAACACTATCAGTATTGTATACCGCGCCGTCCCATTCAAGATAATTTTCACCTGCGGTAACCGTACCGGTACCTCCGTTTGTTTCCTCGGTAGCAAAATTAACGTCAAAAGAAATTTTTCCGGATCCCTTCTTGCTATACTTAAGAGCTATTACCTGATCGGGATTGCTTACAATCGCTTCACGAGTATACTTCGTACCACCCGATGTAAATTCGACAGTGGAAACCGCATTTTCAAGGTCAAGCGAACGTCTGTAACCAGAAATAGCATTATCCATACCGTTAAAGCTAAATTCCAGCTTACCGAACGGTCTGTTTGTGCCAAAGTTACTGTTCCCCTCGCCTCCCATTTCACTTAAATACTGAGTCACCTTAGACCTGTCGGGAGTATCCTTTTTCATTTCCTCACGCAGATTATTGAGAGCTGCCCAATTATCAGTGCTGCCGTCATTATCAAGGTTTTTGCTTCTGTGGTCTTCGCCTGACCAATCTGTAACCTCACTCAATGACAGAGTATCCGAAGTAATTCCGCCCCAAACCATAGCACCTATTCTGCCATTGCCCAACGGAATTGACTGCGCCCAACGCTCTGCAGGCATTCTGTACCACATAGACATAGCTTTATCGGGTGCAACCGCAGGATTTGTAAAAGAAAGTTCTGTCCATTTTGAAAGCTCTACATTATCCAAAATAATACCTCCGTACCAGCTTGAATGAACATTTTTGATTTTAATTGATCCGACCTTTGCGTCAGACGCCTGCGAGGCGGCTCCTACATCATCGCTTGTACTCATCGGGATCCATGCACCGAAATTTCCTATATCAAGCGTATCCGCTCCTACCTTAACCTGATATGTATTATCATCATTATTTACATATACCGTAACCTCATGAAGCACATCAAATATATTGGACGCACCCTTTGCCAGTTCATAGCGGACGTTCTCAGTCTTGCTTTCATTAAGTGCAATCAGATTAAGAGTTATATCATCGCTGTTCTTATCCTTTGTATACGCTTCAAATGCCATAAACGGCTTGCCGTCATCTGTAAGTAACTCTATCATATTACGGCTTCCGTCCTGCTTATTTCCAATATTGCTGTCAGCTGTAGCAGCATACTGAAAGCTTACCGCAATGTTATCTGTCATATAGCCGTCATATACAGTTTCATCAATACCCTTGGCAATCGCAGACTGTTTTAAATTTAGTTCAAGTGAACTGTCGTCCCACTGTGTACCGCAGAAACGTATCATATTTGAGCCTGTCTGAACATTGTTAAAATTGTTTCCGCAGTCAAATGCAGCACCATTTCCGGGATTATAAGTCCATCCGTTTTCATTTGTCTTAGCCATATCAACAAAGCCGTTCTCTTCAAAATCTTCTGAATAAAACGGTGCTGACGTGACCATGCTGTATTCAGTATCTTCCGTCCCATCAGCATAAGCCATTGACGGTGCAGGTATCATGCTTGCGCACATCGCCGTAGCAATTGCTGCCGATATAATCTTTTTTTTCATTTTATTCCCTTCCTCTCATTTATAATTTGATGATTAAATTTTAGCATAACCACTATGATATTCATAGACGAAAAATATCATCTGACATATGAATAATTTGTTATATGGTTTAAAAACCGCATAAAACCTAATAAATACACAAGGACTGCCGAAATTAACGGCAGTCCTTGCATTAAATATTTTATGAAGGTTTTAACTTATTTTATCGACAGCTGTATTGCCTCTGTAATAGGAACCATCTCACCATGCCATATAAATGCCTTCGCTGAAATGTTCGTCATATCTGATGGCAATGACATTGTTCCGTCGCCACTGTATTCCGAATTGCTGTCAAATTCGGGTACAAAACTTTTAACCGATACAAGAACTCCGTTCCGATACAAAGCTACATATATCTTAGTGTCGGGATAACGCTCTTTGCCCGCAGTAACGGTTATGTTAAAGTTGCCTGTCTGCTTGTTCAGATTGAACGATTTAACGCCCCACTCCGGTTCGGTTTTATCATCATTATTATCATCTGACGCTTTATAATTATATACTTCACTCTGCACTGTTTCACTGTTGGTATACTTTTCGCCGTTGCCTATTGACGTGATAGTATAATAATATTTTCCGTCTTTTTTAATATAAGCTGTGAAATCATATGTGAACAGTTCCGTTTCAACCTTTTTCAACAAAGAATTGTCACGGTAAAGTTTCAACTCATACTTTTCTGCATGCGCCACAGATGTCCACGTTGCAATACCTTTTTCAAATTTAATTTCAGACGGCGCCGGAAGCTGTACAACGTCAGTTCCGGGTTCATAATTATAGCCGACACTTTGCGCACTTTCATCACTGTCCGTATAATACTTTCCGTCACCTATCGTTGTTACAGTATATGTGTATACTCCCTTTGAATCTATATACTCCATCATATCACAGTTTAGAATATCCGATTCGACACTTATAACTTTGCCATATGCAGTTCCGTCCTTATAAAGCTGTATTTTGTATCCTTGTGCGTTTGCAACAGCTCTCCATGATGCTTTTCCATCCGAAAAGCCGAGCAAAACAGGCATTTCAAGCTTAGCAGATATTACATATTCATTACTTTCCGCCTCATCACTGTCCGAATAGTATAGTCCGTCACCTAAAGCAGTAATCTTATAAGTATAGCCTCCGACTCCGCTAAATTCAAAATCAAGAGAAAGTCTATCTCTTACTATTTCAGGAGCACCCTCGGCTTTGCCGTTCTTATAGAGTTGTATACGGTATCCTTCGGCACCTTCTACCATACTCCACTCGGCTTTGCCGTTATTGAACGTCACACTCTCCGGTACGTCAAGTTTTTGAGCAACAGGATTATGCTCATAATCAGTACTTGTAACGGTTTTGCTCTTGTCGCTTGTCTGACCGTTTCCAAGCGCTATTATACTGACATAATAAACGCCCTTTGCACTAAGAACAAATTCACATTCAGTCTGCGCCGCATTATTAATCATCTTTGTGTCTGTCATAATGTCGTCGCTTTCTTCATTATCTGTTTTCTTATACAGTCTTATCATATAACCCTCGGAATCACTTACTGCTCCCCATGAAACATTCAGTGTTCTGCCATCGTTGTTTATTGAAATCTCTAAGTTTTCAGGTGCATTCACTGGCGGTTTCTGTATGTACTCAAAGACATTACTTTCCGTTGTTTTCTCGCTTGCTATATAATATTCATCACCAACGGTTTTAACAGTAAAATAATATTTTCCGTCAGTTTCAAAATCAAATACATACTGCGTAGTATCCGCATTGACACGGTATACTTTCCCTAACGGTTCACCACCGTCTTCAGTCTTGCAGTAAAGCTGAATATCATAGCCAAGTGCATTTTCAACAGCCTCCCATTGAGCGATACCACTGCCTGAAATTGAAGCGGATGCAGGCGGAGCTAAATTAACCATATATTTATATGTCATGCCATTGTTTTCGCTACATGCTATATCTCCCTGAGTATAATATTCACTGCTGCTCTCGGCTCTGACATGAACGCTGTATGTACCGACCTCCGTAATATTACAATCATATTCTGTTGCCGTAATACCTTGTACAGTTTCACCTACCGCTGTATACACATCTGCCGCTTTATCATATTTATAAACTCTTACACTGTAGCTTTGTGCGTTATCTACCGAATTCCATTTTGCCTTTCCGTTTTCAAACAAAACTATTTGTGGCGTAGCAAGCTTTTTCGTTTGTCTGTAATCCTCGCTCTGCACTTCATCACTGTCACTGAAATTATCACCATCACCTATTGCTTTAACCTTATAAGCATAGTCGCCGACGCTCAATTCTGAAAATTCATATTCGGTTGTATTTTTTGCAATATTTATAGGTTCGCCCTCGGCTGTATATTCCTCACCCGATTTTTTATAAAGCTGCAAAACATATCCGTCTGCATTTTCGACTGTATTCCATTCTGCTTTTCCGTTTATAAACGTAAGTCCCGCAGGCGTAGCAAGCTTTTTGGGATTTTCCTTAAATGCACCGGTAATAACTGCGGTTTCGTTTGGCATAATAAACATACCATTTTCACCGATTTCCGTACCATTTACCTTCAGCGACTCAACCAATATATTTCTGTAACCCTTATTCGGAGTTACCTTTACAAATATGCGATTGCCCGCCTCGGCAGTATCCGTGCTTTGTCTTGAACGTATTGTTTCAACTGTACCGCCGACAAACTGAGATGTGTCAATATCATACATTATAGGCTCAATCTTAAAATCATCAAACCAAATCGTCTGATACCATGATGTCCAGAAAATTCCGAGTGAAAGCTTTGAAAGCTCGCTCATATTTGCCAAAATCCATCCGTCTCCATAGCTTGTATCCGTAAACTGTGTACCGTCAATATACAACTTATAACCTGTGCCGTCCTCATTCACCACAAATTTATAATCTCGCAGATTCATATCGCTGTTTGATTCCTCTGCAATCTTATAGTCGGTGCCGTCAACGCTTAAATACACCGTATGAACACCGCCGTTGTCGGTATTCGGAGATACCGCATGAATCTGTGTCAAAATATTTCCCGATTTACCGTTAAGTCTTATAAAATATTCATTGTTGTTTCCGTTGTCATTATCACCTTGCTGAAAACCTGCTTTAAAAGAAACAACAAAATTTCCTCCAAGCTTTTTCGCAATATTTACCTCGGCTGTGCTGTCCGACAAACCGTCTTTTGTATATTTCATCTTGACAGCCGATGTTATGTCCTTGTCAAGCCAAAATTGATTCCAATATTTATCGGTATAAAATCTCAGCATTCCGTTGCTTTGTGATATTATATCATTATTTGAGTTTATATTACCTGTATTTCCGGATATGCTCCAGCCATCCGCGGTATTCTTTATATTTTCATATACTTCGTCATTATCAAAATCTTCGTTGTAATACGTTCTGTCATACGGCTCTACATCGGCATAAACTATTCTGCGCACTGTATTGCCATCCTCGCTTACAACATCAGCAACCATCATAATTCTGTATGCGTCCTCCGGAACAATCTTGTCTGTTATCGGAGTATATCCACTTTGATCCGTTGTGCGATATGCAAAACTTACCTCTGTTTTATCATTATCGATTGTGCCGCCCGACGATGTTAATGTATAATCAAGAATGTCGCCCGGCCATATTTCATCTCTGTCCTCTATGGTATTCTTTATTTCTGCATCTACGTTAAACTCAACGTCATCTGCCGCCGATACTACTTTGATGTCATCAAAATGCATACTTTGATACCAAGCTGCGGAATAAACCTCCATATATAAATCTGTGATTATATTATCGGTAAGCGGTGTACTGCTCTCAATCCATTCACCATATTCATCGGTATTAAGCACTTGACCGTCAACACTTACTCTGTATTTGCTGTTAGTCATGTCAAAATTTACAGCAATTTCGTACCACTCTGTATTATTATTTACATTATTTATTGGATCCTTAAGCGTATATGACAAATTATCACCACTGCCGTCAGGATTTTTAACACCCGTTAATTTTAATTTATCAGTTATTCCGTTTTCATTATTCGAGCGTTCCGGCGTTTGTATTTGTACAATGACATTGCCGTTCTTATCTTTTATGCGTATTGAATTATACCCTGCTTGTTCGGGATTTGGTATGTCAAAATTGACCTTAAAGGACAACGTGATATCCTTTGAAAGCTTTTCATTTATTTCATCTTCGGAAATACTTTTTTGTGCGGCTCCGGCTTTTGCCAGATTAACATTTACATATCCCGATGTCCACCACGAATTTCCGGCTGATAATCTTAATGAATTTTCTCTGCCGCAGAATCCTCCTATCTGTGCAAAAGGAGCTGTATCTCCCCATGTGCCAAATGTCCAACCGTTTGAATTGCTTGTAATTGTTTCCGTTGTTGTACCTGTTGTATCAAAATCCTCATAGAACAATGTTTCTGCACCGTTCTCTTGCGTATCCGCACCGGATTCTATCTTATATAAATTGGCACTGCGTGCCGCAATGCTGTTTGTTGTAAAGCTATCTCCCGAAATCGTTACGGAACTGTTGTCCCATAATTCAACTGCACTGTATTCTTCTGTCGGATTCAATCCTACATCTGCAAGGTTAAATTCCTTTGTTTTACTTGTGCTGTCAAAGTTAAACACCGCAACATATGTATAGCCGTTATCTTCCATGTAATATACATTGTCGGGATCCTTCTTATCGTTCTCATAAGGTGTATTCCATGCGCTTGTTGCTTTTGTTGGACGGAATGCTTTGCCAATACGCACCACGTCATTAATACGCTCGTTCATAGCAACAGATTCAACGCCACTTTTTGCTTTATCGCTACTGAAATCATTACTCAGAAGCATTACGCCTCCTGCAATAACTCCCGATGTATATTTACCACGCGCCGTATCAGTATCAAAACCCAGAAGAGTCGGCACATAGAATGAAATCTGGTCAGGATCGGTATATTCATAAAGGTTGCCGTCCTGCCACCATCCGTACTGTAACGCATTAAGCATATATTTCGCCTTTTCAAGTGAATTTGATTTTTCTGTTCCTATATCGCAGCTCAGTCTTCTCGAATGTGCATACTGACTTGGGAACAACGGTGCTATCGAGTAGTTCAAAAAGAATTTTTCGGGATCAATATATTTTGTGAACTCTTTGCAAAGTGCATTATATGCCTGCATACCCGTTGTAATGCTACTATCCGCATAATTTCCTTCAAGAGTACAAAAATTCAAAAAGTCAATCTTTAAATAGTCAAATCCTATACCGGTATAGGTCGACATAAAGTTCTTAACATCATTTTTGAAATGGTCTGAAGTCGGATCAATCGGTATTGAATTTTTAACTACACCGTATGTCGAATCAGTTTTTGCAAGTGCAACGGGGTTTCCGTATTCATCTGTTATCGCAGAATCTCTTACACCCCAACCTTGCATATCATTATCCCACAAAACATGTCTTGCGTTGTAAAGGCCAACTTTCAGTCCCTTGTTATGAGCATATTCTACATATTCTTTAAGTTCTGTGTATGGATCTTCCTTACTGTTGTCTATCAAATTATCATAATATGAATCTATATTTACCCATGTTATTCCGTTTTCGTCACAGAATCCACCCGCATTAAGAGTTGCCATTTCATCGGATGCGTTTTTCATATTTTCGAGAGTCACCTTGTCCTGATGAGCATTCCATGAACTGAAACCGAATATCGAGCCACTGCCCCAGCTGAGTTTGCCGTTATTTCGTTTATTTGCGTCACCATATGTTTCCATTCCGTCACGCCAATCATCAAAATATCCTAAAAACATCTTTGGTGATGATACCTTTGTTCCCTTAATTGAGCCGTGTGGTTGAAAATCATATGTAAATTCCTTTGAATTTATACCGGCAAATGCACCAAAAAAGTTAATATTCCCGTTATCTGCTGTTGCCCAGGTGCTTGTACCTGTTTTCCATGTATCATGATCCACCGAACCCGCAATTACACTGTTTCTTGAATTGTTATCAAAAATTGCCGTAACAAAATAGCTTGTATGTGCTCCGTTAAGTGTTTCAGGATTATAAGCCGTATATCCATCGTTCGAAAACGGAACGAAAAGCGCTCTTGCATCGGTTTTTGTTCCTATATCTACAACATTTTCTCCGGATGTACTTATAGGCGCCATAAAGTTCGTCGATATTTCATTGTCCGAACCGAGTTCTACCTGAACAAGTGCATACGGCATATCTTTATACACATAAAACTTCTGATACATTGTCGGAAGATTTTCCGCTTGGTTTACAACCGTATAAAGTGCGCCATGTCCGAAACCGTCATCCAAGACATCGTATGTAACATAACGATCGGTATAATCCGATGATTTTACAACGGTATTTATCATATTTCCGTCACCACTGTCATACGAATCTTCTACTTTAACTACAGATTCAAACCCGCTTACTTTAATGTCACTACCGTATTTATAGTCTGCCTTACCGGTGTTTAAATTATAATCAATGCTGAAAATGCCGTTTGTAAACGGTGGCTCCGTATTTATTCCGAGTAGATTGATATTCTCAGTGTTACTCTCCGAGTTGTTTTCCGCTTCCTTTAACTGAATTTTATCAATATCAGGAGCCTGACCGTATTGATTTTTAAATGTGATTTTATGCTCTCCTGCCGTAAGAGTAAGCTGTACCACAGCAGTATCGATTCTATCGCTTTCGTTGGTAACAGGGCAATATACAGTATCAACAAGAACATTATCAGCATATACTTCCAGTGCTCTGTAATCCGCACTGCTGTACCATATACCAAGGTTATACGCCCCATCCTCATCGGCTTTGACAATAAAATCCGCACTACCGCTCTGTCCCAGACCGGTAATACCACTGCCGTCAGACGCCTTGTAAATGTCACGATGTGACGTATTATTTAACGTTGCCTTTGTGTCCTCCGTAATATTTGGCAATGTATATCCCTCTGTATCGACATCAAGATAATCTACAGATATTCTGTAATCTGTTCCATCATCAGTTATACCCTTTGTGCTGTAAATCTTTACATCATTCCAACCGGCATTGAGTTTAAGCGTCATTTCCTGTGTCTGAACGCTATTGCTTGCCGTTGTCGTGAATTTTGTGTCGTTTCCTGTATCCCATGCATACCAATTTACTCTGACATAAAAATCGGAATCCTTTTTCGATATATATCCAAGCTTTGCATTATATGTGCCGGCTTCCTCTGCCATATCTTAAATACAACCGTACCTATATCTGTGCTTTTTCCGCCTATGCGTTCAACTACATAGCCGCCGGATGCAATGCTGTTTTGCACAACATCAGCCCATCCACCGGTATATTGACGTTCTGCTTCATAACGTGTCATACCGGTATCCGCAGAAACCGGTATGACCGGAATTATTGATGTGCTCAATGCGACTGCAGCACATACTGATACCATCTTTTTATAAAAGCTCATAATCAAATCCCTCCTAATGTTTATTTTATGATTTGATTTTATTATATCATTGAGCTTTGTATATTCAATTGAGAAAAATTTAATGTGCATATGAATTTTTTAATTAGTTTCCGTTATTGCTGATATTTTAAGTATTTATAAAAAAATAAAATTTAGACAAAACAAAAACCCTCGACATTTTACTGTTCGAGGGCTTTTATTTAAGCAACAATTCAACACGTTCTTGTATTACACGTTCAACTGTTTTTAATATTTTCTTGCTCCAATTATATCTTGGATGTTTTTTGAATTTGAAGTTTTGCAACTTATGCAGTTTTTGTTTTTGTGAATTTGTTATATAGTGTTTTGCAAACTCCATAAAATCCGAATATGTTGCAGGCGTACGGGTATTGACATATGCGGAAATATCATCAAGTTCATTTTCCATTGCAAATCCCCATAATGACAATCCGTTATCAAATATCGGTGCATTGTCAATTACCGTATTCGTATGATTATCAACAAGAACACCGAAATTACCAAAGTGTCTGTCTGTATTACACACTACTGCGTCAAACACAAACATATCAATCAATTTATCAAAATGCTCATCACCCAACTTTTTATAATAGTCCGTAACTGCATTTATTCCGCCTTTTGACACCAATCTTGAAATCGGAACAAACTAAACATCTTTACTTGTAAAAAGTTCACATACCGAACACAATCGTCCATCATATTTTCTTAAATTATACTCAACCGCATATCAAATATTTTATTGGTATTGTTTTATATTCTCTACTATATCCTTATCAACAATCTAGTAATCCTTTGATAAATAATTATAAATCGCTTTTATACAGTTCAATGAATCAATATCTGAAAATAAAAC